>NZ_JAPEHW010000076.1 GCF_028875915.1 Pseudoalteromonas sp. G4
TATACTATGTTATCGCTCATTTATGTAAAATAACTACACTACAATCGCTCTGCCTCGTCTAAATGCCAAACAAACTGCTGCAGAAATAGACAGCAAAGGTCAACACGCTCTAGAGATATAAGCCAATCTAATGTAAAGTGAGCGACTACGCAATTTCAGAGAATAAACATCAATGTCAGATATTCAGTTTCTTAATGTCGACCTAGAAATCGAGTCAAAGCAAGATATTGCCCAGCTAGTATCCGATTTATCAAAGTCAGCTGTAGTACTTCATTACGACAAAGACGATACTCGACAATTAGCACGCATTGAAGCCAGCATTGATGTTACAACACCTGACAAAATGATTAATCATTTATGTGAATTGGTTGAATCATGTTCTCGCAATGCACTTAAACAATGGTTAGGGTGTACAAAGCGTACATTTGATATTGGTTTTCAAAGTGGCAAAAATCCTAAGTGCTTTAACCAAGCTTTACATGCCGATACATTATTACGTATTTCAGCGCTCGGTGCTGGTATGGAAATTACGCTTTATCCAACCGAGTAAGCGACCAAAGATCTAACTTAGCGTTAGTCTGTAATTTATGATGACTTGCTAAAAGCAACGCTTTTGCTGTTAGCAAGTTGTTACTTTTGAGCTGACATCCCTACCATTTTATTTATTAATTCCCCCTCAACTAAGATCGTTGATTAATCTTCACACAGCAAAAAAACAATATATCCTTGTTACAACAAGCGGTTAAACACTTTAACTTTATTAAAAATTATAAATAACACGTCATACATTCCTTTTTGGAATATAAAAGCACTTTCTATTATTTTTTTCTTCGCCTAGAGCTCGCTATATTTCACCATCAGAGAAGCACCTAAGGTGCAAAGAAATATAGCTACCGGTTGTCGAGGAATAAAGAGCATGTTGTTAAGTCAACTATCGGCGCAAGCAAGTCCGCTTACGCCAGAGCAAGTACAGAAGTTACAAGCGCTTACTGCTGAACTGAACCCAATTCAACAAGCTTGGGTGAGTGGTTACTTAGCAGCAAATGCCAATACAGCAGCATTATCAGGTCAGGTTGCGGGCGCAGCACCACAAGCAGGCGAAGCTGCGGCATTAACCATTCTTTATGGTTCACAAACAGGTAATGCAAAAGGCGTCGCTAACCAACTTAAAGCAGCAGCTGAAGCGAAAGGCCTAGCGGTTAAGCTTGTAAATATGGCTGACTATAAGCCAGCTCAACTTAAGAAAGAAAAGTTTATTGCTGTTGCTGTTTCTACTTATGGTGAGGGTGAGCCGCCAGAAGACGCTGAAAACTTACATGCGTTCTTAGCATCGAAAAAAGCACCTAAACTTGATGGCGTTAAAGTAGCGGTTATCGGCCTAGGTGATTCAAGCTATGAATTCTTCTGCCAAACGGCGATCGATTTTGAAGAGCGCTTTAAAGCACTCGGCGCAGAAACGGTTGTTGCTCGCGCTGATTTAGACGTTGATTATGAAGATCACGCTGCAGCTTGGATCGGTGGTGCGGTTGAAGCATTCGAACCTGAGCTAAAAGCACAGTCGCAAGGTTCAGCACAGGTTATTCCAATGGCCGGATTCGGTGCAGCACCAGCACAAAGCCAATACACTAAGCAAAACCCATTTGCGGCTGAGCTAAGTGTGGTACAAAAGATCACAGGTCGCGATTCAACTAAAGACGTACGCCACATTGAGATTTCATTAGAAGGCTCTGATATCACGTATCTTCCAGGTGACTCTCTAGGTGTTTATTTCTTAAATGACGAAGCGCTGGTTGATGAAACGTTAGCACTATTAAACATTGATGGCGCAACTGAAATCACGTTAGGTGATGAAACCTTATCAATTCGCACAGCGTTAATTGAAAAACTAGAGCTTACTCAGTCTTACCCAGGTTTTGTTGAAAAGTACGCTCAAGCAACCAACAACGCTGAGCTATTAAAGCTAGTTGAAGATAAAGCAGCAATGCGCGAGTACATCGAAGCACGTCAAATCTTCGATATTATCAAGCAAAACCCAAGTGATATCAGCGCGCAAGACTTAGCAAACAGCTTACGTAAGCTACAAGCACGTTTATATTCAATTGCTTCAAGCCAAGCTGAAGTTGAAGAAGAAGTACATTTAACCGTTGGTTTAGTTGAGTTTGATGCCTTTGGTGAAAAACACTTTGGCGGTTGTTCGGGCTACCTAGCTCACCGCGCTGAAGAAGGCGTTAAAGTTAAAGTATTTAGCGAGCATAACGACAACTTCCGTTTACCAAGTGATGATAACACACCTGTGATCATGGTAGGCCCTGGTACAGGTATTGCGCCTTTCCGCGCATTCTTACAAGAGCGTTATGCACGTGAAGCGGAAGGTGAAAACTGGTTATTCTTCGGTAACCCACACTTCACCCAAGATTTCTTATACCAAGTTGAAATCCAAGGTTATGTGAAGTCTGGCCTACTAAACAAAGTAGACCTTGCGTTTAGCCGCGACCAAGCAGAAAAAGTTTACGTGCAAGACCGTCTTCGCGAGAAAGGCGAAGAAGTATTTGCATGGTTAGAAAAAGGTGCACATTTCTATATTTGTGGTGACGCAAACCGCATGGCGAAAGACGTTCACCAAGCACTTATCGACATTATTAAAGCCCATGGTGGCAAAGATGACGAGCAAGCTGAAAGCTATCTTAAAGAGCTTCGCAGCAACAACCGTTATCAAAAAGACGTGTACTAACAGTTTGTTAGTACACCACACTGACCGTCACAGTAGAATTTTAGGATAAGCCATGAGCACAGATTACAAACCTAACAGCAAGCTAGACCCAAATGCTAAGTTTGCTGATAACGAAAGACTAAAAACGCAAAGTAACTTTTTACGCGGCACCATTGAAGCGGATTTAAAAGACCAACTTACAGGTGGTTTTACAGCGGATAACTTCCAGCTAATTCGTTTCCACGGTATGTACCAGCAAGACGACCGTGATATTCGTCCAGAGCGTACTAAGCAAAAACTAGAGCCTATGCACAACGTGATGCTTCGTGCGCGTATGCCAGGCGGTATTATTACGCCTAAGCAGTGGTTAGCGATTGATGAATTTGCTGGCGATAAAACCATTTACGGCAGTATTCGTTTAACAACGCGTCAAACATTCCAGTTCCACGGTGTGTTAAAGCCGGGCATTAAAGAAATGCACCAAATGCTTAACAGCGTTGGCATTGACTCAATTGCAACGGCAGGTGACGTTAACCGTAACGTACTATGTACTACTAACCCTGTTGAGTCTGAGTTGCACCAAGAAGCTTACGAGTGGGCAGCGAAGATTTCTGAGCACTTATTACCACACACTAAAGCGTATGCTGAGATTTGGTTAAACGGTGAAAAGACTGAAACAACAGAAGAGCCAATTTTAGGTTCAACTTACTTACCACGTAAGTTCAAAACGACGGTGACGATTCCACCAAACAACGAAGTAGACGTTCACGCCAATGACCTTAACTTTGTTGCCATTGCTGATAACGGCAAACTTGTTGGTTTTAACGTGCTTGTTGGTGGTGGTCTGGCGATGACGCACGGTGATGTAAACACTTACCCGCGTAAAGCCGATGATTTAGGTTTTATCCCGCTTGAGCACACGCTAAAAATTGCTGAGCACGTCGTATCTGTACAGCGTGACTGGGGTAACCGTGTTAACCGTAAGAACGCGAAAACTAAGTACACATTAGATACTTTCGGTACGGATGCATTTAAAGCTGAAGTAGAAAACCGTGCTGGCGTTAAATTTGAAGAAAGCCGCCCATATGAGTTTACACATCGTGGCGACCGTATCGGTTGGGTAGAAGGCATTGATGGTAAACACCACTTAACCGTGTTTATTCAAAATGGTCGTATTTTAGATTTCCCAGATAAAGCACTTAAAACGGGCTGTCGTAAAATTGCAGAAATTCACCAAGGTGATTTCCGCATGACTGCAAACCAAAACCTGATCATTGCCGGTATACCTGCTGATCAAAAAGACATTATTGAGAAAATCGCTCGTGAGCACGGCTTAATTGACGACTCATACACAGAGCAACGCATTAACTCAATGGCATGTGTAGCATTACCGACGTGTCCACTAGCTATGGCTGAAGCTGAGCGTTACCTGCCAGAGCTTATTGAGAAAACAGAAGCGATTTTAGCGAAGCACGAAATTCCGAATGACGACATCATTATGCGTGTTGTAGGTTGCCCGAATGGTTGTGGTCGCGCCATGTTGGCTGAGATTGGTTTTGTAGGTAAAGGCCCAGGTAAATACAACGTTTACCTAGGTGGTAACCGTGAAGGTACGCGCGTACCTAAGCTTTACCTAGAAAATGTGGGTGAAGATGTTTACCTACCAGCATTAGATGAATTAATTGGCCAGTGGGCCAAGGAGCGCAACGAAGGTGAATGTTTTGGTGACTTCGCTATCCGTAAGGAAATCGTTGCCGAAGTGAAAGTTTCTAAAACAGACTTCCACGCTTAATATTTTAAGGGCGGTTAGCCGCCCTAATTTGGAATTTATGCATGAGTGAATTTAAGCAAATATTAACGCTAGATAAAGACGTTCAAAATGCCATGCTTGCCGATGCAAATGGCTTGTTAGCACAGCTTTCTGCTGAAGAACGTGTTTTGTGGGCGTTAGAAAATTTACCAAGCACACACTTTTTATCATCCAGCTTTGGCATTCAAGCGGCTGTAATGTTACACCTAGTTACATCACAAAAAGCGGATATTCCAGTAGTTTTAACGGATACAGGTTATCTCTTTCCTGAAACTTATCAATTTATTGATGAGCTTACAGAGCGATTGAAACTAAATCTGAAAGTGTATAAATCAGAACTGAGCCCTGCATGGCAAGAAGCTAAGTTTGGTAAATTATGGGAACAAGGCGAGCAAGGTATTAAACAATACAATACCTTAAATAAAGTTGAACCTATGACACGCGCATTAAAAGAGTTGGATGCTGGTACTTGGTTTAGCGGTTTGCGTCGCCAACAATCATCAACTCGTGCCGACAAGCAAGTGCTTGAAATTAGCCGCGGTACGGTGAAGGTTTATCCAATTATTGATTGGCATAGCCGTGATGTGTATCAGTACTTAACGAAACATGATTTACCATACCACCCGCTATGGGAGCAAGGTTATGTGTCTATGGGTGATGTGCATACCACACGTAAACTAGAGCCCGGAATGACTGAAGAAGAAACCCGTTTCTTTGGTTTAAATCGTGAATGTGGTTTACACACAGACGGTGGCGGCATTTAAGATCGCTTCGCCAAAAAATGATGTGACACCTTAGGTAAATTATTTTTTGCCAGCCATGCTTGGGTGAGTTGTTCTAACTCACCACTCGCATGCATACTTTCAATTACCCTATCAAATTCATCCCGTAACTGTTTATCTTTGAAAATAATTTTAGATCCAGAGTTATGTAATACATCTAAGGATGTAAACTCATCAAGCAAGCCCAATGGTTTAATATAACGATAAAATTTGAGCCAATCAGCAATCAGGATATCCACTTTATTTGCCTGTAGCATTTTATTGATAGCCAGTTGATCGCCACTTTCAAAGTATCGGGTGTTTACATTATTTATCAGTAAATTGTAATTTGCGCCAAAGTTTAAACTTGCACCAGAAAAACTCGCGATTCGAGCGCCTTCTAATTCAAGTATTTGAGTGGCTGCTGCCCACCTGCTCGAACGCCTTAATATTGCGCGGTTATAAAAAAAGAGTCGATACTCAGAGATATAACCTTCACCTAAAAACTCACCTGTCCAATTGATTGCTATGTCTACTCGTCCTTTGTAGTAATAGCGTTTTATCGCCTCATTTGAAACATTTACAAAGGTAGGATTAATCAACATTTTGCTTAGAGCAGACGTAATCAAGAGCTCGTACAAACCTTGTTTATTAGTTTGAATATCGGCTTTGAAATAAGGCACAAAATTACCTGCTGCAACTTTTACATCGCTTGCAGCAACTGAACTACTTAGTAAAAAGCACACTAGGCTTATAAGTCGAATCACACTATTCATAAATACAAGAAGAACTAACTTACTAATAAGTATGGCTGAAAATTATGAAAACGACATTTCGCTACTTTTGTTTTTGTCTTTGCTCTGCAGTCACCCAAATAAATGTAAGGTACATTTTTGTAGGTAGTGAAAGAATAATGCCAAACGCATAACAGCTACCGCCAATCATCATGCCTGTTACTCCCATACTTTGTTCAATATGAGCAACATTAATTAAGTAGTAGCCTAAGCCAATAAGGCACAGGCCAAGCACGATAACAATTTTAAGCAGCGTAATTAGTTTTTTTTCACTCATTGGCATATACCTCTAGCTAAGATATATGCCAGCACAATTAAAAATACTAGCGCTATTAACAGTGAACTAGATATAGATCAATTATCGGCGCTCAACCACCGCTGCTGTCATTCTTGAAATACAGGTAAGCTCTCCCGCTTGGTTGGTAATCTTAACTTCCCAAACCGAAGTGCGTTTGCCTAAATGAATTGCTCTTGCAGTGGCATACACCATCCCCTTACGTGCCGCTTTAATATGGTTTGCATTGATCTCTTGCCCGACACAATAGAATTTATTGGTATCGACCACAAAATTAGCAGCATAACTTGCCACTGTCTCGGCTAGTACGACATTAGCACCACCATGAAGCATACCTATTGGATTGTGATGGTCTGGTGTTACAGGCATACTTGCAACTAGATAATCATCACCAATTTCACATATTTCGATGCCAAGGGTTTTCATTAAACTGCCTTTGCCGTTAAGGCCTTCATCTAACTTGTCGCACAATGCTTTATCAATTGCTTTAAACCAGATCATATTGTTACTTCTTAATGCTTTAAATTTTTTAGAGTCTCTATTTACAATATCTCACAATTTTAAACAGTTACACACTTATCGAGAGGAAGTTATTTCTTTATGCTGCTGGCAAAAAGAACTCAACTACGATTATGAAAAAACTACTGTCAATTGCGTTATTGATTACCTCCAATACTCTCTTAGCTAACAACACGATTCAACACCAAATCGACTTCGGAATATCCGACCTCTATGATTTTGATAATCACTTCGTAGGTGCAGCTTACACTTATGCATTTGATGACCTCGCAAGTGCCAGTGGCCCCCATAACCTAAAATCATATCTAAACCGTATTAACAGCCTAACTACGCGTGCGCTGGTATTAGATGATTTCTATGATGTTGATGTCGGCTACACACATTATTTTGATAATGCATTGGTATTTCGAGGAGGTGCAGAATACGCTCTTGATAACGAATACGACAATCATTACCTAAGACTGAGCGGTGAGCTTGGCAATAATATTACTGACAATCTGCAACTGGGTGTAGGTGCAACTTACTTATACCGTAATGAAACCGATTATTTCGGTAATGAGGATTCTAGTAACAATTGGCGCCTAACGCCTTATGTTCGCTATACAAAAATAACCCAAGGGCAAGGTTGGGATTTTGTGTTTAAGCAAATTTCAGGAAAAGAAAACTACTATCAAGGGCGTGCTGATTATTACTTCAGTGATAATTGGTTTATTGGAATTCAAGCGCTTGCACAAACAAATGACTTTGATAACAACAACGTTGAAGTGCAAACTCAGTATTGGTTTAACCCACACTTTTCATTTAGTTTTGGCTTAGGAGCTGACCTTGGTGATGATGATTCAGGACTTGATTCAGTCACTTTATTGCTTACTTCGCGCTTCTAAAAAAAGCGCATGATTGTTCATGCGCATTCAGAGTAATACTAGTTATTTGCAAAACGATCGTATTGTTTCGGCAACGTGTGTTGTTTTTCTTTTGCACTAATATACACAGTGTTTTCAACTGCTTCCCAAGAACCTGTTACTGGGTTTATTTCCCAACTTGTGCGCGTCTCAAGCTCAGCAATCGGTGTATAAGTCACATCCATTGTTGTGTTGCATCCAACTAACGATAATGCTGAAGCAGCTACTGCAATTGAAATTAGTTTTTTCATAAATCCTCCCGCTTTCATTGCCGACAAGCATATTGTCATTCTGCTTTATATAAGTCTTTTATTGATAAGCGGTTTATTTAGATGTTTAGCGGTAATGAATTTTAATTCAGCGATCTCAGGTCTTATTTATTACGTAGTAAATAACTTTAACAAGGCAGCAATATGAACTACTTAATTTGTGTCAGCTTGTTTTTATTAAGCTTTACCAATTTGACCCATGCCGCAAAAGCGCAGACCAATCATGTGAACTCAATTGTATTGGGGTCGGGTTGTTTTTGGGGTGCAGAAAAACGCTATGAAGCGCTAGACGGGGTAATTGACGCTGTAAGTGGATATGCTGATGGCAGCGGCTTTAAGGCAAGCTACCGAAATATCATCAAAAAGAGTAATAAATATAATCCTAACAACTATGCCGAAGTCGTAAAGGTGACTTTCAATCGTAATCAAATAAGCCTTGAAAAAATACTACAACACTTTTACGAACACCATGACCCTACTCAGGTCAACCGCCAAGGTAACGATGTCGGCACACAATATCGCTCAACGATTTTATATAATTCAGAACAACAAAAAACGCTCGCAATGGCGGTTACTAAACAATTCCAATCTCTACTTAGTCAGGCTGGTTTCGGCAAAATAGCCACCAGCATTAAGCCACTTGATACCTTTTATGCGGCAGAAGAATATCACCAAGATTACCTAGCCAAAAATCCAAATGGCTACTGCCCTGATTTGCGAACTGGTGTGACGTTTAACCAACAAACTATCGCTAAGCTTGATAACAGTGCGCTGTTAGAAGGTAAACAAATTTTGGTCATTGATGCCCCATTCTGCCCATACTGTGAGAAATTTAATGCTGAAACAGCAAAAGGATATTCTGGCTCAATTCCACTTACGTTTAGAACCGCCGATCAACTTCATGATCTTAAAATTAAAACGCCAACCTGGGCAACCCCCACCATTATTTTGTTAGAGCAAGGCAAAGAAGTTTTTGCACGCCAAGGTTATGTATCTCGTGATGAGTTTTACAAGATAGTGGGAGCATTTAAACTGGGTAAAGGTGAAGCATTTAATGTTGCGTTTAACAAAGGCACTGACAACCGTTTTTGCAAACAGTATGAAATTTTTAAAGATACGCCAGATGGTATGTTTATCGACAAACTCAGTGGCGCAGCCTTATTTGATACACGAGATCGTTTCAATTCTGGCAGTGGCTGGCTTTCGTTTACCAAACCAGTCAAAGGTGCAGTCTACGAAAAACCTGACAATAGTTTTGGTATGAAACGCACTGAAATTCGTGCGGTTGAATCTGATATTCATTTGGGCCATGTGTTTGATGATGGCCCAAATGGTCAGTTGCGCTATTGCATTAATGCAACGGTATTAGAGTTTGTGCCGCGCAGTTGACTTAATAGCTAACCTATACCGACTACATTGTCGCCACAGCTAAATGAAACTATTTGGCTAAGCTCTTGGTAGCTTAAACCACTTTGCTGTTGCAGTTCATTAAAAAAACTCTGAATTGCAACCAGCGATTTTTTCGTTTGTAAGCCACCATCAATAATTTTATGGCTGCGCAAATAGCTTTCACAATCTCGCGATAGCAAAAAAGTATCTTTACCGAGTACACGCAGCGCATAAGGCCCTGTGTTTCCACCTAAGCGTGCACCATGTTTTTTAAGATATTGCCAAAGGCCAACAATATCGCTGCTTGGCCAATCCGCTATAAACTGGCTAAAACTACCATGTTGGCTTGCGATTTCATGGATCATATAGGCATTGGCTTGCACTGTTTGTACTTTTTTATAATTACGTACAATGCGCTCATCACTGGCGGCTTTTTCTTGCTGTTCTGGCGACATCATAAGTAATGCCTCAACATCAAAGCGCCAAAAAACCTCTTCAAAACCTGGCCATTTTTTCTCAATTACAGACCAATAAAAGCCACTTTGAAATATTTTTTTTGTGAACTCGGATAACCAAGCTGAATCCGGCAGTTTAGCTAATTGTTTAATACTGAGCGGCTTTGATAGCAGCATTTCAAGGCGTGTTTCGCCACCTTTTCGATCTACTGCACGCATATATATATCGTTAAATTTTTCCATAACTCACTAGCTATCATAAATTTTATTAAGCTTAACCCCTCTGTAAATTAAGAAGCAAGAGCGACGCCAAAGAAATGAGCATCGCTTGCACCAAAAAAGTGCAACAATGACGATTATCAAATTCTGCAATCTATTCAAATTTTAATTTTTTAATAGATTCAATAGGTTAAATAATGTAATAATTTGGCACGTTAGATGAATAGCGAGGTTGGATTATTTATAGAAGACCTTTTATGCACATTAAAATTGATGATTTATCCAGCCCAAATGTTATTGCGCTTTTACAAGAACATTTAGATGACATGTATGCCACTTCACCTGCCGAAAGCGTTCATGCGCTTGACCTTAACGCACTTAAACAAAACGATATAACATTTTTTAGTGCATGGCGTGGCGATAGCTTATTAGGCTGTATTGCAATAAAGCATCACAACACTACATACGCAGAAATAAAATCAATGCGCACAGCAAAACAGGCTCGTGGCCAAGGTGTTGCGTCAAGATTACTGCAACATGTGATTGAGCTTGCCATGGCAAAGCACTATCAAGTGTTATCACTTGAAACAGGCACGCAAGACTATTTTCAAGCTGCCCGCAACCTTTATACTAAATTTGGTTTTAAAGAATGTGGCCCTTTTGCAGACTACCAAGCGGATCCCAACAGCACATTTATGACGCTACCACTAAAAGCAGTTGCCTAACTGATTGAGTTGTTGTTGCGATATAAAACTATTGGCGTGTGCATTACAAATAAGCACAATGCTGATTTGTGGTAAATCCGGCAATTGCTCGTTGCAAAGCTCAACTAAATCACCTTTACTTAGGCTTGCCATTGCACCAATTGCAAGCCCTTCTTTTACTATGCTATGCATTGCAGCGACACTACCGCTCATCGCAATCAATTTAAATTGCCGCGCTTGTTTGTGCAACCCTTCTATTGCAGCATGATGAAACCGACAATCTTGTTGAAATGTCACCAAAGGCAAGGGGGTTTGCTTTGCTAACTGAGTATCACCATTGCATACCCATACACCGCGATCTTTGGCAATAAGTAAACCTTCTTCACTATCGAAAGAGCGCGTTACTATGCCAACATCGAGTTCACCACTATCAAGCTGCTGACGAATAACATTACTCGGTAGGCAGCGAATTTGTAAGTCTAAGTCCGGCCATAAACTATGCATATTGCGAACTACTTTAGGCAATATTGTATTAGCATAATCATCAGGGCAGCCTAGTCGAATACGCAGCTTAGTATTATGCGATTTAATTGCATTGAGGGTGCTATCGTAATGAGTTATAAGTTGCTTCGCGTATCCAACAAGTTGATGCCCTTCTTTAGATAACATTAGGTTGCGGCCACTTTTTTCAAACAAGGTTTTTCCTAAATCTTGTTCTAATTTTTTCATCTGCATACTCACAGCTGACTGGGTGCGATTAACCTGTTTTGCAGCGCGGGTAATACTGCCCGTTTCTACAAATGCCAGTAAACTTTTAAGTGCATCAATTTCCATAACACATCAATTAATCTGATAGATAGTATAAGAATTATGCGCTATTCAGATGTTAAATAACACTATACATTTGGCGTTATACCGAAAAATAAACACTAGAGCATAAAACACTATGGATTTATATATTGCCAATAAAAACTACTCCACATGGTCTTTAAGAGCTTGGATTTTATTAAAAAAGTTCAACTTGGATTTTAATGAACACAACTTAAAATTAGAGACTGATGACTTCACTAAAACCCTTAGCAATATTGCGCCAATTGCCAAAGTTCCAGTCTTAATTGATAACAACATTACAGTATGGGATTCCCTGGCGATATGCGAATACATCAATGAAACTTATTTATCGAACCAAGGTTGGCCAAGTGATCCCTCGCACCGCGTAAAAGCCCGCGCATTGGCCGCTGAAATGCATTCAGGGTTTAATTCACTACGTAATCAATTACCCATGAATATTCGTGCTAAACGCAAAGTAGCGCTCACACAACAAAGCCTTGCTGATATTGCACGCATTGAGCAAATATTTAGTGAACAACATGCACAATTTGAACAACAAGGTGGCTGGTTATTTGGTGAGTGGGGTATTGTTGATGCCATGTATGCACCTGTAGCACTGCGTTTCAAAACCTATGGTATTACTCTTAACGCATCTGCAAGTGCCTATATGAATAAGGTATTGAGTTGTGAAGTACTTGCCGAGTGGATTACTGATGCATTAAAGGAAACAGAGATTGTTGCCATGGACGAAGCTGGAGAAGAACTTTAGCAAAATAAAAGGGGCTAAAAGCCCCTTATTGATACTACTTATTAAGTAGATCTAAGAAGAAGGCATATTCAAGCGCAGTGTCGTTGATGCGCTTGAAACGGCCTGATGAACCGCCATGTCCTGCTTCCATATCTGTTTTGAATAACAACAGATTATTATCTGTTTTATATTCACGCAGCTTTGCTACCCATTTCATTGGTTCAAAGTATTGAACCTGTGAATCATGTAGACCAGTTGTAACCAATAAGTTTGGATAGGCTTGACGCTTAACTTGATCATAAGGAGAGTAACTTAGCATATAGTCATAATACACTTTGTCATTTGGATTTCCCCACTCATCATACTCATTTGTTGTTAGCGGAATCGATTCATCTAACATCGTAGTTACCACATCTACAAACGGTACATGTGCAGCTACTCCTCGGTATAACTCAGGTGCTTGGTTGATTACTGCACCCATTAATAAACCGCCAGCACTACCACCTACCGCAAATACTTTATCTTTTGCGCCATAGCCTTGTGCTACAAGCGATTTAGTTACATCAACAAAGTCATTAAAGGTATTTTTCTTAGTTAACTTTTTACCATCGTCATACCAAGGGCGGCCTAACATTTCAGAACCTCGAATATGCGCAATAGCATAAACAAAACCACGATCAAGTAAGCTTAAACGTGATGATGAAAATATCGGATCAAACGTTGCACCATACGAGCCATAACCATATTGGTAAAGTGGATTCGTGCCATCTTTTTTGAACTTATCTTTACGGTAAACCAATGAAACAGGTACTTTTTTACCATCACGCGCCGTAACCATAATACGCTCAGAGACATAATTATCAGTATTAAAGTCACCAAGTACTTTTTGCTCTTTCAATACAGTTTTATCACCACTTTCTAATGAAAACTCAAGAACACTAATCGGTGTGGTCATACTTGCATAATAAAGTCGAACTTTTGGGTTATCTAGTTCATGATTACCAGACAAACTTGAAGCAAATGCCACATCTTTAAACTTCAGCTCAGTTTCATTTCCAGAATTTAATTCACGAACTATGTAACGTATCAATCCATTTTCACGCTCTTGATAAACTAAGTGATTATTGAACAGCTCAATATCTTCAAGTTTAACGTTATCGCGTGCTGGAATAACTTCCTGCCACTTTGTTTTATCACCAATATTTGCTGCATCTACTTTCATCAAACGAAAGTTCACCGCGTTTAAATTGGTTTTTATATAGAAGTCATTATTAAGCTTAGCAATACTGTACTCATGTTTTGCTTCACGTGGGATAAAACGTGTTGGTGTTGCTTTTACATCATTAGCGTTAAGTATTGAAACGCCGCTCGCTTCGGTACTTGAGTGGTGGATATATACTAACTGACCATCTTTGCTTTTGCTGATGTAAGTGTAATAAGCCTTATTTTTTTCTTCGTAGACTAATTCGTCCTGGCTTTGTTCTGTACCAAGTACATGGCGATACACTTGGTAACCAAGTAAAGTTTGAGGGTCTTTTTTAATGTAATAGAAGAACTGATTATTGTTACCCCAAACCACATCACCTTCGGTGTCTTTGATTTCGTCTTTTAAATATTCACCCGTTTCAAGATTTTTAATTCGGATGGTATAAATACGGCGACTGACTGTATCTTCGCCATAAGCTAACAATTTGCTATCTGGGCTTGCAGATAGGCCTGACACACTAAAATATTCGTGATTTTTTGCTAACTCATTTACATCGAGAAGCACTTCTTTATTCGTACCAGCTAAATCTTTTGCACGTGTGTAAATGCGGTATTCATTATCTCCACTTACTTCACTACCGTAGAAATAATCGCCTTTCTTTACTGGGACCGATTGGTCATCTTTTACAATACGCCCTTTGATTTCATCAAATAACTGAGATTGGAGGCTTTCCGTATGCTTTAATTGCTGCTCTGTGTAACTATTTTCAGCTTCTAAATGCGCAAGAATTTCAGGATCTTGACGCTTATCGTCACGCATCCAATAATAGTTATCAACACGGGTGTGACCGTGTTGCGTCATCTCAAATGGTACTTTTTTTGCGATCGGTGCAACTAAGTTCTCTTCCTTAGAAGAAGCTGTATTATCAGCAGATGAGCATGCTGCAAGTACAGATGCAGCCACTAAACCCAATGCGAGAGATTTGATTTTTTTCATTGTTTATCCTTTTCCTGTTACCTAATTATGCTATATCAGCAATTTATAGATAACTATCCCTTTACGTAACCAAATGTTAACACTAGGACATTATATTTCCCTTAAACCAACTCCAAATCCCCAGAGAAAAATTTGGGAAAAGGTCGATACCCAATGCTGATTTTACGAGGTATAAAACTAGCAATCCCAACATCGAACAAAAAACGAGAAAACTACTCATCAAGATAGATTGAATAAGTAGACCTTTTCTCTTTTCAGACCTTGAAAGCTCACGACGGTTTCGACCTGCGACAAATACATAATAATATCGATATGAAAAGAAAGAGATGGTGCTACGAAAATCAATTTTATGTTTGCCCCAGCTTCTCGCACCTAGAGCGATACGTAAATTTGCAAGCTGTTCTTCGGTAAAACTATGTTGTACTGATTCTGGCATTCTACTTAGCAAACTTGCTATTGTTGGGTCTTCTCTAAGCGTTTTTCTCACTTGGGTATTTTCTTTTTCCAAATCGTGATCTAATTGATGCATCGTGCACTACCCTAAATTGTTAATCCATTCACTCATAACGACATGCGTTTTAATTTTTACAATGTCTGGTTCAGCGTCTAAATACTCTCTGATTTCATGTAAGCGTTGCATTGAATCCGTTTGCACAAACACTAATAAGTCCATGTCTCCCGTAATGCCATGGCAAGTGAGTACCTCAGGAATGACTTGAAATACCTTTACGATGTTTGAACAACGCGCACACTGATGCTGTATTTCAAAATATGCAGACACCCCTACTTTTTGCGATTCGCTAAGTAGTACCTGATAACCACGGATTTGTCCGTTTCTTTCTAACTTTTTAATCCGCTCTGTAACTGCAGAACGCGACAAGTTAACTGCATCAGCGATAGCTGAAACACTTTGCCTAGCATTAATCTTTAGCTGGGCAATAATCGCCTGATCAAATTTGTCCATTTGCATACTTATTACTCATAACAATCAAAAATTTTGCTATAAACGCTAAAACCGTCATTTTAACGGTATATCTATCGAATTGCCTAGTAACAACATCAGTTTGTATTTAAGAACATTCTTATACTGTTGCAATCAATCCCCTCTCACATAATCACTATGAACTTAAATAATAATGGTATAGGACGCTGGCAAGGTGCTGGCATGATGGCGACAACATTACTCGGAACAGGCGTATTTATTCTGCCGCAATTGACCGTCGAAATGTCGGGTAGCAACGCAGTATTCGCTTGGCTATTATTAACTATTGGACTGCTGCCTATGACCTACATCTTTGGCAAACTCTCATCCATTCACCCCCATTCACGAGGACCTGCTTATTTTGTGGAAAAAGCGTTTGGCGAAACAGCAGGACGCGTGATTGGCTTAATGTTTTTATTGGTAGTACCGATAGGTACACCTGCAGCTGTCATTATGACATTTCAATTTGTACAGGGCATGATTGCCATCGATGGGTTTCACTTATTGATTGCAGAATTAAGTGCGTTAGCAGGTTTATATTTGTTAAACCGAAAAGGCATTCATGTTTCGGCAAAATTACAATTTTTACTTACTTTATTAATCGTCGCCATCGTTATGGTGTTATTTGCATCTAGCACAGGCCAACCTAACCGAATTAATCCAACTTTTGAAAGCTTTGATAACAATGCTGTTTTCCAAGCCGCAGGCTTAGCTTTCTGGAGCTTTTTAGGTGTAGAAGCTATGTCTCATCTAGCGAATGAATTTAAACGCCCCAATAAAGACGTGATACCTGCCATGATCATTGGCAGTGTGCTTGTTGGCATTATTTATATTGCCTCAACACTGTTAGTATTAAATCACCCCAATGATGCCAAACTCGCGATTGTTGGCGTTTTTGATACGTACTTTAGTAGCGGGAGTTATATTATTGGCATATTGGGTGTTGCAGGTGGTCTTGCAACAATCAATGTCTACACAGCAAGCTTAGCCAAACTGGTTGCCAGTTTTGCCGAGCAAGGTGTATTGCCTCGTGTGCTAGCACAATCAAATCAACAAAACGTGCCACAAAGGGCACTATCAACAGTATTAAGCATTATGGCCTTAGTGCTGGTGATAACCCATTTTACAGGACAAGATTTAGAAGATTTAATTAATTGGGTAAATGGTGTTTTTGCTGTGATCTACCTAGCAACAATGGCGTCAGCATGGGTACTTTTAACCAGTAAACATCGACTTTCTATTATGCTTGGGTTTTTAGCTTGTTTTGGATTGGTATTTGGTATTGGTCCACATATGTTTTATGCCATTTTATTAATTGCCATTTTATTGCCTATTGTAAAATGGCAAAAAAGAAAGCTAGTACTTAAACAGCAACTTAATAAGCTAGCTTAAAGCATAGATAAATTACTGTGTTTCACGGTGCCATCTTTTTTCCAAAAAACTAAAGCTGGCACTTGAACCTCCCATACTTCATTTGCATTCCAAACATACGGTGGTTGATATCGCTGAGTAAATACCACTTCATCTATTCCTGAATTTTCTCGCGTTGATTCAAAGTAAATGTTAGTACTGCGAACAACCAGCACTTCTGTTTGACTAAGCGATTGAATATGGTTACGTGTGATTTGCTTGACGTAAGGTTCTTCTGGATTTTTCGGAAATAAAGAACAAACAATACCTTTTTCAATTTGTTCCGTTTCATGCGAAATAAAGTAAATACCACTACCAAGAGGAAAGCGCCCCACCATTCTTAAAAACAGTGCACAAAAATTAGCATTGTACTCGCCATGCTTCATGCCTTCTTTAAGAATGTCGTAGGCACGATACATATTACGATAATCATACTCTTCTTTGGTTGATAACATAAATGACGCATAAACCATTGGAATACGCATTAAATCGCGTAATTCAGGTCCTTGATTATCAAAATCAAGCAACTGAGTCATAAACTCAAGTTTTGCATTCTCAATTGCGAAGAATTCATCACGCTCTTCTTTTTTATCAAAACGCCTTTGCGGCAACCCTACACCTTGGCGCAGATAAAGATACGAATTACGCTTGATACCAGACAGCAACTTATTGCGCTGGTCAACATCTAATAAACGAAAACGATTGCCTTGATATATAGCTTCAGCATGTGGAGCATATGAGCCAATATGTCGAAGTAAAGTCGCTTTAACAATTGGTTTCAAAACCTCTTCACGATAAGCCATTTTCTGCTCTTTAGTAAAAGGCTTATAATCATGGCGCTGCATTAAACTTACTTTGTCATCACCAATAATGTCGATTAATGCTTGTTTTAAGTAAGGTGATTTAAACTCATTAAATAATCGTGTTTCTTCAAACAAGGCGACAGTTAAAGCAGTTATATAAATCGGCTTATTTTTTTCATTGCGGATGCAGCGAACAGTTTCATTAGGTAAAGGAGTTGATAACACCATAGTACCTAAGAACTGGCTAAATATTTTCGGACCATCAAGTAGATCAAGGATATTATCAATTAACTTTTCTAACGCAATATAACGCTCGCCCCGCGCTTTTAAACGTTCAGCAGCAATCTGCTTAATTCGATATTCACCTTCATCAATTTTTTGATGTAATTTCTCAAGGTAGCGTTGTGCCGAACGCTGGCCTTTAATGATCGGTAACTTGCCTTTCTCTTTTTTGTAATTTTCTACAATATCAATATGCTCTTGATAGGCTGCATTTTTCTTATTGATCTGTGCCAACTCAGTTTCATATTCATAATTCTTTTCAAAAAATAACGAAGCTTCTTCCAGCATCTTACGATAATCGAATTGGAATTCTGATATTTTCTTTGAGATTGCGCTCGCCATATTTGGGATAGCAGACAATCTATCTGTTTGATACTGAATAAAGCGTTTCATATTCTTATTATTTAATTCTAAACAATACTTACGTGAGTGCTAACAAAGTAAAAGATACTCTATATCGGCACAAAAAAGACAATTATTACAACAAAGGCAGAAAATGTTAATCAGCGAAAAGCCTGAGTAAACAACCTACAAACAATCCAATACTACTATATTACGTTAAGAAGACATAAGAAAAACCGATCTTTCCCATCGACTATATCCAGCAAAGATGTATATAAAACTGTTCAACTAATTAAATACAATAAAAGCTCTCAAAACCTTTCAATATGTGAACACAAACCATCACCTCAAACGATATGCACTAGAACAAGCAGAAATAGCTTAGGATTCAGGATTCAGGATTCAGCATTCAGCATTCAGCATTCAG
>NZ_JAPEHW010000077.1 GCF_028875915.1 Pseudoalteromonas sp. G4
CTAAGCGAGCTTCAACACTGAAGCCAGGGTATTTGTGTTGATTGACAGAAAATAAGGCAACTTGCTCTGGGGTTAAACGCGATTTCAGAATTTGGCTTTTAAAGCGACGTTTGCGTTTGATGTTTTTTAGGAAGTCCTCTTGTTGCTCGGACGTAATATCAAATAAGGTAGCAATTTCCTTGAGGCTTTTATCTAATTCTTGTGTTTCTTCAGGGATCACTTCCAAATTATAAACAGGGCGATTTTCAGCTAGCAGCACACCATTACGGTCGTAGATTAAGCCACGGTTTGGCGCAATAGGAATTACTTTAATGCGGTTTTCGTTGGAGCGTGTTTTATAGCTTTGGTGCTGTTTAACTTGCAGGTTAAAGACGTTAACAAACAGAATACCAATCACAATTAAGACAAAAACAAATGCCACAAATGCGCGACGAGCGACTAAATTAGCCTCGGCTGAATGATCCCTGATAGTAGCGCGTTGTTTTAACATCTATTTGATTTTATTCTTATTCTCTGTGGTACGGGTGATTATTATTCAAACTCCATGCACGATACAAGCTTTCTGCGACAATAATTCGTACCAGCGGATGGGGCAGTGTTAAATTTGATAACGACCACTTTTGCTCTGAAGCTGCAATGCATTCAGGAGCAAGCCCTTCGGGACCACCAATAAGTAAACTAATGTCACGCCCATCCAGTTGCCATTTGCTCATTTCTTTGGCGAGTTGATGGGTATCGAGTGCTTTACCTGTGACCTCTAAAGTAACTATTTTGTTCCCTTTAGGTATGGCTGCGAGCGTTTTTTCCCCCTCTTGTTGCAAAATGCGCTTAATATCGGCATTTTTGCCACGTTTGCCAGCGGGGATTTCGATTAGATCCAGGCTCATATCGCGTGGAAAGCGACGCTGATATTCTTGGAAACCAGTTTCAACCCAAGCTGGCATTTTTGTGCCAACAGCAATTAGCTGAATGCGCACAGTATTAGCTCCACAATTTTTCTAACTGATAAAAATCGCGTGTGCTTTCTTGCATCACATGCAGTACAACATCACCAAGGTCAAGCAGTACCCATTCACCTTCTTGTTGACCTTCGGTACCAATGACTTCAATACCTTGTGCTTTTGCTTCTAGTGCAACATTGTTAGCAATTGATTGTACATGGCGTTTAGAGGTACCTGAGCACACTACCATATAGTCAGTAATTGAAGATTTTTCTGTCATATCAAGGGTAGTAATATCAACAGCTTTAATATCGTCTGCTTTGTCGATAACAAAGTCTAATAACTCGCGTGGATCCAAAATATTTCCTAGTAACTGGTTTATTTCGTGTAATTGTAAAATTTTAACACGGCTAGCGGGTTTATTGGTAGAGACGATGCTGTTTTATGTAGTCAGAAACCGCTTCTGGCAAGAAATCATTTTTTAGTTGCATAAGATTTGCGCGTAGTTCTGATGACGATATGGCAACTTGTTGATGTTGAGCTAGATAAATATGACCAGCAAGTGGTAGCTGATCTAGTGAGTCGTTTATATTTCCCTTGATATAGCACACAACTTGAGAGGCAGGTTGAAAGGTTTCACCAGGGCGCTGAAATACTAAAAAATTGCTATTGGCTAGACATTCTTGCCACTTGAACCAAGTGTGCAGGGTATTGAGGGAATCCATACCAATCAGAAAGAAGATTGGTTCTGTTGGGTATTGCTGGCGAAAGCTACTCAAGCTTTCGAGCGCATAGCTGGGGGTATCACGGTTTATTTCACGTAAATCAATAGCAAAATTAGCGTCATTTTGAATCGCAAGATTAATCATATTAATGCGATGCGCGCTAGTAATTCCAGACGTTGCTTTGTGCACAGGTTGTTTGCACGGCATAAAAAGCACTTTGTCTGGATTAAGTAGCTGATTTGCTTGTTTGGCTAAGGCGAGGTGACCCGAATGAATAGGGTCGAAGGTGCCACCTAGAATAACAATCATAGATTTGAGTATTGTTCGACTTTATTATTGAAAGGTACAACAAAGGGCAGTGGACCAACAAACATCAATGAAATATGCAGCAAATGTTGGTATGCGTCGATATGCAGGTGTTGTTTATAGGCTAAATCGAATTCAGCCAGTGCCGTCATAATTGCATTTAGCTGTAATTGATCAATACGTCTTAGGGCACTCTCAGTAAGTGTTTGTTTGTTTTTCCAAACTTTAAACTGCTGCAATACATTACTGATGCTATCACCAAGAGATACAGCGCGAGCCATCGCCTCTAAGCTTTCGCACTCTCTAACAAGTGCCCATAAAATAATGGTTGGCTCAACATTTTCTTGTTTTAGTTTGAGCACAATTTTGCTGATTTTCTCACTATCACCTTTGAGCAATGCATCACTTAAATCAAATACATCTAAACGCGACTGATTAACTAAAGTAGGCGCGAGTACCTCAGCACTGATACTACCTTTTAAACCGAGCAATGAGAGTTTTTCGAGCTCTTGCGCAATTGCAAACAAGTTATCTTGATTGTATTCGACAAGCAAAGTTTTAGCATCGGCTGTAAGTTGTAAATGGTGCTGTTGGCATTGTTGATCTAACCAAGCAAATAACTGGTTGCCTTGCAATGCATAACAAGGAATGAAAATGCCCTCTTTATCAAAAGCTTTAAACCATGCACCACGCTGAATATCGCTGCCAACTTTTTCACCTTTAAGCATTAAAATACAATCAGGATTCGGATTTTGTGCGAGCGATTGTAATAATTTACTGGCAGCAGCATTTGGTTTACTGTCGCCTAACTCAAGTTCAATTATTTTGCGATTTGAAAAGAGTGATAAGCTGGCGTATTCTTGTAACACTTCTTGCCAGTCAAACTGCGGCGATACAGCAAAACGGATTATTTCATCAAAACCTTGCGATTTCGCTGCTGATTTTATCTGAGTGGCTGCCAAATTGAGTAAAAATGCTTCTTCACCAAACAGTAAGTAAAAAGGTGCTAAGCCTTGTTTTAAATTACTTGCTACTTGATTTGGGTAAATGCGCATTAATACTGCCCAAGTTGACGGATAATTAGGTTGCTTGCTTGAGCACGTAACTCGCTTAAAATAAGCTCCATTTCACGCGATTTTGCCAGTGCATTGTCTGGGTCATCTTGATAATTACGGGTGAGCTCGAAACTGTTGGTAATTGATTTTTGCTTGTCTCGGATAAGTTGATAACGAACGGTATAAATAAGTTCGTGCTCAGCTACCTGACCATTTGGAAACAAACTTAAAGTGCGTCGCGTCAATGAATCATTTAGCAGTTTGAGTTCAGCACTTGCGTGTGATTCATCCGTTGTATTGATATTACTTAACGCTAAGCTTTTTTGCAGCTCGGCAAAAAGTTGCGAATCTGGGTTGTTTGCAGTCACCACAAGGTTTTGTAAATCGTCAGGTAATACTGATGCTGTGCGCAACTTAAAACCACAACCAACTAAAAGCACAAAACACAGCAATAAAGCTGTGTTTTGTAAAAAGCTTGGTGCAAACATTAGTTTGCAACCACGTTTAGTAGTTTACCTTTAATAAAGATAACCTTGCGAATCGTTAAGCCATCTGTGAACTTAGTTACATTTGGCTCAGCAAATGCCGCCTTTTCAACAGCGTCTTGGTCAGCGTCAGCAGCAACGGTAATTTTACCGCGGACTTTACCGTTAACCTGTACTACAACTAGCTTTTCGTCTTCAACCATTGCTGATTGATCAACCACAGGCCATGGTGCATCAACTACTTCACCTTGCTTGCCTAGGTTTAGCCATAATTCATGACAAACGTGCGGGGTGATTGGTGAAAGCATGACAATTAAAGCTTCAAGTGCTTCATAACCAATCGCAATATCGTTGCTATCGTTTAATGGTGCTTTAACAAGTTTGTTAAGTAACTCCATTACTGCGGCAATAGCGGTATTAAATGTTTGACGACGATCTAAGTCATCAGACACTTTTGCAATGGCTTTGTGTAATTCACGACGAAGTACTTTTTGCTCGTTTGAAAGTGAACCGGCATCAAGTGTTGAACGTTCGTTTGCCATCACTTCATTTGCATATTTCCATACACGTTTAATAAAGCGGTGCGCACCTTCAACACCTGAATCAGACCATTCTAGGGTTTGCTCTGGTGGCGCTGTAAACATCATAAATAAACGTACTGTATCCGCGCCGTATTGGTTAATAACCGTTTGTGGGTCAATACCATTATTTTTCGATTTAGACATTTTACTCATACCAGCTGATTCAACTGGCTGACCGTCGTCTTTATGCCATGCTTTTACAACACGGCCTTTGTCGTCTTTTTCGCTTTCAACGTCGCTTGGCGAAATCCAAACATCACCGCCTTTCTCGTCTTTACGGAAATAAGTTTCAGCTAAAACCATGCCTTGACACAGTAAGCGCTCAAAAGGCTCATCTGAGTTAACTAGGCCAAAGTCACGTAATAGTTTGTGGAAGAAACGTGCGTAAAGTAAATGCAGAATCGCATGCTCAATACCACCGATATATTGGTTTACAGGCAACCAGTAGTTTGCCGCACCTGGCTCTAGCATGCCTTCATCGTAACGAGGGCTACAGTAACGTGCATAGTACCAAGACGATTCCATAAAGGTATCGAAAGTATCAGTTTCGTGGAATACTTGCTCGCCGTTAACGGTTGCTTTAGCCCACTCAGGATCGGCTTTGATTGGCGATGTTACACCGTTCATTACTACATCTTCTGGTAGGCGTACTGGTAACATGTCTTCTGTTGCAGCAAGCTCAGAACCATCTTCTTTATTTAACATTGGGATTGGAGAACCCCAGTAACGCTGGCGGCTAACACCCCAGTCACGTAGACGGAAATTAACTTTACGCTTACCAGCGCCGATACCTTCAAGTTTATCGGCAATGGCATTAAATGCTGCTTCAAATTCAAGACCATCAAATTCGCCAGAATTGATTAGCACACCCTTTTCGGTGAATGCTTCATTAGCGATATTTGCTTCTAGTTCAGAACCTTCAACAGGTGCAATAACTTGCTTGATTTCAAGACCGTAGGCAGTAGCAAATTCAAAGTCACGTTGGTCGTGACCTGGTACTGCCATTACTGCACCCGAACCGTAGTCCATTAGTACAAAGTTAGCAGCCCATACCGGTACTTCTTCACCAGTTAATGGGTGAATTGCTTTAAAGCCAGTGTCGATGCCTTTTTTCTCCATTGTTGCCATATCAGCTTCAGCAACTTTGGTGTTTTTACACTCTTCAACAAATGCAGCAACGGCAGGGTTATTTTTTGCGGCTTCTTGTGCAATAGGGTGACCTGCTGCAACACCAACGTACGTTACACCCATAAAAGTATCTGGACGAGTTGTATAAACCGTAAATGTTTCGCCATTATCTGCGCGTTTAAAGTCAATCTCTAAACCTTCAGAGCGACCAATCCAGTTGCGCTGCATGGTTTTAACTTGCTCAGGCCAGTGCTCAAGTTTATCTAAATCGTCAAGTAGCTCTTGTGCATAATCAGTGATTTTAATAAACCATTGTGGAATTTCTTTTTGCTCAACAATGGCACCAGAGCGCCAACCACGGCCGTCAATTACCTGCTCATTTGCAAGTACTGTTTGGTCAACTGGATCCCAGTTAACCGTTGACATTTTTTTGTATACAAGGCCTTTTTCGTACAGTTTTGTGAAGAACCATTGTTCCCACTTGTAGTACTCAGGATGACAGGTCGCGATTTCACGATCCCAGTCGTAACCAAAACCAAGTTGCTTTAACTGGTTGCGCATGTAGTCAATGTTTTCGTAAGTCCATTTTGCAGGCGCCGTGTTGTTTTTAATAGCGGCGTTTTCAGCAGGTAGACCAAATGCATCCCAACCCATAGGTTGCATTACGTTTTTGCCTTGCAAGCGTTGGAAACGTGATACTACATCACCAATAGTGTAGTTACGTACGTGACCCATGTGCAGGCGACCACTTGGGTAAGGGAACATTGATAGGCAATAGAACTTCTCTTTACCTTCTTGTTCAGTTACTTTAAATGTTTGATTTTCATCCCAATATTTTTGAACTTTCTGTTCGATATCCTGCGGGCTGTATTGCTCTTGCATTCTAATTTCCAAACTACTTGCAAAATAAATAAAAATTGGCGCTTAGCATAGCGTAAATTACGGCGCTAATACACCCTTAGCTGCCGATTATGGTTAAGTTTTTTATGTACATTTATCTGCACTTTAAAAGTTATAAAGTTAGGTTCGAATTGCTGCATTAATGTTCAGTTAACTGCTTGAAACAAGATATTTTTTGTAACATGACTATACTTAACTAAAAAGGAAGTGGAGGTGCAAAATGAAAGACAGTTACAACAACTACATTAAGCGTTTTCAATCATGGCTCACAGATTTGAGCGAACATGAATTAAAAGGCATTCAAAAGGCGTTTTTTGATTTTCAAAACGAGTTGAGTGCATTAGGGAAATATTCTAAAGAACAAATTCAAGATTACAGCTACTACCTTAAACGCGATCTTGAAGATTTCAAAAAACGCCATGAAGAACAAAACACAAATGATCTTGCGAGCGCAGAATTTAATGAAGAATGGTGGTTAGCGCTTTCTCATTTAGTTGATAAAACTCAACTTGAGTGGGCACTCATTTTAGATGATTTTGAACATAATGGTATTTACAAACAAGGTGAATGGGTTTCCTTCGGCGAATTCCAATGTCGGCAATGTGGCGAGATTAAACATTTCACTCACCCAAGTCAGCTTGATGCGTGTATTGAGTGCGATGCCATTGAATTTCATCGCATTGCTAGTGCGCCATAAATATTTAAACTTTCAGGTGTTATTTTATAAGGACTTGAGTAGACTCATACAAAAAATGCGATAGCGAGCAAGCGCTAATAAGGACGGTAGTAAAATGAACATTGGCGAACAGAATAAATTAGGTGCAGATGTTTTAGCACCTCAAATAGAGTTGCACGCAATAGAAACCTGTATGGCACAGGCATATCCAGATGAATATACCATCATTGGCCAAAAACGCGCTCAAAGTGCCATTGATTTTGCTTTAGGCATGGAGTTACCCGGATACAATATTTATGTGATGGGGGAGCCTGCACTTGGTCGGTTTACTATGGTGCAAGAAAAACTAGCTGCGCAAAGCCGTACCAAGCAAACACCACCAGATTGGCTTTATTTAAATAATTTTGATGAACACCGTCAACCGAGTGCCATATTTATGGCAGCAGGCGAGGGTAAACTGTTTTGTGATGATATCGATTCACTTATCGATGAGATTTTAGATACCTTTCCAGCGGCGTTTGATAACCCAAATTATCAACGTCAGAAAAAAGCAATCGATAGCAGTTTTAATGAAAAATACGACGAAGCTCTGGAAATCGTCGAAAAAATTGCAAATCAGCATAACGTGGCGTTATTTGAAGAGTCAGGAGTGATAAGTTTTGCCCCAGTGATTGATGGCAAACAACTTGATGATGCAGAATTTACAAGCCTTGATGATGAGCAAAAACAATATTTCTACGATGTTATTTCACGCTTAGAAAATGCATTAAACGAAGCCTTAATCGAGCTTCCACGTTGGAAACGTGAGTCTTCTGAAAAGTTACGTGAGCTTAAACAAAAAACGGTCGAAACAGCAATTAAGCCGCTGTTAAAAGACTTAGAGCATAAGTACACCAGCCACCTTGGTATTGTTAAGTATTTAAAAGAGTTAAAAGCGGAATTAATTGACGCAGTACTTGAATGGCTGGGCGAAGACAGCGACGACAGCAATAAAGAAGATCTCGATAAGCGCGCAATGCTCACTGAGTATATTGCCCCAAATATCATTGTGAACCACAAAGAGGAGGGTGCTCCAGTTGTTTACGAGCCTAACCCGACGTTTGGCAATATATTTGGTAAGGTTGAATACACCTCGCAATCGGGTTCAATTGTAACCAGTTTCCGTTCGATTCAATCAGGTGCACTGCATCGTGCTAACGGTGGTTACTTGGTAATGGACGCGGAAAAGTTAATGTCCAACAGCCAAGTGTGGGATGCACTTAAACTTAGTCTTAAAAGTAAGCAGATAAAAACAGATCTTGCGGCACAAGATTCGAGTGTTGGTGGCAGTTTTACACTAAAACCGCAGTTAATACCGTTGAATGTCAAAATCATTCTTTTAGGTTCGCGTGATTTGTATTACGTAATGCAAGAGTATGATGATGAATTTAATGAGCTTTTTAGAGTGCTAGCCGATTTTGATTATCACATTCCTGCCACGGATAAATATCAGTTCCAACTTATTAGCCGGGTGCAAAAGTATGCAGCAGATACGCTAAATATGACGCTTTCACCAGAAGCTTTTGCTGCGTTATTGCGATTTAGCCACCGCCAAGCTGAGCATCAGCGCAAGCTTTCAGCGCGTTTTGCTGATGTGATTGAACTCACTAATGAGGCTGCGTTTTTTGCAAGACAGGATGGTGATACAACAATCGATGACAGCCATATTGATGAAGCATTAACAGGTAAGCAATATCGTACTGGTCAAATTAGTGAATCCTTTATGACCGAAATTAAAGAAGGTCATGTGCTTATTCAAACTGAAGGCACCCAAGTAGGCTGCGTTAATGGCTTAACAGTGCTTCATATAGGTGATACTAGTTTTGGTACGCCAGCACGCATTACAGCAACTGTGTATGCAGGCAGTGATGGTATTTTAGATATCGAACGTGAAGCGGATTTAGGTAAGTCTATTCACAGTAAAGGGGTGATGTTGCTTACCGGTTATTTAGGTAACAAATACGCGCAAGATTTCGCACTTACCTTAAGTGCTAATATTGCCATTGAGCAAAGCTATGGCTCGATTGATGGCGATAGTGCATCACTTGCAGAGCTATGCGCACTTGTTTCGGCAATTACACGTTTGCCAATTAATCAAGGCGTTGCCTTAACGGGTTCAATTAACCAACATGGTGAAGTGCAAGCGATTGGTGGTGTGAACGAAAAAATCGAAGGCTTTTTCAAGTTATGCCAAATGCGTGGCTTAAATGGTGCGCAAGGGGTGATCATCCCAAAATCTAATGTACATAACTTAGTTTTAAATGCTCAGGTAGTGGATGCGGTAGCAAAAGGGCAGTTTAGTATTTACGCTGTTGATAAGGTAGATCAAGCGTTTGAAATCTTACTGAACAAGCCCGCAGGAGAATTATCGGCAAAAGGGACGTATGGTAAAGATACAATACATGACTTAGCCTTACGTCGCCTGAGTCATTTTGCGGAGGTAATAAATGGTGGTGTTGAAGAATAGCAAGCTAGAAGGTATCAAAGATCATAATCTATGTATTGAGATGTTTAGTTAGCTTCTAAACTCGATTTCAGGTTATTTAGTAAAAAGCTAGCCTTAATGGCTAGCTTTTTTGTTAGTTTAAATAGGTATTTAACTTTTCAAGCAGCAAGGTCTTTTCGATTGGTTTTCCTACCCAATCATTACATCCAACCTCGTAATAGTTACGTAAGTCTGATTCTATAATATTAGCTGTTAAGGCAATTATCGGCGTAGTTTGGTTAAGCTCTCTTATTTTTCTGGTGGCTGTAATGCCGTCCATTACAGGCATTTGAATGTCCATTAACACTAAATCAATTGTTTCGTCAAAAGCGCTGAGGGCAATTTCACCATTTTCTGCAAGCGTGATTTTTGCATTGCTTGGCGCTAGCATGGCTTTTACTAGTAATTGATTGATAGGGTTATCTTCTACAAGCAAAATATGTTTATTCGCTAAATCAAGTGCAGCAGATTGCTTGAGCGTTTCAATTTGCTCAATATAACTTTGATTAATGGGAAGCTTTACGATAAAACAGGAGCCTTGGTTAAGCTCACTAGTTACTTCAATAGTGCCATCCATTAGTTCAACCAGTGAGTGTGTGATGGACATACCAAGCCCAGTCCCGCCATATTGACGTGTAATTGAATCGTCAGCTTGTTCAAAGCGCTTAAAAAGCTTATCGATGCTTTGCTCTGTCATACCAATGCCAGTGTCATTAACAATAAATGACATGGTTTTCGTTTTGCCATCGTATAATACAGACAAGGTTACACTGCCTTGCTGTGTAAATTTAATAGCATTGGCTGCGATGTTAAGCAATACCTGCTTTATTCGCACGGGGTCGCCTATCCAATTATCGTGTTCAACTTGATTCAAAATATGAAATGCAATGTGTTTTTCGTGGGCGATTTGGCTTAAGTTAGAGTGAATGTTATCGAGTACATCTGTCAGTAAAAACTCTGTTTTTTCAAGGGTTAATTTACCCGCTTCAATTTTAGAGAAATCAAGAATATCGTTAACAACAGTCATTAAGGCTTTGGTGGACGTAAGTGCATTATTAACATAGCTTTTAGCCGTTTTATTGAGTGGTAATTCATTGAGTAATTGCAGGTTGCCATAAACCCCATTCATGGGAGTGCGAATTTCATGACTGGTATTGGCTAAAAATGCACTTTTTGCGATATTCGCGCTTTCAGCGGTTTCTTTTGCTTGTTTGATTATCGCTTCTTGTGCTTTTCTATCTGTGATATCTCTTATAACACCCACAAAGTGGTGCTCTTCGTCGAGAAGAATATGGCTAATTGTGAGCTCAATTGGAAATTCTTGGCCATTTTTACGTTTAGCAATGAGGTCACGATTTTTGCCTATCACAGAAGGAGAATTCTTGATTTGATGATTTGCCACATAATCATCATGCTGCGCTGCGAACTTTTCATTCATCAATAAAGTAATGTTCTTTCCTAATACTTCGCGCTTATGCCAGCCAAACATACTCTGAGCACTTTTAGAAAAAAGTTTAATAATACCTTTGTTATTAATAACAATGATGGCATCAGAGAGACCAGCAAGCACCGCGGCTTGTTGTTTTTCTGAAATCGCAATGCGCTTTTGAGCAATATCTAATGAGGCTTGAGTCTCTTTTTCTTTTTCTACTAGGGATTCGTTAGAGCTTTGTAGCTGTGAAAATAAAAAACGCTCATTCATCAAGGCAAACCAAAGTGCAACGCCATAAGCGAGAAGACGTAAAAGATGCCAACCCCACCACGAAATGTCCCAAAGGAAAGACTGATGGAACATGATGGCGGCAAAGCCGAACATTGAGCAATGCAAAATAAACAGTAAATCGTCAACTTTTCTAAATTTTCGATACTGAAAAAACAGCTTTATTGCACACAGCAACAGGGCAGCGCCACCAAAGATATTGAGCAAAACAGCTAAAGGGGTAAATTGCTTGTTCGTCACCATATTTGGCATAAGGTGCGGCTGTAAGATTGCAAAAAACGAGAGTAAAACAGCAAACAATAGCATCCGCCAAACAAACTTCGCGTTAAACGCTGATGCATATTTTGTTGGTAAAAGTATTAATGAAAAGATCACACCCCCAAAGAAAGTAGCGGCGCTGTGAAGCCAAACAAAGGTATTGCTTGGTGAAAGTAAGGCGTGGGCAATATCTAAAATACCCATTACACCAATCGCCGCAGCGATAATAATGTTGAAGCTGGTACCGCGTTTACTTTGCTCTAAATTGACCAATAAGAAGCACACCAGCAGCGCTATAACACCGCCTAATACTTCGACTGCAGTATGTACAGGAATATTCACCCATCGCCAGTCAGACATGAGCGTTTTTGCAAGAATAAACGTAGATAAATGAATTACCGCACTGAGAAAAATAGTGATTACAATGGTTTTGCTCAAACGGTGCGTTTCACTTAGTTGAAACAATACGGTTCCTTAGAGGCAGCTTTTACAAGGCACAAATTAAATTTAGACGTAATTATTGGATAAAACAATTACGTCTAACTCGATGTTAAAAAAGCTGAAACTATTTATTGAGTGATATTACGAGCGCGGTTTCGCAAAGCTAGGCTGAGTAATAAACTAAGCAGCAAAAAGCCATATAGAAGATGGTTGCCAAATTGGCTGAAGAAAGTGTAGCCAGTAAGTAATGGCACTTTTAATCGCTCTACAGTGGCTTCAAACTGAGGCAAGTATTGCCCCTGTTTTGCTACTGGGTCGTAAACTCCGCTTATCCCGTTATTGGTTACACGAATAAGCGGTAAGCCAAGCTCCAGCGCTCGCATACGCGCAATTTGCATATGTTGGTGCGGGCCATGAGAATTACCAAACCAAGCATCATTACTAACGGTAAACAAAAGATCCGAATTCTTGGTGTAATTACCACGAACTAAATCGGTAAATGCTATTTCATAACAAATTGCTGGCAGTACATTAAAGCCATTAGCAACTAAATTAGCTTGCTTTACTTCACCTCGGGTAAAAGATGAATGATCTAAGTTGAATAGTGGCGCAATAGGGCGAAGCAACTGCTCAAATGGCACAAACTCGCCAATCGGTAAAAGTTGATGTTTGCTATAACGGTTAGTATGTAAGTAATGATAATGGCCTGTTGTGTCATCAGCATTTTTTTTGCCGACTGCAACAAGGTTGTTATAAACCGTTTTTGTGCCTAGTTGATAGTCTAAAACTCCGGTAATTAGCGCGGTATTATTAAATGCAGCTGCTTTATCAAGATTTGCTAAGTAATCATCGACTAATACTTCAATTTCAGGAATTGCCGCTTCAGGCCAAACGATTAAGTCTGCTTGCCAATTTGGGCGTGTCATATCTTGGTATTTTGCCATGGTCGGCCAGAAGTTTTCTGGAGCAAATCTCAGCTCTTGCTTGATATTGCCTTGTACTAATACAACATCAATTGTTTTATCGCTATAACTTACACGGCTTGCAAAGTTGGCGATAACAAGCGAAGTAGAGATAATTACACACGATGCGATAAGCGGCTTCACGTGCTTTTTACTGGCAGCAAATAGGGTATATGCAATAAGTAATACCAATACAGTTAATCCCATTTCACCAATCCAAGGTGCTAATGCTGCAAAAGGGCTGTCGGTAAGTGTGTAGCCAAAACTTAACCACGGGAAACCCGTTAAAAGTGTGCCGCGTAAGTATTCCATCAAAATAAAGAGCGGTATAAAACAAGCAATATATGAAGTGGATAACGAATTATTAGTGCTAAAATTGTGCGTCAACCAACAAGCAAGGGCTGGATAAATAGCTAAATAGGAGACTAATAACAGCATTAGTAACAAAGAGGCAATTAAGGGCAGGCCACCAAATTGGGCTATCGATACATGTACCCAGCTGATACCTGCACCAAACCAGCCTAAGCCAAATAAAAAGCCATTAGTTGCCGCTGTTTTATTTGATGCATGGTGATTTAGGTAAAAAAGGGTTGCTAAAGCGAAAGGTGCAATCGGCCAAAGATTGAATGGTGCATAACTTAACACCATAAAAATGCCGGCAACTAATGCCAGCATTTTTGATTTTACGTTTGATAGAGTCACGTTTAATTATCTGTCTGAACGTCTTCGTTATTATCATCGCTCTTAGGTAATGTTACTTGTACTTGCAGAATGCGACGGCTATCAGCGTTGGTGATTTTAAATTGTAATCCATCGATTTCAATTGTTTCACCGCGTGATGGCATGTGACCAAACGCGTGCAAAATAATGCCGCCAATGGTACCTGCTTCATCTGTATCAAAATAACTACCAAAGTGCTGGTTAAACTCTTCTAGTGGCGTTAGTGCTTGCACTAAGTAAACATGCTTAGCTACTTGGCGGATATCCTGCGTTTCTTCTTCATCATCATGCTCATCTTCGATTTCGCCGACAATAATTTCAAGAATATCTTCAATGGTAACTAAACCAGAAACACCACCATATTCATCAATCACAATTGCCATGTGGTAGCGTTGTTGACGAAACTCATTAAGCAGAGTATCTACTCGTTTACTTTCAGGCACAACTACAGCTGGGCGCAAGTAATCACGAAGTGGTGGATGCTCATCTTGATTTTTTAAAATAAGCGGTAATAAATCTTTAGCGAGTAGGATGCCTTCAACATGGTCTTTATCTTCACATACCACTGGGAAGCGCGAGTGTGATGATTCCACCATAACAGGCAGTAATTCGGCGATTGTTTGTTCTACATCCAGTGTAATCATTTGCGAGCGTGGGATCATGATATCGCGAACTTTTAGTTCCGATACACCCAAAACACCTTTCATCATTTCTTTGGTTTCTGGATCGATCAAGTCTCTTTCTTCAGCGTCGATAATGACTTCGACAAGCTGTTCTTTATTCTGGGGTTCCCCTTGTAACATTTGGGTAATTTTATCTAACCAAGTTTTACCAGAAGAACCCTGACTAGATTGCGAATTTTCGTCGCTCATAAGCGCTTTATTAGCTCCATTTTAAAAAAAGTAAGGATTTTACTATTTCGTAAATCCACGCTTGTTATATCAAATTTAGTAAAAATTTCAAAAACAAAATTAATCGCGATAAGGGTCGACTATCGCTAATTCAGCAAGCAATCGCTTTTCGAGCGATTCCATTTCCAATGCTTCTTCGCTATCTATATGGTCATAACCCATCAAATGCAAGCAACCATGAATTACCATATGGGCAAAATGATCGTGAAATGCCTTTTCTTGCTCGATAGATTCTTGAAGTACGACCTCAGGGCAAATAATCAAATCACCAATTAACGGTAACTCTATGCCTGGTGGTGCCTCAAATGGAAAACTGAGCACATTAGTTGGCTTATTTTTGCCACGATACTCATGATTTAATTGCTGGCTTTCGCTAGTATCACTGATGCGGATAGTAAGCTCTGCGTCAGGTTTTAAATTTGTAAGCGCCTTATTTGCCCATAGCTCAAACTGCTCAAATGTTGGCAAGTTGTCAAATTCATGGGCAATTTGTAAATCTAATTCAATCATTAGGCTTTTGACTCATTTTCTGCATTCGCTTTTTCAAGCTCTTGCTGCTTTTTCTTTTCAATTTTCTTTAAGCGTTCAATTTCATCATGTTTTTCGTATGCTTCAACAACCGCCGCAACAACAGGGTGACGCACAACATCGTGAGACTTAAAGAAGTTAAAGCTAATCGCTTCAACATCGCTTAATACTTCGATTGCATGACGAAGCCCTGAGCGTGCACCGCGCGGTAAATCCACCTGTGTAATGTCACCAGTAATCACTGCTTTTGAATTAAAACCAATACGAGTTAAGAACATTTTCATTTGTTCTACCGTGGTGTTTTGGCTTTCATCTAAAATAATAAAGGCATCATTTAAAGTACGACCACGCATATATGCAAGCGGGGCTACTTCAATTACGTTTTTCTCGATTAAACGCTCAACACGTTCGAAACCTAACATTTCAAAAAGTGCATCATAAAGTGGGCGCAGATATGGGTCGACTTTCTGGCTTAAATCACCTGGTAAAAAACCTAATTTTTCACCAGCTTCAACCGCAGGGCGGGTCAGCAAAATACGGCGAATTTCTTGGCGTTCTAGCGCATCAACAGCGGCAGCAACAGCAAGGTACGTTTTACCAGTACCCGCAGGGCCAATACCAAAGGTTATATCGTGTAATAACACGTTTTTGATATAGGTTGCTTGATTTGGGTTACGAGGCTTGACCACACCACGGCGAGTTTTAATTACAAGTTCGTCTCGATATAAATCATCGTCTTGCTCAAGTACCGTGGTTTCTTGAATGGTTAAATGCACTAAATCAGGTTCGATATCTTTACAAATACCTTTCACTGGCTGTGTTTCAATATAGAGATTTTTAATAATCTCGGTTGCCGCAATTACATTGTGTGCGTTACCGGTGATTTTAAAGTGGTTTTCACGATGTGCGATTTCAATACCAAGACGACGTTCGATTTGTTTTATATTTTCGTCGAATGGGCCACACAGTGAAGCAAGACGTTTGTTGTCAGAGGGTTCGAGATAAGTTTCTAAAGTTTTTAACTGGGTACTCAAAATGGGTTCCTTGGCTTGGTGTGGCATTTAATGCCACACCAAATTGAAATCTAAGGTGTAAATGTTGCAACACCCAATTCGTTAGCTTCTTTGCTTTGTGCTTTACCTAAGATATCACTTGGCGCAATGTCTTTACGCAGATCCATTTCGGCTTCGGTACGAATTAGCTCACCACGAAGTGAGTTAGGCAAGGCTTCAGTAATTTTTACATCGACAAATTGACCAATCACTGAATGAGGGCCTTCGAAGTTAACAACGCGGTTGTTCTCAGTACGGCCGCGAAGCTCCATTGGATTCTTTTTCGATGGGCCTTCAACCAAAATACGTTGTTCAGTAGCAAACATTTTACGGCTGATATCTTGCGCCATTTGCGTGATACGGTTTTGTAAAATGTATAAACGTTCTTTCTTTTCTGATTCTGGTACATCATCAGGTAAATCAGCAGCTGGTGTACCTGGGCGTGCACTGTAGATAAAGCTAAAGCTCATATCAAAACCAATATCATTGATAAGGTTCATGGTCGCTTCAAAATCCGCTTTAGACTCACCTGGGAAACCAATAATGAAGTCTGAGCTCATACTTAAGTTAGGGCGGATCTTACGTAACTTACGAATAGTTGATTTGTATTCAAGTGCTGTATGACCACGCTTCATTAATGCCAGTACTCGATCTGAACCACTTTGAACAGGTAAGTGTAAGTGGTCAACAAGCTCTGGCACATCAGCATAGGCTTCAATAATATCAGGAGTGAATTCTACTGGGTGAGAAGTCGTATAACGAATACGGTCAATGCCATCGATAGCAGCAACATAGCGCAGTAAATCTGAAAAATAACAAATTTCACCATCGTGCGTTTCACCACGATATGCATTTACGTTTTGGCCTAGTAGGTTTACTTCACGCACGCCTTGCTCGGCAAGTTGTGCAACTTCAAGTAATACGTCATCAAGTGGGCGGCTTACTTCTTCACCACGCGTGTATGGTACAACACAGAAAGTACAGTACTTAGAACAGCCTTCCATGATAGATACGAACGCACTTGGACCTTCTGCTTTTGGCTCAGGTAAACGGTCGAATTTTTCAATCTCAGGGAATGAAATATCAATTACAGAGCCATTTTCTTCCTGAACTTGCTTAATCATTTCAGGTAAACGGTGCAATGTTTGTGGACCAAAAACGATGTCGACAAAAGGCGCACGTTGACGAATAGTTTCGCCTTCTTGAGACGCAACACAACCACCTACACCAATGACTAAATCAGGGTTGTCATCTTTTAACAGTTTCCAACGGCCCAATTGGTGAAATACTTTTTCTTGTGCTTTTTCACGAATTGAACACGTATTTAGAAGAATAACATCTGCATTCTCTGCTTCTTCAGTTAATTCATAACCATTGCTAGCATCTAATAGGTCTGCCATTTTTTGCGAGTCATACTCGTTCATTTGACAGCCCCATGTTTTGATATGCAGCTTTTTACCCATGTTATCGTGCCTCAACAAATTACTTACAGCTTAAAGGACGCGTATTTTATCCTTAAGCGTAGGTGGATTCAAATATGTTTGCAAAATCATCAGCAGTTATTAATTAAATCCTAAAACAGATTTACTACTTTCGATTTTTTCGCAAAAAATATGAATCAAAATCAAACTTTTGCTGAGTGCTTACGTTAGAATAATAAGTACTTAAAGCTGAGAGATTTTTCCTATGAGTTTATCAATTTGTATTATCGGTGGTGGCATGGTTGGAGCTGCTGCTGCAGTGGCATTAGCCAAACAAGGCCATACCATACAGTTAGTTGAAAATAATCCGATTGATGAAAACAAAGTACTAAGTAGTGAACACATCGATATACGTGTTTCGGCGCTTAATTTATTTTCCGAAAACTTACTTTCAGAATTAGGTGCGTGGCAGCATATTAGAAAATCACGGAGTGCTGAGTACAAACGACTGAGTGTTCAGGATTACCAAAAATCGCCGTTGATATTTAACAATCAAGAAATTGGTCAGTCGCACTTAGGGCACATTATTGAAAATAGTGTGATTCAGGCCAGTATTTGGCAAGAATTCAGTCACCACAATATTTCGGTGCTAAGTGATTTGGGTAAGTTGGAAGGGATCTTACATCATAATGATATAGAGACCTTGTGTTTTGAATCTCAGACACTTGAAGCCGATTTGGTTGTTGTAGCCGATGGAGCACGTTCACATACGCGAGAGCTATTAGGTATTGGTACTACTGGTTGGCAATACCAACAAGCGTGTATGGGGGTATTAATTAAATTAGATGCTGAGCAGCAAGATATTACTTGGCAAGAGTTTCAACCAACTGGACCCGTTGCGTTCTTACCAATGCAGGCACCTTATGCGAATTTAATTTGGTATCACCACGAGGACACGTTAAGAAAACTCGCTGACGGTGATAAAAATAATTTAAAGGATGCCATTGTAACAAACTATCCTGAACTGCCAGGGGATTTTGAAATTCTTAAAACCGCGGTTTTCCCTCTGACACGCCAACATGCAAATCAATACAGCAAAAGTCGTTGTGTGTTAGTGGGGGATGCCGCTCATGCTATCAACCCATTAGCAGGGCAGGGTGTAAACCTAGGTTTTAAAGATGTTGCACAATTAGTGAAGAGTTTGTCAAAGGAAGCGAATATAGCCAAAGCATTAAAAGATTATGAGCAAAAACGTCGAATCCCTAACTTAGCAATGATGAGTATGATGGATGCATGTTATTTTGCGTTTTCTAACGAAATCACACCATTAAAAGCATTACGGCAAGGCGCGATTGCAGGGCTAAGTAAATTAAGCCCGATAAAAAGCCAGATGTTAAAATATGCTGTAGGTCATTATTTATAATGGCCTTTTTTAGAATTTAATCCATAGACGGGTAAAGGGGGCTAAATTATCTTGGATAAAAGGATAAAAGGATAAAAG
>NZ_JAPEHW010000078.1 GCF_028875915.1 Pseudoalteromonas sp. G4
TTAGCATATTCAGTAATTTGTAAAGTGCCTTAAGGCAAAACAACTACAAGGAGATAATTATGAAAACAGTAGATAAGTATTCTTATATGCCGGGTAATGGCGGTGGTGATGATAATGACGATAAAGGTGGCAACTAGGGTTTATTTAGTTGGTTACTGATTCGTTTATATCTTTTATTAAATCGTATTATTTTGGACTCCCGTTACCCCTAATTTTTGCGGCCATTATTTTATTTTTATTAAAAGATAAAAAAGGCTTAATGTTTTCTTTAGTAACATTGGCCTTTTTTGGCTTTGGTGCGTTGACACATGAATTTATTAAAGACCTCGATCAAGGAATCTATATTTGGCGTTACCTATTATGGGCAGCCAATGATTTTATTTGGATTGTGGTGATCTCCCGGTTGGCCAATCATAACAAAACTCATCTATTACAATCTTGTCTCGGAATTCTGGTAGTATTTCCAGCACCTCTGATACAGCTTTTTCGAGCTATTGACAGGCACTATTTCGATCTATCTCTAAGCGATTATGTTTATGTTATAGGTTTGCCGTTCATAAATACACTTACAATTATTATCTGTTATATTCCTGTTGTGGCAATACTATTTTCTAGATGTAAAAACTATCTAGCCCCTAAACCACAAATGTAATAGAGTTTACTGTAATTATTTACAAATATTGTTTTTTGGTTTGAAGCTTTATATTACAAAAAAAACTGCCTTTAGGCCTGCTATTGCTCATGTTCTGACTATACTCGCAGTTAACTTATCACTCTTAAAAATACTTGTGTTTTTGAGCATATTCAGTAATTTGTAAAGTGCCTTAAGGCAAAACAACTACAAGGAGATTATTATGAAAACAGTAGATAAGTATTCGTATATGCCAGGCGGTGGTGGTTCAGGTGGTGATCCTGATAAAGACGAAGAAAAGAAAAAAGATTAGTCTTTATGACTTTAATTGAGTTGCTTGTTGCGGCAGGCAACTATTACACATTTTTTGTCATTGCTGCCTTTTTAATATTGCTTCTTCTTAAAGAAAAGAGCGGTGCAACTTTTGCTGGCGTTACTGCCTTCTTTTTTATTCTAGGGACTTCTTATTTCCCATATTTAATTGAGTGGGATACCGAGCGGTATTTTAGATACCCCATTTGGTTCTTTCATGAGTTATCTTGGATGGCCACTATCGCTTATTTGGGGCTAAAAGACAGGGTATCTATGCGACAATCAATCGCCGGTCAATTGCTTGGCGTACCTCTATTAGCTGTAAACTTCTTTAGAGGTCTGGATTATCATTATATGGATTTGTTTGCATCAACCAATGCTTACAGGTTGGTTTACCCACTTTGTGAAGTTTCAATTGTCTTTTTATGTTGGTTACCTATTTTTGTTTATTTAAAAAACAAACTCTTTTCAAAACCGCAACCTGCTTAATTCTTTATTAGCATTTATTCTGTAATGCGATATAGTTAACTGTAATTATATACAGTTATTTATTTTGATTTGAAACTCTATATCGCAGAAAAACCGTCTTTAGGGTGTGCTATTGCCGATGCGCTGCCAAAACCTCATAAAAAAATGGATGGCCATATTATTGTGGGTAATGGTGATGTAGTGTCGTGGTGTATTGGTCATTTACTGGAACTTGCCGAGCCTGACGACTATCACGAGCGTTACAAAAAATGGAACTTAGGCGACTTACCTATCGCGCCCGACACTTGGCAATTAAAAGCCAAAGCCAAAACTCGCAAGCAACTTACCTTACTTAAAAAGCTAATTAGGCAAGCCAACCAGCTTGTGCATGCGGGCGACCCTGATCGTGAAGGACAATTGTTGGTGGATGAGGTAATTAGTGAAGCAAAAGTATCAAAAACAAAACTTGATAGTACCGAACGTTTGCTGATAAGTGACCTTAATTTAAACGCCGTTAAAAAAGCTTTGAATAATTTAAAATCAAATCGTGATTATATACCGCTGTCTGTCTCTGCGTTAGCGCGCTCGCGTGCCGATTGGTTAATTGGCATGAATTTAACCCGTGCTTATACCATTAAAGGTAAACAAGGCGGTTATAGCGGAGTGCTCTCGGTTGGCCGGGTGCAAACGCCTATTTTAGGGTTAGTTGTACGTCGCGATTTAGAAATTGAAAACTTTGTCAGCCGCCCATTTTTTGAAGTTATTGCTGAGAATATCACAGAACAAGGCGAGCAATTTCAAGCTAAATGGCTGCCGAGCGAGGCGTGCTTGCCATATCAAGATGAAGATGGCCGTGTGTTGCATAAAGGCCTTTGTGAAAATGTGATTAGCCGGATAACGGGGCAGCAAGGGCAGGTGTTATCTGTTGAAGAAAAAACTAAAAAACAAGCGCCGCCTTTACCTTATAATTTATCGGCACTACAGATCGATGCAGCAAAGCTATTTAAAATGCCAGCTAAAAAAGTGCTGGATATTTGCCAAAGTTTGTATGAAAAGCACAAGCTGATAACGTACCCACGTTCAGATAATCGCTATTTACCAAATGAGCACTTTTTTGAAGCATCGCAAGTGCTTAGCGCAATGGAAAATAACAAAGGGCAAACTAGTGAGTTAATTGCGAACGCTGATACGTCACGCAAGCATAAATGCTGGAATGATAAAAAAGTGGAAGCGCACCACGCGATTATCCCCACCAGTAAAAAGCTTAAAAGCGCAAGCTTAGGCTCTGAAGAAGAAAAAATTTACGGCCTTATTTGCCGCCAATATTTAGCATTGTTTTACCCAGATTATATTTATCACGATACAACCGTGTTGGTTGAAATTGCTGGCGGTAAGTTTAAAGCGACTGCAAAGCGCGAAAGCCAACTAGGCTTTAAAGTACTGATGGGCAAAAGCGAATTAAAAGATGAAGTTACTCTGCCTGCGCTTTCAAAAGGACAATTATTTACCTGCCAACAAGGGCGCTTAGTTGAAAAGCAAACTGAGCCGCCGCAACATTTTAATGATGCCAGTTTATTAAGTGCTATGACCGGAATTGCGCGTTACGTGGATGATGCTGAAATTAAAAAAATCCTGCGTGACACCGACGGCCTAGGCACTGAGGCCACACGCGCTGGCATTATTGAATTGCTATTTAAACGCGGTTTTTTACAGCGTCAAGGTAAACACATATTAGCCACCGAAACAGGTAAAGCCCTAATTAATGTATTACCTGAAAAATTAACAAAGCCCGATATGACAGCGCTTTGGGAAGCACAATTAACGCAAATCGCTGAAAAGCATGGTAGTTATACTAGTTTTATGTCACCACTACTCAATGAGCTACAAGGTCATATTGCGTTGGCGAGCAAAACCCCCGTCACTGGGTTTAGTAATTTACCCCCGCCCAAGCAAAAACCGTTTAAGCGGCGTTATAAACGCAAAGCAAAAACAACCAGTTAAGTAAAAAACCACATCCCAATTTTGGGATGTAGCTTTTTAAACGTCATCCCAAAAGTGGGATGTTGTATAAAGCTTAAAATCGTCGATTCAATGTAACCTATTGTTAATATTGGTTTTTGTTGTTTGGCACGCTCTTTGATATAGGTCTATTACCAATGCAAACAGATTAGGCATTTAAAATGGACATTATCAAAACTAAAAAAACACCGTTTTACAAAAAGAAAGCAGCAGTATTTTCAATGGCAGCTGCACTTTTTGCAGGCGCCGTTTATGGTGTTGCGCAAGTGGATTTTGCAAGTGCAACGGTTAAACGTTCAAACCTTCTTACAGCAGAAGTGAAAGCTGGTGAATTTACCATTAAGGTATCGGGTCACGGTGTATTAGCGCCGCGCGATGTACGCTGGGTTGCCAGTAATGTTGAAGGTAAAGTCGAAAAAATTCTTATGAAGCCAGGTGCAGCGGTTAATCAAGGCGACTTAATTGTTGAACTTGCTAACCCTGAACTAAAGCAAAAAGTAGAAGAGTTACAGTGGGAGCGCACAGCGCTTGAAGCTGAACTAGCTGCACTAAAAGTAAGCCAACAAACCAAATTACTGGATATGCAAGCAAGCTTGCTGCAAACAAAAATGGCCTTCGATAAAGCCAATATGCGTTTGCAAGCAGAAGAGCAATTAATTCAAAAAGGCAACGCAACGGTGTCTCGCCTTGACTACGAAAGCTCAAAATTAACTGTGTCACAGTTAAAAGAAACCCTTGCGATTGATAAACGTCGTGAAATGCAACTTGGTGAAAATTTAAAGGCAAACCTTACCGCGCAGCAAGCACGTTTGGAAAAGCTAAACAAAACCATTGAGCGTGCCGAATTTCAACTTGCATCACTAAAAGTACTGGCGCCGGTTTCGGGCATTTTACAGGCAATGCCGCTTGAATTAGGCCAGCGAGTATCGCTTGGTAGCAATGTTGCAAAATTTGCTAAGCAAGATGATTTAATTGCTGAATTAAAAATCCCAGAGCTTAAAGCATCCGCCATCGCGCTTGGCCAGAGTGTATCGATTGATACCCGCTTTAACACCATTATGGGCACAGTGAAACGCATCGACCCTGCAGTTGTAGAAGGTACAGTGCAAGTGGATGTTGAGCTTGAAACACCATTACCACAAGAAGCGCGCCCAGATCTTTCTGTTGATGGCGACATCATAGTCGCTAAAAAAAGTAACACCTTATATGTTCGTCGCCCAGCATTTTCGCAAGCTGAGCGTACCCTAAGTGCTTTTAAACTGGTTGAAAATGGCCGTTACGCTGAAAAAGTGGCGGTGACCTACGGTAAAGCATCAAGCACCGAAATTGAAATTGTAGCTGGGTTAGCTGCAGGTGATCAGGTGGTCATCTCTGAGCAAAGCGAATTTTCACGTCATGCACGTGTTGCGCTTAACTAATCCAAAACCACATTAATAACGAATTTTGAAGGAATAATCATATGAATACATTAATTAAACTAACAAACCTAAAAAAAGTATTTGCTACTGACGAAGTTGAAACTCACGCACTAAGCGAGATTAATTTAGATATTAAACAAGGCGAGTACGTATCAATTTCAGGCCCTTCAGGTTGTGGTAAATCAACCTTACTATCAATTTTAGGCTTACTGGATACCTGCTCAGGTGGCAGCTTTGAATTAAATGGTCATCAGGTTGCTGGGCTTGATCACAAACAGCGCGCATATATTCGTAACAAAGAAATCGGTTTTGTATTTCAATCGTTTAACCTGATTAGCGATTTAACGGTAGAAGAAAACGTTACTTTGCCACTGACTTATCGTAAAGACTTAACTAAAGCAGAGCGTAAGCAAATGGCGCTAGCGGCGCTTGAAAAAGTTGATATGAGCCACAGAGCAAAGCATTACCCAGCGCAACTTTCAGGTGGTCAGCAGCAACGTGTTGCTGTAGCGCGTGCCATTGTTGGTAACCCTTCAATTATTCTTGCGGATGAACCAACAGGTAACCTTGATTCGAAAAATGCAGAGCTAGTAATGGCGTTGCTAGACAAGTTACATGCAGAGGGCACCACCATTTGTATGGTTACTCACGACCCGCGTGGTGCAAAACGTGCAGAACGTATTGTAGAAGTATTTGATGGTCGCATTGTTGGCGATACGCAAGCGCAAGTTGCAGTAGCATAAGGAGAAATACCATGTTAGACGATATTTTATATGCTGTGCGTGGGATGCTTAAAAATCCACGTTTTGCAGCGCTAACCACCTTTGTTATGACTATTGGTTTAAGCTTATGTATTTATATGTTCAGCTTTATTTTCAATACGTTAAGCGGCACAATTCCTCTTGAAGATGGCGAGCGTTTGCGCAAAGTGACAACGGTAGTAAACGGTGTGGCGTATGATGGTACTTCGGTGCGTTACCAAGAATACTTGGACATTGTAAATCAACAAACCAGCTTTGAGTTTCTAGATGCTTACGATACTTACACAGTAACCGTTTCAACCAGTGACCGTGCTATTCGTTATTCATCACACTTTGTCAGTGAAGAATTCTTTAAAGTATCAGAGGCAAAACCAGCGCTTGGTCGCTTATTAACAAAAGCAGATTCTACCAGCAATGAGCGTGTGGTGGTGTTAGGTGATTTAGTATGGCGTGAAATGTTTGCGTCAGACCCGACAATTGTCGGTCAAAAAGTTCGTATCGATGGTAAAAATCATACAGTGGTAGGGGTAACAGAGCCAGGTTATCGCTTTCCTGACTTTGCACAAATGTATATGCCTTTTAAAGTTGAAAGCCAAGGTATTGCACGAGAAGATTCTAACTTTGTAGCAGTTTACGGTGTACTAAAAGAAGGTGTTTCTGAGCAGCAGGCAAATCGCGAAATGGAGACAATTTTTGCGGAATTTGCCCGTCAATATCCAGAGCTAAACTCTACAAAAATTGGCTTTGTTTGGACTTTCCAAATGGAAAAAATTGGTAAAGGCGGCGATGCGCTGGTACTTGCTATGGCGTTAGCGGTGTTGTTTATTTTAGTTCTTGCGTGTGTGAACGTGGGTAACTTGTTGTTATCTCGCGCGATTGAACGCAACAAAGAAAGCGCCATTCGCACAGCGCTGGGTGCACCACGTTCGGTACTTATTCGCCAATTAATGTGTGAAAGCTTAATTATTAGTGTGCTTTCTGGCTGTTTAGCAGTATTAATTGCAGGCTATGGGTTAGATTTAACGTTTGACTACTTTTTAAATTCACTGCCAATTGAACCGCCATTTTGGTGGCAAGCAGGGCTTACGCAAACAAGCTTAATGATTACTGTGGTAACAGTGTTAAGCACAGTACTAATTACTGGTGGCTTACCAGCATGGCGTGCAACTAAAACCGATATTAATGCAGTATTGCGTGACGGTACACGCGGTGCGCAAAGCAAAACGGCGGGTCTACTTAGCAAGGTCATTGTTGGTTTAGAAGTAACTTTATCATGTGCGCTGATTATGCTTTCAGCGGCGATGCTTAATTTAGTAAGCAAAATGAATGACGCTGATTATGGTGTTGCGGTTGATAACCGTGTTGCAGCGCGAATTGCACTACCAAGCGAACGCTACGGAAAAGAAAACATTGAAAGAGCAAAACAGTACTATCAATCACTTGAAGAAAAGCTAACTGCAAACCCTGCAATTGAAACTGTTACTTTTAGCCAGTCATTGCCGCACACCTGGGGGATTTTCCAAAATATCTCAGTTGAGGGAGTTGATTATGGCAAAAACCCAAGTTATCCAGGTTCTAACGTCAGCATTGTTATGAACAACTACTTTTCGGCAATGGAAATGACATTACTGGAAGGGCGCTTTTTCAATAACAGCGATGCAGCAGGAACAAGTCTAAATGCGGTTGTTACTAAAAACTTTGCTGAAAAACATTTAGCGGGTGAAAACCCAATTGGCAAGCGTATTAAATTAATGGAAATGGATAATGCAGTAGTCACAATTGTAGGTGTTACTAACAATGTCATATTCGGCCAACCTTTTGAGCACAATAGTGATAAAGCATCGATGTTTTTGGCTTATCAGCAGTTTCCTCGTTTGAATATGAATGCGGTAATTAAAAGCGCGTCAACAGCCCCTGCAACGCATAACCCTGTAAGCTTATTAAATAAAGCAGCTGTTGAATTAGATGCCGATGTTGCACCTTACAGTATTACCGATGTACAAGCTGGCATTGATAGCCGTTTATCGGGAATGAACTTTATTGCTAACATCTTTATCTTGTTTGCTATCTCGTCAATGGTGATTGCATTTAGTGGAATTTATGGTGTTATGGCTAACTCTATTGTGCAAAAAACACAAGAAATTGGTGTTCGCCGAGCGCTTGGTGCAGATAACAGCAACGTGTATAACCACTACTTAATGCAAGCGACAAAACAGCTAGTGGCTGGCTTAATTTTAGGTATTCCAGCCGGTGTGCTATTAATAAAAATGCTAGAGCAAGGCAGTATGGCTGAGGGCTCGATGCTTGTTTATGTTGGTGTACCCGTGTTAATTAGCTTGGTAATTGTTCTTGCAGTTGTGCTACCAGTTCGTAACGCACTTAATATGGAACCATCAAGTGCACTTAGGCACGAATAGATAAAACTTAAAAAGCCAGTGCTTGCACTGGCTTTTTTCAATCCAATTATTTATAAGGATTGGTATTATTTATTGATTTAACCAAAGTTAACTTTTACCCTAAAACCACTATCCCGCATCATGCTTAGTAGCCTTTGTGCTCTTATAAGCAAACAAGAATTAACGCAGTAAAGGATAAATTGTGTCTCATATTTTAATTGCTGATGACGATCCCAGTATTGTTGCCGCACTTCGCCTATTTTTAAAAAGCGAAGGGTTTAAAGTCACTACAGCAAGTTCGCCAGCAGAAGCTGTTTTTTTTGTAAAACAAAACGACATTGATCTCGCTTTAATCGATTTAAATTATCACGCTGATACCACTTCAGGTCAGGAAGGCATTAATCTTACAGAACAGCTTGCAAGTCTTGATGAAAGTTTGGCAATTGTGTGTATGACCGGATGGGCAAGTGTTGAAATCGCCGTTGAAGTAATGAAAGCTGGCGCGGGCGATTTTGTTGAAAAGCCATGGGAAAACGAACGCTTATTAACGGTGATCACCAATCAGCTGAAACTTCGTGAGCAAAAGCTGCAAAACCAAGTGCTTAACCAAGAAAACCAAAACTTAAAAAGCGAACTAGCGCAAGGCGATGGAGAACTGATTGTTGAATCAGCCCCAATGAAAACCTTACTTGCACAACTAGAACAAATAGCCAAAGCCGATATTAATGTGTTGATCACAGGGCCAAATGGCACCGGTAAAAGTTTACTCGCGCAGCATATTCATAATTTGAGTAACCGCAGTAACGAGCGTTTTGTTTCGGTAAATATGGGTGCAATCAGCGAAAGCTTATTTGAGTCTGAACTATTTGGCCATGTAAAAGGCGCATTTACCGATGCAAAGGAAAATCGTATTGGCAGAGTTGAGCTTGCTGAAAAAGGCACCTTGTTTATGGACGAAATTGGTAATATTCCACTGCCACAGCAAGCAAAATTACTGCGCTTATTGGAAGAACACCAATTTGAAAAAGTTGGTTCAAGTAAAACTCAAACAGCCAACATTCGTTTAATTTCAGCAACCAATGCCAATTTAGATGCGATGGTAGAGGATGCTACGTTTCGCCAAGATTTACTTTACCGGTTAAACACGTTTGTGGTGCGTTTACCAAGTTTAGCTGAGCGTAAAGATGACATCTTGCCAATGGCAAATAACTTTATTGCTAAAGCTGCCAAACGTTTTAACAAACCAGCGCCGAGTTTATCGCCTGCTGCGTGTGATGCACTTTTGGCATACGATTGGCCGGGCAATGTACGTGAGTTATCTCATACCTTAGAGCGTGCGACGTTACTTGCAGTAAGCGAAATCAGCCCAGAACATTTAATGCTAACGCCGAGTGCAACTCAAGTTTCACAGGCTCAGGAACAAACAACTGTTAAATACCAAGGCACAATGGATGAAATTGAAAAAGCAGTGATTGAACAGCGATTAATGGAATATCAAGGTAACGCATTAGATACGGCAAAATCGCTTGGTTTAAGTCGCAGTGCGTTTTATCGTCGACTCGATAAATTTGCTATTTAGTCGTGAAAAGCTTTTTTAATCAGCTACAACGTTCGGCGTTGTGGGCGGCGCTTCCGGGTAATTTTATTGCACTGGTGATGATATGGCAGGCAGATCTCAGCACTTATTTGCAAGCACTGGTGAGTTTGTTACTAATTTTAGTGGTGGCGATTAATCTTTATTATTTGTTTGATAAATTAAACGAGCAGTTTTTATCCTTAGCAAATTTAGTTGAAGCGTTAAATGCAGGTGATTACACCTTGCGCGCCAAAGGGGCGGCTGAATCATCGGCGTTCGGGGATTTGGTTCAGCAGATTAACCGACTAGCGGATAACTTATCTACCACTCGCTTTGAATACAAAGAAAGCCAGTTATTGTTAGCGAAACTGATTAAACAAATAGGCGTGATTATTTTCGCCTGTGATGAAAATCAAAAAATTACCTTGGCAAACCCTGCGGCAGAACGCTTCTTTGAAAAATCTGAGTCCAAGTTGATAAACCATACACTTGCGGATTTAAACTTGGTTGATCTTGTAGATGCGCCAAATAATCAGTTAGTGATGGTTGCGAATAAACAAGCATCATCTCGTTTGCATTTATATCGTGATAATTTTCGAGAAGCAGGCAAACAGCATAATTTATTTATATTGTCGGACTTAGAATCGGTGCTGAGCCATCAAGAGCAAAAAGCATGGAAAGACTTAGTGCGTGTGTTAAGTCATGAAATTAATAATTCGTTGTCGCCAATAATTAGCTTAACCGACACGTTAAATAAAATATCATCGAGTTTGCCGATTGACGGCGAAGACAAAGAAGATATTCAAAGTGGCTTAACCATTATTGGCGAACGTGCAACCCGCTTAAAATCCTTTATTCAGGGTTATCGTCAACTTGCGACCTTGCCAGAGCCGCAAAAGAAACCGCATGATTTAGTAAAAATCATCTCAAGTAGTACAGAGTTACTCGGTTATCCCTGTAATTTACATTTAGCTGACAACTGCATACTTGAAGTGGATGCCGCCCAACTAGAGCAGTGTTTAATTAATTTATTGAAAAATGCCCATGAAGCAGCGCCACAGCAAACGATAGATGTTTCACTTAAACAAGATGCGCAACAAGTGGTAATTGAAATCAGAGATTTAGGCGCAGGCATTAGTAACCCTGACAACCTTTTTGTGCCTTTATACACCACCAAAAAACAAGGCACAGGTACAGGCCTTGCGCTGTGTCGCCAAATAGTATCAGCGCATAATGGGGTGATTTCACTTAGCAACCACCCAGAAAGTGGTTGCGTCGCGAAAGTCGTATTACCGCTTAGTTAAAACGAGCTATGGAGTAAGGCGTGAGGTCAATATGCGGCTTTGCGTCTTGTACTTCTGCTGATATTAGTTCTGCACTAATGGCCGCTAAGGTTAAGCCTAGGTGCTGGTGGCCAAAGTTAAAAAACACATTGTTGTGTTTGGGTGCGCGCCCGATCACAGGCAGTGAGTCGGGTAGTGTAGGGCGAAAACCCATCCACTTTTTATCTTGCTCAGGTTGGTCGTCTACCATATTTGGCCAAATAGATTCGCCAAGTTGCTTTAACATATCGGCACGGCGGTAGGTTGGTGCTTTTGAAAGACCTGCAAATTCGACTGTACCTGCAAGGCGTAAGCCCTCTTGCATTGGGGTTAGGATAAATTTCTTCTCAAATGACACGACAGGCATGGTGGGCATTTGTTCACTGGATACCATATAGTGGTAGCCACGCTCTGTGTCGAGAGGTACTTTATAGCCAAGCTGTTTACAAAGTGCCTTCGAATGCGCGCCGGTGCACATTACCAATTTATCAAATACTAGCGCATTGTCGTTGGCATTTATGGTGATATCAGAGTCGTTTGAAAAAAGCGATGTCACTTCAATTTGCTTAAAATTAACGCCTAATGATTCTGCATAGTCAAACAGCGCCATATTTAATTTATAAGGGCTGCAAGTATGGCCCACATCGGTAAAGTAAAGAGCGTGTGTAATTGTTGGGTGTAACCCCGGTTGCAACTCATCTAACTCGTGTCTTTCTAATAACTTTACGTTTACGCCTTCTTTTTTGTAGTGGGCGCGTGTTGCGAGTGCATCTTTACGAGAGTCTGACTCGAAGGTAAGTAAGCTGCCATTTAAATGAAATAGTGACTCGGTATTTGTTGTTTTAGTTAAACGTTGCCATGCGTTTATTGCCGACTGATTTAGTTGTTTTAATGCGTCTTTATTGCGATTGAACACACGGGGGCGCATATTTGCTAAAAAACGCATAAACCAAGGCAGTGCTTTAAACAAATAACTCGGGCTAATTCGCAGAGCGCCTTTTGGGTCGAGCAGCATTTTTGGTAGTTGTGGTAATAAAGATGCTTGCGCGAGTGGAAATACCTGCTCTGTAGCAAAATGCCCGGCATTACCTTTTGAACAGCCTTCACTAATACCTTTGCTATCAAGTAGTGTTACTTGAAAGCCTTGTTGTTGTAGTTGGATCGCGGTTGAAATACCGATTACACCTGCGCCAATCACAGCAACGTTTTGATTAACCGAGCTAGAGATGTTTTTCATTTGATAAAAATATAACTTTACTTTGTATACAATATACATTAACTTAATCGGTATACAATGTACAGTATCACTTTTCGAAGTAAAAACAAATTAAACCAAACTGAAAACTTACACTGACAGTTTTACTGGTAAATAGGTGTGGTATTTGGTGTTAGTTGTTACCTAGACTAGGTTTAATTACTGTGCCGAAGTAAGTTCATTGCATCAACTATCTTAGCGATTTGCATTCAAGATAAAGTATTCAAAGGGGTACCTTGTCAGTCTTCAGACTGGTGGAAACGAGGTAATACAGTGATTGAAACAATGACAATTTAGAGTGATAAATCACTTAGGTTAACTAATTAGGCTTTCCCCATTAGCCGAGGCGCGCATCTGTTTTCGCGCCTATTTCGAATTACAAAAGTTAAAAAATTAGGAGCGCAGCAAGTGAGAAAAGGGACCTATTTTTGTATTGATGCCCATACCTGTGGCAATCCAGTACGATTGGTTACGTCAGGTCATCCAGTGCTTGAAGGTAAAACAATGGGTGAGAAACGCATGCATTTCATGCGCGAATATGACTGGATCCGCCAGTCGTTGATGTTTGAACCTCGCGGACATGACATGATGTCGGGTGCGTTTTTATATCCACCTTGCTCAGATAATGCTGATGCATCAATTTTATTTATTGAAACTTCTGGGTGCTTACCAATGTGTGGGCACGGCACTATCGGTACCTTAACCGCAGGGTTAGAAGCGGGCCTTATTCAGCCAAGAATACCGGGTAAATTAATAATTGATGTGCCTGCAGGGCAGATTAATGTTGATTATCAGATGACCAACAATAAAGTTGATTGGGTAAAAATTTATAATGTTTCGGCTTATTTAGCGCATCAAGATATTGAAATTGACGTGCCAGAACTTGGCAAAATAAAACTTGATATCGCCTATGGTGGTAACTTTTACGCCATTGTTGAGCCACAGGAGAACTTTCCGGGGATCGATAAGTGGACACCGGGTGATGTTTTAAAATTTAGTCCTTTGGTACGTGAAATTGCGGGTCGTGCAGTGGAGTGTGTTCACCCAGAAGATTCTAATGTCAAAGGGCTTTCTCATGTTTTATGGACAGGCGCACCAAAAACCGAAGGTTCTACGGTTGCCAACGCAGTGTTTTATGGCGACAAAGCCATTGATCGTAGCCCTTGTGGTACAGGCACATCAGCGCGTATGGCGCAATTACATGCGAAAGGCTTATTAAAGCCAGGCGAAAAGTTCGTACATGAAAGTATTATTGGTAGCCAATTTGTAGGCACCATCGAGTCCGTAACCGAAATCGGTGGCATTACTGCTATTAAGCCATCGATTCAAGGTTGGGCAAAAATTACCGGATACAACCAAATACTAGTGGATGATGAAGATCCCTATGTCAATGGTTTCCAACTAGTTTAAGGGGAAAGTAGATGTTTACAGGATTAAGCTTTATTAATAACGAATGGTCTTCACTGGGTGAGGGGTCATTTAACGCGATAAATGCATTTGACCATACGCCACTTGAGCCTGCATTTAAAAACTGTAGCCTTGAGCAGTTAGCACAAGCATGTGATGTGGCAGATGCTGCATTTAAAGTTTATCGTAAAACCACAAAAGCCCAGCGAGCTGCGTTTTTAAATGCGATTGCTGATGAGCTTGCAAGCAAAGAAGATGAACTGGTTGCACGTACACCGCTTGAGACCGGTTTGCCTGAAATGCGTATTAAGGGTGAGCTGGGCCGTACTGTTGGTCAGTTACGTTTATTTGCTGCAAATTTAGAGAAAGACGCTGAATTCATTGCTGAAGATGCAGCAATGCCTGAGCGTCAGCCTTTACCACGTCCAACATTAAAGCTGGCAAAAATTGCCATTGGTCCGGTAGCTGTTTTTGGTGCAAGTAATTTCCCTCTTGCCTTTAGTGCGGCAGGTGGTGATACAGCATCAGCATTGGCGGCAGGTTGCCCTGTGGTTTATAAGTCTCACTCGGCACACCCTGGTACCAGTGAAATTGTGGTACGTGCGATTGAAGCGGCAATTACTAAATGCGAGATGCCAAAAGGTGTTTACCAGCTATTACACTCAAAAAGCTACGATGTAAGTCATGAATTAGTTAAAAACCCAAAAATCCAAGCAGTAGGCTTTACGGGATCGTTTGGTGTGGGCATGGCCTTGCAAGAAAGTATTAAACAACGCAAGCAGCAAATTCCATTTTATGGCGAGCTAGGCTCTACAAATCCGCAAGTATTGCTTTCTGGTTTTGTTAAAGGCCAAGAAGAAAAACTAGCGGCTACATTTATTGCATCGCTAAATATGGGCGCAGGCCAATTTTGTACAAACCCAGGTTTATGGCTTATTGCTGAAGAAGAAGCTGAAAGTTTCAAACAAGCTGTGGCTAAAGAGGTGGAAGTTTCTGCACCGCAAGCCATGTTAACGCCTGCTATCTTAAAAGCGTATAAATCAGGATGTGAAAACTTCGCAAATAATGCAACGCTTGTTGCAAGTGGTCAATCTGAAGAGCTTCGTTGTAGTACGCAAGTATTTGCTACGACTGCAACAGAATTTAGAAACAACAAAGCATTACATGAAGAAGTCTTCGGGCCTGCTGCGTTAATGGTAACGTATTCATCAACCGATGAGCTTGTCGCTTTAATTGATGAACTAGAAGGTCAATTAACTGCAACCATTCATGGTAGCGAAGCATTGGTTCAGCAACATGCTGACATTGTGGATGCGTTAAGTTATGTGGTTGGCCGTTTAATATACAACCAAATGCCAACAGGTGTGGAAGTGTGCGATGCGATGATGCATGGTGGTCCATTCCCTAGTTCAACGGATGTGCGCAGCACTTCTGTAGGCAGCCAAGCAATAGAACGATTCTTGCGTCCTCTATGTATACAAAATGCCTTTTAGAGTTCGTATGAAATAATTGTGTGTTCCCGTTCTAAGGTAAAAGGCCAGCTATGCTGGCCTTTTTTTATAATTTGTATAAACTATTGCCAAGTTTATACAAAATACAAAGAGATAAAATGGGGCTAGCATATAAAACACGTACCGAATTTGTGGTTGATGCGATTCGTGAAAAAATCTTAAAAGGCGAAGTAAAAGCCGGTCAGCCATTACGCCAAGCGGCGCTTGCTGAAGAACTAGATGTGAGCCGTATTCCTGTACGTGAGGCCCTATTACAACTTGAAGCTGAAGGCTTAGTTAAATTCCAAGCGCACAAAGGCGCAATTGTGACTGAGTTAAATGCAGCACATGTTGATGAATTATTTGAATTACGTGCCATGTTAGAAGCCGATTTACTAGCGCGTTCAATTCCAAATATGAATCCTGAAGATTTTGACCATGCAGAAACGCTGCTAGCAAAACTTGATGAAGCATTAACTCATGAAGACAGCGCAAACTTATGGGCTGATCTTAATACTAGCTTTCACACTTACTTATACCAAGCAGCCGAGCGCCCGCAAACGTTAGAAGTCGTTAATATTTTAAATAAGAACTCTGACCGCTATATTCGTATGCACTTATTACTTGCTGGTGGTATCAAAAAAGCAGGTGGTGAGCATAAGCAGTTAATTGATTATTGCCGTGCCGGTGACACGAGCAATGCCTGTCAGCTACTTAAGCAGCACATTCTTGGTGCAAAAGAAGAAATTAAAGCACTGTTAATTGAAGAATAAAATCAAGAGAATTAAAAAAACCAGCCTGATGTGGCTGGTTTTTTGTATTAATACTTAGTTGCAAAAGCCCATAGTAATTACTTTTTAATTAATGGTAACTGCTTCTCACTCCAAGCGAGGTAATCACCTTCTAAGTGTTTTAGTTTAAATCCTTTTTCAGACAATGCCTTTTCAAATAAACCTGCACGACGACCAGAACGACAATACACAACCAGGGTTTTGTCTTTTAACGATTCCAATACCGACATATTTTCATCAATTTGATTATGAGGAATATTGAGTGCGCCTTTAACATGCCCGTCATTAAATTCCTCAACTGAGCGAACATCGATAATCGTATAGGCATTGTCAGACATTTGGTTTTCCAATAACTGTTGTTGCGTAATTACGGGTGTATTAGCAAAACATGCAACACTAAATAGTAGTGATGCGATAAGTAAAATATATTTCATGTGTGTTGTCCTTTAGTTGTTATTAAATAAATCGACTGCTGCTTGGCTCATGGCGGTTACCCCTGTTTTAATGGTCAGTGGGTAATCCGGAGCAAACTTACTTGAATGAAGTGAAGGTAGTTTAGCGCCATTTTTCATTGCGTTCTCGTATTCTGAAGGATTAACCCCGCCAAGCCAAAAAATAGTGATTGGTACATTTTCATCGGTGCGGCCAAACAGGCCAAAATCCTCACCCGCCATTACTGGTTCAGCTTTTAATGTATTGGCTTCACCAATAGCTTTTTTAATACTCGCGGTGACACGCGTTGCAAGCTCTGGATTATTGTAAGTAGACGGAATACTTTCAGATTCATGTACGATTACTTCAGGTAACTCGTTTTCTGAAAGACCGGCACTAAGTGCAATCCCTTTAGTAATTCGCTTAATTGCTGCAATTTGTTGATTACGTACATCGGGATTATACGAGCGTAATGTCAGCTGCAACTTTACTTGATTAGAAATGATGTTGTGTTTTGAGCCACCATGGATCGAACCCACAGTAATCACGCTAGGTTCTAACGGTGAGATTTCTCGGCTAGCAATGGTTTGTAATGCAAGTACAGTACGTGAGGCAAGTACCACGGGGTCAATAGTCGTATGTGGATAAGCTCCATGACCACCGCGACCTTTTATAATCACATCGACTGAATCAACATTTGCGAGTGCATAACCTGGAGCAATGGCCACCTTACCAGCAGGTGCTGAGGCACTTACGTGTAAACCTACAACATAATCAGGTTTAGCAAACTTCGTATAGAGACCTTCTTTTAGCATTGCTTTTGCGCCACCGCCAACTTCTTCAGCTGGTTGAGCAACCATCATTAATGTACCTTGCCAGTCATCTTTATGCTCTACTAGTTGCTGAGCTGTACCAATAAAACTTGTCATATGTATATCATGACCACAGCCATGCATTACACCCACTTTATTACCGCTTTTATCGATCACTCTTACTTTTGACGCGTACTCTTTATTTGTTTCTTCAATAATTGGTAGGCCATCGGTATCTGCTCGCAGCATAACGGTAGGTCCGTTACCATTTTTGAAAATGCCAACTACACCATAACCGCCAACATTTTCGGTTACTGCAAAACCAAGCTGTGATAATTCATTTGCAAGCTTTGCTGCAGTTTTTTCTTCTTGGTAAGAAAGTTCTGGGTTTTGATGGAGGTGCTTATAAAGTGAGTTCAATGTGTTTTGTTGCGTAGTAGTAGGTTCATATTGATTGGCTGCAACGGAACAGCTTGAGATAATCAAAGCGTTGAGTAATGCAAATTTCATTTGTTATTCTCATTTTTTGGCATTGTTTTTTAATTATATTGCCTCCATATTGATACTAATTGAAGTTAATAATTAATATATATGAACAATATTATTGAACTAACAGCGGATAGTTTCCAACAAGTCATTTCCGAAACAGCTCCTGAAACATTAATTGCATTATACTTTTATACTCAGCAAGCGCCTGAATGTGTATCAATGACATCATTGCTTGAAGAAAAAGCAGCGCAATACTCTGAGCACTTGTTATTAGCCAAGCTTAATTGTGATGTTGAGCAAGCATTGGCATCTCAACTTGCACAGCAAATTGGTTTACAGGGTATTCCTGCCATTTTACTTTTAAAGGGTGGCGCTCCGGTTGATATGTTACCAGGGCCTCAATCGAAAGAAATGTTAGATGCTGCATTTGAAAAACACTTACCGAATGCAGAAGACTTATTGGTAACTGAAGCACAACAGCTTTTAAGCCAAGGTAATTTCTCAGAAGCCTATACAAAGGCTAAGCAGGCATATGATGTAAATGCACAAAATAGTAAGGTTAAACTAATTCTTGCAGATATCTGCTTAAACATACAAAAAGTAGATGATGCGGATGCCCTGTTATCGACTATTCCAATGGTTGATCAAGATGCTTACTTTAATAATTTAAAGGCAAAGGTAGAGTTAGCGCAAGAAGCGAAGGACTCACCAGAGATTAAGCAACTAGAAGCCGAAATTGCAAAAGACGAAAGTAATTTTGACGCGAAAGTGAAACTTGCAGTGCAATATGATCAAGTTGGACGAAAAGAAGAAGCGCTAGAAACCTTATTTAGTGTACTGCAAAAGGATTTAGCGTTTGGTGATGCACGTAAAATGTATCTAGATGTCATTGCGACATTGCCTGATGGTGATGAGTTAGCAGGGAAATATCGTCGCAAGCTATACAGTATTCTTTACTAACACACACTATATAAAGAAGAAGGAGCCAAAAGGTTCCTTTTTTGTTTCATATTGTTTTAAAAAATCTGACATTTAAATTTGCAATCTTGAAAGATTGATCGATACTTAAATTCCTCTTTTTGAGTTCAAACGCCCGAAATCGTACGTTTAACGTTCGGTTTTGTAGCCTTAATGTTAAATTTAGAATTAAATCGCTATTTTTTACAAAAAACTCAAAAAAAGGGTTGCGCCCAAATCAAATCTCTCTATAATGCGCCTCCACCAACACGGGGAACGACGCAGCATAGCAGCGAA
>NZ_JAPEHW010000079.1 GCF_028875915.1 Pseudoalteromonas sp. G4
CCGCCGCAGCCAACTGAAGTTGTGATTAAAGAACCTGTAATTGAGTTGCCGGTTGAAACTACTCCTGTTCGTCAATTACCCGCGTTAGATGACAGTGATGCAGTTGTTAAACAATCGCTTGCTGATGTTGTGTCTGTAAATATGCTAAAGCTGATTGTTAATGATGACTTAATTCGCCGTGCGGTGGTGTACACTGAAAATTTAGCCGATGGTAAACTTGCTAAGAAACATCAAGTGTTTGTTGAGCCAAAGCAAAAATTCTCAGTGAATGATGGCGCTATTATCACTGTGAATCCAGAAAGTTTTAAACGCTATGATGCATATGTAGCACTCTTTACAGAGCTTTCTGATACACAAGTAATGGGTTTAATAAACGAATATAAGCCTTTAATTCAAGAAGTCTATGATGAAATTGGCTTATCTGATTATGACTTTGAGCAGCGATTAGCGTTAGCGATTACACATTTACTCCAAACACCTGAGGTACCTTTAGATACGCCTTTAACAAGCCAATCGGTAAGTTATAAATATGCAGTACCTGAGTATGAAGCACTTTCTGATGCGCAAAAGCAGTTTTTACGCTTAGGACCAGACAATATGAAAAAGGTTAAAGTAAAACTTAGCCGCTTGTTAAATCAGCTATAAGGTTAATTGTTGCGCAGTTGGTTGGTGTTCATAAACTTTTGCTTGAACTTCAAAGGCAAAATAGTGATAATTCATGCGCGCAGTTAAGCAACAATGCTTATCTGAACCACTATGGTGATCTTATTGGTCCTCCCGCAATAATAGCATGTGAACCTGGTCAGGCCCGGAAGGGAGCAGCCACAGCGTGTGACTTATGTGCCGGGATGTGGCTGGTAAGATTGCCACCCATTCTTTGATAGCTTAACACTTCAAACTCTGCTAAATTTAAAAGACATTTGTGTGTTGTAATTCGTGATGTAACTTCACTTAAGTTGTTTATAGCTGCAGGTTTACTTTGAGCAATTCTTTATTATTTCTACGCTTACTTTTGTGCGTACTGTCGTTTTGGTTAACACCAGTAGTTGCAAAAATTTATATTCATACTGATAGTGCTGATGATCTAACTAATTTTGTTCAAGGGCAAATGAAAAGCCTTTCTTCAGCGACAAATCTGTTAGCACTTGATCCAACTAATAACGACCTGCAATTTGAGTTTGTGCCACTTAAACGCTCATTGAAGTTTATGCAAAAAGGTGAATCAATTTGTGTGATAAATAAAATCCAAACGGCACAAAGAGCAAAACAGTTTATTTTTAGTAAGCCAGTGAATCTATTTTTAAGCCGACGTTTATATCAACATGCAGACTTACCCTACAACCCCACAAGTGAACCTGTAAATTTAAAGGCTCTTTTTACCTCTTACCCTGAAAGGCGTTTAATCATTTCAGATCAGATATCTTATGGCGACAATCTTGATAAGTTCATTAGTGAATTGCCTGAAAATAATAAAATAATCCGTCGTGGTGCTTCGCATATAAGCGGTGTGTTAGATATGTTTGCAGAGAAACGGGGGGAGTACGCTTTACTTTATCCCCTTGAACTCAGTAATAGCAGTTTAAATAAACCAACGTTGAGTTTTGAGATAGCTGAGATAGAACCTTACATTTTAGGGCGTTTGATGTGTGTTGAAAGCAAAAAAACAAAGAAGTTAATAGAGCGCGTTAACCAACAAATAGATAGGCTTAATAAAGCGGGGACCTTGTTAAAAACCCACCTTGAATACTACCCAAAAGACATACATGCACAAGTAACACGCTATTTGTTAAAAGAATTTTCTAAAGATTAGAGGGAGTCACTCTCTTTTACTTTATTTTCAAAATCTTTTGTCACGATATCAAGCGCCTGTAACACCGTTTTGGCGTCAAGTTCATGTTGTTCAAGCAAAATAATCAAATCAACTGCCAGTTTTACGTGATTAGGCGCATTTTCAAGTGTGTTTTTATCACTCATCGGTGGTGCCGCGTTTAGCTACCGCCGCTTTAGCAAATGCAATGGCATCACGAACTCGCTGCTCCATTTCTAAGCGCTCACTTTGTGATGAGTAAAATGCCATATCTACTTCAAAACGAATATAGCGTGCAGGTAATTGATTTAACGCTGTACAACAGAAATCTGCGAGGGTGTCATTATCATAATCATCTTCAATTTTTTGTTTTTCAATTTCATCAATTAAAAGTTTTTCGTAATAATTATGAATGTCGTCATGTAATTTCATGCTATTCCTTAAGATTACCAATGTGACTGTATTTAGTATTGCTCATATCTCAGCAATCGTCTATCCATTTGTCATGCTTAAATAAAGTTGCTGATGTACCTTGACCAAATTCATAACATCTCGCTGATACCCTCCACCTGAGACCGTAAATAGTGGGAGCTCATGTTGCTGACAGAAATTAATTACTGCACTGTCGCGTTGTTTAACACCGGTGAGACAAATATCAAAATAACCGAGCTCATCCAGAGTAAAAATATCTGCTCCCGCGTTATAAAGCACAATATCGGGTTGCTCAATTAAAATCGTTAAAAAGCACTGCTGTAAAGCGTTTAAATAATCTGGTGTAGTGGTGTGTTTCTCAAGGGCAAAATCGTAATCCGAATGTTGTTTTCTTGCTGGGAAGTTTTGTTGGCAATGCATTGATATTGTCACGATATCATCAAATTTTTCAGCACATACTGCTGAGCCATCACCTTGATGCACATCTAAATCAAGTATTACGACTTTTTCACATTGTGATGTATCAATTAAATGCCTTGCCGCAATGACTAAGTCATTAAAAATACAAAAACCGCTACCAAAGTTTGGGTAGCTATGGTGATAACCACCGCTTATTTGACAAGCAAGCTTTGTCGTAAGGGCGATTTCAGCACCTTGAATAGACGCCCCAATCGAGTAAAGAGTTCTCTCAACCAAGGTTGGAGACCATGGAAAGCCAATTTTCCGTATAGCTCTACTATCGAGTGTTCCGTTAATAAACTGCGAAGCATAGTTTGCGTCATGTACGCTGACAATCTGCTCGATTGTGGCTTTAGTTGGCGTAATAAAGTGGAAGTTTTCTGCTAATTCTTTGGTTATATAGTCATAAATAAGCGCGTATTTTCGTATAGGAAAACGATGGCTTTCGGGTAAATCTAATGCGGAATAACTCGGGTGATAGAAAATGGGAATTGGCATTATCGATTTGATTTTTCTGCGAGTTGAATTTTTTCTTCTACTGCCGTAATTGCTTTGCGACAACGGCCTAATCTGCCATGAAGCACTAAAATTTCTTTATTGAGTTCAGTTGCACGAGCTTCATTGCAATTAAGTTTTTCGTTTTGCCTTAATTCAATCATTTCGAGCAGGCGTCTTTCAAATTCGTGATTTTGAGATAATTCACGATATAGCTCTTGAGAAGATTGAATGATTTTTTTTACAACTTTTTTATAGCGCGCAACAGGCTTAAATTGCTGTTCTTTTTGCCATACGCTTGTTGCTTTGAGTGCGGTAATGATGGCTTCAACTTGCTGTGCAATCGTCTCAAGCGCAAAGCGATGAGCATGGCGATGCTCTGTTGGAGGCAAAGAATCAATATTTTCGACTACTTCGGTTAAGTAGTCAGTCAGCTTGATGCTTTTTGTGCGAAATAAATGATGCTCAAACAGGCCATGCTGATTTCTTACAAAACGCTCGCTTTTAAAAAGCTTTTGCTCATCAAATTGTTGGCAACTCACTTTCAGGCGTTCGATTTGTTGTAACAGAGCATTGATTTGCGAATTTGTTTTAGGCATAAACATCAATTATCAATTTAATCGCAAGAATAATCACCACAGTATTAAATACAGGTTTAATTAACTTGCTGCCAAACTTTATTGCCGAATGCGCGCCTATCCATGCGCCTAGCATAATAAAGGCTCCCATGGTAAGGCCTAACATAAAATGTACATGACCTAATGCAATAAATGTTGCTAGTGATACCACATTACTGATGAAATTCATCGAGCGTGCTAATCCGCAATTAAGTAATATACCCATTTTGTAAAGGAAACTGTTTGAGGCAGTCCAAAAGGTGCCCGCACCTGGACCTGCCACACCATCGTAAAAGCCTAAAATTAATCCTTGCCAGGTTTGTTTTACTTTTAATTGTGGGGTTTGCTCAGGTAATTGCATATTTTCAGCAAATTGGCTTTTATTGAATAAGCTGTATACAGCAACACAAATAATTACTACAGGTATCAGTAAATTGAGGAAGTCTTGCGTTAAAAAATCAACCATTAACGTGCCTAACACCGCACCAAGTGCAGTTGCACAGGCAGATACTAACCAAAAGCGAGGGCTAAACAGTTTCTTTTTGTAATACGTTAAACTCGCAGTAACCGAACCAAAACTTGCTGCAAGTTTATTGGTGCCGAGTGCTAAATGGGGAGGCAGTCCTGCTGTTAACAATGCAGGCACAGTTAACATACCGCCGCCGCCAGCGATGGCATCAATAAAGCCTGCTGCTAAAGCAGCGGAACAAAGCACAAGCCAAGTTGTTGGCTCTAAAGCTATTTCAATCATTAGTACTCGATTTTTCGTTTGAACGGTGGTAGCGAATCCAGCATGGCTTTACCATAACGTTTAGTGACTAAACGTCTGTCTAAAATGGTAATTTCGCCAGAATCTGATTCTTTTCGCAGCAGTCTACCACAGCTTTGTACTAATTTCTTTGCCGCTTCAGGTACAGTGATAGACAAAAATGGATTACCACCTTTCGTTTCGATATATTCACTTTGCGCTTGTTCAATAGGTGAGGTTGGAACAGCAAACGGTATTTTGGTAATAATCAAATTAGTTAACAAATCACCGGGTAAATCCAAGCCTTCTGAAAAGCTTTGTGTACCAAACAAAATAGAACCTTTACCGTTTTTGACTTTGTCGCTATGCAACGTAAGCAATGCGTCACGAGATGCTTCTCCTTGCAGCAATAGGCTAAAGCCTTTTTTTCTCAGTCCTTCAGCTACTTGATTCATTTGCCAATAAGAGGCAAAAAGCACTAAATTTGCTTTATCTTTTTTGATGTAGTTTGGCAGTACTTTAATTAATTCGTCACTAAACTCTTTGTGATTAGGTTCTTTAGCTATATTCGGAATGGTTAAAACGGCATTTTCTTTGTAATCAAAAGGTGATTGCGCTTTTATGTATTTTACGCCTTCGATTGGTTTAAGCCCTGCCTCAAAGGCAAAATGATCGAATGAGCCCAGCGCAGAAAGGGTAGCTGAACAAAGCACCGCGCCAGCACATTCTTGCCAGAGTTTGTCGTGCAGATAATAACCAACTTGAATAGGGCAATCGGCAAGCAAGTAATCTACGTGATTCTTATATTCAAGCTGCTTAAGCCAACGTGCATGGGGAGGAGTTGATTGTTCAATAGATAAATTGCCCCACAGTTTGGCAAAGCTATCTAAGCGGGTTATATACGTACCGCTTTCTGCAAGAATTGGCTCAGCTACCTTTTTGCTCACATCTCCATCAGATAAATCAAGGGTTAGAGCATCATGCATTTTGGTTAAAAACTTAAGCATATTGTTTGATGATTGCTTTAAATCTTTCACCCAATTACTAATGCCTTTGGGTAATTGGCCCTGCTCAAAGCGATGTACATTGTCTTCGTTAAATTCGAAGTAGTTATCGGCGAAAAAGCTTTTTACATTTTTGAGATCTTTGGCACTGTCATTAATAGCGTCAGCGAGTTTAAAGTTGAGCCCTGTTGCCCGACTTGAGCTAATTGCATTGGCTATTTTTTGGTTAAATTTTGCCAGCTTTTCAAGCCATTCAAGTGTCGCTACTAAGGTACTTGAAGCCGATGAAAAATCTCGTGCTACCTGAGGTAGATGGTGTGCTTCATCAATCACATAAATACTGTCGGCAGGTTCTGGCAAAATAACGCCGCCACCAAGTTCTAAATCAGCAAGTAATAATGAGTGGTTTACAATAATTACATTTGCTTTGGCTAAGCGGTCTCGCGCGCTATGAAACGGGCAATGCGCATGGCTTGATAATTGCCTTTGACACGAATGCTTATCGCTTTGAATTAAACGCCATACGTTATCTGAAATCACACTTGGCCAAGTATCTCTATCACCTTGCCAAGTGCCTTTTTTATAAGCCACTTGAAGCTGCTTAATAGTGTCGATTTCTTTGTCGCTAAGAGGCGAATCGGTCGTAGCTAAAAAGTTAAGCTGCGCTGGGTCATCTATTAATGCATTGTATAAGCGTTCGGCACATACATAACGTTGACGACCTTTAGCCAGTTCATAACTTACTTCAATGCCAGAGTTCTTTGCAAAAAAGGGCAGCTCTTTATTTATTAACTGTTCTTGAAGTGCCACTGTCGCCGTAGAAATAATTAAACTCTTTTTATGTTGTTTGGCATAGGGTATCGCCGCCAAACAATAGGCTAACGATTTACCAGTGCCCGTTCCGGCTTCAATGACAGCAATACGCTCAGTGCGATGGTAATTTCCTGCAAGTGTTTTTGCTATTTCAGCCACTAAATAATTTTGGCTTGGACGTGAGCGATAATCAGGAAGTTTGGCTGCGATATTGGTGTGAATAGTACGGATCGTTTTTTGTTGATTTTAAAGCTGCTGGCAATGAATAACAATGCAATACAGGCAAATTTTCTTTTGTTAGACTGTCGCGATTATTTATTAGTTAGATGTGTTAATGGCATTAGAGCGCACTTTTTCAGGTTTATTGCTAACAAAACAGCAATTTGATCGCGACGGTAAACTGGTTCTTGTTTTTTGGCTTAGAACAAAAGAAGGGCCAGTACGCGTTGAAATTGAAAATGAACAGATTGTGGTATTTTGTTTAGCTGAAGATGCCAATTGGTTTGCATCAACGCTTTCACGAGAGGGGATCTTATTTAAGCAAAAGCCATTAATACTTAAACATTTTAATCAAAGTAAAATTGAAGGTTTTTATTTCTCAAGTATAAAAGATTTTTTTGCTGCTAAGGCATGTGCAAATGAAGCTGGCTTGATGCTTTACGAACAAGATATTCGTCATTGTGACCGTTACCTGATGGAGCGTTTTATTCAAGGGCAAGCATGGGCAAAAGGGCGTTATCAATTTAAAAATGGCGTACATTGTCTTTATCAAGCGAAGCTGGCTAAAAGTGATGAAGCGAGTTTACATTCTTCTGAACTTACATGTTTATCTCTTGATATTGAGTGTAGTGGTTTAGGTGTTCTGTATTCCATTGGTTTTTATAATACGTCGTTTAAAAAAGTAGTAATGATTGGTCAGGGGCAGCAATTGCCTTGGTTAGAGTGGGTTAATGATGAAACCGCTTTACTTAAAAGATTTGTCGAAATCATTGATGAGCTTGACCCAGATATTTTTGTTGGTTGGAATGTAATTGACTTTGACTTCTCGGTATTATTTAAACGTGCAGAAGAATTAGGGCTTAGACTACCAATAGGGCGCTTTTCCAGCCAATTACGAATCAATCAATCCAAAGTAAATAAACTGTCATTAGCTGGGCGAGTTGTGCTTGACGGCATAGACATGCTTAAAAATGCAAGTTATCACTTTTCCAGCTTCCGCTTAGGGCAAGTAAGTTATGAGTTACTAGGTGAAGAAAAACTCATTCAAGGGGGCGACACACTTGCTGAAATTGAGCGTCAGTTCAAACACGAAAAAGAGGCATTGGCAGAATATAATCTACAAGATTGTAAATTAGTGTGGGATATATTTGAAAACAAATCGCTTATAGAGTTTGCCATTGCTCGTGCAAAGTTAACCGGACTTGATCTTCACCGTTTAGGCGGTTCAGTAGCGGCTTTTACTAACCTTTATTTACCACACCTTCATCGCGCAGGTTACATCGCCCCAAATTTAGGTGAATCTCCAGTGCATTTTGAAAGCCCCGGTGGTTATGTTATGGATTCTATCCCTGGGCTTTATCAAAACGTATTAGTACTTGATTACAAGAGTCTTTACCCCTCAATAATACGCACTTTTAAAATAGATCCTCTCGGATTAGTTGAAGGGCTTAAGCAACAAGACGCTATTGACGGATTTAATGGGGCAAAGTTTTCTCGTGAACACCACTTTATTCCAGCATTAATTTTACAGTTATGGCAGGCAAGGGAGGTTGCTAAAAAGAACCAAGACGAAACCATGTCATATGCAATCAAAATTATCATGAATAGTTTTTATGGAGTTTTAGGTTCTTCAGGTTGTCGTTTCTTTGATCCCCGTTTATCAAGCTCAATTACCATGCGCGGTCATCAAATTATGAAAACGACAAAGCAACTCATTGAATCGCGTGGGCTTAAGGTGATCTACGGGGATACTGATTCGACATTTGTTGCAATTGACGGCGAAATGTCAAAACAGCAATGCAATGAGATAGGCAATGAATTGGCGCAAATAATTAATGCATATTGGCAAGAAGAATTAAAAGAAAAGGGATTGGAAAGTGCACTGGAGCTTGAGTTTGAAACGCATTATAAGCCTTTCTTTATGCCAACATTACGCGGTGAAACTACTGGGTCAAAAAAACGTTATGCAGGCATAAACCAGTCTGGCGAGCTTATCTTTAAAGGGCTTGAAGCCGCAAGAGGGGATTGGACTGTACTTGCAAAAGAATTTCAAACAGAGCTCTATTTGAAACTCTTCACTAACCAAGCTGTAGAAGAATACATCACATCACAGGTGGCATCATTAAAAGCCGGAAAATTTGACGATAAATTAGTGTATCGAAAACGCTTAGGGCAAGACCTTGAAATGTATCGGCGCAATATCCCACCTCATGTAAGAGCAGTTCTTGACTACCAGTTAGCACATCCTGATTATTTCATTAAGCGTGGTGATTGGGTAAATTATATTGTCACACTTGATGGTCCCTTACTCCTGACTGAGCAGGATGTAAATCAAGTAAACCGTATCGATTATCAACACTATTTAGATAAACAATTAAAGCCGATTGTCGAAGCGATAGAAAAAGAATTGCAGCTAAGTTTTGAACAATTAGTGAATGAGCAGCAAAGCTTATTCTAAAAAAGTTCAAAAAAAATGTAATTAATTGATTACAACTTATATTCCTTATTAAATCTAAACTTAAGTTATTAATTTTCAATAATTTAGTTTTTATACCTTTATATCTTACATATGTTTCTAAGTGTGTATAAGTGTGATCCCTCTGAAACATTTAGGTCGCAAATGTTAAAACTTTATAAACAGATGTTGACCGATGTTTACCCTTATGATTATTATTGCCCTCGGATAAATGAGTTTCGACTCGATAAAAATCAATCAACAACTTGTTAGATTGTAAATAAAAGTAAATCCACAAATGTGGTCCAGGGAGAAATCTAAATGTTAAATAACAAACTAGCAAAGGCGGTTCGTTTAGCGATCGCTTTTGGTGGCGCTAGCACAGCTGTATTCGCAGCAAATGCTAATGCTGCAGAAGAACAAGCAGCAGAAGCTGTAGAACGTATCGAAGTTACTGGTTCACGCATCAAGCGTTCAGACCTAGAAAGTGCTTCACCTGTTTCTGTTATCACAGCAGAAGACTTCAAAATTCAAGGTATTGCAAACGTTGCAGACGCACTTCAAAACCTTACTGCACAATCAGGTGGCCTAACAGCTGCTGTTAACAACGGTGGTAACGGTAACGCTACAGTTAACCTGCGTGGTTTAGGTTCAGCTCGTACACTTGTTCTTGTTAACGGTCGTCGTATGGTTGCTTCAGGTACTGGTGCAACAGCTACAGTTGACTTAAATACTATCCCAATGGCTGCAGTAAAGCGTATCGAAGTACTTAAAGACGGTGCTTCTGCAGTATATGGTTCTGATGCAATCGCGGGTGTTGTTAACGTAATTATGCGTGACGACTTCGAAGGTTTCGAACTAGATGCACAATACGGCCAAACTTTTGAAAGCGATGGTGACGAAGGTTCGCTAGCTGCAACATTTGGTCTTGCTGGTGAGAAAGGTAACGTTGTAGTAAATATGGGTTTCTATGACCGTGGTGAAGTACGTCAAGCAGACCGTGCTTACTCAGAGTGTCCAATTTGGGAAGCTACTGATGAAAATGGTCCATACAAATACTGTGGTGGTTCTTCTTTCTCTCTAGGTATGAACGCATTCCTAGCTGATGATAGCCGTGTTCAGTTTGAGCCAGGCGGTAATAATTCTTCTACTTCAGCTGGTTACCACCCTTGGGTTAATTCAGGTGATAACAACGACCGTTATAACTACTCGGCGCTATCTTACCTATTCACTCCAGCAACGCGTTATAACGTTTCTGTACTAGGTAACTATGAAATTGCTGACGACCTAAACTTCTTCACTGAAGCTTATTACACAAACCGTCAGTCAGTTCAGCAGATGGCTCCACAGCCAATCTACTATGCATATGGTGCAAATGGCCGTAGCTGGACTATTGCTCAAGATTCTGAAATCTATCCTTTCGCAGGTCTTTATGACTTCGATATGCCTGGTTCAGGTGCAATCATGTACCCACTTCGTCGTATGCAAGAAGTAGGTCCTCGTATCTTCGAACAAGAAGTAAACACAATTCAAATGACTACTGGTCTTGAAGGTGTTATCGCTGATGAGTACGTTTGGGAAGTGTTCTACACTTACGGCCGTAACTCTGCAATCGACCGTTCTAAGAACTACATCAACATGGAAAACGCTATCAAATCAGTTAATGAAAACTGTGAAGGCGTAACTGTATCTGGTTCTTACGATAACTACACTGTTAACGGTAACGATCCAACAGCTCCTTGTATCAACTACTTCGGTCTAGGTTCAATCAGCGAGGCTGATGCAGATTACCTACGTTATACTGACCAAGGTACTTCAGGTACTGAAATGCACCACTTCGGCGCAAGCATCTCTGGTGAGTTATTTGAACTTCCAGCAGGTGTTGTTGGTTTCGCTGCAGGTTATGAGCATCGTGAAGAATCAGCATTCAACCAACCTGATGCATTCTCTTCTTCAGGCATCGGTTCAGGTAATGCTGTACAGCCAACTTCAGGTGGTTACAAAGTAGATGAAGCTTATTTTGAAGCTATCATTCCTGTAATCGCAGATATGCCTCTAGTACAATCACTAGATATTGAAGCAGCAATGCGTTACTTCGACTATGATACCTTCGGCTCAGACAGCACTTATAAGCTAGGTATTAGCTGGCGCATGATTGACCAAGTAATGCTTCGTACAGTTGTATCAAGTGCGTTCCGTGCTCCGAACGTAGGTGAATTATTCGGTGGTCAGTCTGACAGCTATACTAACTACAACGATCCGTGTAACGGTGTTGGTGGTGCAGGCGAGAACGCTGCTTATAAAGCTGCTTGTATGAATGACGTAAGCAAAGGTTTAATCCCAGGTGACGGTTCTTGGTCACAAGGTAACGGTCAGCTACGTGCAGTAGTTGGTGGTAACCCAGACCTAGGTCCAGAAACTGCAGATACATTTACTGTTGGTGCAGTTATTGAACCAATGGACGGCTTAAGCTTCACAGTTGACTACTATGACATCCAGCTAGATAACGTTATCTCTAGCCTAAGTGTTGGTACTCGTCTTGATAAGTGTTACTCAGCTGGTGCAGCTGGTGGTGTAGGCGGTTCAGATGCATTCTGTGCTAGCGTTGCACGTAACGCAGTTGGTGATTTCGATGGTATCGCTGCATTCAACGAAAACTTATCAACTTGGACCGTTAATGGTATTGACTTCAACGCTCAATACTCATTCGAAGGTTTAGGTCTAGAGTGGAGACTTGACTGGGAAGCATCTTACATTAATGAGTGGAGTACTATTGCATTCGCTGGTGAAGAGAAAGAAGAGTCTGTAGGCGCTGCTTTAAGTGGTTCTGGCTCAATTCCAGAGTGGAAACATAACTTCGGTTTACAAGTTGCTGCTGATACTTGGAGTGTTGCATACAACGTTCTTTATGTTGATGAGCTAATTACTGAATCAGTATATTACGAGCGCGCGACTATCGACGAAGTTGCAGATCATAAAGCAGAAGCTTTCATGAACCACAACATCTCAGCGTCATACTACTTAAACGAGAATGTACGTTTCCGTGCTGGTATCGACAACCTTCTTGACGAAGAGCCTCCGTACTACACAGATTACGATGACTCAAATACAGATACTACTCTGTACAAGTACATCGGTCGTAACTTCTTCATCGGTACGACTATCAGCTTCTAATCTCAGATTAAGTTGAATAAAAACCCGCTCAATGAGCGGGGGTTTTTTTATGCTTGCTGGATTCTATATTCAACTTTAAACTCAGCTCGGATCATGATGATTAACGATAATGTTACCGATAATTAATCAATGAAAAAATCAAAATACCAAGAGGAAATCTCTGAACGGTAAACAGCTAATGTGAACGGTTTTGTATGAAAAGGTTTAGAAACTTGGTGTCAACATGGACTCACCTTTGGTGTTTTTTAACATAAGTTTTCTGTATGAGTTCTTCGGATAAAGCAAAAAGAAAAGTTAGTATTGTTATAACCGAGCTGAATTTGAAAATGAACAACTTGTAGCTATGAAATGCCAATAGTCAACTGGGTGAAAAAACGCCTTAATTATTGAAATTTGCGTATTTAGAAACTAACGCACAATAAACGATGGAATCGATATTTAAACCAATGGTTCTTCATGCGCTATTGGATAATAAAAAAGGGAGCAAATGCTCCCTTTAAGAAAAATCTATAATAAAACAGACTACGCAAATTAACCTTGGTTATTTGTTCTTGGTTGATTTAATGTACGAAGTGCTTGTTGTGCTGCTTCTTTTTCAGCATCAATTTGAGCTTGCGTACGGCAAACCTTTGAACCAATGTGAGAACCTGTTGTTTTTTCAAAGCGGCAAATCTTATCGCCTTCTTCTGTTTTTGCTAATTTACCTGATTTTCCCGAATTACCAGCACAACCCGCCAACACAGTGATAGATGCAACAGCTAGTATTAGTTGAACTTTCGATTTCATTACAATTTCCTTTGTCGTTATGATTATTAACGTGATTACACTAGCACAATCGTTTTAATTACGAAAGGTTTCGTTTTTAAATTTTTGTAACAATAATTTTACAGTTAATTTATATGGTTATTTAGGAATAACATCATAAGCGACACACATTCTAAACGTTTCATCATGAAACGGCAGTGTACCGTGCCAGTAATATGATGGAAATTGCACTAGCTTACCTTCTTCAGGTTTGGCAAAAATATCTGGAGCCATCTGCTCTGCCATGGCAAAACCTGGTTGGCCAAATTTAATCCAGCCTTGCTTTTCAGACTCATCATGAACAACCTGTGGAATATGAATATAGTATGGGCCACTGTACCACCCAGCAGGGTGGTGATGATTATTATGAAAGCCTTTAGACTGAAGCAGCACAGACCATGAATCAGTCTCAACAAAATCACCTGTGTTTCGTTTTAGCATAGGATGATTATTATCCTGTGGCAGTTTTGCTAAATGCGCCAATGTTTGCGCTCTCAAGGCGGCTCTTAATTGTTGGATAATGGGAAGGTGATAATCAAATAACTTTTCAGCTGTCTGACTTCCACCAATGAGTGATTGGTTTAAAGGGTGCTGCTTTGCATAGTGATACTCTTTCAAAACCGTTTCCAGTTCTCGATTAAATGCAGCTAAATTTTCGAAAGCATCAGGGACATCAATCTCGCAGTTGAGAAGATCTCTTTCATAATTTATGTAGTAAAAGTATTCATCACTATTCATTTGTTTTAAAGCGGTCGTTTTAAGCGCTAACCAACCTTGTTGAAACTCATTAATCCTTAACAAGTGCTCAATATGGTTCATTGCAGATTTAGAATCACCAATTGCTAATAAAGACTTCGCCAGTTCTTCTTTTACTTCGACATTGTCGGGGTTAATGCTATGTGCTTTAGATAAGAGATTTACTGATTCGTCAAACGAGTGACTTTCGCGCTTTAAAATACCAAGTTGTGAGAGGGCATTGCTTGAGGATGGATTTATTTTTATGGCAGTTGCTAGTGCCTCATCTGCTTGCTCGAATTGTTTTGCCAAAATATGTTTTTTTGACTTTTCGATGTATAAATCTGAATTGCTTGGTTTTACCTTAGTTGCCACATTATAGGAATTTAAGAATCGCTCATCCGCTTGTTCCCAATAAATTAGATTAAGCCAATGGTGACTATCGAGATCTTCAGGTTGCTCGTCTATCAACTGTTCATATATTTCAGCTGCTTCATGATGCTTACCAAGTAACACTAAACAACTTGCTTTGTTTTTTAAAAGAGCAGGGTGCGCACTTACGATATTGAGGCCCTTATTTAGCAACGAGAGTGCTTCTTGCCACTTGCAGAGAGTTTTAAGTGCAATAGCCTGATTGTTAATAGCAGATATATTCTTGCTATCTTGCTGTAAGATTTTATCTGTTACCTTGATCACGTCTTCAAACAAGTCAAGCTTAAGCATTGACTGGCTTGCACTGAGCAGTACATTTATATTATTGGGAAATTGTGACAGTAATTTTTTACTCAATTCTAAAGATGCAGAGTGGTTTCCTGCTAAGTTATGAGTGATTGCTAGCTCATGGATAAATTGTGAATTGTGTGGTTCAAATGAAATAGCTGTTTCAAGTAACTTTATAGCATCATTTAACTGTCCTTGCTGTTTCTTATGTTTTGCAAGGTTTGATATTGCAGCAGTTAAATCTGGTTTAAGCGATATTGCTTTTTTAGCCTGTTGTTCAGCTTGGACAAAGTTTCTTTCTGAAAAAGATACTATCGACTTTAAATGCCACAACATAGGGTTGCTTGGATGTGAATTTAAGTTCTGATCAAGCAGGAAATGGGCGCGTTTATAGTCGCGTTGTTGAATAAGTGAGCTAATGTAATTTGAAAAATCTGCAAAAGAGTTCATTGACTGCATAATTATGTACTTTGCTATGAAAATTTAAGCGCCAAAGGCACTAGATAAAGTATTTTTTTGAAAAAAAAAATAAGCTCAAAAACTGTTAATAAATTTTTACTAAAAATCTACTTAACACCCCTTAACCCTTATAGATATAAAGCCTACAACTTTGTTAATTAAATATCCATATGTAAATGGATTGTTTATATTTTTCTTGATGTAAGTTACTTATTTCACTCGAAGCAGTATTTTACTAAGTTTGGCAGTTGACACTTTTGTATCCATTTAGCATTATTGGTGAGTTGGTGCATTTTTAAAGTGCACCCTTTATGATTGAGTTTTAATCAGTTTAAATTCTAAAAAAGTAACATTACTTAATTGGTTGGGAACTATGTCTGTTAAAATCAGAAAAAGTCTTGTAGCTTCAGCGTTGGTTGGCGCGGTTGCACTTACAAGCAGCAATGTGATGGCAGATCCTTTGAAAGACATTCACAGTGTTGAAGGTCAGACTATTAAGGCTGCACAAAAGTCTCAGAACAAAATCGATAACGTATTCGAGCAAACAGTTGAACTGAAAGCGGAATATGATTCTACGGTTAACCAAACTGAGATCCTAAAAGTTTATAATGATCACCTAGCGCGTTTGGTTGCTGACCAAAATGCGGGCATTGAATCATTAAATAAGCAAATCAAAGAAATCGATACAACTAAACGTAACGTTGTGCCTTTGATGTATCGCATGATCGATACGCTTGAGCAATTCATCAAAGCGGACGTTCCTTTTGACACTGAAAAGCGTTTAGACCGTGTTGAAAAATTACGTGAACTAATGACTAATGCATCAGTTACTACTTCAGAGAAATACCGTCAGGTTCTTGAAGCATACCTAACTGAAAAAGACTACAGCACAGTTGTTACTGCTACTCAAGGTGCACTTAACCTTGACGGTCGTGATATCACTGTAGACTTCGGTCGTGTTGGTCGTATCGCTTATGTAGCTCAGTCTCTAGACCTTAAGAATGCTTGGGTATGGAACAACTCTACTAAGCAGTGGGATAAGCTAGGTGACGAATACCTAAGCCCAATTACAGATCTTATCCGCATGGCGCGTAAGCAAAAAGCGTTAGATCTAGTTGAACTTCCAATCTTTGGCGCGGAGTAATCACGATGAAGAAACTATTTAAAGGTTTAGCAGTTGCTGCTGTTCTTTCTGTTTCTGCAGGTGCTGCGCTAAATGCACACGCAGATACAGCTGCTCTAGATAAAATCCTTGAGCAAGTTAAGCAAGAGCGTATCTCGTCTGGTAAAATCAACAAGCAACGTGAGCAAGAGTTCTTATCAGCTCGTGCTGACAAGCAAGCGTTATTAAATAAAGCTAAGCGTGAACTTGCTGCTGAAGAAGCTCGTGGTGATCGTCTTAAGAAGCAATACGCTCAAAACGAAGCAACACTAGCGTCTAAAGAAGCAGAATTAGAAACTGCTAAAGGTACGCTTGGTGAAATGTTCGGTGTTGTACGTCGTGCTGCATCTGAAACAATTGGTTCAATTGAAGCATCACTTGTTTCTGCTGAAAAGCCAGGACGTGAAGAAGTACTTCGTTCTCTAGCTGCTGCTAAGGAACTACCAACTACTCGCGAATTAGAAGAACTTTGGATTGGTCTTCAAACTGAAATGACTGAGTCTGCGAAAGTATCATCTTTCGAAGCTAAAGTTGCTCAGTTAGACGGTTCAGAAGTTAACGCTAAAGTAACGCGTATTGGTAACTTCAACCTTATCTCTGATCAAGGTTACTTAATTTACCACCCAGAAACAAAACAAATCCAGCCGTTAGGCCGTCAACCAGATGGTTACGTTCTTTCTTCAGCTGCTAACTTACAGTCAACAGCTGCTGGTTCATACACAGGTTTCTACACTGACCCTACTCGTGGTTCAATTCTTCGTCTAAACACGCAGAAAGCTACTCACGAAGAGCGTTTCCACCAAGGTGGTACAGTTGGTTACCTAATCGCAGTATTACTAGTTATTGGTTTCATCATCGCGATCATTCGTCTTGCTGACCTAACTATGACTACTGGTAAGATCAAATCACAACTTAAGAACCTTAACACACCAAACGAAAACAACCCGCTTGGTCGTATTCTTAAAGTTTACCAAGACAACAAAGCAGAAGATGTTGAAAACCTTGAGCTTAAGCTTGATGAAGCGATTCTACGTGAAACGCCACGCATCGAAGCAGGTGTTAACATCATCAAGATCTTCGCAGCTATTGCACCTCTAATGGGTCTATTAGGTACTGTTGTAGGTATGATCGAAACATTCCAGCAAATCACATTATTCGGTACAGGTGATCCGAAGATTATGGCTGGTTCAATCTCAATGGCACTTGTAACAACTGCTCTAGGTCTAATCGCGGCACTTCCGTTAATCCTAGTTCACGCTATCGTTGCGAGCCGTTCTAAGTCTGTACTACACATCCTTGATGAGCAAAGCGCTGGTATCATTGCTGCTCACGCGGAGAAGGAGAAAGCCTAATGCTAGTCCTGATAGAGATCTGGGAATCTGTCAGGGATTTTGTTGCTACAGGCGGCCAAGTACTTTATGTGGTCGCAATAGCACTCTTTCTTATGTGGGTATTAATGATTGAGCGCTATTGGTTCCTAACTAGTGTGTTCCCTAAAATGAAAAAAGGGATCATTGCTAACTGGGACGCCCGCCAAGACACTACGTCTTGGTACGCACACAGAATCCGCGAAGCATGGATTTCTGAAGCGTCTGAGAAATTAGATGAGCGTATGTTGTTGATCAAAACATTAGTAGCTGTTTGTCCACTTATCGGCTTACTAGGTACCGTAACGGGTATGATCGCGGTTTTCGAAACCATGGCGACTCAAGGTACTGGTAATGCACGTTTGATGGCATCAGGTATTTCAATGGCTACGATCCCAACAATGGCTGGAATGGTTGCAGCACTATCAGGTGTATTCTTTAGCACACGTCTAGAAGCGAAAGCGAAGATGGCTAAGAATAAACTGATTGATAGCTTGCCGCATCACTAGAGAGAGATTTGAATATGGCACGTAATAAACGTATCCGTGAAGATGAAGATGCAGCGGTAGATATGACACCGATGCTGGATATTGTTTTCATCATGCTTATCTTCTTTATCGTAACAACGTCATTTGTTAAAGAAGCGGGTATTGATGTAAACAAACCTAAAGCTGCGCAAGCTACCAAGAAGAAAAATGCAAATATCTTTATTGCAATTCGTGGTAACGGCGAAGTTTGGATGGATAAGCGTCAGGTAGATGTAGAACGTGTATCTGCGAACATCGAGCGTCTATTAGCTGAACAACCTACTGAAATCGTAATTATCCAAGCGGATAAAGAAGCGAAACACGGTGTGGTTATGAAAGTTATGGACCAAATCAAGGCCACTGGTGACTTGAAAATTTCAATCGCTGGAGATAAGTAATGATTCGTTTTCTGTTTTCACTGATTGCAGGTGGGGCAGTTACTTTCGGCTTATTTTATTTCATGGCGTTCTTGATTTCTGGCGGCGATAAACGCGCCGCCAATGACCAAGAGCAGATTGTAGTCGAAATTATGACGAATCCGCCTGAATCAAAGGTGCAGGAGAGGAAGCGTGTACCGCCTCCGCC
>NZ_JAPEHW010000007.1 GCF_028875915.1 Pseudoalteromonas sp. G4
ACGCCTTGGCTGTGTAAATTGATGAAATCTAATCTAAGCGGGTTAATTTCGTGTAGTGGTTTAAATTCACCATTTAGGTCCCACCATCGGTCGGCCATGGCTTCGAACTTTGCAATTTCACTTGCATCGACATTTTGTTGAACGGTCATAAAAAGCATCCAGAGTGATTTGAGGGCATTATAAAGGGATTTTTTATAAAAAGACTACCGCTTACAACCTGTAAATAATGATTTTTTGTGTTAGCATGCTTTGGTTATAAAAATAATAACTGAATTAATAGTCGATTGAAGGAAGAGAAATCGGATGACAGATCTCGCCAATGAAATCCTTCCAATCAATATTGAAGATGAATTAAAAAATTCATACCTCGATTATGCGATGAGTGTAATTGTAGGACGTGCGCTACCAGATGTAAGAGATGGTTTAAAGCCTGTTCATCGCCGCGTACTTTTCGCTATGAATGAACTCAATAATGATTGGAACAAACCTTATAAAAAGTCTGCACGTGTTGTAGGTGACGTAATCGGTAAATACCACCCACATGGTGATAGTGCTGTTTACGATACGATAGTACGTATGGCTCAGCCGTTCTCACTTCGTTATTTATTAGTTGATGGTCAAGGTAACTTCGGTTCTGTAGACGGTGATAGTGCCGCTGCAATGCGTTATACCGAAGTACGTATGGCTAAAATGGCACATCAATTATTAGCGGACCTTGAAAAAGAAACGGTTGATTACGTTGATAACTATGATGGCACTGAAAAAATTCCAGCTGTTTTACCAACGCGCGTACCTAACTTACTAGTAAATGGTGCCTCTGGTATCGCTGTAGGTATGGCGACGAACATCCCGCCGCATAACCTATCAGAAGTTATTAACGGCTGTTTAGCAGTTATTGAAAACCCAGAAATTCAAATTGATGAGCTAATTGAATACATACCAGGCCCTGACTTCCCAACTGCGGGTATTATCAGCGGTAAAAAAGGTATTGAACAAGCTTACAAAACAGGCCGTGGTAAAGTTTACATTCGTGCCAAAGCGGAAGTTCAAGTTAACGAAAAAACGGGTAAAGAAACAATCATTGTTCATGAAATCCCGTATCAAGTTAACAAAGCCCGTTTAATTGAGAAAATTGCTGAGCTTGTAAAAGACAAGAAAATAGAAGGCATTAGTGCACTGCGTGATGAGTCTGATAAAGACGGTATGCGCATTGTTATCGAAATTAAGCGCGGTGAAGTAGGTGAAGTTGTTTTAAACAACCTGTATGCACAAACACAAATGCAAACAGTGTTTGGTATGAACATGGTTGCGCTAGATAATGGTCAACCAAAACTACTTAACCTAAAAGAAATGCTTGAAGCGTTTGTTACCCATCGCCGTGAAGTTGTAACGCGTCGTACGGTATTTGATTTACGTAAAGCACGTGATAGAGCACATACCCTTGAAGGTTTAGCAATCGCGCTTGCGAATATCGATCCTATTATCGAGGTTATTCGTCGCTCGCAAACACGTGAAGAAGCAAAAATTGCCTTACTTTCTCGTAGCTGGGAACTGGGTAACGTTAAAGGCATGCTTGAAAAAGCTGGCGAAGATGATGTAGCACGTCCAGAATGGCTTGCTGCTGATTTAGGTATTCGCGATGGCCAATACTACTTATCTGAAGCACAAGCAAATGCAATTTTAGACTTACGTTTACACAAGTTAACTGGTTTAGAACACGAGAAGATCTTAAACGAATATAAAGACCTGTTAGATCTGATTGCTGAGTTACTTTACATTCTTTCAAGCCCTGAACGTTTAATGGAAGTTATTCGTGAAGAACTGGTTGAAATTAAAGATAACTTTGGTGATGAGCGTCGCACAGAAATCACTGCTGCAGCGCACGATATTAGTCTTGAAGATCTTATTAATGAAGAAGATGTTGTTGTAACACTTTCTCACGAAGGTTATGTGAAGTATCAGCCACTATCTGATTACGAAGCGCAACGTCGTGGTGGTAAAGGTAAATCTGCAACTAAGATGAAAGATGAAGACTTCATTGAACGCCTATTAGTAGCAAACACGCACGATACCATTTTATGTTTCTCTACATCTGGTCGTTTGTACTGGCTAAAAGTGTATCAGTTACCACTTGCAAGTCGTGCTGCGCGCGGTAAGCCAATTGTTAACTTACTGCCGCTTGAAGCAGATGAGCGTATTACCACTATCTTACCTGTGCGCGAGTACGAAGAAGATAAATATGTATTAATGGCGACAGCGAACGGTACAGTTAAGAAAACACCACTTACTGCTTACAGCCGCCAGCGTGCATCTGGCATCATTGCAATCAACTTAAATGATGGCGATAGCTTAATTGGAGCAGATATCACCGACGGTACAAACGATATCATGCTGTTTACCGACCACGGTAAAGTTGTTCGTTTTAACGAGAAACAACGTGACTCAGAAACGGGTGAAGTGAAAATTGACCCAGAAACAGGTGAAGAATTATTAGCACTTCGTCCAATGGGCCGTACCGCAACTGGTGTTCGCGGTATTAAAATGCCTGATGATGTGAAAGTTGTGTCACTTATCGTACCTAAGAATGATGGTCCGGTATTAACGATCACTGAAAACGGTTACGGTAAACGTACAGTGCTTGAAGATTACCCAGCGAAGAGTCGCGCAACACAAGGTGTTGTATCGATTAAAGTATCTGAGCGTAATGGTAAAGTAGTTGGTGCGGTACAGGTTGAAGATAATGATGAAATCATGATTATCTCTAACAAGGGCACACTAGTTCGAACACGTGTGAATGAAGTGTCTACTGTTGGTCGAAATACGCAAGGTGTTATTTTAATTCGTACAGCTGAAGACGAACAAGTTGTTGGATTACAGCGTATTGATGAAATTGAAGAGTCTCAATTCCTTTCTGAAGAAGGTGAAGATGAAGCAGTTTCAAGCGAAAGCACTGAAGCACCAAATGCAGATGAAAATAATTCAGAGCAATCAGCTGAATAGAAAAATATTCATCTTTCACATGCGGTAATTTGAAAATGAATCAGTTACAGTATGAACAATGTTAAAAGCGGCTAACAGCCGCTTTTTTATTTTCTAAGTTATGTACAAAAGAGGTTTTGGGAATGAGTGTATATAATTTTTGTGCAGGGCCAGCAAGTTTGCCCAAAGAAGTACTCGAAAAAGCGCAAAAAGAATTTTTAAATTGGCAGGGGCTTGGTGTAAATGTGATGGAAATAAGCCATCGCAGCGCTGAATTTATTGCCCTTGCTGAGCAAAGCGAACGTGATTTACGTGATTTAATGAACATATCAGACGAATACGCTGTGTTATTTATGCATGGTGGTGGTCGCGGTCAGTTTGCAGCAGTTCCACAAAATTTACATTTACCAGATAAATCTGCTGTCTATGTGAATACAGGTATTTGGTCAGATGGTGCCTTTAACGAAGCACAAAAATTTACGCAAGCAATCGAAATCAATGTTCGCAATGATGACAATGGTCAATTTAATTGCTTAAAACCAGAGCAATGGACGCTACCTCAAGATGCGTCATACATTCACTATTGCCCGAATGAAACAATTGATGGTATTGAAATTTTCGATACTGTTAAACATGATGCACCAATTGTTGCAGATATGTCTTCTAATATTCTTTCACGTGAAATCGATGTCAATCAGTTTGACTTAATCTACGCCGGTGCACAGAAAAATATTGGTCCTTCTGGCCTTGCCATTGTGATTGTGAAAAAATCCCTTCTTTTACGTGAAGGCACAGAGAAAGCAAGCATTTTCGATTACGCTTTAGAGGCTAAAAAAGAAAGCATGTATAACACGCCACCAACGTATTCTTGGTACTTAGCTGCTGAGGTGTTTAAATGGCTAAAAGCGCAGGGTGGTGTCGCTGCCATAGAGCAAGTTAATATCGAAAAGGCAACGCTACTCTACGATTTTATTGATAATAGTCAGTTTTATAAAAATACTGTTGCAAGTGATTTTCGCTCGCGAATGAATGTGCCATTTTGGCTTAACGACGAATCACTGAACAAAGCCTTTTTAGCAGAGTCGAAACAAGCAGGTTTACTCGCCCTCGAAGGTCATCGTATGGTAGGTGGTATGCGTGCAAGTATCTATAACGCAATGCCTATTGAAGGTATAAAGGCGCTTGTTAACTTTATGCATAAATTCGAAAAGGAGCACAGTTAATGGAGCAATTACATTTAAAAGCGATTAAGCGAGTAAATGGTGAAGTAACATTACCTGGTTCTAAGAGCTTATCTAATCGTATTCTATTGTTAGCTGCTTTGTGCGAAGGCACTACACAAGTTGAAAACTTACTCGATAGTGACGATATTCGTCATATGCTTAAAGCCCTTGGTGATATGGGAATTGACGTTTCACTAAATGCTGACAAAACGGTTGCAAAAGTAACCGGTAATGGTGGAGTTTTCAATACGCCAAATGAGCCACTCTTTTTAGGTAATGCGGGTACTGCATTTCGTCCGCTTACGGCCGTATTAGCAACATCAGATGGCGAATTTGAATTAGTCGGTGAGCCCCGCATGGAAGAAAGACCGATTGGTCATCTTGTGGATGCGTTACATACTTTAGATGCAGATGTTGAATATCTAAAAAATAAAGATTATCCACCGCTTAAAATTTCAGGTAAGCAATTATCAGGTGGAAAGGTTGAGATTGATGGCAGTATTTCAAGTCAATTTCTAACTGCATTGTTAATGGCTGCTCCTTTGTTCTCAAATGATACTGAAATTAGCATTAAAGGCGAGCTTGTCTCAAAGCCTTATATTGATATTACCTTAGGAGTAATGGCTAAATTTGGCATCACTGTAGATAACCAAAATTATCAAACCTTTGTCGTAAAGGGCAATCAAAAATACCAATCACCAGGGCGCATAATGGTGGAAGGAGATGCGTCTAGCGCGTCTTACTTTGTTGCAGCTGCTGCGATTAACGGTGGCACAATCCGTATTAATGGTGTCGGTGCTGCAAGTGTTCAAGGCGATATTGGTTTTGCAAAAGTAATGGAGCAGGTGGGTGCAAACATCGAATGGCATGATGATTACTTAATTGTAAGTAAAGGTGAATTAAATGGCGTTGATATTGATGCTAATGCAATTCCTGATGCTGCTATGACACTCGCAACAGTCGCTCTTTTTGCAAAAGGAAAAACAGCTATACGCAATATTTATAACTGGCGAGTAAAAGAAACGGACCGACTTTATGCGATGGCAACAGAACTTAGAAAGCTCGGCGCAGAGGTGGTAGAAGGGCATGACTTTATTGAAGTATCCCCGACCGATAACATTCAGCTTGCGGAAATAGATACCTATGATGATCACCGTATTGCCATGTGTTTTTCCATGGTTGCTGTGGGTGGTCACGATATCATCATTAACGATCCTAAATGTACCTATAAAACATTTCCTACCTATTTTGAGACACTTGCAAGTGTTTCAGAATAAATTGTTTGATAGAAATCACAGTTTTTTCACCGTAAAGTAGCGATAATTTTTTAATTATCGCTTATACTGCGCGGCGATTTTAGTTTTGTACATTGTGGGAGGTTGTAATGAAGGTTATTCAACCCGTTATTACAGTCGATGGACCAAGTGGTTCAGGAAAAGGAACCGTTTGCCGTTTATTAGCAAATAAGCTTGGCTGGGACGTATTAGATAGTGGTGCGATTTATCGCGTATTAGCATTAGCTTCAAGCCACCATATGATAGCGCCGACAGATGAAGAAGCTTTATTGCCGCTAGCGGCCAATTTAGATGTGCAATTTGTGGTAGATACTGAAACGGGTAAAGGCAAGATCGTTTTAGAAGGCGAAGACGTCACCAAATCTATTCGTACAGAAGAAGTTGGTGGTATGGCCTCTAAAATAGCAGCGTTACCGAGTGTTCGTGAGGCGCTATTGCGCAGACAGCGTGCTTTTAGAAGCGAAAACGGACTTATTGCTGATGGTCGTGATATGGGCACAGTGGTATTCCCAGACGCCGTTTTAAAAATATACTTAACAGCATCTGCAGAAGAGCGTGCGAATCGCCGTTTTCTTGAGTTGAAGCAACGTGGTGTTGATGTTAAAATAGACAACTTAGTTGCAGATATCAAAGCGCGTGATGATCGCGATATGAATCGCCCTGTAGCACCGTTAGTGCCAGCAGAGGATGCAATTGTTATAGACACTACTAAACTCGATGCAAATCAGGCATTTGAGCAGGTTTTGTCTTTGTGTATTGAAAAGAATTTAATTGGTTAACTCACTGGAAGAGTTAATTTTTACAACAACCCCATGCGGCAGGATAGCCAAATGGATATATTTATTTAGAGACTTATAATGTCAGAAAATTTTGCACAGTTATTTGAAGAAAGCCTAAAGGGTTTTGAAGCAGAACAAGGTTCAATCGTTAAAGGTACTGTTATTTCAATCGAAAATAACATCGTACTAGTAGACGCTGGTCTTAAGTCTGAAAGCGCAATCCCTGCTGAGCAATTCAAAAACACTGCTGGTGAATTAGAAGTAGCAGTTGGTGACGAAGTAGATGTTGCACTAGATGCAATCGAAGATGGTTTTGGTGAAACTATCCTTTCTCGTGAGAAAGCGAAGCGTCACGAAGCTTGGATCCGTCTTGAAAAAGCATGTGAAGAGCAAGAAACTGTTACTGGTATCATCAATGGTAAGGTTAAAGGTGGTTTCACTGTTGAAGTTGACACTATCCGTGCATTCTTACCAGGTTCACTAGTTGACGTGCGCCCAGTACGTGACACAGCTCACCTTGAAGGTAAAGAGTTAGAATTCAAAGTTATCAAGCTTGACCAGAAGCGTAACAACGTTGTTGTTTCTCGTCGTGCTGTTATCGAGTCAGAAAACTCACAAGAGCGTGATGAACTTCTTGCTAACCTTGTTGAAGGTCAAGAAGTTAAAGGTATCATCAAGAACCTTACTGACTACGGTGCATTCGTTGATTTAGGTGGTGTAGACGGTCTTCTTCACATCACAGATATGGCTTGGAAGCGCGTTAAGCACCCAAGCGAAATCGTTAACGTAGGTGACGAAATCCTAGTTAAAGTACTTAAGTTCGACAAAGAGAAAACACGTGTTTCTCTAGGCCTTAAGCAACTTGGCGAAGATCCATGGGCAGCTATCGCTGGTCGTTACCCAGAGGGTTCTAAGCTTTCTGGTCGTGTAACTAACTTAACTGACTACGGTTGTTTCGTTGAAATCGAAGAAGGCGTAGAAGGTCTAGTTCACGTTTCTGAAATGGATTGGACTAACAAGAACATCCACCCTTCAAAAGTTGTTAACTTAGGTGACACTGTTGAAGTTATGGTTCTTGAAATCGACGAAGAGCGTCGTCGTATTTCTCTAGGTCTTAAGCAATGTAAAGCTAACCCATGGCAAGAATTTGCTCGTCTTCAAAACAAAGGCGACCAAGTTACTGGTAAGATCAAGTCAATCACTGACTTCGGTATCTTCATCGGCCTAGAAGGCGGCATTGACGGTCTAGTTCACCTTTCAGACATCTCTTGGAACACTCCAGGCGAAGAAGCTGTACGTGAATTCAAGAAAGGTGATGAAATCACAGCTATCGTTTTACAAGTTGACCCAGAGCGTGAGCGTATCTCTCTAGGCGTTAAGCAAATCGAAGCTGATCCTTTCAATAACTACCTGGACGCAAACAAAAAAGGTGCTATTGTTAAAGGTAAAGTAACTGAAGTTGACGCTAAAGGCGCTACAGTTGAACTTATCGAAGGTGTTGAAGGTTACATCCGTGTAGCTGACGTAGCAGTTGAGCGTACAGAAGACGCTTCAACAGTTCTTTCTGTAGGTGACGAAGTAGAAGCTAAGTTTGTTGGTGTTGATCGCAAGAACCGTGCTATCAGCCTATCAATCAAAGCAATTTCAGAAGCTGAAGAGAAAGAAGCTCTAGACAAGCTTAAGAAAGAAGAGCCACAGTTCGAAAACGCTATGGCTGCAGCATTCAAAAATGCTCAAAAAGACTAATTAGTCGACTTGGAAGAGCGGCTTAGCTGCTCTTCCTATTACAATTATAAAGGGTACTTACATGACAAAATCAGAACTGATTGAAAAACTTGCTGAACAGCACGCAAATATCCCAGCGAAAGATGTAGAAAATGCAGTAAAAGAAGTGTTAGAACTTATGGCTGACTCTTTATCTAGTTCAGATAGAATTGAAATCCGTGGTTTTGGTAGTTTTTCACTTCATTTCCGTGCACCACGTGTTGGTCGCAACCCTAAAACAGGTGATAAAGTAGAGCTACAAGGTAAATACGTACCACACTTTAAGCCAGGAAAAGAACTGCGCGATCGCGTTAATGCAAGTATTGCATAATTTGAGGTTATTTTGACAAAAATACTCAAAGTCACTTTTCTCCTGTGCTTGCTATTTATTTTATTTGTACTGGGCGCACAAAACCCACATTTAGTTAAAATAAACTTTATTATAGCAAGTGCAGAAATCCCCCTCGCTTTCATAATAAGTATATGTTGTGCTTTAGGCCTATTTTTAGGTATTGCACTTAGTACCATTTTATTGTCAAAAGCTAAACTGCAAAACCGTCAATTGAGAAGACAAAATCAGAAGCTTTCTTCACAAAGCCATGGATAGTTAATGATAGAATTGCTGTTTTTGTTGTTACCTGTTGCTGCAGCATATGGCTATATAATGGGAAAAAACAACGCAAGTAATGAAGCCCAACAACAAAATCAAGAAATCATTAATGAATACAGCAAGGGGCTGAAATTTTTACTTGATCGCGAAGAAGATCAAGGTTTAGAACATTTAATCAGTTTACTTGAAATATCAGCAAATTCTGTAGAACACTATCTTACTTTAGCTACATTATTTCGCCGTCGTGGTGAGCTTGATAGAGCAATCAAAGTTCACGAGCTATTACTCAAACATGATGCATTGTCATTAGAACAAAAAAAACATGTGCTTTATGAATTAGCTCAAGATTATATGATGGCAGGTTTATTAGACCGAGCGGAAGAAAACTTAGTTTATTTATATTCTCTAGAAGATGACAATGCGCTTTGCCAATTGATGTTGTTATATTTGCAAAGCCATGATTGGGATAAAGGCATAACATTATTCGAATCAAAACAAACCGACTTTAAATCTAGTCAAATAAAAAAAACAATCGCTAATTTTTATTGTGAAAAAGCATTGTTAGAAAAGAATTATAACCAGCTTGATGAAATTGCCGATTTAACTCAAGATCTTGTTAGACCAAAATTTATACTTGGTGAAAATGCTTTTAATGAAGGTGATTATCTTCAAGCAATTAAGTACTGGGGAAGTTTACTCGATAAAAATACCGCTTTTGCCCCAATATTTTTAGATAAACTAGAACTAAGCTATGAAAAACTAAATTTACAAAAGAATTATTTTTCACACCTCTCTAAGCATTTAAAAAGTGACAATGTGCTGATTAAAATTCATTACTGTAAAAACCTAATGGCACAAGGTAAGGTTGATGAAGCTATCAATTACATTACCCAAGTTTTACGAAAACAACCTAATATCCGTGGCTTTAGTTTTTTATTAACTCTGATGTCAGAGCAAAGCCAAGATATTAAACTTGTGCTAACTGAGATAAACAAACTTGTTCAAGATTACATTTCCACAAAAGCACTTTATCAGTGTAATCATTGTGGGTTTACAAGTAAAAAATTGTATTGGTTTTGTCCCTCTTGTAAACATGTAGAATCTTTAGTGCCATTAAATGGTGTAGATGGGTTTTAACACAACATTTTTCAATCTTTTTATAATCAGGACTCATTAATGAATCACGATGCCAAAGTACTTATTGCATTAGATTATGCGGACGAACAATCAGCGTTAGAATTTGTAAAACGCGTTTCACCACAAGATTGCCGCTTAAAGGTAGGCAAAGAAATGTTTACTTATTTTGGTCCTCAATTTGTTAAGAAATTAATCGATTTAGGCTTTGATGTCTTCCTTGATTTAAAATTTCATGATATTCCAAACACGGTAGCTAAGGCTGTTACAGCAGCTGCCGAATTAGGTGTGTGGATGGTAAATGTTCACGCTAGTGGTGGCCCTGAAATGATGCGTAAAGCAAAAGAAGCGCTTGCAAAATACGGTGATGACGCTCCGCTTTTAATTGCTGTTACAATCTTAACGTCTATGGACGAAGCAGAATTAAAACGTTTAGGCGTTGATAAAACACCTAATGAGCAAGTTCAATTCTTAGCACAACTCGCTAAAGAAGCAGGGCTTGATGGGGTAGTGTGTTCAGCTCAAGAAGCCTCGGTCTTAAAATCGACTCTTGGTCACGAATTTAAATTAGTTACACCTGGTATTCGTCCTGCTGGATCAGATAAAGGTGACCAAAAACGTGTAATGACACCACGCGAAGCTGTTGATGCAGGTAGTGATTATTTAGTGATTGGTCGTCCAATTACGCAATCTGAAGATCCACAAGCTACTTTAATTGAAATAAACAAAACATTAAGTTAACCTAAATTAAAGTAGTTGCACTAATGCATTACTAAAATGCATTAGTGTTTAAGTCTTGAAGCTAAAAATAATAAGAAAGAGTTGTACTTCATGCGTATTTTAATTTTTATTGCTTCTATTGTTGCAGCGTATTTAGGTTATCAGCATTATGAAAATCAAAACCGTCAAAATGCATTTAACACCCTCGTTGAAACGATAGATTCGCAACCAATTAATCAATTTGAACTAAAACAATCACTCAATATACAAGTTAAGGCACGTTGCCAAGCGATTGGTGCTGACGAAACAAATCTTGCCAAAATGGAAGAGTGTTTAAACCTAGTCCAAACTTATCAAGATGAATGTGAATTACAGATTTTCCGTTTAGCCCCAGTCGAGTTTGAAGATGGTAAAGAAGCGAGAGATTATGGCAAACGTTATCAAAAATGCGTTTTTAGTAATCAATTCACCTACCTCGTTGAAACCAACACTTTATAAAAAAGGCGCTTAATGCGCCTTTTTTACTTTATTAAACTAATCTTAGTGGCTGCCAAGTCTATTTTACCTTCTTTAAACAAATGACCGATGGCACGTTTAAAGTTTGCTTTACTACAACCGAACATTTTTTTTATGGCAACAGGATCTGATTTATCTCCAAGATGGATCACGCCATTCTCTGAGAATAGCTTTTTATAAATTTCATCGGACAATTCATTTGAACCTGCAACGCCAGGCTTAGATAGACGGATATCTAACTTTCCATCTTCACGCACCTTTGCAACATAAGCTTGTAGCTTTTGACCGATAAAAAGAGGTTTGAAAACTTGATCAGTAAACACCATGCCCCAAAACTCATTATTAACAATTACTTTAAAACCAAGATCAGTTCGTCCTGCAATAATAATTGAAACTTCTTGCGACTTTTTAAAGCCAGTGGATTCAGGTTTTACAAACTTATTTAAATTTGATGAACCACATAAACGTTGTGAGGCTTTATCTAAATATAGTTTTACAAGATATGATCTCGATAATTCAAATTTTGGCTTTTGTTCATTAAAAGGAACAAGCAATTCTTTACCAATACCTAAATCAACAAAAGCACCAATCTTATTGATAGAAGTTACTTGAAGAAGTGCAAAATCACCTAATTGAGCAATTGGTGTTTTGGTTGTTGCAGTTAAATTGCCTTGCTCTTCATAAACAAACACATCGATTGATTGTTTTGTAGTTAAGCCCTCAGGCAATTCGTCTTTCTTTAAAAAAACTTCGCCATTGCCTTGATGATCAGTTAAATAAGCACCTTCATAAGCAATTTCATTAACAATGAGATTGTTGATTTTTCCAAGTTGAATACTCATTATTCATCATCCTTTATTTTGCGGCGTTTTAGTGGCGCGACACCATCAACATCAAACGGCGCAGGTATCGCCTTAGCCGGTTTTGCTTTTCTTGGTTTGTTGTATGTCTTTTTGGTATTTGCTTTCTTTTTGCTTTGATTTACTTTTTTCGTATCTTTAACTGTTTCTGATTTATCTTTAAAACCTTTAAATTTACCTACTAGTCCTGCTAATTCAGAAAAACCAATTCGTCTGTTTAAATAACTTTCAATTGCTTTAAAGCTTTGCCAATCTTTTGCACTTACTAAAGATAAGGCCGTACCTTTAAAACCCGCACGACCAGTACGACCGATTCGATGAACATATTCTTCAGCTTGTTTTGGTAAATCAAAATTAATAACTTGAGATACGTTTAATAGATCAAGACCACGAGAGGCCACATCTGTTGTAACCAATATTTGCGCATGACCACGTGAAAACGAATCCATAATCGAAGTACGCTTACTTTGGTTCATATCTCCCGACAAAGCTAACGTTTTAAACCCCGTTTCTTCTAATAATTCAGAAAGTTTAACGGTATCTTCTCGGGTTGCAGTAAAAATTATTTGCTGACCAGACTCAGCTTGTTTTGTAGCTGCTTTTAATAATTCAATTTTGTGGTCAAGATGATCTGCTAAATAGAATTTTTGTGTAATGTCTTTATGCTCTTGCGTACTTGCGTCAATGGTTACACGCTTAGGATTTTTTAATAAATTACGCGATAGGGCATCTACTTCTGCATGCTCTAACGTTGCAGAAAAGAAAACTGTTTGCCTAAGACGATGATTAGCAGCCTCATTAATGCGTTCAATTTGTTCTTTAAAGCCAAGTTCTAACACACGATCAGCTTCATCTAAAATAAGAAGTTCAAGACCTTCTAAGTAGAAATTTTTATCATCAAGATGGTCACATAAACGGCCTGGGGTCGCCACCACAAATTGTGGGTCTTTGCGCAATGCTTTAACTTGATCATTGTAGTTATCACCACCGACAATTTTTGCCGCTTTTAATGCGGTGCCAGCAATAATCAACGTCAGTTGTTTATATACTTGATTTGCAAGCTCCCGTGTTGGCGTAATGATCAAAGCGCGTGGATCGCGTTTACTTAGCGCTTTTTGTTTACTCAATCTGGTAATAGCCGGTAACAAGAAAGCAAATGTTTTACCTGAACCTGTTTTAGATTGAGCAAGTAAGTCATGACCTGCGATTGCAACTGGAATTGCTTGTTGCTGAATTTCTGTTGGTGTTGAAATACCAATGTGTGAAAGTTGACTTGCAATGCGTTTATCAACGCCAAGATCTACAAAGGACAAATGTGTCTCTCCACTAATGCGATTGTGGTCAAAAAAATAAAGCCATATTTTACATGAAAGACAAAAACATAGCTAATAACGTATTTTAACTGTGCAAATTATAGTCAATTCAATTGAACCTAACACCGTTTCTGATACAATAGCGACCCATTTTGGCGCCGGATTTACGTTCCGGTTATTATTTAAAGCTAAACATTAGGTTTATTATGTCTCAACAATACGTCGTGTGTGCCCTATATAAATTCGTACCTTTGCCTAACTACAAAGAATTACGTCAACCGTTATTAAATACAATGGAACAAAATAATGTTCGTGGAACGTTACTTTTAGCTGAAGAAGGTATTAACGGTACCGTTGCTGCAAAAAGAGAAGGTATCGATGCATTACTTTCTTGGTTAGATAAGCAACCAGGGCTTGATAATATTGTATCTAAAGAATCTTTCGACGATGAATGTCCTTTCTATCGTACAAAAGTTAAACTTAAAAAAGAAATCGTTACTATGGGTGTACAAGGTATTGACCCAAAAGAAGTGGTTGGTACTTATGTAAAACCAAAAGATTGGAATGCTTTAATTTCAGATCCGGATGTGGTGTTAGTTGATACGCGTAACGATTACGAAATTGAAATTGGTACGTTTGAAAATGCAGTAGACCCGAAAACCAAGACATTCAGAGAATTTCCTGAATGGGCTGAGAAAAACCTCGACCCTAGCAAAAATAAAAAAGTCGCTATGTTTTGTACCGGTGGTATACGCTGTGAAAAATCAACTGCCTATATGAAAGAACAAGGTTTTGAAGAAGTTTACCATCTTGAAGGTGGCATTCTTAAGTACTTAGAAGAAGTACCAAAAGAAGAAACGATGTGGAAGGGTGAATGTTTTGTGTTCGATAACCGTGTAGCAGTAGATCATGACTTGAATAAAGGCTCATATGATCAATGCCACGCATGTAGAATGCCAATTACTGAAGAAGAAAAGCAGCATGAGGCATACCAAGAAGGTTTATCGTGCCATCATTGTATCAATACAGTGAGTGATGAACAGCGTGAACGTTTTGCTGAGCGTCAAAAGCAAATAGAGCTAGCAAAAGCCCGTGGTGAAGGCCATATTGGTAATGAAGCACAAGAAACTATTGCAAAACGCAAAGCTGAGAAAGCCGCTCGTAAAAAAGCGCAATCAGAAAACGCTTAAAATATCGTTTTAAAAAAACCGGCTTTTTGCCGGTTTTTTTATTTTATAATCAGTTTAATTAAAACAACTAGTAGGCTTCGTTATGAACACCTGCTGCACGACCTGATGGATCGGCATTGTTTTTAAAACTTTCATCCCACTCAAGAGCCGCTTCAGTAGAGCAGGCAACTGACTTACCATGTGGAACCGTTTTCGCTGCAGCATCACCTGGAAAGTGCTCTTCAAAAATTGAACGATAGTAATATGCTTCTTTTGTTTGTGGCGTGTTGATTGGATATTTAAACGCAGCAGCTTCCATCATTTGGTCGCTTACAATCGATTCAACATGCTCTTTTAATGTATCAATCCAGCTGTAACCAACGCCATCTGAGAATTGTTCTTTTTGGCGCCATAATACTTCATCAGGCAAATAGCCATCGAATGCTTCACGAATAATGTGTTTCTCAATTTTACCGTCTTTACACATTTTACCTTCAGGGTTAATACGCATTGCCGTATCAACAAACTCTTTATCTAAGAAAGGCACACGCGCTTCAACACCCCAAGCTGCCATCGATTTGTTTGCTCGCAAACAATCAAACTGGTGTAACTTGCTAACTTTGCGGTTAAGCTCGTCATGAAACTCTTTCGCATTTGGTGCTTTATGGAAATATAAATACCCGCCAAATAATTCATCTGCGCCTTCACCAGAAAGCACCATTTTTATGCCCATCGCTTTAATATAACGAGCCATTAAATACATAGGTGTAGAAGCACGAATTGTTGTAACATCATATGTTTCAATATGATAAATAACTTCTTTAAGTGCATCTATACCTTGTTGAATTGTAAAGGTAATAGGGTGGTGAACAGTGCCAATAGCATCTGCAACTTTTTGTGCGGCAGCTAAATCAGGTGAACCTTCTAAACCGATTGAAAAAGAGTGTAATTGTGGCCACCATGCTTTCGATTCATCGTTATCTTCAACACGTTTAGCAGCAAACATTTGCGTAATAGCTGAAATAACCGATGAATCTAAGCCGCCTGAGAGTAAAACACCATAAGGTACATCACACATCAATTGACGTTTTACAGCGGCCTCTAGGCCTTCTTTAACATCACTTGCTTTTGCTTTATTGTCTTTTACTGCATCATAGCTTTGCCAATCACGTGCGTAATACGGTCGGATTACACCATCTTGGCTCCATAAGTAATGGCCTGGAGGAAACTCCTCAATGGTTTTACAAATTGGCGCTAATGCTTTCATCTCAGAGGCTACATAAAAGTTACCATGCTCATCACGACCTGTATAAAGTGGGATGATACCAATGTGATCACGGCCGATTAGATAAGCATCTTTTTCTTCATCGTATAAACAAAAGGCGAAAATACCGTTTAAATCATCTAAAAACTCAGGGCCTTTTTGCTTGTAAAGTGCAAGTAACACTTCACAATCTGACTCAGTCTGAAACGCGAAATCTACAGCTAACTCTTCTTTAAGCTGTTTATGGTTATAAATTTCACCATTTACCGCAAGTACATTTGTTTTCTCAGGGTTGTATAGTGGTTGTGCACCACTTGAGACACCTACAATTGCCAAACGTTCATGCACTAAAATTGCTTTTTCAGATGAATATACACCAGACCAATCAGGACCGCGGTGACGTAATAACTTCGACATTTCGATTGCTTGCGAACGCAACTGCGCTGCATCTGTTCTGATATCTAATACGCCAAAAATTGAACACATAATAACTTCCTCATTCTTTTCAAAATACTTATCTTGGATAAGTTTGTTAATTTATTTGTATCAAACTCAAAAGCAGAAGTCACATCAAAATGAACATATTTTAACAAACAATCAGCTTTGATTTTAATTCATCAATAAAGTTGGCTTAAAAATGAATATAATTAATTTAAAGCGCCTTAATTCATTGAATAATTGAGAATTCGTTAATTGCTGGAGATTTTTAATCAAGATCAAGTTTTAGAGTTATTTTATGGAATAACATTGACATTAAACTTATTTATTATCAGGATAGGTTTTAGGAACATAAGCGAGTGTAAATTAAAGTGATTAAAAGGAAATTTCACTTATATATTGAAAGAGTATTTTGGCTAGCTGGGGTAATTATCCTTGGCCATTATGGTTTTTCACAATTTATCAAGTCTGCTCAAGCAGAAATGGATATTGCACAATTCCATAAATCACAAAATTACACGCAAACAGACACAAAGAGTACAAAAACGGATACGCTGACTGTTGATACAGAGCTTAAACTTGACGCAACACCAGCTAATTTTTCTCTTTGGTCAAAATCCGCAAAAGACAAATACCAAAAACTATCTAAAAGCGAAGCGCCAATTGCAATCATGGAAATTGAACGTTTATCTATGAAAGTACCAATTTTCCAAGGTGCTAGTGATGACAATATGGACAGAGGTGCTGGTTGGGTATCACATACCGCTTTTTTTGATGAACCGGATGGCAATATAGGCATTGCCGGACATCGTGACTCTTGGTTCAGATCGTTAAAAGATGTTCAAATTGGCGACACAATTAGTGTTCAAACTATAAGTGGTACTGAATTGTACACAGTTTTTCAAACCAAAATCGTAAAGCCAAATAATGTGGATGTATTGCGCTTTACACCGTCAAAACAACTAACGCTTGTGACATGCTATCCCTTTTATTTTTTAGGGGATGCTCCTGAGCGTTTTATTGTGATGGCAAACCCCTTAAATTAATGTTATGGAGAATAATGATGAATAGAAACAAGCTAGCAAGTATCGTAGGTGCAGGCATTTTATTAAGTTCTGGTGCTGTTTTTGCAAACGATAAACAATGTAGCGATGTTATTTACGCATCTTCAGTTACTAGTGAATTCCCTGAAATTCAACAAGCATGTAAAGGTGTAGTTGAACGTAACGGTGAGTCATTCACTAAATTAGTAGCGCATATTGGGAAAACAGACCAATTAGGTCGTACACGCTTACAACTTCGTTTAGATGATGACAAGCTAGGTAAAGTTCACCGAATTAAACCAAATAAAAACCTTGCAGTTAGTACGCATAGCGGTGAGAAAATTACTTGGGCTGAATTAGCGCCTTATCAAGATATTACGGTATACGTACCACATGATCGCTGGGCTTTTGTATCAATTGATGAAGAAGAAACAGCACCAGTTGAAGAAATTGTAATTATTGAAGAGCCTGAAGAACTGCCAAAAACAGCTAGCAACCAACACTTACCAGCTGTGTTGGGTGGCCTGTTGTTATTAGTAGGTGGTCTTCTTACAATGCGTAGAAAATCAAATTAATAACAATTTAATTATTAAAGATAAGAAAAAACCCCTCAATTGAGGGGTTTTTGTTGGGTTTCTCAGTGTTCATTACACCGGGAATGAGGAACTGTTACTGTGTAAGCGGTTTACACTGTCATTTCAGGAATATCACCTTCAACGATTAACTTACCAGCCGTTTTACTGATAATTTCGTCAACACTTACACCTGGTGCGCGCTCTAATAAATAAAATGCACCGTCTTTAACTTCTAACACGGCTAAATCGGTTACGATTTTCTTAACGCAGTTAACGCCAGTCAGTGGTAACGTGCATGATTCAAGTAACTTTGATTCACCGTGTTTATTGGCGTGGGTCATGGTAACTACAATATTTTTTGCACCTGCCACTAAATCCATTGCGCCACCCATGCCTTTAACAAGCTTTTTAGGGATCATCCAAGAAGCAATATTTCCTTGTTGATCAACCTCAAAGGCACCAAGTACTGTTAAATCTACATGACCACCACGGATCATTGCAAAGCTTTCGGCACTATTAAATATTGCCGCACCTGTGGCTGCTGTAACGGTTTCTTTACCCGCGTTGATCATATCCGCGTCAACTTGGTCACGAGTAGGGTATGGCCCCATACCTAATAAGCCATTTTCAGACTGCAGCATTACTTCCATACCATCGGGTACATAGTTGGCAACCAAAGTAGGGATACCAATGCCTAAATTAACGTAATAACCGTCTTGAAGTTCTTGTGCAACACGCATTGCAACTTGTTCTCTTGATAACGCCATGTTGCCTCCTAATCTTTTGTAGTAACACGTTCGATGCGTTTTTCAAAGTTACCTTTAATCACGCGATTAACATAAATGCCTGGAGTATGGATTTCGCTTGGTGAAAGTTCACCTGGCTCAACAATCTCTTCTACTTCAGCTACGGTGATTTTACCCGCCGTTGCGGCCATAGGGTTAAAGTTCATGGCTGTGTGTCGAAACACTAAGTTACCGTAGCGATCTGCTTTCCACGCTTTTACAATGGCAAATTCACCGGTAATTGACTCTTCAAGAATATACGGGCGACCGTCAAACTCTTTTACTTCTTTGCCCTCAGCCACCGGTGTACCGTAACCCGTTGCGGTATAAAACGCAGGGATACCGGCACCGCCAGCACGCATTTTCTCAGCAAGCGTACCTTGTGGCGTAAGCTCTACTTCAATTTCACCATTTAGCAATTGCTGTTCAAAAATCGCGTTTTCACCAACGTATGATGCGATGATTTTTTTAATTTGCTTGTCGTGTAATAAAATACCTAAGCCAAAGTCATCCACACCACAGTTATTTGAAACTACGGTAAGATCAGTGGTTTTTCTACGTTTAATTTCTGCGATTAAGCCCTCTGGAATACCACATAAGCCAAATCCGCCTGCGATAACAGTATCGCCGTCTTTAATGCCTTCAAGTGCGTCTTGGTAATTGTCGACGACCTTATTAAAACCTGCCATAAAATTCTCCTGAACGAGTAGGGCGAGAAATCGGTTAAGTTAGTTTGGCTTTTAATGCCAGTGAAACTTTACTTGTTGGTTGTTTATTTAATGCTTCACTAATTTGCCAACCTGCTTGGGCTAGCATTTCTAAATCAATTCCATGCTCAATGCCAAGTCCATTAAGCATATAAATTAAATCCTCAGTGGCAAGATTTCCTGACGCACCAGCAGCATAAGGGCAGCCACCAAGGCCAGCAACGGCTGAATCGACGGTTTTAATGCCCATATTAAGCGCGGTATACACGTTAGCAAGTGCTTGACCGTAGGTATCGTGAAAGTGTACAGCTAACTTGTCAGCAGATACTTGCTCCAGCAGGGCGTTTAATAATTGTTCGGTAGATTGAGGTGTGCCAACACCGATGGTGTCACCAAGTGATACTTCGTAGCAGCCCATAGCTAACAGCTTTTTGGTTACTTTTACAACAGTATCAAGGCTAACAGCACCATCGTATGGGCAACCCATAACACACGACACATAACCGCGTACCGGAATATTATGTTGCTTAGCAAAATCCATCACAGGTTGAAAGCGTGTTATAGATTCATCAATCGAACAATTAATGTTTTTCTGAGTAAAGGCTTCGCTTGCTGCGGTAAAAATTGCAAACTCATTTGCGCCTGCATTAAAAGCAAGCTCAGCACCTTTTAAATTAGGAGTAAGCGCACTGAATGTGGTGAGCTCACTTTTATCAATTTGGTCTAATACGTCGCTAGAATCTGCCATTTGTGGCACCCATTTAGGTGACACAAATGCGCCGGCTTCAAGATGCTTAACGCCAGCTTTTGCAAGCGCGTTAATCAGCAATACTTTATCTTGACTTGAAACTGAACTTTCATTTTGCAAGCCATCACGAGCGCCTACTTCAACTACTTTTACAAACTTTGGTTGCATTGCGCTTCCTCAACTTTAGCAAGTAGGTCACCGTGCGACACAAGATCGCCCTCAGCAAAATAAAATTGGCTTAACTGGCCATCAAATGGTGCCGTTAAGGTGTATTCCATTTTCATCGCTTCGATAATAATAACTGCATCACCTTGTTTAAGGTTATCGCCTACGCTTGCCACTTGCTTGACAACAGTGCCATTAAGTGGTGCTTGTAAACTATTACCGTCGTTTTGCTTTTCAGCCACATAGTGCTTACTTTTTAAAGCAAATAGGTGAGTGTTACCACTGTGCATAATCGCAATAGACTGATCATTTAATACAAACTTTGCAGTGTGTTTTTCACCGTTGATAAATGCGGTGAGGTTATTACCGTTAAAATCGGCATTTACTGAAAAGTGTTCATTATTGTAAACCAAGGTCATAGCATCGTTATTACGTTGACATTCAAGGCTAAAATCAACAAATGGCAAGGTGTAATGGTTACTGGCATTTAAGCTAAATGCGGTAAGCGTATTCCAAGGTGATGTACTTGTTTGGCACGTATTTGCATTAATATAAACAAGTGCTGCCATTATTAATTGCAGAGTCTGTTCTTGTTCATCTTTTTGCGTTAGCTCACTAATGTGATCATCTATAAAATGGGTGCTAGTTGGGCTTTCAATAAAGCTTGGGTGATTTGCTAAGGTATGCAAAAAGCTTACGTTAGTCGCAACGCCTGAAATAGCTGTTTTCTCAAGTGCAAGTGAAAGCTGACGCAGCGCAACTTTACGATTTGCACCATGCACAATCAGTTTTGCAATCATCGGATCGTAAAATGCCGAGATTTCAGAACCTTCAATCACACCGGTATCGATTCTTACCGCTGAAAGATCACTTGCATGCTCATTTGGCATATCAAATAGCGTTAATAGACCCGAAGATGGCATAAAGTCATCACTTGGCTCTTCTGCGTAGATACGCGCTTCGAAAGCATGGCCAGAAATCACCACTTGGTCTTGCTCTAGCGGTAGTGGCTCGTTACTAGCAACGGCTAATTGCCATTCTACTAAATCTTGACCCACCACACATTCAGTAACAGGATGTTCTACTTGCAAGCGTGTATTCATCTCCATAAAGAAGAATTCATCACCACATAATAAGAATTCAACGGTACCTGCGCCTTTATAGTTAATTTTTTTGGCGCAGCGTATGCCGCTTCTCCCATTTCTTTACGAAGCTCTGCGCTTAAACCTGGCGCTGGGGCTTCTTCAATCACTTTTTGGTGACGACGCTGCAGTGTACAGTCGCGATCGCCTAAATAAATACAGTTACCAAAATTATCTGCAAACACTTGCACTTCTACGTGACGTGGCGCCTCAACATAGCGTTCAATCAGAACTTTATCGTTGCCAAAACCTGCAAGTGCTTCACGCTTTGCACCTTCTAACTCTTTGTTAAATGATGCGCTATCGCGCACCACACGCATACCTTTACCGCCACCGCCATAGGTCGCTTTTATTAATACTGGAAAGCCCACTTTTTCTGCTTCTGCCAGTAAAAAGGCTGGGTCTTGGTTTTCACCATAGTAACCTGGTACAAGCGGCACATTGGCTTCAAACATCAGCTCTTTTGAGCGTGATTTTGACCCCATTGCGTTAATCGCTTCACTGCTTGGGCCAATAAAAATAATATTGTTCTGCTCGCACTTATCAGCAAAATGCGTGTTTTCTGATAAAAAGCCATAGCCTGGGTGAATTGCATTTACGCCTGCTTTAAGCGCAACATTAATAATTTTATCGCCATCTAAATACGATTCACGACTTGGAGCTGCGCCAATATGGTAGGCTTCATCCGCTGCTTTTACATGCTCTGCATGAATATCAGCGTCGGAATAAACCGCAACAGTTTTAATGCCTAAACGACGTGCTGTTTTAATAATGCGACACGCAATTTCACCGCGGTTTGCTATTAAAAGTTTATTGATCATGGTGATGCTCTCTATTGCCAGCTTGGTTTGCGTTTATCAAAAAAGGCTTGCAGACCTTCTTGTCCTTCATCCGATACACGAATTTGAGCAATACGCTCTGCAGTCAGTTGTCGTAAATCGTCATCTATCGGTTTGTTCGCAACATCACAAATAAGCTGTTTTGCTTGCTTTGTAGCTTCAGGTCCGTTTTGTAAAATTGCATGAAGTAGGGTGTCGAGTGCATCTTCTGGTGAATCTGATACTTCATGAACTAAACCAAGGTCAAGTGCTTTATCGGCAAAGAATACTTCAGCCGTTTGGAAATAACGGCGCGCTTGTCGCTCACCAATTGCATTAATTACATATGGGCTTATAACTGCTGGAATAAGGCCCAGTTTTACTTCGCTTAGGCAAAATTTCGCTTTTTCATCAGCTACAGCAATATCACAACAGGCAATTAAACCAAGGGCACCACCAAAAGCTGCGCCTTGCACTAAACATAGGGTAGGCACTTTAGTTTCAAACAGCACCTGCATTAAACGGGCAAGTTCCATTGAATCCGCTACGTTATCTTCAAACGTATTCGACACCATGGATTTCATCCAGTTTAAATCAGCACCAGCGCTAAAATGCTTGCCTTCGCCTTTTAATACTAACGCGCGAATATCCAATGTGTTGGCATATTCAATTTGTTGAATAAGTTGTGCGATAGTGTGTGCGTCAAATGCGTTATGTACTTCGCTGCGTTCAATTGTAAGGGTCGCAACTTTTTGTTTTGTTATTGTTAAGGTTACAGACATCACTTACTCCTACATTCTAAATACGCCGAACTTCGATTCTTGCTCTGGTGCATTTTTCGCTGCACTTAAAGCAAGACCGAGTACGTTTCGTGTTTCAGCAGGGTCAATGATGCCGTCATCCCATAATCGTGCACTGGCATAATACGGATGACCTTGTTCTTCATACTGCGCAATAATAGGCTTTTTAAATGCGGCAACTTCATCGTCGCTCATTGCAAGGCCTTTGCGTTTTAAACCATCTTGTTTTACTTGGGTTAATACCCCAGCGGCTTGTTCACCACCCATTACTGAAATACGGGCATTAGGCCACATCCACATCATGGTTGGCTCAAATGCACGGCCACACATGCCATAGTTACCAGCACCGTACGAACCACCAATTAAAATAGTGAACTTCGGCACATCAGCGCAGCTCACAGCTGTTACCATTTTCGCACCGTGTTTTGCGATGCCTTCAGCTTCGTATTTTTTACCCACCATAAAGCCGGTAATATTTTGTAAAAACACCAATGGAATATTGCGCTGGGCACAAAGTTGAATAAAGTGCGCGCCTTTTTGCGCTGATTCTGAGAAAAGAATACCGTTGTTGGCAACAATACCTACAGGCATACCAAAAATCTCAGCAAAGCCAGTAACTAAAGTTTCACCAAAGTATTGTTTAAATTCATCAAACGATGAATCATCAACAACACGGGCAATCACTTCACGAACATCAAATGGTTTTTTAAGATCGGTACCTACAATGCCGTAAATTTCTTTCGCATCATAACGCGGTGCTTTGAAATTTGTTAAAATTGGTGCGGTCGGGCGTGTATGGTTTAACCGCGAAACACATTGGCGTGCAATTGAAAGGGCATGCTCATCATTTTCAGCGTAGTGATCGGCAACACCAGATGTTTTACAGTGCACATCTGCGCCACCAAGCTCTTCAGCTGATACTTCTTCACCTGTTGCTGCTTTTACAAGCGGTGGACCCGCCAAAAAGATAGTGCCTTGCTCTTTTACGATAATACTTTCATCTGCCATTGCTGGCACATAAGCCCCACCTGCGGTACATAAGCCCATTACCACAGCAATTTGCGGAATACCTTTTGCTGACATACGGCTTTGGTTATAGAAAATACGACCGAAGTGTAATTTATCTGGGAATACCTCATCTTGCTCAGGCAGGTTAGCACCACCTGAATCAACAAGATAAATACACGGTAAATGACAACGCTCTGCAATTTCTTGCGCACGCAGGTGTTTTTTAACCGTAATAGGGAAGTAGGTGCCGCCTTTAACCGTTGCGTCGTTTGCGATAATCATACATTCAACGCCTTTAACGCGGCCAATACCTGCGACTACACCGGCACATGGGATTTGCTCTGGATACACACCAAAAGCTGCAAATTGCGATACTTCTAAAAACGGTGAACCTTCATCTAATAGACAATTTATACGGTCACGGACAAATAATTTACCACGACCGCGATGACGTTCTACTAAACGTTCGCCACCGCCTTGAGTTATTTCTTGCGTTTTAGCTTTTAAGTCATCAACCAGTAGCTGCATTGATCCAGCTTTTGCTAAAAAGTCTGAATCAAGCGGGTTTATATTTGAAGTTAATATGGTCATGATACTTCCTATTTACTTTCGTTAAATAGTTCACGACCAATCAGCATACGGCGAATTTCAGATGTACCCGCACCAATTTCATAAAGTTTTGCGTCACGCAGTAATCGGCCTGTTGCATATTCATTGATATAACCGTTACCACCTAGGATTTGAATTGCATCAAGTGCCATTTTGGTAGCCAGCTCTGCAGCATATAAAATTGCGCCAGCTGCATCTTTACGGGTTGTTTCACCACGGTCGCACGCTTTTGCAACGGTATAAACGTAAGAACGCGCCGCATTCATTTGCGTATACATATCAGCAACTTTGCCTTGAATTAACTGGAAGTTACCAATTTCAGTATTAAACTGTTTACGTTCGTGAATATAAGGTACAACAATATCCATACACGCTTGCATAATGCCAAGTGGACCACCTGCAAGCACAACACGCTCGTAATCAAGGCCGCTCATTAGCACTTTCACACCTTGGTTTAATTCGCCAAGAATGTTTTCTTCTGGTACTTCACAATCTTCAAATACAAGTTCACAAGTGTTTGAGCCGCGCATACCTAATTTATCGAGTTTTTGTGCTTGGCTAAAACCAGGGTAAGATTTTTCAACGATGAAGGCTGTAATGCCTTTCGGGCCCGCTTCTAAATCTGTTTTTGCGTAAATAACAAAGGTATCTGCATCTGGACCATTGGTGATCCACATTTTATTACCGTTAAGGATGTATTTATCGCCACGCTTTTCGGCTTTTAAACGCATTGAAACAACGTCAGAACCAGAATTTGGCTCACTCATCGCAAGTGCACCAATGTGTTCACCTGAAATAAGTTTTGGTAAATATTTTTCTTTTTGCGCTTGGTTACCGTTGCGGGCAATTTGGTTTACACATAAATTTGAATGTGCACCGTAGCTTAAACCAATTGACGCACTGGCACGGCTGATTTCTTCCATTGTAATTACGTGTTCAAGGTAACCTAGGTTCGAGCCGCCAAACTCTTCATCAACGGTTAAGCCCAATAAACCCATTTCACCAAACTTTGGCCAAAGCTCATTTGGGAACATATTGTCGATATCAGTTTTTTCGGCGAGTGGGGCAATTTCGTTTGTTGCAAAACTATTTACGTGGTCACGGATCATGTCGGCTGTTTCACCAAGACCAAAATTTAATTCTTTATAAAGAGAAACGGTGCTCATTGTGTGTATCCTATTGATGTGTTGTTGTCATAAGGTGTGGTTATTATTTTAAGCTTCGTCTAGGTTTTTTAGCGTGTCACGGCAACGACGCTCAGCGGTAACAAGTTCCATTAAAACAACTTTAATGTCATCCATTTGCTGTTCAAGATGTGCTTTTTTATCAGAGATTAACTCAAGCATAATTTTAAGTTGAGTTGCACTTGATTTGTCGGCATCATACAGCTCAAACAAACGGCCTGTTTCAGCAAGCGTAAATCCTAGGCGTTTTCCTCGTAAGATCAGTTTTAAACGCACTTTATCGCGTTTACTATAGATACGTGTTTGCCCTTGACGGCGGGGCGTAACCAGACCTTGGTCTTCATAAAAGCGAATGCTTCTAGTTGTTATGTCAAATTCTTTTGCAAGTTCGCTAATACTAAAGGTCTGTTCTGTATTTTCTGTACTCATCTAAACTACACCTCATTAATTTGGTAATTAACTATAAGTGAAGTTTACGTAAAGGTAAAGCTGCGTGCTTAGGTAAGGTGTTTATCTTACCTAATTAGTCTTGAATATAAACGCTAAACATTAACGTGCATGCATTGTATTTCAGAGTTTCTGCCTTAATTTCATTACATAATTACCCTTCATTGTCATTATTTCTTAACACAATAAAAGGTATGACATCTAGATTTACGTTTGCGTAAACGTAATTTTTATGTATGCTGAAAACATATAAATTTTGGAGATAACAAATGTCTGTTGAAAATTCTCAAATCGATCCGGTAGTAATTGTGAGTGCAAAACGCACTGCAATGGGCGGTTTTATGGGTGCTTTATCATCGGTAAATGCAACTGATTTAGGTGCTACAGCAATTAAAAGCAGTATCGAAACCTGTAATCTAAACGTTGATATGATTGACGAAGTCATTATGGGCTGTGTATTACCTGCAGGTCTTGGCCAAGCACCTGCACGTCAAGCAATGATAAAAGCAGGTCTTAATTTAGCAACAGGCGCAACAACCATCAATAAAGTATGTGGCTCTGGCTTAAAAGCAGCGATGTTAGCCCATGACTTAATTAAAGCAGACAGCATTAACGTTGCCGTTGCTGGCGGTATGGAAAGCATGAGTAACGCACCTTACTTCTTACCAAAAGCCCGAGGCGGTTTCCGTATGGGTCATGGTGAAATTAAAGATCATATGATGGCCGATGGTTTAGAAGATGCATACGACAACAAAGCAATGGGCTGCTTTGCACAAGAAACAGCTGATAAGTATGGCTTAACCCGTGACGATATGGATGCGTTTGCCATTTCATCTCTTTCTAAAGCCAACGCTGCAATTGAAAGTGGTGCATTTGAAGCTGAAATTGCGCCACATACCTATTCAAGCCGTAAAGGTGATGTGACAGTAGCAATTGATGAGCAGCCAGGTAATGCGCGTCCTGAGAAAATTCCAAGCCTACGTGCTGCATTCGCAAAAGATGGCACCATTACAGCAGCAAACTCATCGTCTATTTCTGACGGTGCTGCGTCACTTGTTTTAATGAAAGCGTCAAAAGCAGCAGAACTTGGTTTAACACCTCTTTGTGAAATTAAAGCACATGCGACAAATTCACATATTCCAGCTGAATTTACGACAGCGCCAATTGGTGCGATGGAAAAAGTGTTAGACAAAGCTGGCTGGTCAAAAGAAGACGTTGATCTTTGGGAAATTAATGAAGCATTTGCCATGGTAACTATGCTTGCTATTAACGAAATGCAACTTGATAACAATAAAGTAAACGTGAATGGCGGTGCATGTGCACTTGGTCACCCAATCGGTGCAAGTGGCGCGCGTATTTTAGTAACGCTTATTCATGCCCTTAAAAACCGTGGCCTAAATAAAGGCGTGGCATCACTGTGTATTGGTGGTGGTGAAGCGGTTGCAATGGCAATCGAAGTAAAATAATTAAAATTGAAGGCGCGATTATGCGCCTTTTTTATTTGGGGAGAAGAATAATGGTAAAGGTTCCTTTATATATTAATGGCGAAATGCGCCAATCGGAATCAAATGAATGGTTAGATGTTGTAAACCCAGCTAACCAAGAAGTATTGGCGCAAGTGCCATTGGCAACAGACAGCGAAATTGATGAAGCGATTGCCTCTGCTAAAGAAACGTTTAAAACGTGGAAAGATGTTCCAGTAACAGAGCGTGCACGTATTATGATGCGTTACGCAACACTTTTAAAAGAACACCATGACGAACTAGCAACCATTATTTGCCACGAATTAGGCAAAACCTTTGAAGATGCAAAAGGTGATGTGTGGCGTGGTATTGAAGTCGTTGAACAAGCAGCTAACGCGCCTGCATTAATGATGGGTGAAACCGTTGAAAACGTAGCGCGCAATATCGATACCTATTCGTATATGCAGCCACTTGGTGTGTGTGCTGGTATTACACCATTTAACTTTCCTGCGATGATCCCACTTTGGATGTTCCCAATGGCGATTGTTTGCGGTAATACCTTTATTTTAAAACCGTCTGAGCAAGATCCGCTTACACCAATGCGTTTAGTTGAACTGTTTGAAGAAGCGGGTGCACCTAAAGGTGTATTACAGGTTATTCATGGTACAAAACACCAAGTAGACCGTATTTTAGATGAGCCAAGTGTACGTGCAATTTCATTTGTTGGTTCATGTGGTGTTGGTGAGTACATCTATTCACGTGGTACAGCGAATCTTAAACGTGTTCAAGCCTGTGTTGGTGCTAAAAACCACATGGTAATTATGCCTGATGCGAAAAAAGAGCGTGCCATTTCAAACCTTGTTGGTGCATCGGTTGGTGCGGCTGGTCAGCGCTGTATGGGTATTTCAGTTGCTGTATTTGTTGGTCAATCAAAAGAGTGGATTAACGAATTAAAAGAAGAATTTACAAAAGTACGTCCTGGCGTTTGGAATGACCCTAAAGCTGCCTATGGCCCACAAACATCGCCACAAGCAAAAGCACGCATTTTATCAATTATCGAAAGTGGTAAAGCGCAAGGTGCAACCTGTTTAATTGACGGCTCTGACTTTGTTGTTGAAGGTTATGACAAAGGTAACTGGGTAGGCCCAACGTTATTTACTGATGTAACGCGCGAAATGGACTTATACAAAGAAGAAATTTTCGGCCCTGTGCTTGCGTGTATTTGCGTTGATACATTAGAAGAAGCAATCCAAATCATCAACGAAAGCCCATACGGTAATGGTACGTCTTTATTTACCGCTTGCGGTGCGGCAGCACGTAAATTCCAGCATGAAATTGAAGTTGGCCAAGTAGGTATTAATGTGCCAATTCCGGTTCCACTTCCTTTCTTCTCATTTACGGGTTGGAAAGGTTCATTCTATGGCGACCAACACACCTATGGTAAACAAGGTGTTCGTTTTTACACTGAGACTAAAACAATTACTGCACGCTGGTTTGAAGATGATATCGCAACCGGTCCAAATATGAGTATCAACCTACGATAAGGCGTTTGCCTTATCTGCCGTTCAAAGGGGTGACTATGAATTTTAATCTAACTGAAGATCAACAAGCGTTTGCAGAAACCGCTAAACAGTTTGCTATGAGCGAATTACTACCAAATGCGGGAAAGTGGGATCAAGAACATATTTTTCCAAAAGACGTAATCCAAAAAGCGGGTGAACTGGGTTTCTGTGGTTTATATACACCAGAAGAAGCTGGCGGCCTTGGTTTATCGCGTCTTGATTCGAGCATTATTTTCGAACAACTGGCTATGGGATGTACTGCAACGACCGCGATGTTAACCATTCACAATATGGCTACTTGGATGATCGCAAGTTTTGGTACTGATGAAGTTAAAGCACAGTATTGTGATGAGCTTGTGATGGGTCAATTGCTTGCATCGTATTGTTTAACAGAGCCAGGTTCAGGTTCAGATGCTGCATCTCTTAAAACGAAAGCGGTTTTAGAAGGGGATGAATACGTTATTTCTGGTTCAAAAATGTTCATTTCAGGCGCAGGCGAAACCGATTTATTAGTAGTAATGGCGCGCACTGGTGAAGATGGCCCGAAAGGTATTTCGGCGTTTGTTGTTGATGCAAACGCGGCGGGTATTGAATACGGTAAAGCAGAAGAAAAAATGGGTTGGAACGCCCAACCGACACGTCTTATTTCGTTTGATGGTGTGCGTATTCCAAAACAAAACTTACTTGGTCAAGAAGGCGAAGGCTTTAAATTTGCCATGATGGGCTTAGATGGCGGCCGTATTAATATCGCGACCTGTTCAATTGGTACCGCGCAGCAAGCACTTAACACAGCAAAAGAATACATGCTTGAGCGTAAGCAATTTGGCAAACCATTAGCAGCATTCCAAGCACTGCAATTTAAACTTGCTGATATGAATACAGAGCTTGTAGCTGCCCGCCAAATGGTACGCCTTGCTGCATTTAAATTAGATGAAAAAGATCCTGAGCGCACTACGTATTGTGCTATGGCAAAACGCTATGCAACCGATGTTGGATTTAAAGTATGTGACGATGCACTGCAACTTCACGGTGGCTACGGTTATATCAAAGAATACCCGTTAGAGCGCCATTTCCGTGACGTTCGTGTACACCAAATTTTAGAGGGCACCAACGAGATTATGCGCCTAATTATTGGTCGTCGTATTTTAGCTGAAGGTTCACAAGAGATTCTGTAAGGAGAGCACAATGAGCGCACAAATCAAATTATCGATTGAAGGTCATATCGCAGTTGTTACTATGTCTAATCCACCGGCAAATACGTGGACCAAAGAAACACTAACGCAACTTCGAGATATGGTCGCTGATCTGAATAACAATAAAGATGTGTATTCGCTTGTGATCACAGGGGAAGGTGAAAAATTCTTCTCAGCTGGCGCTGACCTAAACCTATTTTCAAGTGGCGATAAAGGCGTTGCCGCTGAAATGTCAATTATTTTTGGCCAGGCGTTTGAAGCGTTAAGTAACTTCCGTGGTGTATCTATTGCAGCGATTAACGGTTATGCCATGGGTGGCGGCTTAGAAGTAGCGCTTGCATGTGATTTACGGATTGCTGAAGAACAAGCGCAAATGGCATTGCCTGAAGCAAAAGTGGGTTTATTACCTTGTGCTGGCGGTACGCAAAACCTTGCATGGCTGGTAGGTGAAGGCTGGGCGAAACGCATGATATTATGTGGTGAGCGATTAACTGCCGAAAAAGCCCATAATATTGGCCTTGTAGAAGAAGTGGTTGGCAAAGGTGAAGCATTTGATAAAGCAATTGCGCTTGCAAAACAAGTTGAAGAACAAAGCCCAACTTCGGTTGCTGCGTGTAAATCACTGATCCAACATAGCCGCTCAGGCACTATGACTTCTGCGTTACCACTTGAACGTGAACTTTTCATCAACCTATTTGATACGCAAGATCAAAAAGAAGGCGTGAATGCCTTTTTAGAAAAACGCAAAGCAAACTGGGTGAACGGCTAATGGCTGTTGTCACGTTTGAAACAAAAAACACCGATAACGGCTTTGTTATCGGTATCGCAACCTTAAACGTTGAAAAGGCACTTAATGCGCTTAATCTTGAAATGATTGAGCTGCTTTATAACCAGTTACTTGATTGGCAAAGTGATGAAAAGGTTAGCATGGTGCTGTTACAAGGTGCGGGCGATAAAGCGTTTTGCGCCGGTGGTGATGTAGTTAGCTTGTACAATGCAATGCATACCGGCGAGCCAAGCAATTACATCGAGACGTTTTTCACTAAAGAGTATCGTTTAGATTACCTTATTCATAATTATGCAAAACCACTCTGTGTGTGGGGTAACGGCATTATTATGGGTGGCGGCCTTGGTTTAATGGCTGGTGCATCACACCGTGTGTTAACTGAATCCTCGCGTATCGCTATGCCTGAAATTACCATTGGTTTATACCCAGACGTCGGTGGCAGCTATTTTCTAAATAAAATGCCAACGCAAGTAGGCTTATTTTTAGGATTAACCGGTGCATCGGTGAATGCCCTTGATGCACTTTATATTGGTTTAGGCGATACCGTAATTGAACATCAGTTCAAAAGTGAGTTAATAGATTCACTTATAAGTACAAAATGGTCAACCAATGCGGATGAAAACCATCAGGCATTAAGTCATTTATTAACAGCGTTTAATGCGAAAAGTGATATTGACCTGCGAGCCAATGTTGAATCGCACAACGCAGTATTTGCTGCAATGGCAGAAGTTGACGCACTTGCCGATAAAGTAGATGCCATTTTATCGTTTGAAACAGACGATAAATGGCTCACGCGCGCGCAAAAAGGTCTTTCACATGGTAGCCCACTGAGTGCACATCTAGTATATCAACAGCTTAAGCGAGCAAATGGCATATCACTAAAAAGCTGCTTTCAAATGGAGCTTGGCATGAGTGTACGCTGTGGTCAGCTTGGTGAATTTAAAGAAGGTGTGCGTGCATTACTCATTGATAAAGACAATGCGCCTAAATGGCAATTTGACGCCATCAGCAATGTAGATAGCGATGTGATTGAATCATTCTTTAATGTTGAATGGCCAAACGGGCATCCACTAACGGATTTATAGGAATAATCATGGCAAATATTGGATTTATTGGTTTAGGTAATATGGGCGGCCCAATGGCTGCAAACCTTGTTAAAGCGGGTCATGCAGTTACGGTATTTGATTTAAATGATTCAGCAGTGTCTGAACTGGTTGAAAAAGGTGCTAATAGCGCCACAACAGCCTTAGCTTGTGCTGAAGAAAAAGACTTTGTCATTACCATGCTACCTGCAGGCAAACACGTTAAGTCAATTTATTTAGATGAAAACGGTGTAGGCGCAGCACTTACAAATAATACACAAGTGATTGATTGCAGCACCATTGATGCAGATACGGCTAAATTTGTTGCAAGCGAGCTTGCCAAACGCGGCGTTAGTTTTGTAGATGCACCTGTTTCTGGTGGTGTTGCTGGCGCAACGAATGGCACATTAACCTTTATCGTTGGCGGTAGCGTTACTGAATTTGAAAATGCTAAAACCGTACTAGCTGATATGGGTAAAAACATTTTTCATGCGGGCGACCACGGTGCAGGTCAGGTAGCTAAAATCTGTAATAACATGCTACTTGCTATTTTAATGGCCGGAACCAGCGAAGCACTTCAAATGGGTATCGATAATGGTCTTGATCCTAAAGTTTTGTCAGACATTATGCTGCAAAGTTCTGGCCGTAACTGGACGTTAGAATTATATAACCCTTGCCCGAATGTGCTTGAAAATGTGCCAAGTTCAAATGACTATAAAGGTGGCTTTATGGTTGATTTAATGGCAAAAGATCTTGGCCTTGCGATGGATACTGCAAACAGCAGTCAATCAAATGTACCACTTGGCCGTTTATCGCAAAGCTTATATCAGTTAATGCAAAATCAAGAGATGGGTAATCTCGATTTCTCTTCAATCTTTAAGTTGTTTAATAAGGATTCATGATATGCAAGTAAATGGTAAAAACATTGTTATTACCGGAGGTGCGCAAGGTTTAGGGCTTGCGATGGCAAAACATTTTGCAGATAAAGGCGCGAGTATTGCACTTATTGATATGCAAGAAGAGATGCTTGCAAATGCGAAATCTGAATTAGGCACCACAACGGGCGTTATTCGCACTTACGTATGTAATGTAACGCAAGAGCAAGAAGTTGAAGACACCTTTAACCAAATTAATAGCGATTTTGGTCAGATTGATGGCTTAGTAAATAACGCAGGCATTTTACGTGATGGCTTATTTTTAAAAGTCAAAGAGGGCAAAGTGGCCAAAAAAATGTCACTAGGGCAGTTCCAATCGGTCATTGACGTTAATCTAACAGGTGTATTTCTATGTGGCCGTGAAGCGGCAAACCATATGGTTAATAATGGTAATAAAGGCGTTATTATTAATATGTCGAGTGTGGCGCGTGCTGGCAATATGGGGCAAACCAATTACGCAGCTTCAAAAGCGGGCGTTGTTGCAATGACTACCACTTGGGCGCGTGAATTAGGCCGTTATGGTATTCGTGTGGCTGCGATTGCACCAGGAGTTATTCGCACCGCAATGACAGATGCAATGAAACCTGAAGCGAAAGAGCGTTTACTTAAAATGAAACCTGTTGGTCGTTTAGGTGAGGCTGAAGAGATCGCACATACAGCAAACTTTATTTTTGAAAATGAGTTTGTAACAGGCCGCGTAATGGAAATTGATGGTGGCATCACTTTCTAACCACTAAAGCGTGTTTAAATCTAAAAACGAGTGGTCTTTCACTCGTTTTTTTCTTTATAATCAATAAAAAATCAGTGTATTTCCTTTCATGTCTAAAGCCATTCGTAATTTTTATATCAATGAAGAGCAATCAATTTATTTGCTTTCACACATTGATGCTAAAAAACATAAGCAATGGCTAAAAATTTGCGAAAAGCAGCTTGAAAAACTTGGCTACCATGATGTTAAAGTGATTGGCTCAGGCGCATTTGGTTTTGTGTTTGTTGGCACCAATACTCAAGGTAAGGATTGCGTATTTAAGTTTTCACGTATTACCCTTGCACAAAGTGTTCGGGACCGCTTAGAAGATGAAGGCTATATGCTTTCTCAAGTGAAAAACCCTATGGTGCCAGAGTTTTATGCGTTTGAGCGCATCAAAAAGCAGGGCATTTTAATGATGGCTTATGCCAAAGGCGATAACCTTGAACAAGTGAGTTTACAGCATGGCCGTGTATCAGTGCCTTTTTTGGTAAATCTGGCACTTGAACTTCGCAATATATTGCTGGCCCTTCGCAATCATAAAACCGGCTTTACAGAACAGCCTATAGTACACGGTGATATTAAACCTTCTAATATTGTGTGGGATGAAACCACAAACCAGTTTTCGTTAGTTGATTGGGGCTCAAGTGTGTTTGCGCAAGAAGACGGTTTTGGTAATCCCGTTGCAGCCAATATGATGGATTTAATGAGCCATGATGCCAATTATTCAAATGCACGCATGGGCGATGTTTATTTTATTGGTGATGAGCAGATGTCGGGTGCTAAATCCTCGCCGCGTTTTGATGAACAAGGTGTAGCATCTACACTTTATGCGTTAGCGTCTGCACAATCATGTCGTTTTGGTAATCAAATCTTACCCGCTAAAAGTTTAGGCTTACCGGTTGAGTTTGCCAGTATTATTGATGGCATGCTGAGTAAAGATAAAACAACGCGAGACTTATCGGGCGATTATTTTATTAAAAATATGCCCAAAATTGCCAAAAGTTATTTGCCTGATTTAACCCTTCATCAAGATAAACCGCTTATTCCATTTTGGCACCATCCATTTGATGATACGCCGGATACTGTAGTGTACAGTTCGCGAAAACAATTTTTACGTCAAGCAGACAGTGAAAAACAGTTAGCTAAGGTTGAAGATGCACAGTTAGATAGATACTACAGAGAGTTTTTAGTGGATATGGGTGATACTGAAAAGGCCTTTTTAGCGTCTATCTCCAGATTAGCAAAATACCCAGTGGTAGGGGGCTTAAGCTATCAATGGCGTGAAGATAATCTGTATGTTGAATCTAATTTGGTACTGCACGATGAAACTTACCGGAAAGCGTTTACGCAAGCAGTTAATAACACCATTCGTATTGCTCAGGGCATAAAGCAAAAAGGGTTATTTAAGTGTTGTTTATTCGATGCAAGGCAGACAATTCAACTTGAGCGAGACCAAGAGGGGGCACTTATTTTTGATGAATTACCCACCTTAAAATATTCAGTCTCTGAAATGCCAGATAGCGAAATTGTCAGGCCACACAGTTATTTTGAAGATGGTAAAGATCCAGACGAGCAATTGACTCTACCTAATGAAATTCTAAAAGCGGTATTTGGATTAAACCAAATTCATCATACAGGCTGTATTATTATTGAATCACTGCCTGAACGTATCAAAGTGCATTATTATTATCGATTGTTAGAACCCGCTAAAAAAGGACTGTTTGAAAACTTACTTAATCGCATTATGTCGAACATTGTTCGCATTCGTGATGTGGGCGTTGCAGGCTTTATGAAGCTACCGTATAAGAACACCCGAGAGTTTTCTCTTTGTGATCAACACCCTAGCTATTACTACCCGAAAAACCCAAAACAATTCCTTGAAAATCAAAGAGATAAACGCAATTAATAAAGTTCAAAAATTGTTTTGAAAAAAACACAAATAAAAATATTTATTCGCTTAAATTCATTTCATTAAAAAATAATTTTCCTATTTATATTAATCTGCATTGTTTTCCTAAATATGCAATTAAATCTTCATACATTTGTCATGTTTATTCTATCTAGCACGGATCGAATGTTTGATCTAACCTTATAAATATGGTCTTCTAGACATGTGGCTTTTAAGCCAATTTACTATCTCAATATGTAATTAAGGAGCAACTTAAATCTATGTAGAGCACTTCCATTTGTTAGCACGGTTGCTAACAAGGAAATGTTAAACACCCTTAGCTGTAACGGTTTTCGTTACTAATTTTAAGTTATTGGTTTTAGGGCACAGGCCCAACTTCAACATCCAATTAGTTTAATAAAAAAGGTGAGGACATTACCTATGAAGAGACAAAAAAGAGATCGTTTAGAAAGAGCACATTCTCAAGGTTATAAAGCAGGCCTAGCAGGTCGTTCCAAAGAAATGTGTCCGTATGACAATATTGACCCAAGATCTCAATGGCTCGGTGGATGGCGAGAAGCGATGGAAGATCGCACAATGTTTAAATCATAGTTTTAGGAGTCAACGCCCACATAAAGTGGGCGTTTTTGTATGCGCACGTTTTAAATTAAAACGCGCTTGTATCTTGGAAAAGACCAACTTTTAAATCTTTTGCTTCATAAATTACACGGCCATCAACTTCTACCGTACCATCTGCAAGACCCATAAATAATTTGCGCTTAATAACACGTTTCATATTTAAACGATATGTTACTTTTTTAGCTGTTGGTAAGATTTGGCCAGTAAATTTAACTTCGCCTACACCTAAAGCACGACCAAGACCTGGACCACCTGACCAACCTAAGAAAAAGCCCACTAATTGCCACATAGCATCAAGGCCTAAACAACCTGGCATTACTGGGTCACCTTTAAAGTGACAGTCAAAAAACCACAGGCTAGGGTCGATATCAAGTTCTGCAACGATTTCACCTTTACCATATTCGCCACCTTCATCGGTGATATTGATGATACGATCCATCATAAGCATATTATCTGAAGGGAGGCGGCAGTTGCCTTCACCAAACATTTCACCACGACCACATGCTTCTAATTCGGCTTTGTTATAACTGTTTTTCTGTTCCATAACTTCTTTCTTTGTAAATTTTTCCGGCTACTTTAGCTTACACTTGTACGCCAAACAACTCCGAACAGTTGAATTCCAACAATTTGCTACTAATAGCGAAGTTATCCCTTTATAATTACAGCATTGTTAAAAAGCGCAGCTTATCTATGATTTTATTTGTAAAAGACTTAACTGTTATTGATTTTTCTTACCTTTGTGACAAACGAGGTCCGCTTGGCGAAAGCTGGATTGTCGACCTTGAAATGCATGGTGATCTTAATGAAGAATCTATGGTGCTTGATTTCTCGTTAGTAAAAAAACAAGTTAAGCGCATTATTGATGATGTGATTGATCATAAGTTGGCCATTGCGACAAAAGGCGATGCGGTTATTGCCAATTCTGGTGAGCAGACAAATGTTAATTTTTCATTTGGTGATCATCAGCTTGCAGTAAGTTCGCCGCATCAAGCTTTTTGCTTAATTGATACAGACAAGATAAATGAAGCAAGTGTAAAGCAGTTTTTAGAAGACACAATTTTGCCTCAATTACCGAAAAACGTGAGTAAAATTGTGCTCAATTTAAGACCAGAGCATACCAATGGGTTTTATTATCACTATAGTCATGGTCTTAAAAAACATGATGGTAATTGTCAGCGTATCATTCACGGTCACCGCAGCACCATTGAAATTGAAGAAAATGGTATGCGAAGTCCAAGGCTTAACAAGTTATGGTGCCAAAAATGGCAAGATATTTATCTTGTCAGTGAAGAGGATCGCATCAGCGCAGAGCAACTTAAATTTGTATCACCAATCGAAAATGGTGTTCACTCAGCGTATACCTCATCGCAAGGCTATTTTGAGCTGAGCATCAGCGAAGCTGTAGTTGATATTTTACCCGTTGATTCAACCGTAGAGTGCATTGCACAACATATTGCGCATACCTTAAAGACGGATAATCCAGAGTCTAGCTTCCGTGTTGCTGCGTACGAAGGCGTGGGGAAGGGAGCTATTGCTTATGCTTAAAAAAATACTTGCGCTTAGTTTGTGTGTATTTGGTTCAGTCAGTGCCCTTGAATTAAAAGGCCATTTAACTCAAGGCGGCTTAGTCACCGGTCAGTTGAATAATGTGAAGCAAGTTAAATTAAACGATACAAGCCTTGCAATTACACCTGGTGGTCACTTTGTATTTGGTTTTGGCAGAGATGAAACCTTAACGCATACACTTTCTTGGCAAACAGCGGACGGTCAATGGCATAAACAGCCGCTGATTATTACCAAGCGTGATTATGACATTGATAAAATCACTGGGGTGGAGAAAAAGTATGTTTCACCACCAAAATCAGTGCTAGAGCGTACTCGTAAAGAAGCTAAAGCAGTAAAAGAAGCGAGAAGTACGTTTTCACATAGAGAAGATTTTTTATCGCCAATATACCGTCCAGCATCAGGCCGCATTTCAGGCGTGTATGGTAGCCAACGCTATTTTAATGGTACCCCTAAACGTCCACACTTTGGCTTAGATATTGCCAATAAAACGGGTACCCCTATTTACGCGCCAGTTTCTGGCAAAGTTGTATTTGCCGATAATGACTTATACTACTCAGGTGGTACATTAATTCTTGACCATGGCTTTGGTGTTACAACCACCTATATTCACCTACATAAGTTACATGTTAGAAAAGGTCAGGAAGTAAAATTAGGCGATAAAATCGCTGAAATAGGCGCAACAGGGCGAGTAACTGGCCCGCATTTAGATTGGCGCTTAAACTGGGGTCAAGTTCGCCTAGATCCCGCACTATTAATGCAAGTTCAGCTTGCGAGTAAACAAAAGTAATCATGACATATCAAGATATTATTGAACAACGTATTAAAGACTCAGTTACCTCTGTAACTAAAACGGTATTTCCAGGTCGTACAAATCATCACAACACCTTATTTGGTGGTGATGCACTTGCGTGGATGGATGAAGTAGCATTTATTGCTGCCACACGTTTTTGTCGTAAACCTTTAGTAACCATCTCTTCTGATCGTGTTGATTTTAAGGAAGCTATTCCAGCAGGAAGCTTTGCTGAACTAGTCGCAACGGTTGTCCATGTTGGTAATACGAGTTTAAAAGTTGAGGTAATTATTTACCTTGAGACAATGCATAAAGACGATAAACACCAAGCAATTTCAGGTAGCTTCACTTTTGTTGCCGTTGATGCAGAGCACAAACCAACACCAGTTGTTTGCGACAAAATGTTAAACGGTTTTGACAATTAACAAGCAACTGGCTTTTTAAACCTCAGTGTATTACTGTTGTTAGTATAATTATTCTAATAACACAAATAACACTGAGGTAATTATGAAAACGATTGAACAATGGTTTTCTTTATATGGTGAAAGCCACCAGAATCCCACCAATATAAAAATCCACAAAGTCGCTGTCCCGCTTATCTATTTTTCTGTAGTTGCCCTTATAACTGCTATTCCTGGATTAACCGGCTTAATTAGTCTTTCTGTTATTTCACTTGCTGCATTAATTTTTTACTTTATGCTTAGCGTCAAACTTGGTGTAGTTATGTCATTATTTACTGGGCTATGTATTTACGTTGCATACAGCATTTCAAATTATGTGATTGAAATTGCCGTTGCAGTATTTGTTGTAGCTTGGATATTTCAATTTGTAGGGCATAAGGTTGAAGGGAAAAAACCATCATTCTTTGATGATCTAAGTTTTCTACTTATTGGTCCTGCCTGGGTTTTTAACCCGATTTTTAGTTTCGATAAGTAAAAAAAGGCCTAATTAGGCCTTTTTTTATAATACCATCGCAGCAATCCAACCGAATATTAATAACGGAATGTTAAAGTGTATAAATGTTGGTATAACCGTGTCTTTTATATGGTCGTGTTGATTATCGGCATTTAAACCTGATGTTGGACCAAGCGTTGAGTCAGAAGCAGGCGAGCCAGCATCACCTAACGCACCCGCGGTACCCACTAAAGCAGCAGTGGCCATTGGCGAAAAGCCAAGTGTTATGGCAAGTGGTACTATAATTGTCGCCACGATTGGCACCGTTGAAAATGAACTACCAATACCCATTGTAATTAATAGTCCAATTATTAAAATCAACGCTGCAGCAAACGCTTTACTATCACCAATTGAACTCGAAATACTTTGTACAAGCGTTGAAACTTCACTTGTTTGCTGAATAACAGAGGCAAAGCCTTGGGCTGAAATCATAATAAACCCGATCATCGCCATCATTGCCGCACCTTTACTGAAAATATCTGACGATTCTTGCCATTTCACAACACCAAAAATAGTAAAAATTAGCACACCTATTAGGCCGCCTAAAATCATCGAGTTAGTAATGGTTTGCGCATAAAGCGAAGTAGCAACGGCAATGATACCCACAGCAATCACTTTGCTTTTATTTTTAGGCAGTTTAATTTCAGAACCTTGGTGTAGTTCATGATAAACACGCTCTTTGCGATAGCTAAAAAATACAGCAATTACAAGACCAACTAGCATACCTAGAGCAGGAATAATCATCGCAAACGGAACACTAGCAGCGTCAATTTCTAGCGCATTTTTTTCAAGATTAGTGTGCACAATGTCATACAAAAAAATCCCGCCAAAACCGTATGGCAATACCATATAGGCAGTCGCCAAACCAAAGGTTAAAACGCATGCTATGGCGCGTCGGTCTAGTTTTAAGTGATCAAAAATAATAAGTAGCGGTGGAATTAAAATAGGAATAAACGCAATATGCACTGGAATTAAGTTTTGCGAGCTAATTGATACCAATAAAATCAATGATAATACACTCGCTTTTATAAACAGTTCAGAGTAGCGAGATTGCTCACCTTTAATTTGGCTTATTAGTTTGTCTGCAAGAATATCGGTCAATCCTGATTTTGCAATTGCCACGGCAAAACCACCGAGCATTGCATAACTTAGAGCGGTTTTTGCACCACCTTGCAAACCATCATTAAACGCTTGCAGTGTTTGTTCAAGGCCAAGTCCTGCGGTTAATCCTGTTGTTATTGCAGCAATTGTCATTGCCACTATCACATTAATACGTAGTAAACTTAAAATCAGCATTACACTAACGCCGAGTACGACTGAGTTCATAGTTGTCTCTTATATTTTATATTATTGACATTACGTTTAAGCACTTTAACTTGTGCCTTACTAAGTGTTTTACCACCATAGCGGTGGCGGCTATAGAGCATTAAAAAGCTCATTAAATCTTTTTTATGATGAGGAATTAACTCACTTAGGCGTGTTAAAAACACCTCAACCGTTTCACCATCTTTTCTTATTAACCCTTTGCCTTTTGCATAGTTTTCTAATGCAAGTAAGTAATAAACAATGGGATCATCATAACGGATCCGCCGCTGCCACAGCTTTAATGCTAAGAATGTAAGTAAAAATAGGCCGATTAACGACATAATAATAATTGCTATTTTTAGTGCACTCACATCTTCCATTAGCTCTTTTAAGAGCTTTTTTTGTGCTGTGTTATCAAAGCCTAACACCCAAGCAGTCCACTGATAATCGAGTTGCTCCAAATAAATGCGTAATTTATTAAATATCGCAATTTGACTTAGACTGGTTAATCCAAGCCCTATATTTTCTTCAAATTCATTCCGGATATTATCTAACTGAGACAATGAGCCATTTAGACGATCTGGCTCGACATAGGCAGTGGCATCAAACTTCACCCAACCTCTATTTTCAAGCCAAACTTCTGTCCATGCATGGGCATCATACTGATATACAGACAAATATTCGTTGTTTTCAGAAAATTCTCCGCCTAAATAACCTGACACAACCCTTGCAGGAATACCTGCAGCACGAAAGATAAACGCACTTGTACTGGCATAGTGTCCGCAAAATCCTTCTTTTCCTGATATAAACTGGTCTATAGCATTTTTGTCGTCATAAATTGGCGGTTTTAGGGTGTATATAAAACCATTGTCGCTATAGTAACGAGCCAATAAATTGATAAACATTTCTGTTGAATTTGCTTGCGCTTTAAGCTGATTTGCCAAAGAGATGCTTGCCATGTTTATTTCGGTAGGGAGACGCGTATTTCGAACTCTCTGATTGTTCGTGAGTTGTTGGCTTAATTCTATTTCAGTAAATTCATAGCTAAACTTTTGATTGTTTGGGTTTACGCGATATAAATTTCCATTTTCTGTTGTAACAATATTGGCAGCATTTGCTTTACTGTAGAATAGGCTTGGCAACCATTTTAATGACGATTGTTCGTGATAAATTTTTATCGTATTGCCATACTCTTTAATTTGGGTAAAAGGCAAAATGTTATCTGCCGATTTGGCAATATTCCATGATTTACCATCAAACTCTTCATGTACCATTGCCCGCCAATAGTAAGGTGCTTGGTAATTACTTGGTAATAGCGCACGAAATGCCAACTTATCTGATTTTGTTAAATCCGATATATTAAATGGGTTTACCGATTCGGATAAGCCAACTTGTGCACTTGAAAGGCTAGGCATTCGCCAAAATGCTGGTAGTTTAGGTAGAAATAAAAACAGTACACAAGTAATGGGCAAACTTAGTGCTAAAAGTTTAAAAGCACGAACACTACTTTGTCTTACTAGTTTTTTGCGGTTTGTCAGTAAGTAAAGTGCTGTAATATTAATTAAAAATAACGATAGCACTAAAAATGTTACAGGTAATGATTGGTAAAACAGAAAAACACAGCAAGCAATAAAAAAGTTAACTAACACTATCGATTTTATTTGCTTAGGCTTGGTTGCAATTAATAGCTTTAAGCAATTCGCCTGTAATAACATCGCCACAAATAAGTTAACGAGTTCGCTTATTCCTATGGTTAAAAAGAGTGTAAGTGTGCAGGCTATAGCTAATATATTAGCTACTACCATAGTGGGGGCACTTGCTTTGGTGTAGCACTCTGCAAATACCCATACAATCAACAAAGCAACGGTGGCAACGAAAAAGAGGGCCAAATCATCAAAAAGCAAAGCGCTCACAATCGCAATAATGAGTGCCGACAAGCTTTTTACTTTGTCATGGTTAAACATCGCTTAACCTCTCTAAACACTCGCTCATGTGCTTATTACCACTGCCAAGGTTAACCTTATTATTTGGTAACACCAAACTGTAACGCAAGTTTTCATGCTCTGCATGGGTAATGAGGTAACTTAAATGTTGTAGTTTTTGTTCTAAATCACCAGGCACCGTATTTAAGCCAAATTCATACTCACTTGAACTACCAGCAGTAAAGTCTTTTGTTGCCAGTACTTGATGTTTGGCATAATGCTTCCATGATATTCGATTAACTTTGTCACCTTCAATATAAGGGCGAACCCCTTGATAGTTTTCACTCGCAAAGCTTGTTTTACTGTTATCAGTTTCAGATTCAAGTTCAGCTTGATTAACTTGGTGAAATGAAAAGGCCAATGGAGTAGGGTAAATGTATGTTTTCACCTCTGAAACAAAATAACTCCACGTTGTAACCAAGCCAAATGGGTAACGCGAAAGTAGTTTTATGCGAGGTAATGTGTGTGAACCTCGTTTTACTTCATTTACTTGAACATCTAGTTTAAAGAGATTTGCATCAACACCATCAACAAACTGATTTTGGATATTTTCACCTTCAACCTGGAGACTAGTAGTGCCATCACGGTTCGTAAAATGAAACTGTGCAAAATACCCTGTGTGTTGATAACCTGCATTTGTATGTGAAAGTGTGATTTTCAAGTTATACAAATTTATAAAGGCAACGATAAAATTAACTAATAAAAATGACAGCATTAAATAGCTAAACATAATCACTAGGTTGTTTTGATAATTAATACCCAGCACATACACTAACAAGTTAACAAACAAGTACGCTAAGCCAAATTTGCTTGGCAATATATAAATATTCTTATGACTTAACGTGATGGTTTGAGCGCTGTGTTTACGCTTTTTTAATTGATTGTTAAACCAAGTATTTAAATACGATTTAACTTGGTAGCGCAGACTGTTTTTAGTATCGGACATAACTAAGGGTTAATTTTCACTTTACTTAGTAGATCATGGGATAGTTTGTTTGTGGTATTACTTGCAATACCAAGGCGATGCTCCGCAACAGATGGGAAAATTGCCTGCACATCATCTGGTATTACATAATCTCGACTATGTATAAATGCCCATGCTTTTGCTGCATTTGCAATTGCGATTGATGCACGTGGTGATAATGCCATAGGGTAATCTTGACTATCTCGAGTCTCAGTGACTAAATCTAGTATGTACTCAACAACCACATTTGAAAGCACAACGCTATTAACCAAAGACTGCATTTCGACTAAGTTAGCTGGGGTTAACAGTGCACTGACTTTTTTAGCTGCGGCACTAATTTCACCTAACAAAATCGCTTTTTCTGATTCTTTATCTGGATAACCCAAACCAATTCGCATCAAAAAACGGTCAAGCTGTGATTCAGGTAATGGGAATGTACCGGCCTGATGCATTGGGTTTTGTGTTGCAATAACAAAAAAAGGAGTCGGTAAAGCATGACTTTTACCATCGATACTCACTTGCTGTTCTTCCATTGCTTCAAGTAATGCGCTTTGTGTCTTTGGTCCTGCACGGTTAATTTCATCAGCTAACACTACTTGATTAAAAAGTGGTCCAGGATGAAAGTGAAACGTTTGTTTATTTGGATCAAAAATGGTGCTACCTGTGATATCAGAGGGTAAAAGGTCGCTCGTAAATTGCACCCGTTGATAATCAAGTCCTAATATATTTGACAGTGCATGTGCAAGGGATGTTTTACCCATGCCAGGTAAGTCTTCAATTAATAGATGACCCTTTGCAAGTAGACAACACAGTGAGAGTTTAATCTGCTGTTGTTTGCCTAAAATGACTGAATTTAATTGTTGGATGATTTGGTCAAGCGCTTGATTCATTATGTTTTGCTATTTTCCATTGGTTAGATTTGCACGTTTATCGTTCTCGAAGTTAACCGCTGAGAATGTAATTTACTAAATCTAATAAGTTTGTTTTTTATTTAAGAGATACCATTAACTTTTAACGGTAACGTGAATGTTTTAAATCTCTTAAAAGGTTGTTATCGAACTTAATATACAGGTATCTAGTTTGATTACAATCACTAGAAAGTGTCACTTACTATAGCTTGCAAAATTCACTCGCGCATCAAAACTGCATTTTTTCAATCTATATTATTAAATTAATGTGCTGAAAAGTGCGTTCAAGCAGTGAAAATTGGAGGGCCGAAACTAACGAATAATGAAAACAAGCCATATTTAACATAATAAACATTATGAGAGGTATCTTGAATTTATATCTAACCACTTAGCATGTGCTTTATAATACTTGTTAATCATTATTTATTTAGTTTTATAATAGCTTTAAATCTTTTCTGGTGAACCTTACCAATTTTAGGTAAATTACGCATCATTCTTTAACTTTCAATTAGATACTGGTCTAGTTAGTATTCTTTATGTTTAAACTGCATATTCGTTTTGTATTTTATATAGCACTATTTCTTGCCAGTATTTCCTTAAATGCAAAAACGCTTAAAGTTGCTTCTGACTATTGGTGCCCATTTATTTGTGACAATGCAAATTCACCGGGCATTCTTATTGAAGTTATGAATGAAATTGCACTGAGCAATCATTTATTACTCGATATTAAAATCATTCCATTATCGCGCGCATTAAAAATGGCAGATCACGGCGAAATTGATATTGTGCTTGCGTTAACACAGCAACATGTTGAAGAGTTTAATTTACAACAATCACATGAAATATTTGGTGGCTGGTACAATGATTTTTATGCTCGTAACGATACAGCTAAGCGCTTAATAAATGAACCAGGCTCAAAAATATTGCCAGCCATATTTCGCAAACATAATCGGATTGGTTTAATTAAGGGTTACGAATATGGTGATACTTTAGATAAGCTTTTTGCTGAGTACCCAAATAATTTGTATTATTCCACTGGTAACGCACCTTTAAAGCGCAATATTAAGCTATTACAAAAAGGTCGCATCGATTTTCTATTAGATTCTCGTTTTAACCTAGATTACCAACTATCACGTTTACATATACATGATGTTGTTAGAGTAACTACTGTAGGTACGCTTACGCCACTTTATCTTGGTTTTAACGCACAGATTTCACATGATGTAATTACTCTTTTTGACGATGGTATTAACAGCTTGCAAGCTAGTGGCAAGCTCAATGACATTTTAAAAACGTATCATACTGAGTCTTGGTATTCGGCTAATAACTTTTAAATTTTCGCCAATAACTGATAGTTTCAAGTACTATTCAAATTCTTCAATTATGTCTTGTTTTTGTGCCATGAGCTGGCTTCGTTCTTGGCCTTTTTGATACTCTTCAGCAATCATTTTTTCTAAAGCTGCAATGTGTTCATTCGCATCTTTTTGGCTTATATCACCGGAGTTTAGCTGTGTTTCAATCTCTTCAATTTTCTCTTTAAGTTGCTTTATCTTTTCAATATCCACACCTAGTCGCTGCATTAATATAGCTTCTTGCATTTTTGCTAGAAAGCTCACGTTTTTGTCGGCTTCATAAACGCTTTTTTGTTGATACTGCCTCGCTGTGTGTAACGCTGTTTGTTTTGGCATCTCAGTACTTAATTGCTCAGAAAACGTTGCCGAATTGTCAGCCGTCGGCATTTCTTTGCCTGCTTTAGAGCGATCACCTTCTTTAATGTCAGTACCATTTGTTAAATTTACGTCCTTTTTAAGTGTGTTATATAACAACATGCTGTTTTCCTAACATAGTTTGTTTCAAAAATTATTTATCAACTTTTAGGCCAGTTTTATTTTTCGTTGCTGTAATTTGTAACTTATTGAGTTGTCATACTTTACACATTTGGGTGTTAAAAACTTTTACAGGTGAACAAACCGACACTACCTAATTTTGATGATTTGCACTAAACTGTATATTTATACAGTTATTTGATATTTACTTATTTGTGAAAGTTGTACCAATAAAAATTGAGGCAGGCATAACTGGCTTTGAGTCCCCTGCTGCCGAATATCAAGAGCTTGGATTATCTCTTGATGAACTGCTTATACAACACCCTAACGCCACTTTTGTTGGCGTGGCAACGGGTGACTCTATGATTGGTTGCGGTATTTTTGATGGCGATATTTTAATTGTTGATCGCGCACTGGAACCACAGCAAGGGGATGTGATCGTGGCTAATTTTAATGGTGTGTTCACCTGTAAAATTTTTGATAAACAACGTGGTATGCTGATATCGAGCTCTCCCCACTACCCGCCAATCTTGGTTAATAAAGGCGATACATTTCAATACGAAGGTGTAGTAAGTACATCGGTACGGTTACATCGCGCGCGTAAGGCCTTGTTCTAATGTTTGCACTTGTAGATGCTGTATCGTTTTACGCCAGCGCCGAAAAGGTCTTTGACCCAACCATCCGAAATCGCCCTGTTGTTGTGCTAACTAACAACGATGGCTGCATTTGTGCTGTTTGCCCTATTGCAAAAAAGCTGAATATTCCGAAGTTTGAACCGTATTTCAAAGTAAAAGAGTTACTTGAAAAACATAACGTTATTGTACGTTCCTCTAATTATGAGCTCTATGCTGATTTAAGTGCTCGCATGATGAACGAAATTAGTCGATTTAGTGATAACCAATATATTTACTCAATTGATGAATCATTTTTAAATTTTAATGGCTTTAACAATCTAATTAATGACTGGCATGAGTATGGCCATACCATTCGTAAAGCAGTATGGCGTAAAACTAAAATCCCCGTAGGTGTGGGTTTTGGCCCGACAGCAACCCTTGCTAAAGCTGCCAATCATGCAGCAAAAAAATTACCTGGATTTGATGGTGTGGCAGTAATAAACAATGAGGCCTCCCGTAAACATATTTTAAAATTAATGGCTGCAGAAGATGTGTGGGGGGTTGGACGTCGCATTAGTAAAAAGCTAAAACTCATGAATATTCACAGTGCACTTGATTTAGCAAATCAACCCGCAAAATTAATGCGTAAGCAGTTTAGTGTTGTACTTGAGCGAACCATTAATGAGTTAAATGGTACATCTTGCTTATCGTGGGATGATGTGAAGCAAAAAAAGAAAGAGGTCTACTCTACTCGCTCCTTTGGCGAACGCATTAGCGATGCACATTCGTTACGCGCTGCCTTTGCGGCACATTGTAATATTGTGGCACGAAAACTTAGAAAACAAGGCTCTTTGGCGAAACGCATTGTTATTTTTGCCCATAGCTCTCCCTTTGAAGAGCATTACTATAAACGCACATTTATTTATGAGTTTCCCGTAGCATCTAACGACGTCACGATATTTGCTAATGCTGTAAAAAAAATATTTTTAAAAATTTATAGCCCGAATGTACGCTTTCAAAAGTGCGGTATTGGGGCAATTGAGTTAGAAGACGAAATCTATCGTCAAGGTGACTTATTTAATCACTCTCAAGATAAGCCTGAGTTAATGCAATGCTTAGATACTATTAACCAACGCTTTGGTAACGACGCGCTTAAGCTTGCAAGCGAAAAACAAAGCGCTTTTTGGCATATGCGACGCGCATTTTTATCTCCCAAATACACTACTCGTTGGTCAGATATTCCGAGAATAAAATGCTAATAAATAAGGTATAAAAAAAGCGTTTAAAAAGGTCTTGGGTTAACTGTGAAGAACGCTTCAAAATTAGTGGGATCTGTAAATTTAATAACAGCAGCATAGCGCTTAGAGGCATCGAATTGCTGAGGTTGTTTTAAAAGTACTGGGCGCGAGATTATTTGGCCTTGAGATGTTTGCCAACTTAATACTAAATCTGCACCTTGATAACGCGCTTGTGGAAAGCCAGTACCGCAATAGCTTTGCGGCTCAACTAAATTACAGCTAACCATTTTTGCCGATTCAACAACGGTTAATTTAATATTTTCAATAGTGCTGTTTGCATCATTATAAAAAGCCAGTCCAGACACAGTGAGCGAAGGAGAAGTTGTAGATTTACACCCAAATAAAGCAATAAATAAACAGCAAAACATAAAATAAAAACGCTTAGAAAATAACACCTGTTATACCCCTTTACAAAAATACAAAGCCTTTAAAAACAGGCTATACAGCAATAAAATAAAAACAAAGTTAACTTAAATTAATTAACATTTGTTTTTTTTGAACTAAAAATAAACCATTTAGCTTTAATCAAACATGAATCGTGCTACTTACTAATCTGTGAAATGCGTAGTTACTTATGTAATTTAACTAATTAAGAGCAAATAAAAAGACGAGAATGACAACAGCGAGCCTATTTGTAGCTTGTAACACGAATAATGTTACTCTTTAACGCATTGTTTTCAATATAAAACTGAAGCCCTGCAGCATTATTCGGAACTTCAAATGTTAAACGGGTATTTGAAACGAATTTCGGGGTAATTTTAAGCGGTCCCAACACCACTTTTGAATCTTGATTAAAACCAATACCTGAAAGTGAAAAGGTTTTACCTTTTTCAAGAGTAACAGAAGCATCGCCAAAAATAAGTGGCGCATTATTTAATAGGGATTCAACCTTAACTTCATTGGTTTTTTGGTCTTGATCATAAATAAATAGCGCATATTTACCTTTGGGTACCTCTAATTTAAACACGAGGCCTTCGCTACTAGTTGAGGTAGGTTTAAAATTAAAAACATTATTGTGTTGATACACAACAACAACCGGATCGATTAGTTTTTCAAACTGTGAACCAGTAATTAGAATATCATCACCAAAACGATAACGCCCAGCTACTGAAATATCAGAATAAAAACCTGAAAGCTGAGATACAGTAATGGTATTTTTAGCAAAAAACGCTGACTTCTTTTGTGGATTTAAATCAAAATTATCAAGCACTTTATCGTTATCACTATCAAATGCAAACGCAGTTGCGCTAAATACACACCCTGAAATAATAGTAATAAGGTAACTTCTCATAAATGACTCTAATAATGACTACTTTTATAAGTTAGTCATATACCATTAATTAATAAAGATGTTTATAAAAAAATACTCTATTTGTAATTTATTCAGCTAAAAAATACCTTAAGACTAGCGTGTTAAAATTAACAAACACTTCATTTTGTAAGTAATAAGTTATTTTTGCCATAAAACGATAAATTCAGAAAGTTAAGACCGCTTGAATAATAGAGAATGATGAATTTAAAAAGATTTAAATTTCAAAAACTTAGTTTTATATTACCAAATAGCTATGTAGGAAACTAAGAGTCCACATATCAAAGCTAGAAACAACATATAAAAAAGCCCAACACACAGTTGGGCTTTATCGTTAAAACAAGAAAACGTTTATCTGAAAAGCACTTCTTCTTTTTTAAACCAATGCACACATGCTGTCATTAATAGGCCAGCAAGCACTGCAGTAGCAATAAAGATCATACCAACGAAACTATAATCTACTGTGCCTTTTAAAATCTCTTTAATAGCTAGTGCAACATTAGTAATTGGCACCATAGCTGTACTCATGCTGAGTTCCATATTTGGCATCATCGCAACAATAAGCGGCAAAAATGCAAGCATCGAAAGTGGGCCCATATAGTTTTGTGCTTCTTTAAATGAACGTGCATAAATCGAAATAGCCAAAACAAGAGATGAAAACACACATGCAAGCGGAATCAGCAATAATAAAATAAGTGCAAAATCTGCAAAGCCTAGCATCGAAAACGCATCGGTGATTTTCTCTACCTCAAAGAAATTACCTGCCATTTTCATCCATATGCCCATACTGGCGACAGTAATGAGCGCGGTTGCCAAAGAGGTAAATAACACAGTGAAAAACTTACCAAGTACCAGCTCTGTTCTCGAAATAGGTGTTAGTAAAAGTGTTTCAAGTGTGCCCCGCTCTTTTTCACCAGCGCCTAAATCAATCGCTGGGTAACTAGCACCTGCAAGTACAAGCGGAATTAATAAATACGGAATAAGCGCACCTAGTTTTTCGCCTAAATTTTCACGTAAATCGGCGGTATCTACTTTTTCAAGAACGATTGGGTTAAGCAGCGCTTCTTGCTGCTCGTTGGCAATTCCAAGCTTATTAAACTGCTCACTTTGCAGTGTTTGTGAAAACTCTTCTGCCATCTCTTTGATACGTGCAAAGATAAAACTAAGCGATGAAGAATCATTGAAAACAACCTGCCATGAATTACTTTTACCGCTTTCAAGAGATGAACGAGCATCGTCAGTAATCACAATACCCACGTCAATTACTTCGTTTTGTACTGCCGTTTTTAAATCATCGACTGTTTTAAAATCACCTTCAACCAATTTGAAGTTTTTATGGTAAAACAGTTTATCTTTAAATTCTGGTGCGTGTTGGGCATTAATAATCGCGTAAGTATGCACCTTTTGTTCTGCTTCAATTGCGGCTTTACTCATTAAAAAGCCCATCAAAGCAAAAATGATTGGGAAAATAGCAACCGGCAGTGCAACTACAAATAATAATGTTTTTCTGTCACGCAGCAGCTCTTTTAACTCTTTTAAAAATACCTCAAACACCTTGTTGCTCCTTTAAAATCGTTAAAAACGCGTTGTTAAGTACATCACTACGACCACGCTCTTTAAATTCACCAATGGTGCCATCAAAACACGTAATACCTTTATCAATCACACTGACGCGCTCACATAAAAGCTCTACTTCATCTAAGTGGTGAGTTGAAAAAATAACCGGAGTACCTTGTGCTTTAATACTTTGAATAAAGCTGATAACCGTTTGAGTAGTCATAATATCAAGGCCAGTGGTTGGCTCATCAAGAACAATCACCTCAGGGTTGTGCACCACAGCACGCGCTATGTTGGTTTTTTGCTTCATACCCGTTGATAAGTGTTCCGCGCGCTTATCTAAAAAACTATGCATATCAAGCATTTCAAATAATTCGTCACAACGTGTTTTTACTGCTTGTTTATTCATACCATGAAGGCGTGCAAAATATTCGATGTTCTCTTTCGCCGTTAAGCGGCCATATAAACCGGTAGAGCCAGATAAAAAGCCAATTTTTTTACGGGCTTCAAGCGGTTTTTTAACGACATCAATACCATTAATTTTAATTTGACCATCATCTGGACTAAGCGCGGTGGAAAGCATACGTAATGTAGTTGTTTTACCAGCACCATTTGGCCCTAATAAGCCAAGCACTTCACCCTGGTTACAGGTGAATGAAACATCACGCACCGAATGAAAATAATCTTTATCTTCCCGCGGATCTTTTTTCTCATCGTTTTTAACTTTGTGATCTTTGGTAAGTTTAAAGCGCTTTTTGAGCGCCGATACTTCTATCATTTCAACTTCCTTCGTTTAGGTCGAAAATAATCGGTATTTTCGTAAAATGCTTTGTCTTTGTTACTCTCATACCAAGTCGGCACACCTAGTAGCGGTAATGGGAACAAATGACTGTTATCGCACAATATATCTTGTTGTTCTATAAGTTTTTCAAGGGTCGTATCAAGCCAAGCATACTTTTCATCAAGGGATTTAGGTAAATCATCATGATGAGCGGTAATATAAAGCGCTTTACCGGTCAATCCTAAGTATGGGCGGGTTGCCATCTCGTAATTGGCGTGACCGAACATAAACGGCCAAATCGAGTTAAACCAATCAGCACGGTTTTCGAAAAAACCATCTACCCATAAATGATTTTGCAGTAAATGCGCTTGTGCTTCATTGCAAACAATTACAACACCACATTCATCTAATAATGTGATTGCATTGCGCTTTTTAGAGCGTTCTACTCTGCCGTGTAACTTTATCTGCTCGATATGGAGTTTATTTAGCAAGGCTTTTGTTTTGGGAAATAATAACCAAATAAACGCGCCAAACAAATCATGCCAGTTTTCTAAGCGTGTTGGGATTTCACCTTTGTCATAGATAATTTCTTCGTAATAACCATGTTGCCAATCAATATCATCATTAGCTACAAAGGTTATTTGTTGGTCATTTTTATTTTTAATGCCAATAGCATGCTGATTTAACCAGTCAAGTGCTGGCCACTGTTCAAATTGGTCAAGATTAAATAATCGGTTTAGATCGTCAAAGATACCATGATGTAAAAAATCAGTCGTCCAATGCGCTGGGGCTTCAAATTTCATGCAGGTAATTTAAAAGAATAAAACTAAAACCGCTACTTTACCGCATTTACTAGCACAACACTAAACTAGTTTTTATAATCGGCTAAATTTGTGACACAGGTTGAATTATGAAAAAACTAACACCAATAGGTCTTGCTGTCTCGTTGCTATTAAGTGGCTGTGCGACACAAAATAATGAACAAGCACTCAATGCTGCGTATAACAGTATCAATGCAAAGCAGCTTAGCGAACATATAAAAACAATCGCATCAGATGAATTCGAAGGGCGCGCGCCGTCAACCAAAGGCGAACAGCTCACTCTCGCTTACTTAGAAAAACACTTCAAATCACTTGGTTTTATTGGCGGTAATAACGGTAGCTTTTACCAAGACGTGCCTTTAGTTTCAATTGAAGCATCACCAGATATGACGCTTAATATCGCCGGTAAAGCATATCAGTACAAAAAAGATATGGTGATGGGCACAAGCCGCATGAGCGAGCTTGAATCGATTGAGAATTCAGAGCTGGTGTTTGTTGGCTATGGTATTAATGCGCCAGAATATAACTGGAACGACTATAAAGATATTGACGTAAAAGGTAAAACCGTAGTTATTTTGGTAAATGACCCAGGCTTTGCGACGCAAGATGACACGTTATTTACAGGTAATGCAATGACCTACTATGGCCGTTGGACCTACAAATATGAAGAAGCGTCACGTCAAGGTGCCGCAGGTGCGATTATTGTACATGAAACCGCACCTGCATCTTACCCTTGGTCAGTTGTTGAGAATTCATGGTCAGGCCCACAATTTGGTTTTCAAAAAGAAAATAACAATATGGACCGCGTTGCCGTTGAAGGTTGGATAACGTTAGACGTTGCTAATGAACTATTTGCTAAAGCAGGGTTAGACTTTGCAAAAGAGAAAGAAAAATCAGCCAAAGGTGCTTACTCTGTTGATATGGGTGATTTGACAGCGTCTGTTACAGTTAAAAGTGAAATTAAAAAATCAATTTCACGTAATTTTATTGCGACACTACCTGGTAGTAGCACCCCAAATGAACACATTATCTACTCTGCACACTGGGATCACCTAGGTAAAGATCCAAGTAAAAAAGGCGATAATATTTATAATGGCGCACACGATAACGCCACAGGAACCGCCGGTATGATTGAAATTGCAGAAGCATTTTCAATGTTACCGACAAAACCAGCTCGCTCAATTACCTTTTTAGCGGTAACTGCTGAAGAGCAAGGTTTACTTGGTGCAAAATACTATGCAGCTAATCCAATTATTGCCGCAAATAAATCGGTTGCTAACATCAATATGGATAGCTTAAACCTGTTGGGCCGAGTTACAGATATTAGTGTGGTTGGTGCAGGTAAATCTGAAATGGATGAATATTTGGCACGTGCTGCTAAAACGCAAAACCGTACTTTATCAGGCGACCCTCGCCCTGCTGCCGGTGGTTATTACCGCTCAGATCACTTTGCATTTGCACAAATGGGTATTCCAGCAATGTATTCAGGCGGTGGAACACAAGCGATTGACGAAGAAACAGCGCGATACCGCAAGCGTATGGGATTAATTTTACGTGGTTGTTACCATCAGCCATGTGATCAATTCCGTAATGGCTGGGATTTATCAGGTGCAATCCAAGATCTTCAATTATTTTATCAAGTAGGCTTAGATATTGCTGACAGCAAAGAGTGGCCAAAGTGGTACGAAAAATCTGAGTTCCAACGAAAAAAATAATCATAGCAATTGATTAAATTAAACGGTAATGGGATTGATTCGCATTACCGTTAGTACTATAGTGAAACTAATCGTACATTAGGTATCACTATGTTTCTATTTCTCTCACAATTAACTGTTTCAAAACACACTGTTAAAAGTGTTTTAGCTTATAAGCGACTTTTCCTTCCATTAATCATAGTGTGTTTGTGGCTTAATCCAACCACCCAACATATGGTGATCACTGCCCTGGCTGATGCCTTTTTACAAGTAAGCATATTTGTAGCCATTACCCTTTACGGCTATTACATTGCCGTAAAACGCTTCCCGCAATTAGAATTTAGTTATATAGCCAAAGTTGCACCAAGACTAGAAGTACCATTTGCAGCACTCTTAGGGGCTCTACCTGGCTGTGGTGGTGCAATTATTGTAGTGACGCAATACACTAAAAAACAGGTAAGCTTTGGAGCATTTGTCGCTGTATTAATTTCAACTATGGGTGACGCGGCCTTTTTACTTATCGCTGCAAAACCACAAACGGCACTTTTAGTGTTATTGATAAGCCTCTTAACAGGCACCCTATTTGGTTGGCTAGTAAATAATTTTCATAAATTTGACTATTTAGTGCCAGAGCAAACAGAAGACCAACAGCATCAATGTAAAAATGTGCCGAAGTTAATTACCACTTTTAGTAAACGGTTTTGGCAAAGTATCGTATTACCAATGACCATTGTAGCCTTGTTATTAGCTTTTCAGTTTAAATTTAATGATGGCGTATCAAGCTCTATTACAAGCATTGCTGCTGTTTGTTGTTTTATAGTAGCTGTTTTGTGGTCGCTCTCGTCAATTGGTAAAACGTACCAAGATGTAACAGCAGAAGATGACGTCGAAGATCATAATTTAGAAGTTAAAGTGCTGCAAGATACGCACTTTATAACCAGTTGGGTCGTTATTGGTTTCTTGGCTTATGAGTTATTCAAACTATGGCTCGGAACTGATATCTCTCTTTTATTTGATCAGTACACTTACTTAATGCCTTTAATTGCCTGTTTAGTTGGGCTGTTACCCGGATGTGGACCACAAATAATTGTCACCACGCTTTTTATGCAAGGGCATATTCCATTTTCAGCGTTAATGGCAAATGCCATATCCAATGATGGTGATGCGCTCTTTCCTGCGATTGCCCTAGCTCCCAAAGCGGCTTTGATTGGTACTTTATATACTGCAATACCAAGTTTATTAGTTGGTTATTTTCTTTACTTAATATAAAAGGGGTCTTTCGACCCCTTTTTATTAACTCATTGCCATTAACATGGCACTTGGTGTTTCTAGGTAGTGCTTCCACAAATTATTGAAACGCGCCATGGTTGCGCCATCAATAATGCGATGATCGCCTGACCATGAAATTTGCATTATTGCGCGTGCTTCAACCTCTCCTTTGGCATTAAAACGCGGTAAGTGTTGAAGTTTACCAAGGGCAACAATAGCAACTTCCGGTTTATTGATAATTGGGGTAGCTGTAGTACCACCAATTGCACCAATATTAGAAATTGAAATAGTGCCACCTTTAAGATCTTGTGGACTAACACGACCTTCACGTGCTTGATCAGTCAAACGTGATACTTCATTGGCGATTTCAACCATATTCTTAGTTTGACATGATTTAATATTAGGTACTAATAGGCCTAATTTTGAATCTACTGCCATACCAATATTATGATCATTGAAATACGTAAGCTCAGTACAATCGGCATTTACCTGTGAATTTATCACAGGGAATTCTTTTAGTGCTAACGAAAGCGCTTTGATAAAGAAAGGCATCATAGTGAGCTTAACACCCTGCTTTGCATACTGCTCTTTTAAATCTTTGCGTAAGCTGATTAGATCGGTTAAATCAATTTCATCACTTAAAGTAAAGTGTGGAATAGTAGAAACTGAATCCATCATCTGCTTTGCCATCGCTGCTTGCATACCGCGAATTGGCTCAACACGTGTACTTGCAAAACTTGGTGCGGCTTGTGTCGCAACTGGCGAATCTGATTGGCTGTTACTATCAGCATTTAAGAAGCGCTGAATATCTTCTTTATATACACGGCCATTTTTACCTGAGCCAACAACCTTTGAAATATCTAAATTGTGCTCTCGAGCTAAACGGCGCACTGCAGGGCTTGCAACTGCTTTGCCTGAATTTGCTACAACGGGAATTTCTTCTTGCTGTTGCTTAACGGGAGCATTTTGCTGCGCGTTTACCACTTTCTTTTGAATATCGATAACTTGTGCACTGGCTACTTCCATTTGGAAAAGAGGTGCATGCACTTTGGCAATTTCACCTTTTTGATGATACAGCTTAGTCACACGACCGGTGTGCTTTGCCGGAATTTGAACAAGCGCCTTGTCAGTCATTACATCACAAACGGCTTGGTCTTCTTTGATTTCATCACCCTCAGCAACAAGCCAATCGACAATTTCGCACTCAACAATACCTTCACCAATATCTGGTAAAATAAAGTCTTCAAGGGCTGTACCCGTTTGCGCTGGTGCCTCTTGAGTTAACTCTGATGGTGCCGAACTTGTTGGCTGCTGTGCTGCCGGTGCACCTTCAACATCCATGGCAAATAGTGGCGCGTGTACTTTAGCAATTTCACCTTTTTGGTAATAAAGCTTAGTAATAACACCGTTATGTACTGCAGGGATTTGCACCAGTGCTTTATCTGTCATTACATCGCAAATTGGCTGATCTTCTGTTACAGAGTCACCTTCTGCAATTAACCATTCAACCACTTCACATTCAACAATGCCTTCACCAATATCCGGTAGAATAAAATCTTGGCTCATAACTACTCCTTAAAACTGCACAGACTGCTTAATAGCTGATAACACTTTCAATGCATCAGGAATGTATTCTTTTTCCAGCGCAAGTGGGTATGGTGTATCTAGGCCACACACACGACTAATTGGCGATTCTAGATGTAAGAAACACTCTTGTTGAATAGTCGCTGCGATTTCAGCTCCAAAGCCACAGGTTACTGGTGCTTCATGGCTGATAAGTAAACGCCCTGTTTTCGTCACAGATTTTGCAACAGTTTCAACGTCCCATGGTTGAATACTACGTAAATCAATCACTTCACAACTAATGCCTTCTTCTTTTGCCATTTCTGCTGCTTGTTCAATGATTTCCATTTGCGCACCCCAAGCTAAAAGCGTGATATCAGAACCTTCAGATACAACTTCAGCTTTACCAATTGGAATAATGAAATCATCTTCTGGCACATCACCGATAGAAGCTCGATACAGGCGCTTTGGTTCAAAGAAAATAACCGGGTTATCATCTTTAATACAAGCGCGTAATAAACCTTTTGCTTGGTAAGCGTTACGCGGAACAACCAATTTTAAACCTGGTGTATGGGCAAAATAAGCTTCTGGTGATTGTGAATGATATAAACCGCCAGCAATACCACCGCCATATGGTGTGCGAATGGTAAGCTTGCCAACATTAAACTCATTACCGCTGCGGTACCTGAATTTAGCAGATTCGTTTACGATTTGATCAAACGCTGGGAAGATATAATCAGCAAATTGAATTTCAGCAATAGCTGGAGCCCCCGCCGCTGCTAAACCATTTGCAAAACCTAAAATACCTTGCTCAGTTAATGGCGTATTAAAAACACGGTGTTTACCATATTTTTCTTGTAGGCCACTGGTAGCACGGAATACACCACCAAAATAACCAACATCTTCACCGAAAATACAGGCAAGTGGATGTTCTGACATAGAAATATCAAGCGCAGAATTAATCGCTTGTAACATATTCATTTGTGCCATTATTTGATTCTCCCTGCCGTTGTCGGATAAGCGTCTGGATGTGCTTTAACGTGCGCTTTTAATGCTTCAAGTTGTTTTTCAAGTAATGGAATTGGCGTGTCATATACATCGCTTACTAAATCTTCAATTGGTGGCTTAGCCACTTTTTCAGCCACTTTAACGGCATCTAAGATTTGTTCACGTAGTGCTTCATCTTGCGCGTTATCTTCAGCTTCGTCTAACCAGCCTTTAGTCAGTAAATAACCTTTAAAACGCTGAATTGGACACTTAGTATTTGTACTTTCTTCTTCTTTTGAGCGATAACCTGTTGGGTCATCCGATGTAGAGTGAGCACCCAAGCGATAGGCAATTGATTCAACAAGAACAGGTTCGCCTGTTTCAACACTAAATTGTCGCGCTTTTTGTGTTGCCGCATAAACAGCTAAGGCATCGGCACCATCAACACGAATCGTCTTAATCCCGTAACCAACGCCACGACTGGCAATTCCGTCACCTGCAAACTGTTCATCTGCTGGCGTTGAAATCGCATAACCGTTATTTCTTGCAAAAAAGATAACTGGCGCTTTTAGAACCGCTGCCATATTAAGACCTGCGTGGAAATCGCCTTCAGATGCTGCACCTTCACCAAAATAACATAACGTAATATTGTTGATTTCAGAGCTTAATTCACCATTTTCAGCATTAATATGTGGGATTTTTTGCGAATACGCATAGCCCGTTGCCTGAGGTATTTGCGTTCCTAATGGTGAAGAGATAGTCATATAGTGCAATTCTTTTGAACCATAGTGAATTGGCATTTGACGACCTTTGCCTAAATCTTTCTCGTTAGAGAACATTTGGTTCATAAACTGCTCAAGGCTAAAACCACGGTAACGTAAGGCTGCTTGCTCACGATATTGCGCCATGATCATATCATCGTCTTTTAATGCAGCGGCACTTGCTGTTACAGCACCTTCTTCACCTAAACATTGCATGTAAAAAGAAACACGACCTTGGCGCTGTGCTGCTTGCATACGCTCATCTAGCGCTCGGATAAAACGCATTGTTTTATAGATTTTTAATGCGGTTTCTTTGTCAATATTTGGCTCAACTGCGTCTTTAACTAGATGACCATTTTCATCTAATAAACTAACAGTAGGTATGTCTAATGCTGAAGGATCGATAAATTCGAGTGCCTGCGTAACATTTAAAGACACATTTTGCGGGTTCGTCATAGCTTACCTCTAATGATGTAGCGCTTTAAAAATGCGTAAATATCCAATTATGCAACATAATTAGCATTGTGCTGAGAGACACTTAAACGTCAGGTAAATTGAATTTGATGCATCAAACACAAAAACCAAACATTTTAAACAGCTAATTTATGCAAGTGACTGGTATGATTAGTACATATCACCCATAAATTGGACTAATATTAAATTAAAGTTAGCTCGACTTTACGTTAACGTAAACGGATATTCAACTAATTTTAGCTGAATATCCTAAAAGGTGTGGCAAGATATTTATACAAAATCAGTTTTATTTTGCAGGGGGATCACGGTAAGAAGTGCGCGCTGTCCTAGTGCAACTTTTGCATTTGGGAAAATAATAGCTTCACCATCAACTTCGGCGAAATAATCTGTATCACCATCCGTTGCTAGTAGCTCACCTTTAGCAAACCCAGTAAAGTTTGCGGCGCTATCACTAAACGGAAAACGAAAGTCCTCTTGAGTCCGATTAATTGTGCGATGAACTTCAAACAATTCAAAATCAGCAAAGTTAAACTCTGGAAAAACCATCGTTTCTTGAGAGATTAATTGTGTAAGTGTGTTTTTCGCTTTTTCAAAGCGCGACATGTCATTCTCACCAAATGGCCTAACTTTACCAAGTTCGATGGTAAATGCGTCTGCATTAAACATACTGCTTGAAAAATAACTAAATGTTGTCGCAGGTGACTTCATCATCATAATAGTGTTTACACCACAGCTTAATAAAAAGCTTAACTCTTCTTTCTTCCACGGTTTACCATTTAAAAATGGGTAAACTGCAAATTTTTCGTTTTTAGAGTCACGAATTGCAGTATGTAAGTCATAATGGATACGTTTTCTATTTTCATCGCTAAGCGCATTAAAGAATTGATTAACATAAGCTTCTAACTTAGCGGCACGGATTTTTTCATTATTTTGTTCACCATTTTTATGGGCACCACAGAATAATCGGTTTAAGTTTTCTTCAACAAAGCGCTTTTCAATATTAATTGAAGCCGGGTTACCAAAAATAAATAACACGCGATGTGCTAACTGTAATTCACCTTTGATGATTCCTTTAATAAGTTCATCGCAAATTTCAATAGGTGCTGTTTCATTACCGTGAACAGCTGAAGAGAGTACAATATCCTTGCTACCATAGTTTTCTGGCGTAAATTGAATGACCCCCGTATCGAGTACATCCACCTGTGTACCATTATCCAGTGAAAAACTGCTGGGTTCTAAGTGCCATTCGTTGGCACGTGATATTGATAAAAAGTCACCTGTTTGTGAGAGATTATTTGTTGTCATGTTACTCATCTTTACATAATAAAAAAGGCGGTAAACCGCCTTTTAAAACATCTTAAATTTTAAGAAATAACTGAATTTACTAAAGCAATGGCTTCAGTTTCTAATTCTTTTAAATGTGCCTCAGATACAAAAGACTCAAGGTAAATTTTGTAGATATCCTCGGTACCAGAAGGGCGTGCAGCAAACCAACCGTTTTGAGTAGTAACTTTTAATCCACCGATTGCTGCGCCATTACCTGGAGCGTGAGTGAGTTTAGCTAAAATACTGTCACCTGCAAGGATATCGGCAGTTACATCATCAGCCGATAATTTAGACAACTTTGCTTTTTGCTGTGCGTTAGCGGGCGCATCTAAACGTTTGTAGATTGGTGCACCAAACTCTTCTGTTAAAGCGTTATAATGCTCACTTGGAGTTTTACCAGTCACAGCTAGAATCTCAGCGGCTAAAAGTGCAAGAATAAAACCGTCTTTATCAGTTTCCCATACACTGCCATCACGGCGTAAGAAAGATGCACCTGCACTTTCTTCACCACCAAACAATAAGTTCGAATCTAATAAACCATCAACAAACCATTTAAAGCCTACAGGTACTTCGAATACTTCACGGTCATGTTTAGCAACAACTTTATCGATCATTGCACTAGAAACGAGTGTTTTACCTACTTTAGCATCGATTGGCCACTCTGGGCGGTGACTTATTAGATAGTCAATTGCTACTGCTAAATAATGATTAGGGTTCATCAGACCATCTGGCGTAACAATACCATGACGGTCATAATCAGGATCATTTCCAACCGCAATATCAAACTTATCTTTAAGTGAAATTAAGCTTGCCATTGCATACGGAGATGAACAATCCATTCGGATTTTGCCGTCTTTATCGAGTGTCATAAAAGAAAAATGCGGGTCAATTTTTTCATTAACAATTGTAATGTCTAAACCATACTTTTCGGCAATAACTGGCCAAAAATTAATGCCTGAACCACCTAACGGATCTACACCAATTTTAATACCTGCATTTTTAATTGCTTGCATATCAATTATGTTTGCAAGGTCTTCTACATAAGGTGTAATTAAGTCTTGATATTGAATAAAACCAGAACGTTTAGCTTTAACAAATGGGAAAAGTTCAACTTCAACTAAATCTTCAATTAAAAGTTGATTCGCTCTATCTTCAATCCATTTAGTGATATTGGTATCAGCTGGACCACCATTAGGCGGGTTGTATTTAAAACCACCATCTTCAGGTGGATTGTGTGAAGGTGTAATAACAATCCCATCAGCAAGCTCAGCACTATGCGTTTTGTTATGCGTTACAATAGCATGGCTTATTACAGGGGTTGGTGTGTAATCATCATTTTCTTGCGTTACAACCTGAACCTCGTTTGCAACTAACACTTCAATAGCTGAATTAAATGCAGCTTCAGAAAGGGCATGAGTATCTTTGCCTAAGAAGAGCGGACCAAAAATATTGTTTTGTTTTCGATAATCACAAATCGCTTGAGTGATGGCCAAAATATGCGATTCATTGAAATTAGTTTTTAGTGAACAACCACGGTGACCCGATGTTCCAAATGCAACTCGCTGCTCAGGGTGTTCTTCAATATCTGGTTCATATAAATAATATGATGATACTAATTTAGGAATATTGACTAAGTCTGATTGTAAGGCGCGCTGCCCTGCTCTTTCATGGTTTGCCATGATCCACCTTTAAATTATAAGTAATCGCGTAATTTTTCTGCTTCGTCTTCACTGTAGCCTAAAGATATGGCAACTTCGTGAACCATCATTTTTTTACGTGTGGTGTTTGAGTTAGTCATAACCCAATAACCGCTATCTGTGATGTTCTTAGGATTAGTGCTACTGCCAGATGCAATTAAGTCATCTTTGTTTGTCGCGAAATAAATTCGGTCACGGCCTTTAATATCAAGCACTCGATTAAAAATACCTTTATGTGTACGGTGAAGTGCAGAAAGAATAAATAGAAAACGCCCTACAACGCCTTTTTGCATTGCAAGCTCTTCTTTATTCAAGATATTGAACACGTTATCGCATTTATGTTCTTTTTGCTCTGTTGGCTCAACTTGCTCTTCAACTTCGACAGTCTCAGTTTCTGGGAAATTTGGGAGATCTGTATCTAGCTTTAATAGGCGGCGTAAAATTTGTGATGCGCTTTCACCAATACTCTGAGTATTACTTGCTATATACTGATATAACTCGTCGTCGATTTCGATTTTTTTCATGGTTATCCTAATTGTTAGACGAATTTAGCAAAATCTTGCATAGTATAACGAGTTTAAATTGATTTCTCTATGTTTGCTTTTTCAAGTTTCACTCGGCACAATGCAGCTTTTCATTAGCTTAACTACGCAAATGCAATTAAATTATTCACAACTTGGCGATAATACTAACAACTTACCTATTATCGTAATTCACGGCTTATTTGGCTCAAAAGAAAATTTAAATATCATTGCCAAACCGCTCAGTGAAAACCATCAGGTTATCAACGTCGACCTCAGAAATCACGGCCAGTCATTTCACGATACTACAATGAACTACCAAGTTATGGCTGACGATGTATTAAATTTATTAAACACATTAAATATTAATCAGTGCATTCTTGTGGGTCATTCCATGGGTGGAAAAGTGGCGATGCAAATGGCTTTAAGCCAAGGTGAACGAATAGCCAAGCTCGTTGTGTTAGATATTGCCCCAACACACTACACACCAAGACATCAAAATGTGTTTAACGGCTTAAAAAATGTAAATTTAACCGCGATTAATAACCGAAGTAAGGCGGATGCTCAGTTAGCTGAATTTATTGAAGAGCCAGGCGTAAGGCAGTTTTTATTAAAAAGTTTAGCGAAAACAGATTCTGGCTTTAATTGGCGTTTTAATGTCGACCAGATAATTTCATCATATGATGCGATATTGGCCAAGCCTGAAGGTTTAGCATATACAAAGCCCACTCTCTTTATTAAGGGCGCAAATTCTGACTATATTTTAGAATCACACCGCCCTGAAATTGCCGCATTATTTCCAAATGCTAAAGCAAAAATTATCGCAGGTGCTGGCCACTGGTTGCATGCTGAAAAGCCAAGCCAAGTAAATTTAGCAATAAGTCAATTTATTGCACAATAATAAAGAAAAAAATAGAAAACACCTACTAAATACATGGGTACTATTTTTGATCTTTGATAATGTATTTAACGGCTTACTATGCTATAGTTGCGGCCGTTTTCGCGCAGATTCAGAATAATAATGTTAGATAAATTATTAGATGGTATTGATATCCTTGGACTCTATTTCGGTTTAGCTGGAATATTCTTTTTTATAGGTATGGCAATCCAAGATGTTTTAAAAAAAGGTGATGTGCCAAAATTTGGTCGTTACATCGTTTGGTTGGTGCTTTTTTTAGGCTGTTCTGGATTTATTGCGAAAGGTCTTATTCAGGTATTTTGGCAAGGTGCTGGAGTTGGATAATGGCCAAAGCGGAATCAGATAGAACGACCCGAGATTTATTCGAACACGATAAACGTCCAGGGCGACCTAAAACAAACCCCCTACCACGAGAATTACAGCTTAAAATTAATAAGCGAAATCAGCTTAAACGTGATAAAGCTCGTGGTTTAAAGCGTGTCGAGTTCAAAGTTTCTTCTGAGTTATATCAAGCACTAAATGATATGGCTGAAGAACAAAATGTGAGTCGAAGCGCATTAATTGAAATTATTTTGCAAGAGAAATTAGCGACAAAAAGGTAATAAACTATGGCAAGCGTAGGCATTTTTTTTGGTAGTGATACAGGTAATACAGAGCACGTCGCCAAGCTAATTCAAAAAGAGCTAGGTAAAAAAATGGTTGATGTTCATGACATCGCTAAAAGCTCTAAAGAAGATATTGCTGAATTTGATTTAATTCTATTCGGTATTCCAACTTGGTATTACGGTGAAGCACAATGTGACTGGGACGACTTTTTCCCTGAACTTGAAGAAATCAACTTCGACGGTAAATTAGTAGCTATTTTTGGTTGTGGTGACCAAGAAGATTACGCCGAGTATTTCCTTGACGCGATGGGCATGATTAATGACATCGTGACTGAACGTGGAGCAATCGTTGTTGGTCACTGGTCAACTGATGGTTATGAGTTTGAAGCCTCTAAAGCACTTGTTGACGATAACCACTTTGTTGGTTTGGGTATTGATGAAGATCGCCAACCTGAATTAACTGAGAAGCGTATTAAAGATTGGTGTGCTCAAGTATATGACGAAATGTGCTTGGCTGAATTAGAAGATTAAAATAAAACCTGCGTTTACATTAGGCTATATCTAGTATAGCCTTATTATAACGTCGTGCAATTAAAGACAAAACAAGATAAAAAACGAGACCAAGTTGATGACTGATCACAATTTAGAGCTAAAAAAAGCAGGTTTAAAAGTAACACTGCCAAGAATTAAAATCTTAGAGATTTTACAATCACCAGATAATCAACATATCAGCGCTGAAGATGTATATAAAATCTTATTAGATAAAGGCGAAGAAATTGGTCTTGCGACTGTTTATCGTGTACTTAACCAATTTGACGATGCTGGCATTGTTACGCGTCACCATTTTGAAGGTGGAAAATCAGTTTTTGAATTAGCCGGCAGCACACACCATGACCATTTAGTATGTTTAAAGTGTGGCAAAGTGGTTGAATTTGAGGATGATGTTATCGAAACTCGACAAGAAGAAATTGCTAACGACAATGGCATTAAGCTAACAAATCATTCACTTTACCTATACGGTGAATGTGAAGACAAAGAAGCGTGTAAGCAATTTGCAGAAGACAATAGTTAAAACACTCTTCAAAAAAAAGCGCCAATTGGCGCTTTTTTTTATGTCTTAACTCTAGCATTAAGGGGTAAATGCTCTACCCCTTACACTAAAAACCTAAGCTTTGTTTTCTTCTTTTGCCCAAGAATCACGTAAGCCAACTGTTCGGTTAAATACTAAACCTTCTGCTTTGCTATCTCGACAGAAATAGCCAGTACGTTCAAACTGGTAACCTACTTCAGCTTCTGCATTGGCAAGTGCTGGCTCAACAACCGCAGAGGTTAAACGTATTAAAGACTCTGGGTTCAATACTGTTGCAAAGTCTTCTTCTGCTGCCGGATTAGGCACAGTAAATAAACGGTCGTATAAACGTACTTCTGCAGGAACACCTTGCGTTGCACTTACCCAGTGAATTACGCCTTTTACTTTACGACCATCACTTGGGTTTTTACCCAGTGTTTCATCGTCGTATGTACAGTAAATAGTAGTAATGTTGCCTGCATCGTCTTGGTCAACACGTTCTGCTTTAATTACATAAGCACCACGTAAACGCACTTCTTTACCAAGCACTAAACGCTTATATTTTTTGTTAGCCTCAAGGCGGAAATCTTCACGTTCAATAAATACTTCACGCGTGAAAGGAACTATACGCGACCCCATTTCTTCGCAATTTGGGTGGTTTTGAACATTTAGTTCTTCCACTTTATCTTCTGGGAAGTTCTCGATAACGACTTTAATTGGATCAAGTACTGCCATTGCACGCGGTGCATTTTCGTTTAGGTCATCACGGATACATGCTTCTAACATGCCCATTTCTACCATATTATCTTGTTTTGTAACACCAATACGCTTACAGAATTCGCGTACCGAAGCTGGTGTATAACCACGACGCTTTAAACCCGCAATCGTTGGCATACGCGGGTCATCCCAACCTTCTACGTGCTTTTCTTCAACTAATGCATTTAGCTTACGCTTACTCATTAGTGTGTACTCGAGATTTAAACGCGAAAACTCAATTTGTTGTGGATGACATTCAAGTGAAATGTTATCTAACACCCAATCGTATAGGCGACGGTTATCTTGGAACTCAAGCGTACAAAGCGAGTGAGTAATACCTTCTAGCGCATCTGAAATACAGTGTGTGAAATCGTACATTGGGTAGATGCACCACTTGTCACCTGTTTGGTGGTGATGTGCAAAACGAATACGATAAATGATTGGATCGCGTAGCACCATAAATGAGCTCGCCATATCAATTTTTGCACGTAGAACACATTCGCCTTCTTTAAACTCACCGTTTTTCATTTTTTCGAAAAGCGCTAAGTTTTCTTCAACATTTGTATCACGGTAAGGGCTGTTTTTACCTGGCTCTGTTAAAGTACCACGGTATTCACGTGCTTCATCAGGTGATAAGAAACATACGTAAGCTAAGCCTTTTTCAATTAGCTCTACCGCGTAGCCGTATAACTCGTCAAAGTAGTTTGACGAATAACAAATATCGCCATCCCAGTTAAAACCAAGCCATTTAACATCTTGTTGAATTGAGTTTACGTAATCGATGTCTTCTTTTTCTGGGTTTGTATCATCAAAACGTAAGTTACATAGGCCTTTGTAATCTTGTGCAATACCAAAATTTAGGCAGATAGACTTGGCGTGACCAATATGTAAATAACCATTCGGTTCTGGTGGAAAACGCGTATGAGTTGTATCGTGTTTTCCAGATGCTAAATCTTTATCAATAATATTAGTGATAAAGTTAGTTGCTCGATTTTCTGCTTCCGCCATTGCGAAATTTTCCTATATTCATTAAATAAATTAACGCGCTAATTATTACAAATAAAAGCCTCAGCTACTAGCTCCAATCACTTTGCAAGGTTAAAAAAATAACGCTACATTAAGAAATAGATATCATAATAGTTGTTTAATTTGTGAAAGTATTATTTGTATTGTTGTGTATTGTAAGCTGTTCAGTCAAAGCTTCAAATTCTATTACCTTTGCGGTTGGTCATGACCATCAGAAAATGATAGAAGATTACCCATTTTACGCAGCTTCTTGGGAAATACTAAATTTTGAACTTGATAAAATAGGTTATGAAGTTAAAACCAATGTTTACCCTTGGGCAAGAGCCAAAGAATCAGTAAAAAAAGGGAAAAGTGACGGGTTATTTTTGGCAGCGAATTTCAAAGGTAGAGAAAGTTGGGCTTCATTAAGTATTGCTATTGGCCAAGATCAGTTTGGCGTTTTTCAAAATCATCGCACTGATCCACTTGCCCCCTTTGGCTCAGTGCGACTACTAAATAATTATAGTCAATTGACGTTTCTCGACCAAAGTAAACAAATTAAAGTAACCACAGAACAAGAAGGTTTGTTGTTATTGAGTAATCAAAAATTACAAGGATTTGTAATGTCACGTAGTTATGGCGACTACTTATTACATAATGAATTACACACTTTAAATAAACGAATAGTGTTTAACGAAGAGAAGATTGAAACTTATACCGCGCATATTGCGGTAGGCAAAACAAACTCAAAAAGAGCTATAATCCTTTCCATAGTGAATAAAGCGATTGGAAATGCCTTTAAGTCAGGCTCTTATAAAAAAATAATGCAAAAACACAATGTCGAAGAGTATCAATTACTCACTTTTTAAAATAACTAAGAATATTGCCCAATAAAAAAGGCTGCAGATGCAGCCTTTTTCAATTGGTAAGTAGATTACCAGCCAGTTTTTTCAGCTAGTGCTTTACCGATATCAGCTAGTGAACGAACAGTCTTAACGCCTGCCGCTTCTAGCGCTGCGAATTTCTCGTCAGCTGTACCTTTACCGCCAGCGATAATCGCACCAGCGTGACCCATACGCTTACCTGGAGGAGCAGTAACACCAGCGATATAAGAAACTACAGGCTTAGTTACATTAGCTTTAATGTACTCAGCAGCTTCTTCTTCAGCTGTACCACCAATCTCACCGATCATAACGATCGCTTCAGTTTGCGGGTCATTTTCGAACATTTCAAGAACGTCGATGAAGTTAGTACCTGGGATTGGGTCACCACCGATACCAACACATGTTGATTGACCGAAACCAGCATCTGTAGTTTGCTTAACTGCTTCGTAAGTAAGCGTACCAGAACGTGATACGATACCTACTTTACCTGGCTTATGGATGTGACCAGGCATGATGCCGATTTTAGTTTCACCCGGAGTGATAACACCTGGGCAGTTAGGACCAATCATGCGAACGCCAGTTTCGTCAAGCTTAACTTTAACGTCAACCATGTCTAGCGTTGGGATACCTTCAGTGATACATACGATTAGCTCGATGCCTGCACTGATAGCTTCTAAGATTGCATCTTTACAGAAAGGTGCTGGAACGTAGATAACAGAAGCTGTTGCGCCTGTTGCTTCTACTGCTTCACGTACTGTGTTAAATACAGGAAGACCTAGGTGAGTTTGACCACCTTTACCTGGAGAAACACCACCAACCATATGTGTACCGTACTCAAGCGCTTGCTCTGAGTGGAAAGTACCTTGGCCACCAGTGAAACCCTGACAGATTACTTTAGTATCTTTATTAATTAATACAGACATTATTTGCCCTCCGCAGCAGCAACAACTTTCTCAGCAGCGTCAGTTAGTGACTCAGCTGCGATAATGTCAAGGCCAGAGTTAGCAAGAACGTCACGACCAAGATCAGCGTTAGTACCTTCTAAACGTACAACTACAGGTACATTTACACCAACTTCTTTAACCGCACCAATGATACCTTCTGCGATCATGTCACAACGTACGATACCACCGAAGATGTTAACTAGTACTGCTTTAACATTGTCATCAGATAAGATGATCTTGAATGCTTCAGCTACACGCTCTTTTGTCGCGCCGCCACCTACATCTAGGAAGTTAGCTGGCTTGCCGCCGTGTAGGTTTACGATATCCATCGTACCCATTGCAAGGCCTGCACCGTTAACCATACAACCAACGTTACCGTCTAGTGCTACGTAGTTTAGTTCCCACTGAGCTGCGTGTGCTTCACGCTCATCTTCTTGTGACGGATCATGCATTTCACGGATTTTAGGCTGACGGTATAAAGCGTTACCATCTACACCGATTTTACCGTCTAGACAGTGAAGGTTACCTTCGTCAGTGATTACTAATGGGTTGATTTCTAAAAGTGCGAAATCGTGGTCGTTGAACATGTTAGCAAGACCCATGAAGATCTTAACAAACTGCTTCATTTGCGTAGGGTTTAAACCTAGTTTGAAGCCTAGTTCACGCGCTTGGTAAGCTTGAGGACCTACTAGTGGGTCGATCTCAGCTTTATGAATTAGTTCTGGTGTTTCTTCTGCAACTTGTTCGATTTCAACACCACCTTCAGTAGATGCCATGAAAACAACTTTACGAGAAGCACGGTCTACTACAGCGCCAAGGTATAATTCGTTAGCGATATCTGTGCAGCTTTCAACAAGGATTTTTGCTACTGGCTGACCATTTTCGTCAGTTTGGTAAGTTACTAGGTTCTTACCTAACCAGTTTTGTGCAAATTCTTTAATTTCTTCTTTGCTGTCAGCAAGCTTAACACCGCCCGCTTTACCACGTCCACCTGCGTGAACCTGACATTTAACAACCCACTTGTCACCGCCAATTTTATCAGCAGCTTCTGCAGCTTCCTGAGGAGTGTCACATGCGTAACCCTCAGAAACTGGTAAACCATAGTCGGCAAATAATTGCTTTGCCTGATACTCATGCAAATTCATGATGCTTTTCCAATTGTATTACGTAAAGGGTTGAACTTTTGTTCAACCATCCCAAATTGCGCACCTAGTATAGTCGCACCAACCTTGTATGAAAACCCCAGTACGACCAAAGGCGCAAAAAAAAAGCTGCGAATCACTCCACAGCTTATTTTTTAATCCAAATCTATTAAACGTCTAGTAATAAACGTGTTGGATCTTCTAGTAGTTCCTTAATTGTAACTAAGAAACCAACAGATTCTTTACCATCGATTTGACGGTGGTCATACGATAGTGCTAGGTACATCATAGGTAAAATTTCAACTTTACCATTTACCGCCATTGGACGCTCTTGGATTTTGTGCATACCAAGAATAGATGATTGCGGTAAGTTGATGATTGGCGTAGATAGTAATGAACCAAATACACCACCGTTAGTAATAGTGAAGTTACCACCTGTCATGTCATCAACAGTAAGTTTACCGTCACGACCTTTAAGTGCTAATTCACGAATACCTTTTTCAATTTCAGCAACTGACAGCTTGTCACAGTCACGAAGTACTGGTGTCACAAGACCACGCGGTGTAGAAACTGCGATGCTGATATCGAAGTAGTTGTGATAAACAATGTCATCACCGTCAATAGACGCGTTTACTTCAGGGAAACGCTTAAGCGCTTCAGTAACTGCTTTCACGTAGAAAGACATGAAACCTAAACGGATGCCGTGACGCTCTTCAAATACATCTTTATATTGCTTACGAAGATCCATGATTGGTTTCATGTTAACTTCGTTGAATGTAGTAAGCATTGCAGTTGAATTCTTAGCTTCAAGAAGACGGTTAGCAATTGTCTTACGGAGACGTGTCATAGGAACACGTTTTTGCGTACGCTCACCAAGTGCAACAGCTGGTGCTGCCGCCGCAGGAGCTGAAGCAGGTTTAGCTGCTGGTGCTTTTAAGAATGCGTCTACATCTTCTTTTGTGATACGACCGCCTTTGCCAGAACCTTTGATTTGTGAAGCATCAAGGCCTTTTTCTGCAATTAGACGACGAACAGAAGGTGTTAATACGTCTGAATTTTCATCAGATGCTGCTGGCGCTTCAGCTGTTGCTGCTGGTGCTGCCGCCGCAGGTGCTGCACCTGCAACTAGTTTACCAATTACTTGTTCGCCAAGTACTGTGTCGCCTTCTGCGTGAATGTGATCACCCATTACACCATCTTCTGGCGCTACAACTTCAAGAACAACTTTGTCAGTTTCGATGTCTACTAGGTTTTGGTCACGGCTTACCGCTTCACCTGGTTGAACATGCCATGTTGCAATCGTAGCGTCTGCTACTGATTCTGGAAGTACAGGAACTTTAATATCCACTTCTTTACCTTCTGCTGCTGGCGCCGCTGCTGGCGCTGCTGTTGTTTCTGCTGGCGCAGCTGCTGCATCTGCCGCACCTAATAGTGCAATCACTTGTTCACCAAGTACCGTTGCACCTTCCGTTTGAGAAATTTCTGTAATCACACCATCTTCCGGTGCAACTACTTCTAACACTACTTTATCTGTTTCAATATCAACAAGGTTTTGATCGCGGCTAACTGTATCACCAACGTTCACGTGCCAAGTTGCAACTGTTGCATCTGCAACAGATTCAGGAAGAACAGGAACCTTAATTTCGGTTGTCATCTCTTATTCCTTATTTTTTAATTGTTAGAGCGTCGGCGATCAACGCAGTTTGTTCTTTAGTATGGGTTGACATATAACCACATGCTGGTGAAGCTGATGCCTTACGACCTGCATAGCTTAAGTTAGCACCTTGTGGAATTGCTTCCCAGAAATGGTGTTGCGAGCAATACCAAGCACCTTGGTTTTGCGGCTCTTCTTGACACCATACGAAATCTTTAACATGTTGGTAACGCTGCATAATTGTTTCCATTTCCGCGTGTGGGAATGGGTACAATTGCTCAACACGTACAATAGCAACATTGTTTAGCTCTTGTTCACGACGCTGTTGCAGTAGCTCGTAGTAAACCTTACCGCTACAGAACACAACACGCTCAACTTTGCTTGCATCAATATCATCGATTTCATCAATCATATTGTGGAAAATACCCGTTGATAGCTCTTCAAGGCTTGAAACAGCAAGTGGGTGACGCAGTAATGATTTAGGTGTCATAACAATCAATGGACGACGCAGAGGGCGAACTGATTGACGACGGATCATTGCGTAAACTTGAGCTGGGGTTGACGGCACACATACTTGCATGTTGTGGTCAGCACATAGCTGTAAGAAGCGCTCTAAACGTGCAGAGCTGTGCTCTGGACCTTGGCCTTCATAACCATGAGGTAGCAGTATAGTTAAGCCACATAAACGGCCCCATTTTTGCTCACCCGAACTTAAGAATTGGTCAAATACAACCTGTGCGCCGTTAGCAAAGTCACCGAACTGCGCTTCCCAACATACAAGTGATGTTGGTTCTGCAGTTGCATAACCGTATTCAAACGCAAGTACCGCTTCTTCAGATAATACCGAATCGTACACTTCAAACGCACCTTGTTCAGGGCGAATATTTTGTAGCGGCAGATAGGTAGATGCATCTGCTTGGTTGTGTACTACTGCATGACGGTGGAAGAACGTACCACGACCAGAATCCTGACCGGTAATACGAATATCTGTACCTTCGTCTACTAGTGATGCGTAAGCAAGTGTTTCAGCCATACCCCAATCAAGCGGCTTTTCGCCTGCTGCCATCGCTTTACGATCATCGTAAATTTTCTTAACGCGAGACTGTGCTTTGTGGTTTTCAGGGTAATTAGCAACTGATCCACCCAAAGCTTTTAGCTTATCAAGCGGCAGCGCTGGATCGTATGCAACGTCCCAATCGTGACCAACAAACTTAGACCAATCTGATGAGTGCTTAGTATCTGGTTGAATTTCATCAACAACGCAAACACCGTTATCTAAACCGTTACGGTAATCATCAGCTAATCTCTTCGCTTCATCAGCGCTTAATACACCTTCAGAAACTAGTTTTTGAGCATAGATTTCACGTGGCACTGGGTGCTTTTTAATTTTCTGATACATTAATGGCTGAGTTGCATTAGGCTCATCAGCTTCATTGTGACCGTGACGACGGTAACACACTAAATCGATTACAACATCACGCTTAAACTTGTTACGGAAATCAAGTGCAAGCTGTGTTACAAAAGCAACCGCTTCAGGATCATCAGAATTCACATGGAAAATTGGTGCCTGAACCATTTTAGCGATATCAGTACAGTATTCAGTTGAGCGAACATCTTCTTGTTTGTTTGTTGTGAAACCTACCTGGTTGTTTACAACGATACGAACTGAACCACCCACGCTGAACGCACGTGTTTGTGATAAGTTAAAGGTTTCTTGAACTACACCTTGGCCAGCGATTGCCGAGTCACCATGAATAGTGATTGGTAATGCTTTTGAACCATTAGTACAACCTAAACGGTCAAGACGTGCACGTACAGAACCCATAACCACAGGGTTAACGATTTCAAGGTGAGAAGGGTTAAATGCAAGTGCCATATGCACGTTGCCACCCGTAGTAGCGAAATCAGATGAGTAACCCATGTGGTATTTAACGTCACCAGAACCTGCTAATTCGCCATATTTACCAGCGAATTCATCAAAAAGAACTTGTGGGTTTTTACCAAGTACGTTAACTAAAACGTTTAAACGACCACGGTGTGCCATACCAATAACGGCTTCTTCCTGACCACTTTCCCCTGCTCTGTGAATTAATTCTTTAAGCATAGGTACTAACGCATCGCCACCTTCAAGTGAGAATGCGCCTAGGTATTTTTCAAGACCATCAGCAGCCGTAAGGCCTTTAAGGATACGTAACTTAGTTTCAGTGTTAAATTGAGGCTGGGCAAAGTTAGATTCTAAACGCTGTTGTAACCAACGTTTTTCTTCTGTAGACGTAATATGCATATATTCAGCGCCAATCGAACCACAATAGGTTTTCTTAAGTGCTGCATATAAGTCTTTTAGTTTCATAGTGTCACTGCCACAAGCGAATGACCCTACGTTGAATTCTTTATCTAGGTCAGAATCCGTTAAATCGTGGTGTTCAAGTGTCAAATCACGCACTTTTTCACGCTGCCACAAACCTAATGGGTCAAGATTTGCGTTTTGGTGACCACGGAAACGGTATGCATTAATTAATTGCAGAACCCTAACCTGTTTTGCATCAGATGCGCCACCTGCTGCAACGACTACTTCTTTATGCTTGTTTTTCGCAAGCTCGGCAAATTGTGCTTTTATTTCGGAATGCTTTACATCTACATCCACGCCTTCTACTTTCGGTAGTGCGTCAAACACTTCACGCCATTCGTCAGATACTGATGTTGCGTCATCTAAGTACGCTTCATACAGTTCTTCTACGTATGCAACGTTACCACCGTTAAAGTGAGAAGACTCTAGCCATGCCTTCATTACACCTTCGTGCATTTATAAGCCCTTTTTACTAGCGCAGAATACTAAGTTTTAGTTAAACGGCGATAACATCATGTTATCGCCGCAGTGTTTGTGTTACTGCCGTTTTTATACAGAACGGTTTAGTAACATAGACTTAATGTGGCCAATTGCCTTAGTTGGATTAAGGCCTTTAGGACACACGTTGACACAGTTCATAATGCCGTGACAACGGAATACGCTGAATGCATCGTCTAAATCTGCTAAACGTTCTTCAGTCGCCGTGTCACGGCTATCAGCTAAGAAACGGTAAGCGTGTAGCAAACCAGCAGGACCAATGAACTTGTCAGGGTTCCACCAGAATGATGGGCATGAAGTTGAACAACATGCACATAAGATACACTCATATAAACCATCAAGCTTGTCACGCTCTTCAATTGATTGAAGGCGCTCTTCACCGCCTGTTGGCTTATCGTTGATTAAGAATGGCTTAACTTTCTCGTATTGTGAATAGAATTGAGACATATCAATTACTAAATCACGAACAACTGGTAAGCCTGGTAATGGACGAATAACGATTTTACCCTTACCTAGTGCAGATAGTGGAGTAATACACGCTAAACCGTTTTTACCATTCATGTTTACACCGTCAGAACCACATACACCTTCACGGCATGAACGACGGAAAGAAAGTGTTGGATCTTGCTCTTTTAATTGTAAAAGTGCATCCAATACCATCATATCGCGACCTTCTTCTACCTCAAGGGTATAGTCTTGCATACGCGGCGCGTTGTCTACATCTGGATTGTAACGATAGACAGAAAATTGTAATTGTGCCATTGACTTCGCTCCTAGTAAGTACGTGCTTTAGGTGGGAAGGCTTCACGTGTTTTAGGTGAGAAGTTCACCTCACGCTTAGACATTTCTTCCGTCACTGGGCTATAAACTGAGTGACATAACCAGTTTTCATCGTCACGCTCTGGGAAATCGAAGCGCGAATGTGCACCACGGCTTTCTGTACGGAAATTCGCAGCAACAGCTGTTGAGTACGCAGTTTCCATTAAGTTATCTAGCTCTAAACACTCAATACGTTGCGTGTTGAACTCAGATGACTTGTCGTCAAGACGTGCGTGCTGTAGACGTTCACGAATTTCTTTAAGCTCTGTAAGACCTGTTGCCATTGCATCACCTTCACGGAATACCGAGAAGTTAAGCTGCATGCATTTTTGTAGGTCTTTCTTGATCTGTACTGGGTCTTCACCTTGGCCTGGTTTAGAAGTTTCCCAACGATTGAAACGAGCCATCGCTGCTTCTAGATCAGATTCAGAAGCTTCTTTCGAAATTTCAGCATCTTTTAGGTATTGACCAAGGAAGTTACCCGCTGCACGACCGAATACAACAAGGTCAAGTAGTGAGTTACCACCTAAGCGGTTTGCACCGTGTACAGATACACATGCAATTTCACCTACTGCGAATAAACCTTCAACTAATTTCTCATTACCTGCACCATCTACGTTAATAACTTGACCATTAACGTTAGTTGGTACACCACCCATCATGTAGTGACATGTTGGGATTACAGGAATTGGTTCTTTTGCAGGGTCAACGTGTGCGAATGTCTTAGAAAGATCACATACACCTGGAAGACGAAGGTTTAGCATTTCAGCACCTAAGTGGTCTAACTTAAGTTTGATGTGCGTACCCCAAGGGCCTTCGCAACCACGACCTTCACGAATTTCTGTCATCATTGCACGAGCAACAACGTCACGACCTGCTAAGTCTTTTGCGTTTGGTGCGTAACGTTCCATGAAGCGTTCGCCGTCTTTATTTAGAAGGTAACCACCTTCACCACGACAACCTTCTGTAACAAGTGTACCTGCACCTGCAATACCCGTTGGGTGGAACTGCCACATTTCCATGTCTTGCATTGAAATGCCAGCACGTGTTGCCATACCAACACCGTCACCTGTGTTAATGTGCGCGTTTGTTGTTGATGCGAAGATACGACCTGCACCACCAGTTGCTAAAACAACCGCTTTAGATTTGAAGTAAACTACTTCGCCGCTTTCGATATCGATAGCAGTACAACCAACAACGTCACCCTTGTCGTTTTTAACAAGGTCTAATGCGTACCATTCAGAGAACACATTTGTTTTGTTTTTAACGTTTTGTTGATATAGGCAGTGAAGAAGCGCGTGACCAGTACGGTCAGCTGCTGCTGCAGTACGTGCAGCTTGTTCGCCACCAAAGTTTTTCGATTGACCACCGAAAGGACGTTGGTAAACACGGCCATTTTCAAAACGTGAAAATGGTAAACCCATGTTTTCTAATTCTGTAATTGCTTCAGGACCTGTTTTGGTCATGTATTCAATCGCGTCTTGGTCACCGATGTAATCAGAACCTTTTACCGTATCGTACATGTGCCATTCCCAGTTATCTTCGTGGGAATTACCTAAAGCAACTGTGATACCACCTTGTGCAGACACCGTATGAGAACGGGTTGGGAATACTTTAGAAATAAGTGCACAAGTTTTACCTGATTCACTGATAGCCAGTGCAGCACGCATACCCGCACCACCGGCACCAATTACTACAGCGTCAAATTCTCTTGTTGAAATAGCCACTTACACACTCCAAAGAACAAAGAAACCAACAGCTACATATGCAAAAGCCATCAGGTTTAGGAAAAAGCCTAGGATTGCGCGCAATTTAGCGTTCTTAACATAGTCAGTTAGAACTTGCCACAAACCAATACGGGTATGAACCATCATGCAAACTAGCGCAGCTAAGGTATACACTTTTACTGCTAAGTTAGAAAATAATCCCTGCCACGCTTCAAACGTTACAGTTGGAGTAGTAAGAAAATACCCTAAGATAAACAGAGCATATGACGCTAATACAAGTGCTGTTGCACGTAATGATACAAAATCTTGTACACCGTCGCGTTTTAGAGATGCTTGATTAACTACCATATCCATACTCCTGCTAACACGGCTAATACAACCCATAGTGCTATTACAAACTTAGCACTTGCGTTACCTGAACCTAATTCTTCAAAACGACCCATATCCATTAGAAGGTGACGTACACCTGCAACTAAGTGATACAGAAGCGCGATTACCGCACCCCATGCAATGAATTTGGCAATGAACCCGGTAAACAGGCTCTTGACGAATTCAAAACCTTGAGGAGAAGAAAGTGATTCAGACCATGCCCAAATTACAAAAGATAAAGCGAAGAACAACGCTACACCTGATATACGGTGAAGAATTGAAGCTTTAGCAGTTGCTGGCATCGAGATAGTAGATAAATCTAGATTTACAGGTCTTTGCTTTTTCACTGTTACTTGCCCATTGACTCTAAGGAGTCCAACTATTGTTGTTATAACCCACCAAGTAATTGATGGAACCATCAAAGTGAAATTTGCCACACCGTAATGACGAGTTACAGTATGAAAAAACAGCATTCACTTCAGACGAAAGGCATTCACCATTCAGAATGCCTACCACAGTATATAAGACCATATGGCCTATTACAATTCTTGTTTAATAAGAGGTGCTTGCGAAGTAGCCATTGGTATAATATTTATTCGATCGAAGAATAGTTATCATCAATTGATGCATTTAAATTGACTTTCTTCCCTATTTATAAGTTAGAATAGATAGAATTTGCTTAACATCCGTATCAAAAATAACAAACTGGTTTGTTATATTTAAAGGAGATAATTAGATGGCAGACAAAAAAGCCACGGTCCATATTGATGGGCTAGATCCTATCGAACTTCCTATTTACTCTGGCACAGCTGGTCAGGACGTTATTGACGTTCGCACCCTTGGCAGCCATGGTTACTTCACGTTCGACCCGGGTTTCATGTCTACTGGTTCATGTGAATCAGCTATCACTTACATTGATGGTGCTAAAGGTGTTTTATTACACCGCGGCTATGCAATTGATGAGTTAGCTGAAAAATCAAACTATATCGAGCTTTGTTACTTACTTTTAAACGGTGAGTTACCAAATGCAGAGCAATTAGCTGGTTTTGAAAACGAAATCACAACTAACACTATGCTTCACGAAAAAATTGGTGCTTTCTTCCAAGGTTTCCGTGTAGATTCTCACCCAATGGCAATGCTATGTGGTGTTGTTGGTGCACTTTCTTCTTTCTACCACAAAGATTTAGACATCACAGATCCTGCGCAACGTCACCGTAGCGCTGTTCGTCTAATTGCGAAATTACCGACAATTGCGGCGATGTGTTACAAATACAACATCGGTCAACCATTTGTATATCCTCGTAACGATTTAAGCTACGCTGAAAACTTCTTACATATGATGTTCTCAGTACCAGCTGAAAAATATGAAGTAAGCCCTGTTCTTGCAAAAGCAATGGACCGCATCTTCATGCTTCACGCGGATCACGAGCAAAACGCGTCAACATCGACTGTACGTTTAGCTGGTTCATCTGGTGCTAACCCATACGCTTGTATCTCTGCTGGTATCGCGTCTCTTTGGGGTCCTGCGCACGGTGGTGCAAACGAAGCTTGTTTAACAATGCTTGAAGAAATCGGTTCAGTAGACCGTATCGATGAATACGTTGCTAAAGCGAAAGATAAGAACGATCCGTTCCGTCTAATGGGCTTTGGTCACCGTGTTTATAAAAACTTCGACCCACGTGCAACAGTAATGCGCGAAACGTGTCACGAAGTGCTTAAAGAACTTAATATTGAAGATCCACTACTAGACGTAGCAATGCGTTTAGAGCAAATCGCATTAGAAGACCCATACTTCATCGAGAAGAAACTTTACCCTAACGTAGATTTCTACTCAGGTATTATTCTTAAAGCGATTGGTATTCCAACAAGTATGTTCACTGTAATCTTTGCAATGTCACGTACTGTTGGTTGGATCTCACACTGGGATGAGATGTTATCTCAGCCAGGTCAAAAGATCGGTCGTCCTCGTCAGTTATACACTGGTGAAACTAAGCGTGATTTTAAAGACGTTTCGTCTCGTTAATTTCGTTTTAGATAAAAAAAGCCGCAATTGCGGCTTTTTTTATAGCCGAAACATCCCTTTCATTGCCAAATATTATTCATTTCTTTAAAATCGCTGCTCAATTTTTAGGGTAGAACCATGTTAGATAATCACGAAATACGGTCACAATTTCCATTTTTTTCACATTCAGATTTTATCTACCTAGATAATGGCGCTACGACTCAAAAGCCACAATGTGTAATCGATGCACTTTGCCATTTTTATAATTTTAATAATGCTAATGTTCATCGTGGTGTTAGCCAATTAGCGAGCAATACAACACAAATGTATGAGCAAGTTCGATCTAAATTAGCTACTCATTGCGCTGTTAAACCTGACCAGATTGTGTGGACCAAAGGCGCGACAGAAGCAATTAACCTGGTTGTTTCAAGTATCGATAAACATATAGAGCCTAACGACATCATTGTTGTATCCGCATTAGAGCATCATGCTAATTTAGTTCCATGGCAAGAATTGTGTAAACGCACTGGTGCAGAGCTGCGTGTATTACCAATTAATCAACAAGGTGTGTTAAACATTACAGCAAGTTTAAACATGATAAGCAGTTTAAAACCTAAACTTGTGGCTGTAACCCATGCATCAAATGCCCTTGGTAATATACTACCGATAGAACAACTAATTGATGCAGCAAAAAATGTTAATGCAATCACCTTAGTAGATGGCGCACAGGCTATGCAACATCTTAAGCCCAATTTGGACACGTTAAACAGTGATTTTTATGTGCTTTCTGCGCATAAAATGTTTGGCCCTACAGGGGTGGGTGCACTTATTGCCAAGCCTCACAGTCTTGCCCTGCTCGATACTTATCAAACTGGCGGTGAAATGATTGAGCAAGTAAGCTTTTCAAGTTCACAGTACCGTCAAGGCAATGCACGTTTTGAAGCAGGTACGCCGAACATAGCCGGTGTTATTGGTTTTGGCGCCGCTCTTGATTTTTTAAACTCAGAAGCAATGAACTTACAGCGTAGTTATGAAGAATCCTTGTATCAATACACAATTGAACAACTTAAAAAAATTGATGGTGTCACCCTTTATGGTGATTTAGAAAATAATATCGGCACTGTAAGTTTTAATTATAAAGACGAACATCACCTAGACGTTGCAACCTTATTAGATCAATCAGGCATTGTAGTGAGAAGCGGTAATCATTGTACGCAGCCACTTATGAATTTACTTGGCGTTGCAGGTACCATTCGAGTAAGTTTAAGTTGCTACAACAGCTATGAAGATATCGACAAATTTATCTTTGCACTTAAACAAGCTATTGAATTATTAGATTAATATGACTGAACAATATTTAAACCTTAAGCAAAATTTTATTAGCAAAAATGCATGGCAAGACAAATATCGTGACATTATGTTGCTTGGTAAACAACTGCCAAAATTACCAAATGAATTAAAAATTGACAACGCAAAAGTACATGGTTGTGAAAGCAACGTATGGCTATATATCGATTTTGATGAAAGTGAAGAACGTTTAGTTGTTAGTGCAGATTCAGATACGCGTATTGTTAAAGGGCTTATATTTATTATTTGCTCAATGGTTAATGGACTAACAATTGATGAATTTAAACGAATAAATATTCAATCTGAATTTGAATCTCTTGGTCTTATTCAACATTTAAGCCCTAGTAGAGGTAATGGAATTCTAGCAATTGCTCAAAAAATTTCTGATTTTGCAATACAAAATAGTTAGTGTTACCAAGCAAATTAAATATATTGTATGCAATTGTTAGAATTTAAAAGTATAGCTAACAATCAAAGTTTCTATACTTGATTGTTACGCTCACATTTTTCTAAGTATTTTTTCACACTTCTTGCAGCAGCAAAGAACGCAAAACTACCTGTCACCATTGTTAACGAGCCGAAACCTGTTTGACAGTCCATATTCATATTGCCATCTGCACCGGCTTTCGAATGACACACACTGCCGTCACTTGATGGGTACACCAATTGCTCTTCTGAATAAATACAATCCACACCAAATTTACGTTTTGGATTATTTGAAAAGTTGTATTGCTTACGCAGTAAATAGCGTACTTTCGCAAGCAACGGGTCTTGTTTGGTTTTAGCCACATCCCCTATTCTGATTTGGCTTGGATCGATTTGCCCGCCTGCACCGCCTATTGTGATAATCGGTAATTTGTTGCGCTTACAATGGGCAATAAGTGCCGCTTTAACTTTTACTTGATCAATACAATCAATAACATAATCAAATTTTTCAATATGTTCTCTGATATTCTCAAGTGTTAAAAAGTCATCGATAACTGACACATTACAATCAGGGTTTATCTCGTTAATTCGACTCGCCATGGCATCAACTTTCGCCTCGCCAATAGTCGATGTCAACGCGTGGATTTGACGGTTAACGTTGGTAACGCAAATATCATCTAAATCAATTAAGGTAATGTTACCAAGGCCCGTACGGGCTAAACTTTCAGCGACCCAACTACCCACACCGCCAATGCCAACAACACAAAAATGGGCATTATTAAGTAGTTTTTGCTGTTCAATTCCGTAAAGGCGCGCAATGCCGCCAAAACGATTTTGATAAGACTCTGTCATGTAATTTTTAACCTTAATTAAATTCGTGCCAAGGCGTGTGCCATTGTTCGATAAGCTTTTTTGTTTCACCGTGCTCAAATAAGCCGCCGCATGGCTTAACACTAAAATGATATGGTGTATTACCAAACGTGAATTTAATCGCATATGCATGCAAATGACCACGTTCGCTATGCTCACCGCCATAGCGTTCATCGCCTAAAATAGGCACCGATAGGCTTTTAAGCACAACCCGCAGCTGATGCGTTTTACCAGTAATTGGTTGCAGCAAATAAAAACGTAAACTGGGCTCAATTAACTGCGATTGAAACCGCGTTACAGAGGGGTTTTCCATGGTTTTTTGTAGCTTATAGCACCCACGGCGCGCCTTAACCAAGTCGCCTTTTACCCAACCCTGTTTTTTTGTAGGTTTACCTTGCGCAACGGCTAAATAGTATTTTTCAAGTGTGTTTTTATGCTTTTGGCTAAACAAATCACCAAATTCTGCAGCAGCTTGTTTGGTCCTCGCAACAATAACTAAGCCCGATGTCATTTTATCTAAGCGATGTACTGGATAGAGCTTTTCATTCACCTGCTTTTCAAACAGTACAAAAAACCCCTCTCCATCTTCGCTATGGAAGCTTACGTCATGGGGTTTATTCACCACATAAAATTCATCGCATGCGAATACTATTGGATAACTCATCAACTTACTTGCTTAAAAAAGCATTCACCTTAGCGAGATCTTCAGGCGTATCAACTCCTGGCTGCGGCGCTTCGATTGCCGTTTGTACTTTTATCTTTTTGCCATGATACAACACACGTAGCTGCTCTAATGATTCGATTTGCTCAAGCGGTGATACCTCAAGAGTAATATATTCTTTAATAAAACCCGCACGATACGCATAAATACCAATATGGCGTTGATAGAAATCGCCAATTTCAGAAATTTCATCTTTGCCTAAAAAGCGGTTTCGATCATAAGGAATCGTTGCACGCGAAAAATACAACGCATTATTGTGATTATCAGCTACAACTTTTACCGCGTTAGGGTTAAGGGCTTCTTCAATATCGTCGATTGCCACGCTTAACGTTGCCATTGGTGCCGAATCAGATGCTAACAAACTTGCTACTTGCGCGATGTTTTGCGGTGGAATTAACGGTTCATCACCTTGTACATTCACTATAATTGTGTCATCTGGTAAGTTAAGTTTTGTCACTACTTCAGCAAGGCGTTCTGTGCCCGACTCATGATCTTCACGAGTCATTAAAACTTCACCATCAAAGCGTTTAACAGCGGCTTCTATCTCAATATGATCCGTTGCTATAATTACCCGTTTTGCACCTGATGCCAGCGCTTTTTCATATACATGCTGAACCATTGGCTTGCCTTGTATATCAGCCAGTGGTTTAGCCGGTAAACGGCTCGACGCATAACGCGCTGGAATAATGACTACGAATTCCACTTTTCAACCTCTTCAAGTGATAATTCGCGTGCCTCTTCTTCAAGCAATACCGGAATATCATCTCTTACTGGGTAAGCGAGTTTTGCTTGCGTGCTAATAAGTTCTAAATTTTCGCGATCAAATTTAAGATGACCTTTTGTTACAGGGCAAGCAATGATTTCGAGTAATTTTGTGTCAAACGCCATGATTATGGATCCCTTTTTCAATTAATAACTGGTCGAGTTTGTCGACCAGTTGTTTAGTCGGTTTAGCGGTAACTTTTAAATAATACCAATTTGCTTTCGCGAATGACTGGCATTTTACCGCATCTTTTTCAGTCATTAAGATTGCACCGTCTAGTGCGGCAAAATCACCTTCTCTGTATGTGTGATGATCTTTAAAAATAGTATGTCCGTGCACCAGAATATTCTGCTCATTCACACTTTGCTCAAAGCGGCTGGGATTACCTATTGCACTCACTAAGTGAACTGGGCTGTCTAAATTGGAAACTTTTTGTCCATCAATTATGCCATATACACCATCTACCGTTAGCTGGTACCCGTTATCCTCTGCAGCGCCATTAGTAATGGTTAAATCAACATGTTTTAGTCTGCTTTTCGCTTCGCGAAGTGGACCGGCTGGCATAACAAAGCCATTACCAAATTGACGTTTCCCATCAACAATGCAAAGCTCCATAGCGCGCGCCATTTGGTAATGTTGCAATCCATCATCAGCAATAATCACATCAGGATTAATGTGCTTCTTTAAATAGTCGATACTTAAATTTCGATTTGGGCACACTACAACAGGTACGCCTGTGCGAACGGCTATCAACTTAGGTTCATCACCACAGACCTCTGGCGATATGTTATCGGTTACTAATAAAGGTTGGCTTTGAGTTTGACCACCATAGCCACGTGAAATAACCGCAACCAATAAGCCTTTTTGCTTCAAATAATCGACAAGAAACAAGGTAAAGGGTGTTTTGCCTGTGCCACCTACCGCAATATTACCCACAACAATGACTTTTGGTGTGTCAGTCGCCAATTGTAATCTTCGCTTGCGATAGAAGCGATATAGCGTAATTAGGTAAAACAGCGCACTTAACGGTAATAAAAGCCAAGTAATTCCAAATTTTTGATACCAGCTTTTTTCAATCACATTCATTAGTCATTAGCCTGCATTTTTTGCAGTGCTAAATAGGCACCTTGCTTTTCAATTAGCTCAGCATGCGAACCTGATTCGATTATTTGCCCTTTATCTAATACATAAATGACATCAGAGTTTTCAATCGTTGATAAGCGGTGCGCAATAACAATGGACGTGCGCCCTTTCATTAAATCGTTTAACGCATGTTGAATTAATTTTTCTGACTCAGTATCGAGTGCTGACGTAGCTTCATCTAAAATCAAAATTGGTGCGTTTTTAAGCAATGCTCGCGCTATAGCAATACGCTGACGCTGGCCACCAGATAACATTACGCCATCTTCACCGACAATGGTTTGTAAACCTTCTGGTAAATCTTTTACAAATTCCCAAACGTGCGATTGCTCAACAATTTTTTGCAGTTTATCAGGGGTAATATCATCTTTATAGCCGTAAGTGATATTGTTCTCGATAGTATCGTTGAATAACACAACTTGTTGCGACACGATTGCAAATTGTTCGCGTAACCAAGTTAAATCAAAGGTATTAACCGATAGCCCGTCGAGTTTGATATCGCCATTGGTATAAGTATCGTAAAAACGTGGTAACAGGTTTGAGAGTGTTGATTTGCCTGAGCCTGAACGACCAACTAAGGCTACGGATTGACCAGGTTTAATATCCATGGTTAATTCGTTTAAAATATTGCGCTCGGTATTTGGATAGGCAAACGACAAGCTCTCAATTGTGATATGACCCTGACATTTTTCCAGCGTTTTTGAGCCGGTGTCTTTTTCATTTTCCAAATCTAAGATATCAAAAATACTTTTTGCTGCAGCAATACCACGCTGCAGTTCAACATTCACATTTGATAGCTGTTTTAACGGGCGTAGCATCATCATCATTGCGGTTAATAAGCTAACGAATGCGCCTGTAGAAATAGGCTCTACAAGGTTAAAGCCAATTGCAGCCAACACCATTGCGATGGCAGATGCAGCAATAATTTGAATACTGGCAACGCTCAGCGCTTTCGTCGCATCCATTTTTACACGCTGTTGACGATTACGATTATTTACATCGGCAAAACGTTGTTGTTCAATTTCTTGACCACCAAATGAATGAATAACTTTATGCCCTTTCACCATTTGTTCTGACGCACGTGTTACGCCTCCCATGGCATCTTGAATGCGTTTTGCAATAACACGAAAGCGTTTAGACACGATTGATACAATGCCTGCAACAATGGGGACGACTAAAATAAACAGCAATGAAAGTTGCCAACTAGCAACCAACATATTAACCACTAAGAAAACAACAAATGCCCCTTCTCGCACTATGGTGATCAAGGCTTTTGTTATCGCTGTTTGTACTTGCTCTGCATCAAAGGTAATTTTTGAAATTAACTCACCGGTTGAATGCTGATCGTGAAATGACACTGGTAAATGAAGTAACTTAGCAAACAATTCTTTGCGAATTGCCATCACCACGTGAGAGCCCACATTGGCTAAACAATAACTTGAAACGAAGTTAAACACGCCACGAAATAGCACCAATAAAATCACCACAACGGGCGCCCATTTCATGACTTCTTGATTTTTAGCAGTTAACCCTTGTTCAATAAAAGGATCCATCAAATATACAAAAAGACCATCCATTGCGGCGTAGCCCAACATACCAATTATGGCAAAGGTAGCTGCAAGTTTATGAGGCTTTACATAGGTTAATAAGCGTTTGTAATATTCTGATGAGGTCGACATGAGTGAAACTTAAGTTGATTTGTGCTTATTGTATAGCGCCTACAGTTAAAACCCAAGTCGAACCGAGTGTTAATCAACTAGAAACCAATAATTTTTTAGCAGTTTTTGCGAACTAACTGTGTAGTTTGTATCCGTTACATTTACTTTGATTGCGCCATGGTAAGTAGCTAACTGTTTTGCATTATTAAAAGCATAACGTTCAACCACTTTTAGCGAAGGGAATTTCCAACGATTATACGCATTCACCGAGTGAAACACCCAAGATGCATTAGTATGTTTAATAAATGCGCCTGTTGAGGAGCTGTTACTACCATGATGTGGAGAGATAAGCACATCAATATCAGCAATTCTTGTATCATTTAAAAGAACCTGTTCTCTATTTTTCTCAATATCCCCTGTCAGCAACAACTTAAAATGTTTATAAGTAACTAAAGTTACACACGAATTATTATTGTCTGATTTAAATTTTGAGTTTAGTGAGATTGATTCAAATGTGACGTTAGTTAACCAGTTTGCTTTAAAGTTACATGCTTTGCCAAAGCCACTCATAGTAGCTAATTTGCCATTTTCAATAATATGGCTTAAACCGCCACTGTGATCATTATCATCATGGCTAATCACAGTACGCATCAATTTAAGATTATTGTTTCTTAATGTCGGCAAAATCACACTTTTTACATAACTGTAATCACTGTATTTTGCCCCAAGATCATATAAAAAAGCTTGATTATTGTCACTTATCAACACTGCCAATCCATGACCTACATCTAACACCCTGATCACCAATTGCTCTTGGTTAAAACTTTCTTGAGATAAATAAAACACCATTAATGGCAGTGTTAAATAAAGTGAATAACGGATGTAAAGCAAAAGTAGACTACTGATCAGCAGCAAAACTGTAAATTGCCAACTGATACTTGGCAAATTTAGCCAAGACCCAATACCATTTAGTTCATTAATGCTAGCCACAGTCAAAGCAAGTAGTGGTTCAAGTAAGAGTATAAATAAATCTGTTTGCAATAGTGCTGATAGTAACGTAGCCAATAAGATGGCAGGCATGAGCACAACTGAGAAAAAAGGAATGGCAATTAAATTTACAAACAAACTATAAATGCTAAAACCATTAAAAAAGAATACCGTAACTGGTATTAACGCTATTGTAATAGCAACTTGAAGAACGAAAAATTTAGCTAAGTAAGACTTAATTTTAAGTTTTTTGATTAAATCGAGCGAAAGAAGAATACTTAACACTGCAGCAAACGAAAAATAAAAACCAACAGTTAATGGCACAAACGGGTTAAAAATAAATACACAAAGTAACGCAAAGATAAGGGCTCGATAGCCAATGTATGCACGACTAATTTGCCAGCAGAGGCAAAAAGCACAAAGCATGATAAAAGCACGTTGCGCAGAAGTGGCATAATTAGAAAAGTGTAAATATAACGCACAAGATAGAATGCCTACTAAAAGTGGTAATACCATTAAACGATTAAATTTATTAAAAAACAGACAGAAAACTCGAATAACCCAATAACTAAAAGCAAACACAATCGTCATATGTAACCCTGAAACGGCAAATAAATGTGAAATGCCTAACTGTCTTGATATATCTTTAAATTCTCTTGGCATTTTGCTGGTATCGCCAAATAAAACAGCTGAGTAAAGCCAAGAATATTCTGAGAAGTTTATAAATAGCGCTCTTTGCTTAATATCTTTGTGGGTTACTTTAAATAGACTGTTATTGCTAATGCTGCCTTTATATTTTATGCCGTGATAAAAATTATAAAGGCGACGATCAAAAATCCCTTCATTTACGACAGGCACAATGGGTTTTAATTTTGCACGTGTTGTAATTGTATCCCCTATTCTCACTGTGTTTTTATCGAAACTCTGTTTGGTTAAATAAAGTTGTAGTGTGAGTTTTTTATATTTAGCTATTTTTTCTGTGCCTAATACAGATGGTTTGACACTCAGCCGATAGGTATATAAATAGTCATCAATGCGCTCGACTTTTCCTTTAATTAGCTGTTTTTGCTGTAATTCGGCATAACTCAAGTGAGTATCATAGACGCAGTGGTAGTAGATAATTGGATATGCCAAACCGAATAAAAACGCACTAATAACAACAATCTTTGTCTTAAGATTAGATATTGTTAATACACCCACTAGTACAACCAGTGTAATTGTTAAAAAAAAGACTGGCGTATTGAGTAAAAATAGCGACAATATGCAGCCTAGAACAAAGCACGCAATGCTTTGCCAAAAAGGAAGATGTATACCGCGATGCCAAAAAA
>NZ_JAPEHW010000080.1 GCF_028875915.1 Pseudoalteromonas sp. G4
ACGCCTGCCGAGTGTGTCGGGTGTAAGCCCTTTAATCGCCAGTGGCTTTAATACCTCGCCACGCATAGCCAATAGTGCAATGGCCTCGCACTCAATCACCGTCGCAAGCGTTTGTAACAGTTGTTCAAATCGGTCTTGATTATCGAGACTGGTCACTTGCGCTTTTGCAAATTCCACTAAGGTTAAAGAGTTAATTGCCATACAAAATCACCTAAAAACACACCCGTGTCATTATGACTTGTTTCCGCGGTGTGTCAAATTGACTTGTTTGTTGGTGTTTAACGGCGCTTATTTTAATTAACCATCTGATTAATATTGATAAATTAATTTTGGCATTGTTGCTGCTATATCAAGCTGAATTTAAATGAAATTAAGGCTTAATTATGCAGCAAGTTGTTAATGAGACTGCTTTTATCAATCACGAGCGTGCGCTAACGCTACCAAATAAAAACAAAAAAAATGTGTTTGGTTTTACTAAGCAAGTGGGTAATTGGTTAATGTTAGTTCCTGTTAGTTTGTTTATTAGTTGTTTGCTAATCAGTTACCCATTTGCTGAGTATTTTTCAATGTCTCAGCAAATTGCCGCTCATATCGGTACTATGGTGTTTCCTGCATTTTTTAAGATTGGCTATGTTGTGCGCTGTATTGGGCAGCATGGCTTAGGCCAACGTGTGTAGGTGGTTCGATGTTAAATATTCAAGAACCACACGCGCAAGATAGCGAAGCCGTTGGCGCATTTTCAGAACATGCCTTTTTTCAATTGGCATTTCGCTCAAGCTTTATTTTAGGGGCAATCGCATCAATTTTAGCCATGATAATGTGGCTAGGCTTCTTAAATGCGTGGTGGCAGTTAAATCCAACAGGCTTAACCCCAACGGTATGGCATTTACACGAAATGTTATTTGGCTTTGGTGCCACCATTGCAACAGGCTTTGTATTAACTGCGGTGCAAACATGGACTGGCAGGCCAAGTATACAGGGGGCACCCCTGATTGCTTTGGTTGGCCTTTGGCTCATTATACGCGCGCTGTTTTTTGTTAATTCAACGGCAAGTGTCATTTTAGCTACCGTACTGCAAAGTATTTGGTGGATATGCATTATCGCTGTGTATGCCTACATAGTTTTGCTTGCTAAAAACCGTCGTAACTACTTATTTATCCCTTTATTTACGGTGATGGCGCTACTTGAAATGGTGCTACTGGTAAGCGAACTCACCATAGATACCGCACAGGCACTGCATATTGGCCGCACTATGGTGCTGATGTTTGGCATTTTAATGGGCATTGTGGGTGGGCGTGTTATTCCGTTTTTCACACGTAACGGTGCCAAGCTTAAAGAAGTGTCGCATCCGCCTTTGCTTGATACGCTGTTATTGGTTGTTTCCTTACTCGGCACTTTAGTATTTTTTAGCCATTTCTATATTTCCCTGCCGTTATCGCCTGCGTATTTAATGATAGCAGCAGGCTGCTTGCACCTTGCAAAGCTGGGTTTTTGGCAAAGTAATAAAACGCTCGGTATCTCTCTTTTATGGTCATTACATTTAGCGTATGGCGCACTTGGTCTTGGCCTTATTTTACTTGGTACGAGCTATTTTACGCCGCTTATTCCTTTTAGTTCTGGGCTCCATGTGATCACTGTAGGCGCTATGGGGCTGATGATTTTATCTATGATGAGTCGCGTTTCGCTTGGCCATACAGGGCGAGTATTAATACCCAAAGTGATTATGGGTAAAGCTTTTTTACTGCTTTTTCTTGTAGCCGTTACACGCGCATTACTACCTGCAATAGGGCTTGCCCATTTGGCATGGCAAGTGAGTGCGGTTGGCTGGATTATCGCGTTTGCAATTTTTGTTTGGGTGTATTGCCCAATATTAATCGCTCCTCGCCAAGATAGTTTTCGTTAATTCCTAATTATTTATTTCTTATTTCTAACAACACGTTGCAACACACGAGGTATTACATGTTACAACAACGTCATATTGATATTATTAAAAGTTTAGTGCCATTACTTTCTGAGACAGGGCCTGCGCTAACAGCCCACTTTTATGAAAGGTTGTTTTTTCATCAGCCTGAACTTAAACATATCTTTAATATGAGCAATCAAGCGTCGGGTAGGCAAAAGGCTGCTTTATTTGAAGCTATCGCAGCGTATGCGCAGCATATTGATAATGTAGGCGCACTAAAAAGTGCGGTTGAGCGCATCGCTCATAAGCACACAAGCTTTAATATTCAACCCGAAATGTACCAAATAGTAGGTCATCACCTAACCGAAACTCTAAGGGAATTAACGGGTGAGTTATTTACCGCTGAAGTTGAAGAAGCGTGGACTGCCGCATATGACTTTTTAGCGTCTGTGTTTATTCAACGCGAAGGTGAGCTTTATGAAAGCCGTGCAAAAAGCCAAGGTGGTTGGCGCGATAGTCGCCCATTCGTAGTAAGTGAAAAAATCAAAGAATCTGAACTGGTTACAAGCTTTGTCCTTACCCCACAAGACGGCAATGATGTGATTGGTTATGCGCCAGGGCAATATTTAGGTATTTCAGTCTCACCAAGTAATTACGACTTTACCGAAATTCGTCAATATTCGTTATCAAACAAGCCTAATGGGCAAAACTACCGTATTTCGGTAAAACGCGAAAAAGGCGAACCAGACGGTCTTGTTTCAAACTACTTACATGATGAAATTAACTGTGGCGATACCCTTAATGTGTTTGCCCCAGCTGGTGATTTTTTCTTTCAAGATAAGCAATCACCGGTAGTACTTATTTCAGCAGGGGTGGGTGTTACGCCAATGCAGTCAATGTTTGAGTATTTATCGGCAGTAAATTACAACGAAGATGTATTTTATCTACATGCCTGCAGCACAAATAAACAGCACTCATTTAAACAGCGTACCAATGAGCTTGCCACGTTAAATAACTGGCAAACGTACACTTGGTATGAATCGCAGGAGATGCAGACGGATAATTCAGCTAATAGCTTTAGTGGTTTAATGAACTTAGATAAGGTGAACTTACCATTTAGCCTAGGTAATTTTTATCTCTGTGGGCCTGTTGCGTTTATGCGATTTGTGAAAAATCAATTGTTAGATATGGGTGTAGCGGCTGAGCGTATTCACTACGAAGTATTTGGCCCGCATGCGGAGCTATAAGAAACGAACCTAGAAATTACAGTGTTTAACCAGCTTGATTGACGGTAAAGAAAGGCTATTTAAATATAAAATAGCCTTTATACAGAATAAGTTTACTAATTCAGTCTATCTTATCTAGTTTCGCTAGCGTGTTTTGATAATTATATGCGAGGTCTACTTCTTGCGCATGTAATTCTTGCAAGGTGCTTTTCAGTAAATACAGTGTTTCTTTTAAATTTTCAGCGCGCATACTTTCGCGTGAGTTCATTACCTCAATAAATTGCATTAAGGTTTTCTCAACGCCCATTTGTTGTAATTTATATACTTTTGAAATTAAAAATGTGGTTTCAATGTCAAGAGAAACATCGCTGCTCGCCTGTTGCAAAGATTCCCATGCGGTTCGACTTATAAAGTCTTGCATTAAGCCTTTTGGCATTAACCCCAATATATAGCTGCGTGGATCAGTTTCTGCAGGAGTGTCTTCAAGTTGTGTGATGGCATTATCAAACTCTCCAATAAGTTGCTTATGATATGGAGTCCAGTTGCTTAATGTTTTTAAATTTGTGCTGAGTTCAACTTCAATCATTTGCAATGCGCGATTTTTTTCTTCTTCAGCTTTCAATTGCCCACGATATTCGTTTAAGAATAATGCTAAAAGCACACTAAAAATGATGAGTGAAGACTCAAATACGATTTTGATAATACTATTTTTAATAGCTGCGGTGTCCGTTTTTGCCATGTCTGATCCTTGCAAATATTTGAGTTGAGTTTCACATGTCGTTATTTTTAACATACACACCTTGGTGTATTGGGATCAAGTGAGAATACTTGATAAGTAAAAGTAGCTACGCCTTTAACCTAGTTTGCTTTTTAACTGTTCACGGTATTGCTCGCCTATTGGAATTTCAATCTCACCTAGCTCTAAATACTGATGTGCATAAGCGCTGATGTGGTCTAAATTCACAATAAACGAGCGGTGTACACGGGCAAAGTTAGTGGGCAATTGGCTTTCAAACGCGCTCATACTGCTTTTGATAATATGACTGCCATCACGCAGGAAGATTTTTATATAATCTTTTAAGCCTTCTACATATAAAACGTTTTCAAACACAATGCGTACTTGCTTACGGTTTTCACGCACAAACATCCCATTTGGCGCTTGTTGCGTTGGCACATTTGGTTCAGCGTGATGTATGTTAGTTATGCGCTGCTTAAACTTTTCGATGGCTTTAAAAAAGCGTGAAAATACAATGGGTTTTAATAGGTAATCCACAGCATCTAACTCAAAGCCTTCTATAGCATAGTCGCGATACGCGGTAGTAAAAATCACATAGGGCTTATGGGCAAGATTTTGATAAAAATCGGTGCCTTTTAATACCGGCATTTCAATGTCTAAAAACAATAAATCAACGCTTTGGTTTTGCAATAATTGATGTGCTTCAATGGCGCTGCTGCAGCTGGCAACGATTTCAAATTCAGCAAACTGCGCCAAGTGCATTTCAATCAGTTCGCGGCCAAGCGCTTCATCATCCACAATGATGCAGCGATAGCGTGTTTGTTGAGTTTGAATTGCCATATTTACTTTGCTTCCTTGTTAAGTGTAAGGGTAGCCAAATAGCTATTTGGGGTATGATCAATGGTCAGTGAAAATGCGTTAGGGTAGAGCATTTCCAATTGCTTGGTCATATTGGTTAGTCCCACACTGGGCGAATCTTTATTGGCTTCACTGTGCTCTGGGATTGAGTTTTTAACCTCAAAGGTGATTGCATCACGATTTGAAGTTAACACAATGTCTACAAACGCGGTATTAAGTTCATTACTGGTGCTGTGTTTACAGGCGTTTTCCACCAAGTTTAATAACAGCAAAGGGGCGATGGTGTGGGGATAATTTATCTCGCTAGAAAAGCTCACTTTGAGCGTGTCTGACTTACGAATGCACTCTAAATCAAGGTAATTTTGAATAAGTGTAATCTCACTATTAAGCGACACATAGCGCTCGTTACAGCGATAAACTACGTAATCTAAAATATCAGCCAGCTTTTCGATTACCAGCGGAGTTTGGTCGGACTTTTTCAGTGCCAGTAAATACAAATTATTTAGCGTATTGAAAATAAAATGCGGGTTTAGTTGGTTTTTTAAAGCGGCTAATTCGGCTAAGTTCTTCTGCTCTTTTAATTCCAAAATATAGCTTTGTTTTTTGTAAAACTGCCTTGCCATTAATACCGCCGTTGGGAAAAACAGTTGCGGCATTTTTGAAAAGACAATGTATTTAAATGCCCAAAAGCTAAATAAACGGTACTGAATACCTTGGTCCTGCGTGACATACGGTAAATTTTGATAGGTCTCTGGGTAACTCGGTTCAATATAAAAATAGCGAACTGCAATCACCCAGTACGCACCAAGTAAAAGTACACCCAATAACGTGGCGATAAAAAGAGGCATTTGGTCTTTATCAAGCAGTTTGGGCACTAAAAACTTTAAGGTGACAAATGCAACAATGGCTTGCACAAACACTATGCTGCCAATGGTCTCTATTATTTCTTTAAATGATGCGTAGTTTTCCCAGTGCGGCCCCATATTCAGTAAAAACACCAATAACCAAAGCGCTAAAAGCCAAACGCGTGTGCTGTTAAGCGCTGTTATGGAATTGTTTGCTTTATTTAGTTCATTCAACATCTTAGTTTGGCAGCTCTGAATTTACTGGGGTATCGCTTTCACTATATCTCAATAACAAATCAAAGGGCTAGTGTGTAGACAAACGCATCGTTACTGTCGACGAAAGCAGCTTTTTTTATCGTTTTTTATCAAAACGCCCATATCACCAATTTAATCGCTAACTCTAAGTGGTTGGTCGAGTAAATACACACGCGCAAGAAAACCCATAACACTGAGTCTTACTTTTAATAGCAGGACATTATTATGCGTTTACTCATCACCCTTTTTATTTTAACCACACACATCGCGTTTGCTGATGACAGACAAGCCGCCCTTGAAGCATCACATGCAAAAGCTGCAACAGTGCAAACCCAAAAAGCCATTTTGGTTACTGGTGCAAGTTCAGGTATTGGCCGAACAATCACTGAAACGTTAGCACGCCAAGGGCACTTTGTATTTGCTGGCGCACGCAAGCAAAAAGACATTGATGCATTGAACCAACTTACAAATGTGCAAGCAATACGGTTAGATGTAACCATTCAGTCAGATATCGATGCTGCAGTAAACACCGTTAAAGCATCGGGCAAAAAGCTCCATGGCCTTGTTAATAATGCAGGGGTTGCTGTGTTTGGCCCATTAATTGAAATCCCCGAGCGCGATATTGATTTTCAAGACAACGTAAATGTTATGGGGCCTTATCGAATCACCAAGGCGTTTGCGCCATTAATTATCGAAAACAAAGGGCGAATTGCCAATATTGGTTCAATTTCAGGATTGATGTCGAGCACCATGTTTGGCCCTTACAGCATGACAAAGCATGCCATCGAAGCGTTTAGTGAGGCATTGTCATCAGAAATGCGTAAGTTTGATGTGAAAGTCAGTGTTATTGCGCCTGGAAATTACAATTCCAATATTATGAAAAACCTGCATAAACGCCTGAAACAACAAGGCAGTGATACAACGAATTCGCTTTACGCTGAGGAATACCAAAAATTTGCCAACTTTACACAACCTGATCGCAGCAAATTTAAAGCGCCCGATGATGTAGCTAATGCGGTTGTGAAAGCCTTATTCGATGAAACACCGCATATGCGTTACCTAGTAGTACCCAGCGAGCAAGAGGCCATGATGCCAATTAAAAACACGCTCAAAAAAGTAGCAGAGCTTAATGCCTCACATGCGTTTACGTTTGATAAAAAACAGATGTTGGCGTGGCTGTCGCACGAAATCGACAAAGCAAATCAGTAGCGTGTAAGGAGTGATAGCATGACCAACCAAACACGTAAATTGAGTCTTTCAGGTTTATTAAACACCTTGTCGCAGGTTAAATCGAACGAGTTAAGCGCCACACTCGCGGCATTTATTATGGCGTTTATGGTATTTTGTGCTGCGCCCAGTGCGAGACGCCCTTGCCAGTGATTGGAGCGACAGCGAGGTGAGTTTTTTATGGAATATGCAGTTTGTAATTAGCTTAGTGATTGTCTCTATTTATGGCTTTGCGATTGATAAGCTCAAGTTTAAGTATATAGTGCCAACCGTTTATAGCTTATTTGCAGGCAGTTTTATCGCGTTTTATTTGTTAATGCCGCTGTTTTCCTCCGCCGTTTTGATTGAAAAGGCCTTTTATGTTTGGGTGAGCGCATTTAGCTTATTTCATATTTCGGTGTTTTGGAGCTTTATGTCCGACACCTTTAATCAAAAACAAAGCACGCGTTTATTTCCCATAATCGCAGCTGGCGCAAGTGCCGGGGCGATTATTGGCCCGTCTATTCCATCACTGTTTGGCAGTGTGTTAGATGAAGGGCAGCTTATGTTAATCGCCGCATCGGCCTTAATGCTGGTGGTTCCTCTCACCTTATATATTTACCACTTAAAGCATACGCAACTACACAACACGCAGCATAGTTTTGATGCAACAACGTCATCATTGGCACAAGGCTGGGCAAGCGGGTTTAAATCACTAGTTTCAAATCCAAAACTGTTAGGCATTGCCGCATTTATTTTGCTCTATGTATTTATAGGCTCATTTATTTACTTTGAACAAAAACAATTACTGGCACCTTTTCCGCGGGCAGAGCGCACACAAATATTGGCAAGCATTGATTGGTTTGTGAATGTGTTGACCTTTGTTATGGCATTTTTTGTCTCTGGGCGATTAGTTAAAAAGGCAGGGCTCGGGCTGTCTTTGGCGTTAGTGCCACTTTTGTTGATGGCTGGTTTATTGATTTTGGCTTTTGCGCCAAGCGTGATGGTGATTTTGGTGATTCAAATTGTACGCCGTGCAGGTAACTACTCACTTACTCGCCCTGCAAGAGAAATGCTGTTTACTCAAGTAACGGTAGATGAACGCTTTAAAGCAAAACCGGTAATTGATGTAGCCGTTTATCGTGGCGGCGATGCCGTAAGTGGCATGTTATTCGCGGGGTTAACTGAGGGCTTAGGACTTGGATTATTTGCAGTTTCACTGGTGGGGGCGAGTATCGCATCACTTTGGGCACTGTGTGGTTTTTTGCTCGGAAGAGGGTATGCAAGACAGCATTTATCGAAAACAGAGAATGCTGAATTAGCGCCATTAGCAGCAAGCCGCTCCAATGCCTAAAAAGCATGAATCAAAAACTTTTAAGGAGAAAAGATGCACGTTAAATACCTTATGCTGATGATGGTTTGTGTGAGCTTTTCATGTATAGCTTATGAACCGCTCTCACTCTCTCGATTACAAACACTATTAACAGAGCCTAATCGCTCAGATGTTGATAAACAGCACGATGCAAATAGAAAGCCAGCCCAAATAATGCGTTTTGCAGGCGTTGCCAGCGGGCAGACCATACTTGATATCTACGCTGGTGGCGGTTGGTACAGTGAACTTTTTTCCCGTGCTGTGGGCGAGCAAGGAAAAGTCTATGCCCATAACGATAGACTTACTTGGCGCTTTGGCAAAAAAGAGATGTTGGCGCGCTCTAAGCGCCAAACGCTGAAAAATATTATGCGCTTTGACCAAGTCGCAATAAAAGAGATTCCGCTGTCTTCGTCGAGCATTGATATTGCGTTTATGGGCATTAACTATCACGACTTATTTTTCACCCATCGAAATCGCAATGGTGAACGGCAAATTATGCGCGATAAGGTTGTGGATTATCGACAGGCTTTTAGCCATATAAAACGCTTACTTAAACCAGAAGGCGTGCTGATCATTATTGATCATCATGCCGAGGCGGGTTCTGGTTATGAAGCTGCTAATAACTTACACAGAATTGACGAAAATATAGTGAAGTATCAGCTGCAATCACTGGGATTTGTTTTAAAAGAAGAAGCCTTTTATTTGCAAAACCCAAACGATGATTTGGAACAATCGGTATTCGCGAAAGATATTCGAGGTAAAACCAGTCGCTTTATTTTAAAGTTTGGTAAAGAAGGGCAACATTAGCGTTGGCAAGAGTGTTTATTTAATAGTGGTTATTAAAAGTGCATATACAAAAGTAATGCCGTACATCAGCATTACTTTTATAAGGTGAGTACTTATTCGATTAAAGTAACTAGCCGTTACTTTAATCGTAATTGAATAAACTCAGCGAGTTTATCAACCGCGTGCGATTCTTCGCTTTGTTTTATTAAGCTAATGCCTACTTCACCAAGCTCAGGCAGTTGGCTGGTGGATTTTGCCCAGTTTAAGTCGTTTGGTACCGTGTGTTTGGCAAGTACCGTAATGCCTAGGTTTTCTTTTAATGCGGCGCTAATGCCAGCAAGGTCGGCGTTGGTGTACACAATACGCCATTTTAATCCTGCTTTTTCCAGTGCTTCAATGGCGCGGCGGCGATAAATACAGCCTTCTTCTGCAGCAATCAGGTTAACCACTTCGGTATTAATGTTATTTACATCACCGACCCAAACTAGTTCATCATCCATAAAAATAGGGTATTTAGACTGCTCAGGGCCTTCCAGTAGTGCCAATATTAAATCGTATTGTTCGCGGTTATCGCTGTGGCGTAGCTTTTTACTGAGCTCTGACTTTACCTCTAGGGCAACATCAGGGTAGAGGCTTACAAAATCACCAATAATGGCAGGCAACACCGTTGCAGCAAATTCACTTGGAATACCCAAACGAACTTTACCTGCTAATACTTCAGAGCTAAATGTTTGCAAAATGGTGTCGTTTACTTGAAGCAACTGCTTTGCTAGCGGCAGTAAAATCTCCCCATGCTGGTTAAGTACTTGGCGCTGGCCTTGCTTTTTAAACAGCTTATTACCTAATAATTCTTCTAAACGCTTAATCTGCAAACTTACTGCAGGTTGCGATAAACCAAGCAATTCACCGGCTTTGGCAAAACCGCCAACCTCAACCACTGTGATTAAGGTGCGCAAGCTATCGGTTGGGATATTTTTCATAAAGCACTCCACACATTACATTTTGAAATTTATTTTTGTTTAATGATTAGTATTATTTATCAATTTATAAAAAAATACAATTTGATTGTTGCAAGGTGGCCTAACATAATTTTGATTGTTAATTTTCACTGGAGATTGGGCATGACAATACAAGTGCCTCACCTATTTGGTAGCCATCAAAATGCATACACGGGCGCAAACGAATTTGCGCAAATGAACGACCGCACCATTATTGATGTGACGGGCAGCGCTGCGTTACCGTATTTACAAACACTTATTTCCAGTGATGTACGCCATTTAACTGTGCCGGGAATGGGGCTTCGTTGCACAGCAAAAGTAAATGGTAATGAGATTGCGCTTGAGCTTTACTACTTTACTGAACTGGCATTTCGTATTTTTGTTGATAACGATATTGCACCGGCTTTAGTTGCTGCGTTAAGTGAAGGGGAAGAGTCGCACGATATTGATGTGATCACCCGTAATGACTTACGCATATTAGCAATACGCGGAGATAATGCGTTTAAAACTCTGTTAAGCGAATTTTCACTAACCGCAGGTATTATTTTAACCGGTGAGCAACAAAGATACGCGCGCCAAGCGGGTAATGTGTTTTTAACGGCAACCCATTTAGAAAGCCACAAGGGCTTTGAGCTAGTCGCAAAAAGCGACGAACTGGTTAAATGGCAAAGTCGATTTAATGCACTAGGCTTTAGCGAGCAAGCAGAATTACTAGTTTAAGCAAAGGCTTAACAAACTTAATGGCGGTTAGATTGACCGCTATTTTATATTTAGCGTTGTAATCAATTTAATAAATAAAAATTATTGAAATAAATTAATTACATAATGCGTAAAACTTATAACTTTTCTGGGTGCGAAAGCCATATTGTTTCGGTATAATCGCCGCCCATGTTATTCCCTCAACCGGACAATTGTCCTGTTGAAGCCACGCCGCACCTTGTGCGGGTAGATTTGAAAGTGTAGGAATATTATGACTTCAAAAACTGTATTACACGCCAAGCATCTTGAAGCGGGTGCAAAAATGGTTGATTTCCACGGCTGGGAAATGCCAATCAACTATGGTTCACAAATCGAAGAGCACCACGCTGTTCGTCAAGACGCAGGTATGTTCGACGTGTCACACATGACAATCGTTGACGTTAAAGGCGAAGATGCAAAACCTTTCTTACGTAAACTAGTAGCAAACGATGTAGAAAAACTACAAGTTGCTGGTAAAGCGTTATACACAGGTATGCTTAACGCCGAAGGCGGTGTAATTGACGACCTTATCATTTATTTCTTCACTGAAACTGAGTACCGCCTAGTGGTTAACTCAGCAACACGTGAAAAAGACTTAGCACACATTGGTGCAGTTGCAGCTGACTATAAAGTAGAAGTTACTGAGCGCCCAGAGTATGCAATGATTGCCGTACAAGGCCCGAATGCAAAAGCAAAAACGGCAACAATTCTTGACGAAAATCAACAAGCTGCTGTTGAAGGTATGAAACCATTCTTTGGTGTGCAAGCGGGTGATTTATTTATCGCAACAACTGGCTATACTGGTGAAGACGGTTATGAAATCGTTGTTCATAACGACGGTGCAGAAGCGTTATGGCAAGCACTTTTAGACGCAGGTGTACGCCCAGCAGGCCTTGGTGCACGTGACACGCTACGTTTAGAAGCAGGTATGAACCTTTACGGCCAAGATATGGACGAAACGGTATCACCACTTGCAGCGAACATGGCTTGGACACTGGCTTGGGAACCTGAAGATCGTGACTTTATTGGTCGTGACGTGGTTGCTAAGCAGCGCATCGATCAAAGTACTGACAAACTAGTTGGTTTAGTACTTGAAGAAAAAGGCGTACTACGCGCTGGTCTTAAAGTAATTGTTGACGGTGGCGAAGGTGTGATTACTTCTGGTACATTCTCACCTACACTAGGTCACAGTATTGCCCTTGCGCGTGTGCCACGCTCAACTGGCGAAACTGCACAAGTTGAAATGCGTAAAAAGCACGTTGACGTAAAAGTTGTAAAACCTTGCTTTGTACGCAATGGTAAATCAGTAATCTAAATCGATATGGGGTATTAATACCCCTTAGTACCAATTTTGGTATAACAAAATTAAACCGAAGGATTTATAAGAATGAGCAATATCCCTGCCGATTTAAAATATGCATCTTCACACGAATGGGTTCGCGCTGAAGGTAACGGTGTTTACTCAGTAGGTATCTCTGAGCACGCACAAGAGCTATTAGGTGATATGGTTTTCGTTGACCTACCAGACGTAGACGACGAAGTAGATGCAGGTGAAGACTGTGCAGTTGCAGAATCTGTAAAAGCAGCGTCTGATATTTACGCACCAATCTCAGGTACTATCGTTGAAATCAACGAAGAACTTGAAGATTCTCCAGAGACAGTTAACTCTGACCCTTACGGCGACGGTTGGTTATTCAAAATCAAAGCTTCTGACGAGTCAGAACTTGATAACCTACTAGACGCAGAAGGTTACGAAAATTCGATCGATGAAGACTAATTCTTCGTATTGATTTTTGTAGTATGAAAAGCTCCAATTTTGGAGCTTTTCATGTTTTTACACTCAGTAAATATTTAAATCTTTTATTTAAAGATAAAAATTTTAAATATTTATTAAATTTTTGATTAGTAAAGCCAATCATTTAGCTCATTTATAGTGCGCTGATGAAAAGCTGCCTAACCGTACTGAGCACACAGTATTGTTAGCTAGTCGTGTATGTAAATGCCATAGGAAGTTAGACACATGTCAAACGTAAAATCGCTTGAACAACTTGAGCAAAAGCAAGATTTTATCCGCCGCCATATCGGTCCGGACGCAAACCAGATTTCAGCAATGCTAGCTGAGCTGGGCGTATCAAGTGTTGAAGAGCTTATGAACGAAACCGTGCCTGCAAGTATTCGTTTAGAGCAAGGTCTTAGCATTGGTGAAAGCCGCACTGAAGTTGAAACGCTTAGCTACTTAAAATCAGTAGCAAGCAAAAATAAGATTTTTAAATCTTACATAGGTCAAGGCTACCACCCAACGCACACACCTAACGTAATTTTACGTAACGTGTTAGAAAACCCAGGTTGGTACACAGCGTACACGCCATACCAGCCAGAAATCGCACAAGGTCGTTTAGAATCACTGCTTAACTTCCAAACGCTTTCTATGGATTTAACAGGTCTTGACCTTGCGTCTGCGTCATTACTTGACGAAGCAACTGCTGCTGCAGAAGCAATGGCACTTGCAAAGCGCGTATCTAAAGCGAAAAAAGCAAACCTTTTCTTTATTGCTGAAGACGTACACGCACAAACAATCGACGTTGTAGCAACACGTGCAGAACAATTTGGTTTTGAAGTAGTTGTTGGCCCTGCAGCAGATGCAGTAAACCACGAAATCTTCGGTGCACTTTTCCAATACCCAAGCACAACCGGTGAAGTTGTTGACGTACAAGGCCTAATCGCTGACGTACAAGACAAAAAAGCAATCGCGTGCGTGGCAGCAGACATCATGTCACTTATTCTACTTAAAGCACCAGGTAAATTAGGTGCAGACGTAGTATTAGGTTCTGCACAGCGTTTTGGTGTACCTATGGGTTACGGTGGTCCTCACGCGGCATTCTTCGCAACACGCGATAAGTACAAGCGTTCACTTCCAGGCCGTATTATTGGTGTTTCTAAAGACCGTTTAGGTAACGATGCACTACGTATGGCAATGCAAACTCGTGAGCAGCACATCCGCCGTGAAAAAGCGAATTCAAACATTTGTACTGCGCAGGTGTTACTTGCAAACATGGCTGCGTTCTACGCGGTTTACCACGGTGCAGAAGGCTTACGCACAATTGCATCACGCATTAACCGTTTTGCAAGCATTTTAGCAACAGGCTTAAAAGCAAAAGGCGTTACGCTTAAGCACGACACATGGTTTGACACCATCACAGTAACCAGCAACAAAGACGAAATCGTTGCACGTGCACTTGCAGCAGAAGTTAACTTTGCAACTAACCACGCAGGTGAGTTCTCGGTTTCTGTGAACGAAACAACAACACGTGAAGACGTAGCTGAATTATTCGACATCATCTTTGGCGCAGGCCATGGCCTTGACGTTGCAGCACTTGATGCACAAGTAACTGCTGACAACATCACAGGTATTCCAGCAAGCCTAGTACGTGACGACGAATTCTTAACGCACCCTAATTTCAACAGCTACCACAGCGAAACTGAAATGCTGCGTTACATCAAGCGCCTAGAGAACAAAGACTTAGCGCTTAACCACTCAATGATCTCGCTTGGTTCATGTACTATGAAACTAAACGCGACAGCTGAGATGATCCCAATCACTTGGCCTGAGTTTGCAAACCTTCACCCATTCTGCCCGCTAGACCAAGCAGAAGGTTACCAAGTAATGATTAACGAGTTACACGACTGGTTAGTAAACATTACAGGTTACGATGCAGTATCACTTCAGCCTAACTCAGGTGCACAAGGTGAATACGCAGGTCTTATCGCAATTCGTAAATACCACGAGTCACGTGGCGAAGGTCACCGTAATGTGTGCTTAATCCCAAGCTCTGCGCACGGTACTAACCCTGCGTCTGCGCAAATGGCAAGCATGAAAGTTGTGGTTGTTGAGTGTGATAAGCAAGGTAACGTTGACGTTGCTGACCTTAAAGCAAAAGCAGAAGAAGTTTCAGAAAACCTATCTTGTATCATGATCACTTACCCGTCTACACACGGTGTATTTGAAGATACAATCATGGAAATTTGTGACATCGTTCATCAGCACGGCGGCCAAGTATACATGGACGGCGCGAACATGAACGCGCAGGTTGGCGTAACTAGCCCAGGCTTTATCGGTTCTGACGTGTCGCACCTTAACCTTCACAAAACATTCTGTATTCCACACGGTGGCGGTGGCCCAGGTGTTGGTCCAATCGGTGTTAAATCGCACCTTGCACCATTTATGCCTAACCACAGCGTTATTAACGTACCGGGTACAACAGAAGGTAACGGCGCAGTATCAGCAGCACCTTACGGCTCAGCAGCAATTCTACCTATTTCATGGGCATACATTGCAATGATGGGTTCTGAAGGCCTTAAGCAAGCAACTGAAACAGCGATTGTGAATGCTAACTACCTAACTGAAAAGCTAAGCGAGCACTACCCAATTTTATACCGCGGCCAAAACAACCGCGTTGCGCACGAGTGTATTGTTGACTTACGCCCACTGAAAGAAAGCTCAGGCATTTCTGAAATGGACGTAGCAAAACGCTTAATGGACTACGGTTTCCACGCACCAACTATGTCGTTCCCAGTAGCGGGCACGCTAATGATTGAGCCAACTGAATCAGAAAGCAAAGTAGAGATTGATCGTTTCATCGAAGCAATGATCTCAATCCGTAAGGAAATTGCAAAAGTTGAATCAGGCGAGTGGACAGTAGAAAACAACCCATTAGTATTTGCACCGCACACGCAAGCTGACGTACTAGGTAACGAGTGGGAGCGTGCATATGACCGCTTCTACGCTGCATTCCCAGTACCAGCAGTAGCAAAAGACAAGTTCTGGCCAACAGTAACACGTATTGATGACGTGTTCGGCGACCGTAATCTTGTGTGTAGCTGTCCAGCGGTTGATAGCTATCGTGATGACGCGTAATTAACTGATTTAGTTATAGAATGTAATAAAAAGCAGCCTAATGGCTGCTTTTTTTGTTTGGGGAATTGGGGTAGGATTGGAAAACTAAAAATTGTAGTTTTTGTTGTATTTATAAGTGCGGTCTCACTCTTATTTCTTATAAGTCAATTTAAATAACGGACTTTGAGCCAATACAAAGTCACACAAGAATATACACTTCGATACGATAGTGGCATGAAGATTAAAATCCTGTCCGATGAAGTAACTAAAGTTTCGCTCTTAAGCCATAAAAGGAATTGAAATTAAGATGAAAAAAATAGACTTACATGTACATACTATAGCTACAAAATCTGATCCTCACTTTGAGTTCTCTTTTGATCAGATGAAAGAATATGTAGAATCAGAACAAATAGATTGTGTTGCGATTACTAATCACAACCTGTTTGATTTGAGTCAGTACAAAAAGATTTCAGCTGATTTAAACATTTGTGTCTTGCCGGGTATAGAAATAGATCTCGAAGGGGGGCATATATTAGTTATTGCAGACCCCTGTAATGTAGAAGATTTTGCAACAAAATGTCAAAAAATTACTAATTTGGTTACTTACCCTCACCCTAACGTTAAGTTAGATGAGTTTAAAGCTATTTTTCCCGATCTGGACACTTACATATTAATCCCGCACTACGACAAGTCACCTAAAATTAACAAATATGTTTTAGATCGACTTTCAGACTATATCAAGGCGGGTGAAGTTCAAGCACACAAAAAGTTTATTCAAACTTATAAGAACGAAAACTCACTCGTGCCTGTATTATTCAGTGATCTTAGAATGAAGAATGATTTAAAAATAATTCAATCTAGGCAAACTTACTTAGATATTGGGGATTGCAGTTTTAGAAGTATTAAGCTCGGTTTAACAAAAAAAGACTATGTTAGTTTGACTAAAGAGGAAGGGAATAAATTCATAGAAATACCTAATTCTCAAATTAAGATATCTACAGGGTTAAACGTGATATTAGGTAAAAGGTCATCCGGCAAGTCATATACTCTAAATTCTATTAGTGCAAGTTCTGAAGAAGATGATGTTAAATATATAAGACAATTTGAATTGCTAGAAAGTGATGATGAAGCTGACCGAAAAGAGTTTGACGCTCACGTTAGTAAAAATAGAAGTGACGTTACCGAAAAGTACTTAAGCCCGTTTAAATTAGTTGTGGATGATATTTTGACTGTGGACTCTAGGAGAGATGAAGGAGACATAGAGCGATATTTGAGTTCATTGATAGATAATGCTAATAATCAAGTAAGAAATGATGCTTTTTCAAAAGCTGCATTGTTTTCTTCTCCTCTATTTACAATAAAAGATAGCCAAGTTCTAAAAGAGTTGATTAGTTCAACAGAAAAGCTTTTAGATAATTTGGAATATAAGGATCTAATTAATAGTCACCTTTCTCGAGATTCTTTAATCAAACTGCATGCAGAATTAGTTAATAAGCTCAGACAAGAGCAAAAAGTAATAAAAATCCATCAGTTTGCCAACGAAATTGTTGAAAAGGTTAAACAAGACTTAAATAGAAAAAGCTCACAAACACCCATAGCAGAAATTGATTTTAGGCACTTAGCCTTAAATCGAGTCAAAGTTCGAAAGTTTAGTGATGTAGTCAGTTTGATTAAAGCATCTAAGAAAATAGATGAGAAACCATTATATGGATATAAGGTGGTTGCAGAGCGGGGTGAGTTTAAAAGTGCGACTGAATTAGGGCAGGTACTTAGAAGAAGAATGAGCTTAAAAGATGCCTTTTGTGTTTACCAAAAACCTATGAATTACATAGAAAAATTACAAGAAGCAGGTGTTGAAGATACAGAAATATATAAATATTTCTCAAAAATATCGTATCGCATACTAAATAAGTTCGGAGCTTCAGTATCAGGAGGGGAAAGGTCTGAATATAGACTTTTGAAAAAGCTTCATGATGCAAAAGATTTTGATATTTTATTAATAGATGAACCAGAGTCTTCTTTTGATAATGGGTTTTTATTTAATAGCGTAAACTCAATTATTAAAGATTTATCAAAGCAAATGCCAGTTGTGGTTGTAACTCATAATAGCACTGTAGGGAGCTCAATCGAGCCTGATTATTTAATCTATACGTCGAAAACTATTTTAGATGGAAAGCCAGTTTACGAAGTTTACTCAGGAAGACCAACAGATAAGTATTTACACACCAGTAGTGGAAAAAGCATTGAGAATTATCTCATTCAATTGGATTCACTAGAAGCAGGCATAATGCCATATACAAAAAGGAATGAAGGTTATGAAAGTATTAAAAGTTGATAGTAGCGGAATACCTAAATTTAGTTCGGATGGTAACGATTGGAAAAACATAGAGGATATTAAAAAAGAAGATATCGCTTCAATGCTAGATTTCTGTATAGATGAGGACGTTGAGCTGGAGTCCTATGATGAGTCAACTATTAAGAACCCAGCACAGAAAATAATTTATGAAAACATTTATAGTAAATTTAAAGCTTTTATTGATGAAAAAGATAATTTTCAAGATGAAGTGGATGGTTTGTATAAAGATGCTTTAGAAAAGTATAAAGTTGATTTGTAAAATGAATAAGAACAAATAACCAAAGATAAGAACAAACAACAAACTAATCAAGCAATGGGGTCAGCAATCAATGGGGTCAGAGTCGT
>NZ_JAPEHW010000081.1 GCF_028875915.1 Pseudoalteromonas sp. G4
ATCTTTTATTTAGATGAAATACAAAAGCTGGCAAGCTTAAAAATGTTAGCAAGCCAACAAGCTCTATTTGCAAGTAAAGTGGTTACTCAGTTATGCCCAGCTGAGCGTTTTTATAATGCAGAAACATATCACCAGGACTATTACAGTGATAATCCTAATCAGCCGTATTGCAGTATTATGATTGGCCCTAAATTAGCTAAGTTCTCAGCTAACTATGCGACATTACTAGCGCAATAAAAAAAAGCCGCTTATAGCGGCTTTCAAATTACGAAATAGATAAACGTTAAATCACGCAATTAAAACTCGTACGCAATACCAACATACACCTGTCGACCAATTTCATTGTAGTGATAAAACGCATCACTTACCCAGTCACCATTGATATCAACACCATAGCCTTGGCTTGGAATATATTCCTTATCGAATAGGTTCTCTATTCGTGCAGTAACCGATAATTGCTCTTGAATTTGGTAGTTAGCCGCTAAATCCCACAAAATATGTGACGGAATTTTGCTTATTAGCGTGGATTTTTGCTCTGATTGATAAGCAACACTTATTATAACATCAAAGCCTTGCCATTGTTTTGCAATGCTGTAACGCACATTCTCATTTGATACAAATGGTAAATCGCTATAACGCTCAATAGCCTCAGGTGAGTTATCAACCTTTTGCGCATCGATATAACTTAAGTTTAGCGTGTTATCAAAACCATAAAATGCAAAGTTAGTGGTTAGTTCAACACCTTCATAACGTGCCTCAGCAATATTAAATGGCGACCAACGCCATGGGTTATCCGCCGTTGGAGCTGGTGCCCATGCAATTTTATTAGTTAACTCATTACGGAAAACTGCAACATCAACACTTGCATGTTCAAAATCTACACGTAAACCCAGTTCGCGGTTTAATGATGTTTCTGCTTCAAGCGCAGCATTGCCCGAACCTGGATAATATAAATCATTGAACGTTGGCGCTTTAAAACCAGTGCTTTGACTTAAACGTAAGACTGCATTTTCATGAAGATAGTAACCACCAGCAAGGTTATATGTTTGCTCTGAACCTACTTCTTCATAGTCGTCGTGGCGAATAGCTAGGTTAGCTAGGAATGTGTTGTTATCGTAAAATACACCAGCAAATATAGCGTATGCGTCACGGCTTGTTTCATCATAACGATTTGTTGTATCAATTTTATCCTGGTGCCAATTTAGGCCACCGTTAAAATCAATATGGTCTGAAAATTCAAACGTAGTAAGGTAGTCTAGCTGCACGCGCTCCGTTGCAAAACGAGAATTTTCACCCGTACCAAAGCTATCATCTTGATCTTGGCTAAATGACGCATCTACTTTATGGCTAAATGCACCCACTTGCTTAATCCAATTAGCATTTATATGATAATTTTCATACTCGGTTTTATCCGCTGTAGACGCTTGGTAGTCGTAGTAATTATCAAATTCTACTTCACCCGTAGAGTACTGCGCTAACAACCCAAGTTGACCTAGTAATTCATTATTATGAGTTAGGTTTACACCAAGGTTAAAATTATCGTAACCATCTTGGTCTGGATCGGCAAAATTGGTTGCATCATTTTCGAGTACATCAAAGCCAACTGTGCGCTCATAACCTGTATTAAGTGCCACATCAACATACTCGGTTGAAAAACGCGATGTACCTTCTAAGTTAGCATAGCTATTTGAGCCAGATGTAAATGCAATACTGTGCCCTTGCGCCTTACGCGTAATAATATTAATTACACCAGCCAAGGCATCTGAGCCATATTGTGCTGCACGTGAACCTTTAACTATTTCAATACGCTCAACTGAATTTAGTGGTAAAGTTGATAAGCTTTTATATCCTAAAGTAGCTGAGCCAACACGTACGCCATCAATTAATACTAACGAGTAACGAGATTCTAAGCCACGTACAATCAGGCTCGCATTTTGCCCTTGCCCACCATTACGGTTTACTTGAATTCCCGCTTGTGTTTCTAACAAACCCAGAACATCACGCACATTTAACTTCTCAATTTCTGCACGATCAATCACTTGCACACTGGCAAGCGTTTGGTCAATTGATTGTTCGAGTTTGTTCGCTGTTACAACAATGGTTTCGATATCGTGCTTTGCATGTTCATTTGAAGCTGTATTTGCTAAAGCGTATGAAGAAGACAAGGCAAGGCTAAGTGCCAAACCTAACTTAGATTTGTAATACATATTATCCCCTTGTGCCCACCGCACAATGTTAATAGTTAGCATAAACCAACTGGCCGGTCTCCGGGCTGAGCATTTTGCTTATGAATACAAAACACATCACCGTTGCGGGGGCAGCGCTGGATTTAATAAGCCTCATGCTTACACACCAACTTCCCGATTATCCGTTTGTTTTTAAGCTCAGCTTCATCATGAAGCAACTAACAAAAAAATAAACGGCACCAATAGGCTATAAAATTAAGGCGCGTATTGTGGAGGGGATAGGTATAAATGTCAATTTTAGAAGTCTAAACTGCCAAATTAAAAACATACTCAAAGCTGCAATTATGTTCTATAAATTATTGGTTAAATGTTAGAGTGTAAAAATCACACAGTGACAATAGATTTGTTATGGATGCAACTATGAACCAATTAACCAAACTGCTACTTGCTTTTAGTACCCTAATTACTATGCAAGTTCAAGCACTCCAACCACCAACTCAAGAGCAGCTAAAACGCTACAAAACTGAAAACTCTTTAAGTGAAAGAGCTAAAAAAGCAAGAACTTACGGCAACCACAAACGTTTGCAGCACCTTCCGCAACTGAAGGCTATACAAAATCAAACCGCTGAAGCAAACCCATTTGAAGGCTACTTTCCAAGTTTGGGTTCACCAAAAATGCTGGTGTTATTAGTTGAATTCCCAGATTATTTGCACGCTGAAAATAACTCTCAAAGTGCTATTTCTAGTAAAATATTTGGTGAAGGTGAATCTACAAGTTTTCCATTTGAAAGCCAACGCGCATACTACCAACGTGCATCTTATAATCAACTCGATATTCAAGGTAATGTACTGGACTGGTACAAAACCGACTACAACCGCCCAATTGATGATGGCAACAATACCTATGAAGTAAAACAACAAATTATCAAAGAAGCCATTGAGCACCATGATGCACTTGGTCATGACTTTAGTCAGTACGATAACGATGGCGATGGTGATATCGATTACGTTGCGGTTATTTGGACAGGACCACCTGGGGAATGGGCAAGCCTTTGGTGGGGCACCTTTTCTGGCTTTGGTGATAACTCTTTTACAGTCGATGGTAAAACCATTAGTACCATTTCATGGCAGTGGCTATCATACAACGAAGGTGATGCGTTTTCGCCACTTGTGTTAATCCATGAAACTGGCCACGCGCTTGGCTTACCTGACTATTATGATTATGACGACAGCATAGGCCCTCGTGGTGGAACTGGCGGTATGGACATGATGGATAATAATAGCTCTGATCACAGCGCCTTCAGTAAATTTGCTTTGGGTTGGCTAACACCTCAATTTGCCACAACTTCAGTTACTAACTATCAACTATCCCCGACTTCAACAAGTCAAGATGCACTAATATTACGCACCGATACCACAGCAACAAATAAATATGACGAATATTTTATTGTGCAATATCGTAATAAAACGGGGAACGATACCAATATCTATGCTGAAGGACTAAATATTTGGCATATTAATGCTGGGCTTAACGACTGGGGTTACTTTGCTAACGATAATAGCTATTCTGACAACAAACTTATCCGCCTAATTCAAGCCGATAACTTAGATGAAATTGAATTACTGAATGCAAATGCTAATGCAGATGATGTATTTAATACTGGCGACACCTTCTCACCACAGTCAATGCCGAGCAGTAAGAATTATTCAGCAAAACACACAGGTGTGGATATCAGCAATATCACAATTAATGATTCAGGCGCTAATATTACAGCTCAAGTTTATCCAAATATTGCTACTTTTTCTGTTGATTCAATTATCGATAAATCGCTGATATCACATAACGCCAAAGCAACTATTAGCAGTGATGATTTAAGCCAAGTTGCGCAGTTAGAACTGTTAATTAATGGTGAATCTAAAACGACTGTCTCCGCGCCATTTGAAATAAATCTAGAGGATTATATCAGCCAAAATGGGCAGCTAGATTTGCAATTTAATGCCATTACTCCCAACGGCTACAAAAGTGCTGAGCATTTAAAGGTATTTGCTTATAATGGCGAGTCTGCAGGTGTGCATTTTCATTTAGATCATGAACTTAATACCGATACCAAGCAAATATACGATAGCCTTACTTTACCTGTTTATTACGCTGATTTCCTTTTCCCATTAACCAGCACAAACTTCAAATTTGTATCTATTGATTTTGGTAATGCTCGTATGCCATGGCAACGATTAGATGATGGAACACTTCGGGCTTATTCTCGGAACAGAGCAGCTTCGGCTAACGAAGTATCTCTGATTGATGATTACACTCGCTTTAATAGCAAAATAATTGTTGCAGGAGAAAATGCCTTTAATTTATCTCCTGAATTAAGCTCAACATTAGGTGTAACGGCATTACAGAACGAAATATATGTTGAGAAAATAGAGAGTGTTGAACTCAGTAACGGTCAGAGCATTAACGAAACTATTTATTCACAGAATAGTGTGTCACCACCTGTTTCAGATTTTATTGAGAAAACCGACTCAACCACTTTTTTAACCGCAACTGGTCAATATTATGATTGGGATGCAGGAGAGTGGAAAACAGAATCTGGTAATTGTGGCATACAAAGCGTTGTAAATAATGCAAAGCTAATCGTTAATACATGTTCATTAAGTCACTTATCTTCAGGTAGTCAAGCCGCGTTAATATCACACTATCTTAATTATTTAGAGATAGAGGATACTGTTGATAATAATTTACTGCCTGTTATTCAACTAGATACTTCTGTAACAATAAATGAAGGTGACGAATTTGAGATAACAGCTACAGTTAATGATGCAGACAATGATCCAATAACCTTATTATGGCAGCAAACCTCTGGTACAACCGTTACAATTGAAGATGATACCAGTGCAACACTTGCTTTTACTGCGCCACAATTAAACGCAAGTGAAGCATTAACTTTTTCACTTACCGCGAATGATGGCAAAGGAAGCACAACTGCGTTTATTACAGTAAATGTAATACATATCAATAAACTTCCAATGATTGATTTAGCTTCTTCAATTACTGTAGTCGCTAATGAGCAAGTAACTATTGATGCCACAGTATCAGATGAAGATGGTGATTCACTGACATATCAATGGCAACAAATCTCCGGCCCTACAGTAGCATTAAACAATGAAACAACGACCACATTGAGCTTCACTGCACCTGAGGTAAGTGTTGATACCGCAATGGAATTTGCACTATCGGTATCGGATGGCGAGGGGAGTGTTACAGGTTACGTGCAAGTAAATGTAAAAAGAGCAAATGAAGCCCCCACTGTGACACTAGGCAATAATATAACAGTCAATGAGGGCGAAAGTGTTAATTTAACAGCACAAGCAAGCGACCCTGATGGTGATAATCTAAGCTATAATTGGGTACAAACCAGCGGTCCAACGGTTTCACTTTCAAGCACAACCGATGCAAATATTTCGTTTACAGCACCCAACGTAGAAAGCAATCAAGTGTTAACCTTTGAAGTAACTGTCAGTGATTCAAATTTAACAAGCACTGCAAGCATTCAAGTAACCGTTCAAAATATCCCAGTATCACCGGTTACTGAGGTAACAGAAAGCTCTTCTGGTGGTAGCGTATTTGCTTTATTAGGTTTACTTACACTAATAAGTTTGCGAAGAAAAATTTAAAAAAAAGAGCCACATATGTGGCTCTTTTTTTATCAAACTTAATTAATTGCGGATGTAAATCGCGGATGTTAATCGCGGAAGTTTTTAAATTGAAATGGTTGGCCTAAATCAGCTTCTCTTACAAGTTGCATAATCGCTTGTAAGTCGTCACGTTTTTTACCGGTAACGCGCACTTCTTCACCTTGTATCGCTGACTGTACTTTTACTTTTGAGTCTTTTATTAGCTTCACTATTTTTTTAGCGATATCTTTTTCAATGCCTTGCTTAATCATTACTTGCTGCGAGTAAGTTTTCCCTGTGTGAACCACATCTTTTACTTCAAAGCTTTTCACATCTAAGCCGCGTTTAACTGCTTTAGCAGCAAGAATATCGAACATCTGATTCAGTTGAAAATCAGAGTCCGCTTTCATTGTGATAATTTCTTTAGCGAATTCAAACGAGGCTTCTACCCCTCTAAAATCATAACGTGTGTCCAATTCACGATTTGAATTATCAACCGCGTTTTTTGCTTCAGTCATTTCTACTTCAGAAACGATATCAAATGAAGGCATTATCTATCTCCGTAATGTGCTAATGGTGCGATTATACCAATTCTGTTAAATATGTGATCAGATATAGCGCTGGATAAATGAAATACTAACAAGGCAGAATTTATTTTATGTAGTTATCCTACATCGATAAATTATAACGAAGTGAGCATGATATTTAGCCCGCTAGCATGATTAGCTATTTAATTGAATTGGTATTATAAAGCGCATATTTAAACTTACAAATTTTTCATATTGTCGCGCACTTCTATTTGTTATACTCGGCTTTCTTGTTTTTGAGGAAGTTTCGTGTGAGTCGTGAGGCGTTATTTGTAGTGATTATTATTGCTTGTAGCCTGCTCTTTTTTAAAGAAGTTAAGTCATCCGTAGCCAGTATTGCGCATATTGATAAACTCGCACATTTTTCCGTATTCTTCGTTTTAACTGGCTTTTTAAAGCGCGCATTTAAAGCGCCAATTTGGTTATACATTCTAATTTTGGCAGCCTATGGCGCAGGCGTAGAATACGTACAAGGTATGCTACCTCATCGCCAAGCCTCTTTTGCTGACTTTGTTGCTGATGTTGCAGGTATTGTGAGTTATTTAGTTGTAAGCCACTTCTGGCATAAACGCTATGAAAAACAAAAACACAGCGAACAAGCCTAAGCTTCATATTGTTGGTCATGGCGCAATTGGTTTATTGCTTGCGTATTATTTGCGTCAATATTTCGATATCACCCTTATTGTTAGAAACAAAAAAAAGCACACTGAAACAGTGCTTTTTAACGAGCTAAATCGTTCACTTTGCGAGTTTAAAGTAACGACTGCTACTTGCGATGAAGTTCAGCATATTGAACAACTCATCATTCCAACAAAATCGCATCAAGTTGATGCTGTTTTAGATTCCCTTAAAAACAAACTAGCTGACACCGCAACAGTTATCCTCTGCCATAATGGTATGCCAAACCTTGCTTTAATAAAGCAAAAGCTTGCTAAGCAACAGGTATATTTTCTTACCACCAGCATGGCGGCCCTAAAGCACGCAGATTTTACTGTCGAACATACAGGTTTTGGCGCTAGCTTTATTGGCGCGTTGAAAACTAATGGTCAAAAAACACAAGCAATTGAGTACTTGTTAAATGCTTTGCCAAATATCACTATCGAGCAAAACATTAACGCACTGCTTTGGCAAAAGCTGATTATTAATATTGCAATAAACCCATTAACAGCTGTGCATCAAGTTAAAAATGGTGCACTTGTAGCACCACAATATGCTAGTGATATTTTTGGACTGGTAAATGAAGCGGTGTTTATAGCAAATAAAGAAGGGATGAAAATATCACTCAATAGTGCGCTTGAAAGTGCCTACCGCGTGATGCGAGCTACGGCACAAAACTTCTCTTCAATGAATCGCGATGTATTTAAACAGCAGCAAACTGAAATCGACAGTATCTGTGGCTACATCCATAAAAAAGGGGCTGAATATTGCTATCCAACCCCATTTAACTCTCGCTTTTTAACGCTTATTCAGGGCGATACACCTTAACGTTAGTGTAGCCTTCTTCATGTAGGATAAGCGCTTGTAATTGGCTCATTACACCTTTTTTACAATAAAGGTAGTACTCTTCACCTTTTGGTAAATCACCAAATTGAGTCGCTAACTTATAAAATGGTAAATGTTTAACTTCAATATCCTCAAGCTCTAACGGATCGTTATCCTCTTCTTCCGGTGAGCGAATATCAATTACGATCGCCCCCTTTGGCAATTCAGCAGCAGACTCAGCTTCTTTAACTTCTTCTTTAGTTTCTGCTTCAATCTCTTTAATACACATAATACGTGCATTATTTACAACGGTATCCAGCACATCAAAATCGAAGTTTTCTTCTTCTGCAATGATCTTATCAAGCTTGGCTTTTACCGTTGGCTTTTTAGAAATAACGCCACAGAATTCAGGCATTGCTTCAGCCATTTCTGAAGTACCAATGTTACGGGCAATATCGATAATTTCTTGCTTATCGTGTTGAATAAGCGGGCGTAAAATTAGCGTTTCAGTTACGCGGTCAATCACGTTTAAGTTTGCTAATGTTTGGCTCGAAACCTGACCTAAGCTTTCACCGGTTACCAACGCATCAATGCCAAGCTTTTGTGCAATTGCACTACCAGCACGCATCATCATACGTTTAAGCACCACACCCATTTGGCTGTTTTCGATGTTTTCTAGAATTTCAGCAACAACAGGTTCAAAGTCTACCTTAATAAACTTTACACGGTGTGTTGAGCTAAATTGTTTCCACAAATAGTAACTTGCTTGCTTAACGCCAATCTCGTGTGTTGCACCACCAAGATTAAAAAATAAGAAGTGAGTACGAGCTCCTTTGCGCATCATTAAATAGCTTGCAACGCCCGAGTCAAAACCGCCCGACATTAAGCTTAATACATCTTCTTGGGTAGGAAGCGGGAAGCCACCTAAACCAAAGTGTGTTTCTTTAATGATGTAAGCAAATTCGTTTTTAATTTCTACTTTTACTGTGATTTCAGGTTTTTGCAGTTTAACCTGAGCACCTTCGACATTCTGATTTAAACCACCACCAACATAACGCTCTACATCGCTTGAGGTGAAGTCGTGTTTGCCTTGACGCTTACAACGCACGCAGAACGTTTTACCTTTTAAACGCTCTTTATTGAGCTCAAGCGCAACTTGGTAAATATCATCTAAAGATTCAAAGGTAGTTTCTTGTACTTCAATAAATTGCACAATACCCGGTACGCGCTTTAGCGTATCGATTAAACCAAGACGAACAGCTTCATCTTGGTTTTTACACATCACTACAATGTTGTCCCAGTTTTGAATTACTTTCGCATCTTCATGAACACGAATAACCATGTTTTTAACATTCGATGCTAAAAGTTTGGTAAAACGTTTGCGAACAGATTTACTTTTAATCGATATTTCAGGGTGTAATTTAACGATAAACTTGAACATACATCATTCTCAAAGCGACAGTGAATTTACTATTATACCAAGACTAAGTAGCTTGTTAAAAGTTTAGTTTACGCAAGCTACTTATATTCTTTAACACTCGAAGCTATCTTAAAGCTGTTTACATCTGTTAAACCATAATCTTGCAATTGAAATTCGCTTGGTGTTTTATAACCAGTGGCATATTGACCTATGTTGTTACTGAAGCTAAATGCAATTGTCTTTAATGGAATAAACCAAGATTGCGTGAGATGCATACTGATTGCTAACACACAATTGGCATTGGCTATTAAGGCTTTTAGCATCAAACGTACAATAATTCAGCGCTTCAAAGGACAACACCCTCTAATTTACCAAGGATAGAATTAATGCAAAAACTCACTTTAACGGCACTTACGGTGGCTGTTTCTTTGGCCCTAACAGGCTGTAATAGCACAACCTCAACAACTTCACAGCAACAAACAGGCGCAGCAATTAATTTGCCGAGCGTTGACGTAAGTTATGACTCTTTCACGCTAGATAACGGCATGAAAGTGATTGTTCACACTGACAAAAAAGCACCTATTGTTGCTGTAAACGTTTGGTATAACGTTGGTTCAAAACATGAAAAGTTAGGCAAAACCGGCTTTGCGCATTTGTTTGAACACTTAATGTTTAACGGTAGTGAAAACTATAACGATGAATATTTTGGTCCATTTGAAAAAGCTGGTGCTACAGAGCAAAACGGGACAACTAACAGCGACCGTACAAACTACTTCCAAAACGTACCAACAACCGCATTAGATATGGCGCTTTGGATGGAATCTGACCGTATGGGTCATTTACTTGGCGCAATCACTCAAGAAAAACTAGATGAACAACGCGGTGTTGTACAAAATGAAAAACGCCAAGGTGAAGCACGACCTTATGGCAAAATGTGGGGCGCAGTAGCCGAAAACACATTCCCGAAAGGTCACCCTTACTCGTGGTCAGTTATCGGTTCAATGGAAGATTTAAATGCTGCATCTCTTGATGATGTGCACCAATGGTTTAAAGACTATTATGGCCCAAATAACGCAGTATTAGTATTAGCTGGTGATATTGACGTGGCTACAGCTAAAGAAAAAGTTAACAAATACTTTGGTGACATTAAACCGGGTAAACCTGTGGCACAAATCGACACTTGGGTTGCTAAACGCACTGGTACTAAACGCATGACAATGCAAGATCGCGTTCCTAATCCGCGTATTTTAAAAGTATGGAATACCGCTGAAAAAGGCACCGCAGATAGCGAATACTTATCATTGCTAGCTGATGTATTGGCTGGCGGTAAAAACAGTCGTTTATACAAGCGCCTTGTTTATCAAGAACAAAAAGCATCTATGGCTTTTGCATTTAATTATGCTCGCACCATGGCTGGTCAAATAATGATTGGTGTTGATACACTTCCTGGCGTTGATTTAAATGAAGTTGAGGCGATTATTGATGAAGAACTTGCGAAACTCATTAACGAAGGCCCAACAAGCGAAGAGCTAAATCGCATTAAATTCTCAAATGCAGCAAGCTGGGTTAAAAATGTTGAAGGTGTTGGCGGTTTTGGCGGTAAGTCTGACATTCTAGCGTCAGGCATGGTGTATCATGGCGACCCTGTTTTTTATAAAAAGCAGCAAGCAATTCAAAACGCTGCAACCGCCTCAGACATTCAGCAAGCAGGCCAAACATGGCTTACTGATGGCGATTTTGTACTGACAATTGAACCATTCGAAAAGCTTTCTCACAGCAATACAAGTGCAGACAGAAGCAAAGTACCAAGTGTTGATTCGTTACCAGAATTAAAACTACCAAAAGTGCAAACAGCACGTTTAGATAATGGCCTAGAAGTAGTACTTGCAGAGCGCTCTGACACGCCAAGCATCAATATGGAACTTAAGTTTAATGGTGGTTTTTCATCAACTACCGGAGATAAAGCTGGCCTTGCACTATTTGCCATGAAAATGCTGCGCGAAGGTACCAGCGAGCTATCAAGCCTAGAACTTGCTGCTGAACTTGAAAAAATTGGTGCATCGCTATATTCAGGTGCAAGTCTAGATAACGCAGATCTAAGCCTAAGTGCATTAAAAGTGAATTGGCAGCGCAGTGCTGAGCTTTTCTCACAAGCACTTCTTGACCCAGCATTTAGCGAGCAAGATATTGAACGTATTCGCAAGCTAACGCTAGATGGCATTAACAAAGAAAAATCGACACCAATGAGCAATGCGCTACGTGAATTACCACCGCGATTATACGGTGAAAATCACGCTTACGCGCAGCCTTTAACAGGTTCGGGTTATGTTGAAACGGTTAAGTCATTCACTCGTGATGACCTGGTAAACTTCAAAAATACTTGGTTACGTCCAGATAACGCACGTTTAGTTGTAGTTGGTGATATTTCATTGGATGAGCTAACAACAACTCTCAACAAAACGCTGGCAAACTGGCAAGCTCCTAACAGTGAAAAACCTGCGGTTAACTTAGCAAAAGTAACACCTGCAAAAAATGCAAAAGTGTATGTATTAGATAAACCTGATTCACCACAGTCATTAATTGTGGCAGGTTTACTTGGCCAATCACGCGACGAGCTCGCAAACGATCAAGATATCAAATTAGATATTATGAATACCATCATTGGCGGTTCGTTTACCTCACGTATCAATATGAATTTACGTGAAGATAAAGGCTGGTCATATGGCGCTCGCTCAGCACTGCTTAACGTTAAAGGACAATCGCCTTTCTTTGTTTACGCACCGGTGCAAACCGACAAAACAAAAGAGTCGATTCAGGAAATTGTTAAAGAGCTTGAAAACTACACAGGCAAAAAGCCTGCAACAACTGAAGAGCTAAACAAAGTAGTTAGCAATAAGGTTGCTAAGCAACCAGGGCGCTTTGAAAAGAAATGGTCGTTACTTGGTGCATTATCGGATGCATATGCAACAGGTAAAGATGTATCAGACTTAGAGCAATATGGTTCAAAAGTACAAAAAACAACACTTAGCGATGTGAAGAAACAGGCTAAAGACCTTATCAAGCAAAACCAAATGACGTGGGTTATTGTTGGTGATGTCGCAAAAATTAAAGCTGAGCTTGAATCACTTAATTTAGGTGAAATTGTTTACCTAGAAGATTAATTTATCAGGTAAAACTAAAACTTAAAAAGCCGCAATTACGCGGCTTTTTTATATTTTACAGTCAGCAAACTAGAGCGTGTTAATCTTTGCCCTCTAACTTATTTGCTAAATTGATTTAGGTGTAAAATCGTGGGTAAATATTCTAAACAACTTAATGGCAAGTGGGATTGCCACTTGGCCTGACTCAAATTCTTCCATTGCCGATTTTAGTTCACTGTATTTGCTGTTTTTCTCAGTTTCTAGGTTGATCATCCCCATAGTCCATTTGGAAAATACACGTTTATCAACCGGTTCAAAATACAACAAGTTACAATCTTTATGACGTTCATCTTTCAATATTTTTTGATACAAATTATCTATTGTAGTTTGTTCCCCTTCGAGCACTTGAAGCAACCACCCACCATTATAAAAAAGGCAACCTGTAACTCCTTGGCTCTCATTAAATTTACGAGCGACATCTAAAATATCTGCAAAGTCCTGATTGCTTAAAGGGCGCGCTTCTCTACTTTGGTAAATTAATTGGTGCAGTGACATAACAAGTTCCATAGCTTTAAGTTCAACTTTAAAATATATAGACCGTTATTCTAAAAAGAGCACTGTTTAATAACAAAAAAGGTCGCAAAGCGACCTTTTACATAAATTATTTTGAAGGGGTTAGCCTCTGCGCTGACGCAGTACCTCAAATAAACAAATACCAGTTGCCACCGATACATTTAAGCTTGAAACAGTGCCCACCATTGGAATTTTAACCAGCTCATCACAATGTTCGCGAGTTAAGCGTCGCATGCCTGAGCCTTCTGCGCCCATTACAATCGCCATTGGGCCTGTTAGTTTCGCATCAAATACTTCAACATCTGTTTCACCGGCAGTGCCAACAACCCAAACACCCATTTCTTTAATATCGCGGAGGGTACGTGCTAGGTTTGTTACTTGTACAAGCGGTACGGTTTCAGCCGCACCACAGGCAACTTTACGCGCAGTACCATTCAGTTTGGCTGATTTGTCTTTTGGTACAATAATCGCATCGACACCTGCTGCATCAGCATTACGTAAACAGGCACCTAAGTTATGCGGGTCGGTTACGCCATCAAGTACTAATAAAAACGGCGTATCGCTATTGGCAATGATCTGGTCGAGATCTTTCTCGTTGTACTTTTTACCCTCTTTTACGCGGGCAATAATACCTTGGTGTTGTTCGCCACGGGCTTTATCATCGAGTGCTTTACGCTGCATAAATTGAATAGACACACCAAATTGACGCGCCAAATTAATAATTGGATTTAAGCGTTTATCTTCGCGGCCTTTTAGCGCATAAATTTCGATAAAGCGTTCAGGTTCTTTATTTAAAATTGCTTCCACTGAGTGAAAGCCAAAAATTAATTCGTTACTCATTTAATTAGCTCTTAGCACGTTTTCTTGCATTTTTACCCGGACGCTTTTTAGCAGCCGAAGCTTTTGATTTGGTTTTGCTAGCAGACTTTTTGCCTGCTTTGTTTTTCTTGGTCGGTTTACCTGATGATTTCCCCACGGGTTTTGGCTTGCCCTTACCTTTGCCTTTTCCTTTTTCAGGAATAGCCCCTGCACGCAGTTGGTCGCGCACACTGGTTGCTTCATTAACAGCTTTTTGTGCACGGCGACGTGAATAGCGGTCTTGCCCTGTTTCTTCACCAAGCGTTAAATTTATGCGGCGATCATCAAGGCTAACAGACGCTACTTGCACATCAATAGCATCACCCATACGGAATACTTTGCGGCTATTTTCACCTATTAAACAATGCTTTTTCGCATCGAAATGATAATAGTCATTACCAAGTGAAGTAACATGCACCATACCGTCAATGTATAAGTCATTTAAACGTACAAATAGGCCAAAGTTCGTTACCGATGAAATCACACCGCTAAAGACTTCACCAACACGGTCTTGCATAAATTCACACTTCAGCCAATCAGCTACTTCACGAGTCGCATCGTCAGCGCGGCGTTCGGTCATTGAGCACTGCTCACCTAGCTGATCGACCTCATCTTGAATGTAGGCATATTCACCCGATGTTTTTTGCCCTTGTTCTTTGATAACGGCTTTAATTGCGCGATGCACAACTAAGTCAGGGTAACGGCGAATTGGCGAGGTAAAGTGTGCATAGGCACTTAGCGCAAGGCCAAAGTGACCAATATTATCTGCCTGATATACCGCTTGTTTCATTGAGCGCAACAACATGGTTTGAATAAGCTCAATTTCAGGGCGTTTTTCTAAACGGTCAAATAGCTCACCCACTTCTTTTGGCGTAGGCTCTTGCGGCATAGTGACTTCAATACCCAACTCACCTAAAAACTGGCTAAAGTTCATTAGCTTTTCAGGATCAGGCTCGTCATGCACACGGTAAAGTGCTGGCGCCGCAACGTTCGCTAAAATCATACACTCTTCAATCAGTTTGTGTGCATCATTACGGCTCAGTGCAACAATTGATTCGATTTTACGCTGCGCGTTAAAAATAAATTTCGGCTCTTTGGTTTCAAATTCAATAGCGCCGCGCTCTAAACGCGCTGCTTTCAGCGTTTTATACATTAAGTGTAATTCGCGAATATGCGGCACCAGTGCTGCATTTTCTTCACCTAATGCATTTTCATCACCGCCCAGTAGCTCACCTACTTTGGTGTAGGTTAAGCGCGCATGCGAATTCATCACAGCTTGGTAAAAACGATAACCCGACAGTTTACCCGTTTGCGATACTGTCATTTCGGCCACCATACACAGGCGGTCTACTTTCGGATTTAAACTACATAACCCGTTAGAAAGCACTTTTGGCAGCATTGGAATTACTTCTGATGGGAAGTACACCGAGTTACCACGCTGAATGGCTTCACGGTCTAATGGGCTATTTTTACTAACATAGTGCGATACATCGGCAATCGCGACCCATAAACGCCAGCCGCCTGATTTTTTCGCTTCGCAGAATACCGCATCATCAAAGTCGCGTGCATCTTCGCCGTCAATAGTTACCAGTGGTAAATGACGTAAATCGATGCGCCCTTCTTTGTCTTTTTCAAGCACTTCATCGGTTAAACCCGCGATTTGCTGCTCAAGGTCTTTTGGCCATTGGTTAGGAATATCATGGTTGCGCAGTGCTACCTCAATTTCCATGCCTGGCGCCATATGTTCACCAAGCACATCAATCACTTTACCAAGCGCATTCATACGCTTGCTTGGGCGCTGTGTGATTTCGATTTGCACCATTTGGTTGTGCTTAGCATCACCTTCAAAGCCCGGCAAAATCATAATATCTTGGCTAATGCGTGGATCTTCCGCTACCACAACGGCCATGCCGTGTTCACGGAAAAAACGGCCAATAATCGGGGCTCTGTCGCCCTCAAGTACGCGCACAATTCGCGCATCGCATTTGCCATTTTTACCAAAGCTAGCTGGTTTTGCTAATACGCGGTCACCATGCAGCACTTGCTCCATTTGGTGTTTTGGAATAAACCAATCTTTACCGCCTTCATCTAGCTCTAAAAAGCCAAATCCTTCGCGATGACCAATAACCTTACCTTTTACCAAACCAACTTTATCTGGAATGCAGTAGCATTTTAGTTTATTAAAAAGTAACTGACCGTCACGCTCCATTGCGCGTAAACGACGTTTTAGCGCAATTTGGCGCTCTTCTTCAAATACATTAAGTTCGCCGCATAAATCGGCAAAATTTGCAGGTTTAGTTCGGTTGCTGATGTGGTCTAGAATAAACTCTCGACTCGGTACTGGATTATCGTACTTTTGTTGTTCGCGGTCTAAATAAGGATCTTTTTTTGGCATGAATTCGCACTGTCTATGAAAGTGCTTTTATTTTAAACCATTTAGCCACTGGGTGACAGGTCATTTCTATGACAACTCACTTTACGCGTTCTTTTGTTTGTCAATTTCAACCACTAAGCCATCAAAAGCTAACAGCAACTCGCCGCTGTAGTATTTTTTTGCCTCGTTTTCTAATGGCTCTAGCATACCTTCGCCATGGTAACGGCTTGAAAAATGAAACAGCGCAAGACGCGAAATATGATACAACTCGGCAAATTCAGCAATGCGTTTGGCATCGCTATGCCCGGTATGCAACCCAACTTTATGTAAATCACTATGAGTAAAGGTGGCTTCGTGCACCAGTAAGTCGATATCTTCAACGGCATTGGATAACAATGCTGGCTTTTCGTTATCGCCACATATAATCACCTTGCGTGGCTGCCAACTAGGAAAAGTATATTCTTTGGCGCGTAACAACTTACCTTGGTATTCCACATCGTGCCCTTTTTGCAGCAAGTTATAATGGCTGCCCGTTGCAACACCGTCATTTGCCAACTTATCAAGATGCAGTTTTCGCGGAATATCGCACTCCGTTATATTAAACGCAACACTTGGTACGCGGTGTTTTAATGGGTGAATAGACACCTGACAAAAACTAAAATCAAGCGCCTGTTCTAATGTTTCAATCTCACGGCAAATTAACTCAAAACCCGCTTCCATTTGGGTGAATTTAAGCGCGCTTAATACAAAATCAATCACCGCTTTCGGCGCCACTAAATACACTGGCTCTTTTCGCCCTGCCAACGAAATAGAGGCAATTAGCCCCGGCAAGCCATAGCAATGATCACCATGTAAATGAGTAATTAAAATCACCGATAAGTGATAGCTCGCCAGTTCACTTTTTAATATTTGATGCTGCGTGCCCTCACCACAATCCACCAGCAACCACGACTTAGTCGAATCAAAGCTCACCGCAGTAGCACTAACATTACGATTAAGTGACGGACACGCCGAAGAAGTGCCTAAAAAGTGAATTTTCAAATGCAGGCCTATTGAAGGAACAATACTTTATGGATTAAATTATATTAGATAATTGAAACACAAGGAATTAAAGTGTTAAATCCATTCTATCTAGTCTTTTTTCTTTTACTCTCACAAGCTGTTTTTGCAAACGAAAAACCGAAACCACAATCTGATGCTTGGATACTCGCAAGTAACCAGTATGCGCTGATCGGTACAACTCACAATTTTGGCAATATTGATGACCCTCAATTAGTCGATATCGAGAACTACTTTAACTATATTTCACCTGAAGTGGTTGTGCTGGAAGGTGGTATTTGGCCTAACCAAAGCTCCAAGACCGGAGCCATCAATTGCTGCGGCGAAATGGGCTTCCTATCCTACCTCGCACACAAAGATAATATAGAGGTAGTTACTTGGGAGCCACCAGCAGATGAAGAAATAAATTCATTAAAACAAAAATACAAACCATCGCAACTAAAACTCTTTTATCTACTTAGGCAAATACCACAATTGCTCAATGACAATAACACTCCCCTAGCTGAGCAAGTGGAGAATTGGCTAAAAGTTCAAGGAGTATTAGAAAACGAATACAAGTTAGCCAGCCCACCTTATACCTACCAACAAGCGGCTGCATTAGTGCAAAATTACGGCTATAAACTTGGTGACTTTAAACAGTTCGATGCACTACTTAACGACAATAAACAGCTAAATGAATTTCACGATATAAAACGTGATGTAAACAGTATAAGAGATCAAAACGCAATAAAAATAAAACGGCAACTACAATCAAAAAACACGCGATTTCTTATGTTAATGGGCAAAGCCCACTTTCGGACTGTCGCCTTCAGTAATTAAAGTAATGTGTTTTTATAATGCGGTACAATTTCAAAGTTCGCCCCCTTCATTACAAGAATCAATGGGGTCAGAGTCGTTGATTCAGCTTTTTAAGTTCTATCAACATCAGCGAGTGCCATAAAACAATCCTTCAACTCAGGTGCAACCTCCCCGTCAAATCAAACCTGAAAAGAAAAATTTGAGAGCAATTGCCTGCATGGATGCTGGCAAAAGTATGCCTGAGGCATGGATGCCGATTGCATACTGGTTGCGTTCATTTTAATTTTTCTTTGAAGATTAGTTTGATTTTGGGGCGCCGAGGGATTCCAAAGGGAGGTCGGCGTTAGCCTCCCTTTG
>NZ_JAPEHW010000082.1 GCF_028875915.1 Pseudoalteromonas sp. G4
CATTTAGCAATTCGTTTAGGGGTTTGTTCATTTTTAATTACTCATTTTATTAATTCAGTAATTAACTAGATTTAAGACATGCAAAATAGCGATGTTTATCGCACTAAATTTAAAAAGTACAAAAATAAAAGCGGATAGATTCGTCAATATACCCGCTTTTATAAATTATTAGCTCGTATTCATCGCTTTATCTCTTAATTAAAATAAAATCTGAGTGCACTCTTCGGATCTCAACACCCTTGGCAAACAATCCATTTTTCGAACAGCGCTGGCTTATAAGTTATGCGCGCACCAGTTGTTCGTCGCCTGTGCTTCGGTGAAGTTATCTTATGAAATGAATACGAATAGCTAAAATTTTGATTAAGCCGTTTTTTGCACCCAATGTTTTTTGTTATTGGGTGAGCGAATGATTTTATTTGCTTTGTTTAACGAGGTAATAGCGCGGCAAAACTCTGCTTTAGTTAACCCTAACTGCTTTTGCAATTTATCGTTTAGTGGCCTTGGTTGATTTAATGCCTCAAACACTAGCTCGACATGTGTTTTTGGCTGAATAGATACAACAGTATCGTCTTTTGTTTTTATGATGCTTGTCTTTGCGCCAAATAATGCACACTGAAACTCAAACGCATCAATTAGGCTTGTGTCATTCGTGTATAAACAAAACTCAACGTTTTTAACTTGAGGTTTTGGTATTGAGGCAAGAATACGCGATAAGTAAGCGATGATGTAAAAATCAGCTTGGTTAGACGAACTAGGGTAATCTGATAAGCACAAAAATAGTTGCTGTTCACACACGCGTTTGATGCTTTCAACTTTTGAGAAAACAAACACTTTATCAATAATTGTGGCGTTTACTTTTTCAAGTTCTTTTAAGCCAATATTTTCTGCATCAACAAAAATCATCTTCATCATAAAATCCTTTTACACATGTTGAATTTTGATTATTCAATACTTACAAGTAGCAGTCAAATTAACGGACTAGCAATATTCATTGCTAGTGACAACAAAAAAAGACTCGATATAAATCTTGCAATCACTGTGTGATGAAAATAGCCTCTCGGCTAATAGTTTCTTTGCGTTGCAACTCAACTATAAGCACTTTAACCACATGTCATTGCTGGGTTTTGCTACGCAAAGCAATGACTCTGCGTGCTACGCACTGGGCGTTTAAAGTGCTCGCGCTATCTACCGAGCTACGCTCTGTAGTACCCGCATTTCCGCCCGTTTTTAATTGTGGCTGTTTTTACAAAACGTTTAGCCACTATTAACGTGCTGCTTTCTAACGAAAGCCATGGTTCACTTACGAGTTTTACAAACTCTTTGCGAATTTTGCTGAAGGCAAAACGAAAATGCGGGTACTACAGACCAGCTGTAGATAGCGCGTTGGCTTCATTTGATTTGTCATGTTGACAAATCAAATTACGCGCTTGTTGGCATCATGCTGATGCGCTTTTTATTGCATTTTGCTTGCAGCAAACTGCGGTTTTGCTCTTTCAGAAGAGAGGAAGTTGGTGAGTTTTCAGAGTTTATATTTTTTAAATAGTTGATAATGAATAGATATTATTTTTCATTTAGATAAAAGCCTGAGCTTTTTTAAGCTCAGGCTTATTGACTTCTAATTTAAATCAAGTAACTCTAAGCAATGTCGTGATATTTGCCATTCTTCATTAGTTGGTACAACGAGTACTTTTGATCCTAATGGGTTTGTTGCAATTACGCCAGCGTTACCAAAACGCGCTGCAAGGTTGGCATCATGGTCAAGGTCAAAAGCAAAAAAACTAAGTAAATTAATTACTTTCTCACGTATAAGTGATGAGTTTTCACCAATGCCGCCAGTAAATGCAATGGCGTCTAATTGCCCCAGTGGCACAACGTATGAAGCGATATATTTTGCTAAGCGGTAACAAAACACGTCTAACGCAAGTTTTGCTTGAACATGATTTTGTTCTGCGGCTTCTTCAATTTCACGGCAATCGCTTGAAAGCTCACTTAAACCAAGTAATCCACTTTGTTTATTTAGCATTGCGTCAATTTGTGTATTTGAGTAGTTCAAAGTGGCAGATAAATAGTTATAAAGACCAGCGTCTAAATCACCAGAGCGCGTGCCCATCACTAAGCCCTCAAGTGGTGTCAAACCCATGCTGGTATCAACGCTTTTACCATTTTTAACTGCTGTTACAGAACAGCCATTGCCTAAATGGGCAGTGATAATCGCGCTCTGCTCAATTGGCTTGTTAATTAACTTAGCTGCTTCGTTTGCAACAAAAAAGTGGCTTGTACCGTGGAAACCATAGCGGCGCACACCGTGCTCTTTGTAAAGTGATAAAGGCAGGGCATAGAGATATGCTTGCTTTTCCATAGTTTGGTGAAACGCAGTATCAAACACAGCTACTTGCGGTAAATTTGCAAAGGCAGCTTGTGCAGCGCGAATACCCATTAAATTAGCAGGGTTATGAAGTGGCGCAAGGGCAACATTGTTCTCAATACCATTGATTACTGCATTGTCGATTATCACTGAGCCGGTAAATGCTTCACCGCCATGAACTACGCGGTGGCCAACAGCAATAAGGCTTTCATTTAAATGTTGTTGTTTAATTAAGTTAACAATTTCTGCGATTGCAGCGTCGTGTTGTGCCCCTTTTGCTAAGTCTATTTTGTGTTTTTCGCCGTTAAGTTTGTAGCTTAGCGATGCATTATCCAGTGATAAACATTCGGCAAGGCCTGTCAGGCTAGCGCTGCCAGAGGTTGCATCAATAATGGCGAATTTTAAACTTGAACTTCCACAATTTAGTACGAGCACATTGTGCGACATAGTTAATAGTTTCCTTAAACAGATTTTTCGGCAGTCATTTCAGACTATGGTATACTTGACTTTAATAGTTGCAATTTTACCCTAAAAATTACTTTTTCGTTAGGTAATTATAGAGGCTCAATGCAATTTCGAGGTGGTAATGCAAAAATCAATGTTAGCGCAAATTTCTGATGGGCATCATTACAGCAAAACTTGGCCGTTAGAGCCTAAGCTAGGTGCAGTTTTTCTTGAGTTCCGAGTAATTAAAGCAACAAACTTGGCGATTAAAATTGTACCGTTACTCGCTGTGTTAAGTATTTTTGTGCAAGTTAACTTTCTAACAACGGATTACTTACCGCAAGCGTTAACTTTTTCATTATTTTTACTCTCAATGCCAGTACAAGGCCTATATTGGCTTGGCAAGCGCGCGAACACCTTATTGCCACCACAAGAGGCTATTTGGTTTCGTGAGGTGTACGGTAAAATGACTGAACACGGAGTAGAACCTCCCGTGTCTATCACCAAGCCGCGTTATGGCGATTTGGCGTACCTACTTAAAGAAGTGTATGAAAAAATGGATAATGCTTTTAAGCGCGATCTTTTTTAAACACGTCCACATTTAAAAAAGTGTCGCATTTAAAGCGACACTTTTCGCTAGAGTTTTATGGTTAAGCTTTCACTTTTTTAAAGACACTGACATAAAATGATAAAGTCACCTTAAAGGGCACTTTCTGCGCAAGCGATTGCCAATGCTCTGGCCTAAATTTCCATGCAAACGGCGTCATTTTTATCAGCTCAGTTAATGCTTCAAGCTCAAGCTCTACCACCTCGGTATGTAAGTTGTGATTAACAAGCTCAAATCCAGTAGGTGTTTCTACGGCTTGGTGCGGATTAACTTCTTTATAAATAAGCGCTTTTAGCTCTGTTAGATGATTGTCACCTGGGCTTGCCACGATAAGTGTTCCATTGTCATTGGTTAGGCGTGCAAGTTCTTTATCAAAAAGAGGCGAAAAAACACTAGTGACAATATCAAACGCATTATTCTCGAATGGGGCATTTGATGATGAGGCAACACTGAAATGACAATCTTTGAAGCGTTTAGCCGCGTATTTTACAGCAGGCTTAGAAATATCAAGGCCATACGTTGATATTACATTATTACACTCATTAAACTTATGGGTGTAAAAGCCTTCGCCACAGCCAACATCTAACAAAGTATTTTCACCTGCCACTTCGCTTATTATTTGGCACATTGCTTCACGTAAAAAATCATAATAGCCGCGCGCTAAAAACTCGCGACGTGCGATTACCATGTCTTTATTATCACCGGGATCTTTGCTTTTTTTGTTTTGTACTGGAAGCAAATTAACATAGCCTTCTTTGGCTTTATCAAAGCTGTGGTTATTGCTGCATATTAGACGATGTGTGTCATTTGAAAGGGGCGTTTGGCAAAGTGGGCAAAAATAGATTTGTGACATTAGCATAGCAAAGCAGTAAATAATGGGGTGATTATAACCTTAAACCCTGCATAGATTCGAGATTTGCTGTCTTAAATAAGAGGCTTATTTTGCTAAATATTCGTTATCGTAAAAGGTTCTTACCCAATGTGGGCGGTAAATTATCAGTACCGTCATTGCCATGCCATTGATTGTGGCTTCTGGAAACCAGATTAAACTTGCTAAAAAGGTGTAGTTATCAAATAGGGTTTGCCAATCATAATGACCCGAAAAATAGTGGTAGCCAGTCATTAAACCAATATGAAAGATGGCGGTAAGACCTGCTCCTAAAAAGCTATTGATAAAAATATAAACAAATAAATGACGAGTAATATACTGATAGCACAGCAAAAATAGCGCATAACTAAATAAAATTGGCGCTAAGGAAGTAAGCAGGGCATAACTGCCGATTTGTTCAATCGGCACCAAACCAAGGCCCAATTGCAAGCTATGGCTAAGCGCTGCGGTAATTATCGCGAGGCGAGGGCCAAGGGTTAGCGTTACGCCAGTTAGTGCTAAAACATGAATATCAAGGCCGGGGTAAAGCCCAGCCTTTAAAGACCAAAACCCCACCAGCATTAAACTGATGGCAAGTACACTTCGCTGAACAACTTGATTGCTAAATAAAATACTACGTGTTTTTGCATCGAGCGATTTAATTAGCGCAATAGCAAATAACAGTAAACAGGTTAATTCAGCTAAATCAAATTCCACAAAGCGTACCTGAGGTTAAATATCGAATGACGCCCAAATTGGTGCATGATCCGATGGTTTTTCAATGCCACGTAGTTCATAATCAATATCTGACTCGACACACTTTTCAGCAAGCCCTTTGGTTGCCAGCACAACGTCAATACGCAGGCCGCGGTTATCGTCAAAGCCCTTCGAACGATAATCAAACCACGAATATTTTTCAGTGGCATCTGGGGTTAACGCTCTAAAGGTATCAACTAATCCCCAATCTAATAAACGCGCTAACCATTCACGCTCTTCTGGTTGGAATGAACATTTACCGGTTTTAAGCCAACGCTTCTTGTTTGGCTCACCAATACCAATATCTAAGTCAATTGGTGAGATATTAATATCACCCATTACGATAATCTGTTCATTTGGATCATGATCATCAAGGTATGTCATTAAGTCAGCATAAAATTGACGCTTATATGGGAATTTAGTTTCGTGGGCAATATTATCGCCTTGTGGAAAGTAGCCGTTTAAAATTTTAACTGGGTTGCCATGTTTATCCGCTACCGTTGCGATAATCATACGCTTTTGCGATTCATCGGTATCAGTTGGAAAGCCTTTTTCAATCGCGATTGGCGCTTGCTTTGTTAGAACCGCCACACCGTAGTGGGCTTTTTGACCATGAAATGCCACGTGATAACCCATTGCTTCAACATCTGCAACAGGAAACGCTTCATCATGCACTTTAATTTCTTGTAAGCCGATAACATCAGGTTGGTGCTTATCAATCACTGCTTGAAGTTGGTGTAAACGGGCACGTAAGCCGTTTATATTTAAACTGATTACTTTCATTGTTCACCTAAAAATATTTATGGGTGTTTAAATGCCTTTAGTCTAACAAAAAGAATAGCGGCACGTTAGCTTTTTACTCTTTCATAGTCAGCCGCATTTATTTAAATTAATATAAGGTAAACCAATTAGTTAGTTTGTTCTAAAAATGCTGCATATTATTCAATCAAACCGTATGGAAGCGCTTCAGCTTCACTTATCTCAGTCGTTACTACACAGTCCCAATCCCAGCATTTTTGACCAAGAGCAAGTGCTGGTGCAATCACCCGGTATGGCGCAGTGGTTAAAGGTTCTGATTGCCGAGCAGCATGGTGTTACTGGGCAAATTGATTATGTGCTGCCATCCAGTTATATCTGGCGTTTGTACCAAAATTTACTGCCCGATGTACCGGAAGATTCATCATTTAATAAAAATAATATGGCGTGGAAGCTGTTTAACATTTTGCCAAGTTGTTTAGAGCAAACTGAATTCTCTTTGTTAAAGCAGTATTTAATTGAGACTAAAACCGCACTTGATAGTGACACGCGTTTATTTGGATTATGTGAAAAAATTGCCGATGCATTTGACCAATATTTAATGTACCGCCCTCAGTGGTTAGAAAGTTGGCAACAAGGGAGTGACGAATTAGCGGATGTAGATATATCAATTGCACCTTGGCAGCCAATTCTTTGGCGTAAGTTAATTGAACACACTCAAATTTTGGGGCAAAACCCGTATCACCGAGCTAATTTACATCAAGAATTAATCAGTGCTCTTAGCACCAAGCCGGTTTCACTTAGCCATCAAAATTTATATATTTTTGGTCTCTCAGCAATACCAAGCCAACAACTTGAAGTATTTCAAGCATTGGCAGAGCACATTGATGTATATATTTATTTGTGCAACCCCAGTAAACATTATTGGGGTGATGTGGTTGATGAGAAAACTAAAGCAAAAATCATTGCCAATTATGAAGTAAAGCCAAATATCGATGCTGAGGGCGAAGATTACTATATCGTTGGTAATCCACTGTTAGCTTCATGGGGTAAGTTAGGGCGCGAATATTTAGAGCAATTAGTAGAACTAGATGCACAGTGGACTGATTTATATATTGAAAAGTTTGCAGATAATTTGCTCGGCAAATTACAACAAGAGATTTTTGAATTAGCCTTTAAAGGCGTGCCACTAGCCAGCGATCCAACCTGGTTTGTCTCAGATGAGGGAAAACTTTCGTTTAGCGAAAGCTCAGCGTTACCATCACTGATGTTTTCACGCTGTCATAATGCACTGCGTGAAGTTGAAGCCTTGCACGACCATTTACTTAATCTGTTCACTGAAAACCCAGAACTTACCCCGCGCGATATTATTGTGATGATGCCAGACTCTGGCCAATACAGCCCATATATTGAAGCGGTGTTTGGTAGTGCCAAAGACAATCGTTATATTCCGTTTGCGATATCTGATTTAGGTGTAGAACAAGAAAAACCGATTGTGAACAGCTTTATCAAGCTTGCCGATATAGGAGCATGCCGTTTTTATGTTTCAGATATTCTCGATTTACTGCAAGTTGACGAAATATCAGTAAAATTTGAGATTACCAGTGAAGAACTTACTCAAATTAGTTATTGGTTAGAGCAAGTAAATATTCGTTGGGGCATTGATGGCCAGCATAAAGGTGAGTTTAACCAACCTCAAATTGATATTAACAGCTGGCGCCAAGGACTTTCTCGTTTAGTGCTTGGCTTTGCCATGAAAGATGAAACCACCGAATTTAATACGCTTTATGCTGCAGATGAAGTGGAAGGCATGGCAGTGGAAACACTGGCAAAGCTAATTCACTTTTTTGACGCCTTAGAAGACACGCAAAGTGCACTTAAAGTGAATGGTAATTTAGCAGATAAAGTAGGGCAGCTACAGCAATTAGCAATGCGTTTTTATGCAACTGACGCCAGTCAAAATAACGATTTAAGCTTTATTCAAAAAGCGCTAGAAAAAATGCTTATGCATTTTGACAATGGCGATCACAGCGGTTTAGTGTCGCAAACCTTAATGGTACATATTTTAAAACAACAGCTAATGCAAAAAGGCGTTGGACAGCGCTTTTTTATGGGGCAAGTTAACTTTTGTACTTTAATGCCAATGCGTGCAGTACCGTTTAAAGTGGTATGCATTTTAGGGTTAAACGATGGTGATTATCCACGCAGTGTGCAGCCCCTTGGTTTTGATTTATTGCAACACAGTAAACCTCAAAAAGGCGACCGTTCGCGTAAAATGGACGACCGATATCTCTTCCTTGAAGCGCTACTAAGTGCGCGTGAGCATGTGTATTTAAGTTATATGGGCAATTCGTGCGTTGATAACTCTGAGCGTCTTCCGAGTGTGCTAGTGAGTGAGCTCACAGATTATTTATCTCGGGTATTTACCCATCCAGAAAATAAACTTATCGACTCGCTTACGGTAAATCATTACTTGCAGCCGTTTAACCCAGCGTATTACCAAGCATCATCAATGCAAAGTTACAACCCGATTTGGCTACCCAAAGCGCAATTAACGAGTACACATGTTGAGCCACTTGCGCCTGAATTAGACTCGAAAATTGACCTTGCGATGTTTATTCAGCAGTTGCTTGCGCCACAGCAATCATTTTATCGCTATACCATAGGCGCACGCTTAGGCGACTATCAATATAATAACCAAGATGATGAAACCTTTGTGCTAGATGGGCTAACACGTTATCGCTATTATCAAGAAATTATTGAACAAGATTACCTTGATAATACGCCAAACCTTGATGCCATTATTGCCAGAGGTGATTTACCCCAAGGTGCAGGGGCAGAGCTTGCTTTAGAAACAATGGTTACTGCAGTTACGCCACTGTTAACTGAACTTAAACGTCATCAGGTTATTACACAGCAAGCACAAAGTAATGAACTTATTCGTATTGATTTAGCATTTACGCAGTTACAGCTTAATGGCACATTAAAATCAGTATCCCTAGCCAATCAATACCTCTACAGGCCAACAGGGGCCTTGAAAGCGAAAGATAAAATAGCTGGGTATTTATATCACCTTGCAGGCTGTGCATCAGGTAATGTGAACACCACTTTATTTTTATCGTTAAATGGCTATTTAGAGTACCAACAATTAGCAGAAGACGAAGCTTATGCACTACTTGAAAAGTGGGTTGCGCTTTATACCCAAATCTTTACGCGTCCGTTACCGTTTTTCGCTAATGCTGGTTTTAGTTATTTACAAAAACGTGAGCTTGCCTCAGCTGAAGCTGTTTTCTCTGGTACGCCGTTTGTTGGCAGGAATGAGGTAAGCGACCCTTACATTTCACTTGATTTCACCACACTCGAGAGTGTGGCAGATGAATTTATCGCATTGACAGAAACCTACCTTGCACCAATCGATGCCATTATCACGGAGCATAAATATGCAAAAGCTTAATCCAATGGCGATGCCACTGTGTGGCGCGAACTTAATTGAAGCAAGTGCGGGTACAGGAAAAACTTACACCATTACCGCGCTTTATTTACGCTTGTTACTGGGTTTTAGCAAAGATGGTGAAAAACAAACGCCACTTAGCATCGAACAAATACTGGTTGTGACGTTTACTGAGGCCGCCACCGCTGAAATTAAAGACCGGGTACGCCAGCGCTTAATTACGCTGCGCGATAAACTGCTGGGTAAAGAAACAAAAGATGAGGTGGTTAATCAGCTGTTTGAATTGATTGACGATCACCACAATGCATTTTACCGCATTGATAGCGCAGTAAAATCACTCGATGATGCTGCGATATTTACCATTCACGGCTTTTGCCAACGCATGCTAAAGCAGCATGCGTTTGAATCGGGTATGGCGTTTAATTTGCAGTTTATTATGGATCAAAGTGAACTGCTTGAAACGGCGATTAAAGATTTTTGGCGCCAGTTTGTATTTCCGCTTAATAAACAAAGTTATGCCGCAGTCACCAACTGTTTTTCATCACCAGATGCGATTCTTAAAAACCTGTTTGGTTTACTCAGTCGTACAGGCATCGAAATTACGCCGCAATATAGCTTTGATGATGCGTTATTACTGCAAAGTCAGTTAGTTGAAAAAGCCAATAACTTAAAAGCCCAAGTGTTAGCAGAAGAATTTATAGGTTTTATTGAGAATACGCCATTTAAAAAGTCTAAACCAATTGCCAGCAGTAAAAACTTAGGCTTATTAAAGGATTATTGTGAGAGTGATGAGGTTATCTTTGTCGGCGCTTCAAATCGTTCGTTTGAAATATGGGGTGAGCAAGCATTTGCCGATAAAGGCAATTATTTAAAAGATAAATCACCTGTAACTCATTCGCTTGCAGCACAGTTTGATGAATTAAGCGTACTTAAAGAAAAAGCCGAGGCTGCACTGCCAGTGTCTATTTTAATAAGTGCTTATCATTATTTAGTTGATTGGCTTTTAAGCGAAAAGCAAAAGCATCAGTTGATTAACCCCGATGATTTATTAAAGAACTTAAGCCAAGCGCTTGAAAGTAACACCAGCGGCGAACTTGCCAATGCTATTTTAGCGCAGTACCCAGTGGCATTAATTGATGAGTTCCAAGATACCGACCCAATTCAATACGGTATTTTCGCCAATATTTATTTGCGCAATAGCAACGTATCAGACAAAGACAATGCTCTGATTATGATTGGCGACCCGAAACAAGCCATTTATGGCTTTCGTGGTGCCGATATATTTACCTACATTGATGCAAAGCACCAAGTACCTATTGATAGTCATTATACGCTTGATACCAACTATCGTTCTTCCAAGCAGATTGTGGATGGTGTTAACAGTATTTTCTCGCTGAAAGACGATAGCTTTATTTTCAATAAAGACATTCCTTTTGCCAAAGTAAATGCCTTTGGCAAAAGTGAAGAAGACGGTCTATTTGTTGATGGTAAAGGCAAATCGGGCATTCATTTTTGTGTGCTTGATGAACTGGATGACACCATTGCCAAAGGCACAGGTGATGGCCAACTGGCCGCCATTTGCGCAGCCCAAATTTCATCGTTATTGATTGCAGGAAAAGGTAAACGCGCTGTAATCGAACAAGTGCCACTTAAAGCGAGTGATATTGCGGTATTGGTGCGTGATAGAAACCAAGCGAATATGATTAAAACGGCGCTGCAAAAACTTGGTGTTGCTAGCGTATTTCTCTCTCGTGATAGTGTGTTTGAAACGCCGTTAGCAAGCCATCTTTTGACGTTTTTATCTGCGTTACTTGCACCCTACAATGAGGCAACTTTTCGTGGCGTGTTAGTTGGGCCGCTTTTTGCGCTCAACTATGCAGATGTGCATCAACTTACGCAAAATACCAAAGCTTGGGAAGACACTTTAGATACCTTTGCCGCGCTTAAATTATTGTTACTGCAAAAAGGCGTAATGGCGGTTATTGAGTCGCTGGTTGAGCAAAACGCACTGCCGAGCCGCTGGCAACAAAAAGGTTGGGATGTAGCGCGATTACTCACTGATATTCGTCACTTAGGTGAGTTACTGCAGCAAAAACAACTGTCACTGAATAGCTATCATCGATTATTACATTGGCTGCATGATCAAATTACTAAATTTGCCGCAGAAGGGTCGCAACTTCGTTTAGAAACCGATCTGCAATTGGTAAATATCGTGACGATGCATGGCTCGAAGGGCCTTGAATACCCCGTAGTTTATATGCCGTTTGCCGCTAGTTTTAGAGAAAACAGCGAAGCGGTATACCATGATGAAAACGGCAAACTTATTTACGATTTAAACCCATCGGATGACGCTAAAGCTATTGCCAATAAAGAGAGCCTTGCTGAAGATTTGCGTTTGCTCTACGTAGCACTTACACGGGCTGTACACTACTTGGTGGTTGGGCTTTATAACTGCAAAGACGGGCGCAGTAAAAAAACTGGCATTAGCAAAACGCCGCTTGGCCATTTGTTGTTTGATAAAGATGATATCGATACCGGCCATGATTGGTATGCACAACTCAGCACTTTTTGTGCTGGGCATACTGGGCTAACCGCAAGCTGTTACTCTTTACCTGAAGCCGCTGAAATTTATACATCAGACAGCAGCGCAAACACTGAGTGCATAGTAAAACAAAAAGAGCAAGCTGTGCCTAATCAATGGCGATTAAGCAGCTTTTCATCGCTAACAAAAGTAAGTCATGGCGATAGCGAAGCGTTTGACTATAAACAAGGTGCTAATGATGAAATGCATCTGCTTGATTGGCAAACAGCAGCTGTTAATCAATTACAAAGCGAATTTAGTTTCCCTAAGGGTGCAAATGCGGGTAGTTGCTTACATGCCATTATGGAAGAAATTGATTTTAATGCACCAAACACACCTGTTTATCAACAAAAGTTGCCGCTCAGTGAGGTGGTTGAAAAACAACTCTTGGCTTACCAAATAGAAAGTGAATGGCAAAGTGTGGTTGAAAATTGGATACAGCAATTACTAACAAAGCCATTAGCGCCACTTACTGTAGCAATGAGTGATTTAAATATGGCGCAGTGTTTAATTGAAATGGAATTTATGCTGCCGGCAAATGCGCTTGTCACCCGCAAACTAAACGATATTTTATTAACGCAAAGTCGTGACCATTTTACGCCACTTAGCAATGCCACCATTAGTGGCATGTTAAAGGGCTTTATCGATTTAATTTTCTGTTATGACGGGCGTTATTATGTTCTTGATTATAAGTCGAATTACTTAGGTGAGAGTGGGGATGATTACAGCCAAGATAATATGGAAAGTGTCATGAGCTCTCACCATTACCATTTGCAATATTTATTGTATACCGTTGCACTGCACCGTTTATTAAAAAGCCGTATTCGTAATTATGATATTCATACCCATTTGGGCGGCAGCTTTTATTTGTTTATGCGTGGTATGCCATCAGGGCATGGCATTTATTATAAAGAGCCCAGTATAGAGCAAGTATTGGCACTCGATAGTTTATTCGATAAGGGGACATTTAATGCGTAAGTTACTTATTGAACATGACAAAATCGATGCGTTTGATATTCAACTTGCTGAAATTTTAGTAGCAGAATCAGATTCACCCGTATTTTATATGGTGTTGTTATTAAGCCGTGCAGTGCGTTCGCAACATTCGTGTTTACCGCTTACTAGCATTGATAGAGATGATCCATTTCATTTAGCATTAACAAGCCATGGTAAAAAAGAATCGCCTTTTACCGCACAAGATGATTTTGCAGCACTGCTAACATCACATATTGCGGTAGGTAATGACAAGCCACTGCGTTTATATAACGACAACCTTTATTTTGCCCGCTATGACGATTATGAAAAGGTGTTTGTTAACGCTATTACAGCACGTAACGCATTAGAGCCTAATTTAGATAATGAGCAACTAAAAAACCTGCTAACAAACTATTTTGAACCAACTAACGACATAGATTGGCAAAAAGTGGCGTGTGCGGTTGCTTGTCTTAAGCGCTTTTGTATTATTTCAGGCGGGCCTGGTACCGGAAAAACCACCACAGTGACAAAGTTATTGGCAATTTTGCAATCGCTTTACTGTAAAGTGCCCCTAAAAGTACAACTTGTTGCACCTACTGGTAAAGCCGCTGCTAGATTAAGCGAGTCGATTGCTAATGCAAAACAGTTTTTGAATATTGATTCGCAAATTGCAAAGCATATTCCTGATACAGCGCAAACGCTGCACCGTTTATTGGGGGTGATCCATTTATCCAATAAATTTCGTCATAACCAACAAAACCCATTAGATGTCGATTTAGTTATCTTAGATGAAGCATCTATGGTTGATTTAGCCATGTTAGCCAAGTTGTTTGATGCCTTGCCTAAGCATGCACGCGTGATCTTATTAGGTGATAAAGATCAATTGTCATCGGTTGATACTGGTAATGTGTTGTCGGACTTATGTAAACCGTTGATGTTAGGTAAAGATCATTCTTACACTGGGCAAACTGCAAAACAACTTGCACAGTTATTAGGTAAACCTATTAGTGCAACACAACAAAATGACTATTTATTAAATGATAATTTAGCTTTTTTGCAGGTGAGTCATCGCTTTAAATCAGACAGTGGTATTGGGCGATTGGCAAAAGCGGTAAACAGCAATGATATTAATGCGCTACATCAGGTTTATTCAGATAATTTTAGTGACTTAACGTTTAGCTCATTAGAGACTGATTTCAAAGTATTTGTTGAACGGGCTGCAAGTAAGTATGAAGCGTATTTATCTGCAATAAAACAAGGCGCATCAATTAGTGAAATTCACAGTGCATTTGCCAACTATCAAGTACTTTGTGCAACGCGCGTTGGGCCTTATGGCACCAATGAACTAAATACTAAAATTGAAAAAGAGTTAAGTAACAGCAACTTGATCCAGCGCAGTGGTGCTTTTTATATTGGTATGCCAATTATGGTGAGCGAAAACAATTACCAGTTGAATCTGTTTAACGGGGATATTGGCATTATTATCAAAGATGAAAACGACCGTTTAATGGCAAGCTTTATTGATGATCAAGGAGCGGAAAGGGTGATTTCTACGACCCGTTTACCTCAGTTTGATACTGTTTATGCGATGACCATACATAAATCGCAAGGGTCTGAATTTAAAGATGTTGCCATGGTATTGCCAGCAAACTCTCCAGTCGTTAATCGTCAGTTGGTATACACAGGTATTACCCGCGCGAAAACTTCGTTTGAATTAATATCGCTTGCTGGTGGTTTAGAAAGGGCAATGGCAAAAACCGTATCACGTTATTCAGGGTTATTTGAACGATTTCAACAAACTCGCTTATAGCGCTCAATATTTAGACAGTTTGGCCGATGGTTAAAATAGGACGCAGTTAATATCAACCTAATGAAGGTTTATTACGTATTAATAAGGTAATCATGGTTGGTATTAATGTAACGTTAGGGATCACAATAAGTAAAATTGTCACCAAAACTTGGTCGCATTTATGCATGCATTAACGTGAGATGCCAAAGGTGGCAAAACTGATAGGGCCAAACCCAATTGATGAGGATCCTATTATGATTAGTCGAGAATATTGTAAAGCATTAGAGTTAAAAGTATTTAAAACCTCTAAACAGGTTAGAAGCTTAAAAGGTCAGCTATTCTTTTTTAGATTGCTTAGTGTTGTGTTTATGATGTTGTTTATTATTGGCAACATTCATTGATGTTATCGTGTCATTTTCTTAACGAACACAACCACGAAAAGCGCTAACGAAAAACTGCCGCAAAAGGCTTCGACTGCGGCAATTAAGCGCGAATATCCAAGCGGTGTTATGTCGCCATAGCCAAGGGTAGTAAAGGTGACAACGGAAAAGTATAAGCTGTTACCAAGTGCCATTAAGTTGTCTTTTAAACTGTGTGCTGGGTTAAATTGTAAGGTTTGTTCGTTATAGCTCACGCCAAACGCAAAGTAGCAAAGAGCACAGATCAAAATTAACATCATTGAAAAGAAAATCACATTAACAGGGCGCTCACCGTAGCCACATAACACATCAAAAAATTTAGATGCCATACGATGACGAGACCATTTAGGGTATTGATGGCGGCGCATTATCAACACTTTGTGATTGAACTTGCCTGATACTTCTAAAAGCCCCTGATTTTCAGCGGCGTTTCTTAAATCTCGATAAATTTCTTCAGATTGCTCAAAATAGTCGAGCGCTTTATCACTGTCATTTTGCTTTTCAGCTTTGCGAGCAAGGTCTTCTTGTAGCAGGGTGTGCCCAAGTTTCATATTATCGATGCGCGCACCAATTAATTTTACGCCAAGTAGGTTAGTTCCTTCGAGCTTGGCACAGTGTAAATTAGCGTCCCGTAAGTCAGCTTTCATAAGCGATGCATTGCGAATACAGGTATTATAAAGATGTGCATTTTGCATATTGGCGCGATAAAAATTGCTGTAGGATAAATTGAAATGTTCACCTTGGTGATTTACTAGATTTAAACCAGTGAGATCTGCGCGTTTGAGTTGCAGCCCTTTTAATAAACCACCACGTTGGGCGTAGCGCTCAAGTTTTTCGGTAAGTGCTAAACCGCTTTTATCATATTTTTGGTCATGCCAAAAACAGTAACCGCCACCCATATCCAATTCACAACATTGTTCATTTTCAGGAGAAACATACTGGCATTTAGGTGCATGACTCATAGGCAATATTTAGCTGGCTTGCAATATTGTAAGCCTAGCACTTGAATCTTATTTTGCTAACTTTCTTGGTAATAGAGTTTGGCTAACTTATTGTATTCAAACTTAAGATCTTCGAGACGTTTGGCGTGCTGTGGCGGCAATGCCATACCATCAACCAGAACAAAGTTGCTTTGGCATTTCTCTAAAATAACATCGGCAGCTTGGCTTGCGCGTGGCAGTAATTGCAGTAATGCTTGTAATAAGTTTAGTGCGCTACCGGTATTCATAGGAGCATGTTTGAGCGCCATTTCAAATTGTACAATAGCGTCTTGAAAGTTACCTTGCTTATAAAGCTCAATACCTTTTGAATTATGCTGCTGAAACTCTGATTGTTTAGATGCTAAGTCATCATTACGACTATGTAATTGGGCTAATACTTGGCTATTACTTTGTTTGGACGATTGGTATTTTTCAAGTTGCGCATTGGCATCATCAAATTCGCCTAAATCGAATAACGTCATAATTGAATCAGGCAAAATGGAATGGCTTAACGATTGCTCTGCAGTAAGCGGTGCAATGATTTTCTTGGCAGTTAAATATTCTCCTTCACTGACACTCAAACGTGCTTCACAAAAGGTATTAAACTCATTAAAAAGAATGGGCTCCTCAACAACCGTTGGGTCACTTTGTGCTTGACGAAGAGAGCTTTTAATTTGCGATGTAAGCTCTGATTTCTCATGTTTAGAGTTTGCATTATTGAGTTGGCTAAACATGGCACGAATATAATTAAATTGGTAATCAATATGTGCAAACGCAGTGCCTTTTGACATTGCAAGTAACGTATTTTGCGCTTTGACAAGCGCATCAAGATCATTATTTGCTTGGGCAATTTCTGCAAAAGTGCGTTGCCTAGCAAAAGAGTGTGGCGAAATACTACAGCTTTGCTCTATTAAAAACAGAGACTCTTTCCCTTGGTTAAGTTGATTAAGGCAAAGGGCTTTTATATCTAACGCATCAATATTAAATCGATTTTGGCCTAACAACTCATCGCATATTCGAATGGCTTGATCATACTTAGTTAAATATAGACAGGCCTGCGCTAGGTAGGTCAGTGCCCATGTTGGCCTTGCACTTTCGAGCACTGAATTAAGTAGATCAAATGCTTTTTGGTTTTCGCCTAAATCAAAATAAACTTGGCAAGCACGCTTAAAGCAAAATTGCGCATTGCGAGCACCTTTTTTTGAAATTTCAAGGTATTGCTCAGCAGCGAGTGCGAGTTGGCCGTCTTCGATCGCTTGATTGGCGTGATAAAATAACTTCTTTTTCGCAGAGAGTTTATTTAGACGTGTTTTTAACATACCACTTGAGAATGGTTTGATTAGATAATCATCAGGTTCTATTTCGAGTACAGATAATACAACTGAGCGTGTGCTTTCACCTGTGACTAAAATGGATATGCTGTGGCGCGAGAGTTTATTTAAGTATTTTAATTCTTCAAGAAACTGTTTACCGTTTCTACCTTGCCCAAGGTTATAATCAATAAATACAATATCTACCGAATCTTTTTCGATTTTGTTAAGCGCAGCTTCACCCGAATCGTAAAATGAAATATTGTTAGCACCGAGTTGTACCAGCATACCTTTAAGTAGTTTTTGGAACGACTTTTGGTCATCAATAATAAGAATGCTCTTATCTTTTAAAGAATTTTCGCTGATTTGGCTCATTTATATACGTATTAGCGCAAGATACTTATAACTATAGCAAGTTAACCACAATAGAAAAAAATGTCGATCAAATATCAGTTAAAACGCAGTATAAAACGCAAAACCTTGGCAATAAAAATTAAGGAAAATCAAGTATTAGTATACGCACCAAATTACCTTGCGCTTAATGTGATTGAACAATGGCTTACTAGCAAACAAGATTGGATTGAAAAGCACCTTGCTAATCAGCAAAAAAGTCCGCTAGCCAAATCAGTTTTAGAGCTAGAGTGTGTAACATTCATGGGTAAGACTTATTCACTCGTTTATGAATCAGATTCTGTTCAATCCAAAGTAACGCTGGATGGTGACGTACTTCGCATTAACACTTCTAAACGTGTTAAACATATTGAAGAGAAACAACTTAGTTTATTAATGCAATTTGCTGCTCAGCAACTTACAAGCTACTGCGAAGAAAAAGCAGCTGATATGGCTAATAAATTGAAAGTGAGCTTCCAAATGGTGAGTGTAAAACATATTAAAAGCCGCTGGGGGTCATGTGATACAAAAGGGCGTTTGCAATTTAATTTGCAATTAGCGAGTGCACCACTTTGGGTGATTAATTATGTAATTGCTCATGAAGTTGCGCATTTGCAGGTGATGGATCATAGCCATCGCTTTTGGCAAGTAGTTAAAATGCTTTATCCAGAACACAAAAAGGCTGAAAGTTGGCTAAAAGAAAATGGATTTAAGTTAGATATATTTAAGGTATCAAACTTCAGAAAGAAAGTGGTGGAGGGGGACGGATTCGAACCATCGAAGGCAATGCCGTCAGATTTACA
>NZ_JAPEHW010000083.1 GCF_028875915.1 Pseudoalteromonas sp. G4
GGGCTCGCAACAAACTAGTTAAAGGAACACTCTCTGTGACAAAGAAACAAGCGATAAAAAAACAGTATGATTATGACGCCATAATCATAGGTACTGGCCCAGGTGGTGAAGGTACAGCAATGAATCTTGCCAAAAGCGGTAAGCGTGTTGCTGTTGTTGAAAAACAACCTAAAGTAGGTGGCGGTTGTGCGCACTGGGGCACAATTCCTTCAAAAGCACTGCGTCATTCTGTTAGTCGCTTAATCGAGTTTAACTCAAACCCGTTGTTTAACTCTCAAGCTCACAGAGAGCGCATGACCTACCCTGATATTTTAGATCATGCGAGTAATGTGATTTCAAAACAGGTCAATCTGCGCACCAGCTTTTATGACCGAAATCGCATTACGCTTATTCATGGTGAAGCAAGCTTTGTAGATAACCACACCATTTCAATTCAAAAAGACGACGGTAGTCAGGAAACTTTAACGGCACAGACCATAGTAATTGCTACAGGTTCGCGCCCATATCGACCTGCTGAAATCGACTTCAATCACAAGCGTGTTTATGACAGTGATACAATTTTGGGACTAAAGCACGACCCACGTCATATCATCATTTATGGTGCTGGTGTCATTGGCTGTGAATACGCTTCAATTTTCCGCGGCCTAGGCGCCAAAGTTGATTTAATCAATACTCGTGATCGCCTGCTCGCTTTTCTTGATGCCGAAACATCTGATTCACTTAGCTACCATTTTTGGAACAGCGGTATTTTAATTCGTCATAATGAAGAGTTTAAAAAAGTAGAAACACGGGATGATTGCGTTATCGTTCACATGCAATCTGGTAAAAAAATGCAAGCTGATTGTTTACTCTTTGCAAATGGTCGTACAGGTAACACAGACAAACTAAATTTATCGGCTATTGGTTTAACACCTGATAGTCGTGGCAATTTAAAAGTGAATGAAAATTACCAAACAGAAGTCGATAACGTCTATGCTGTTGGCGACGTAATTGGTTACCCAAGCCTTGCCAGTGCCGCATTTGATCAAGGCCGTATTGCTGCTGATGCAATTACCACCGGCGAATGTAATAAAAAGCTGATCCGCGATATTCCAAGTGGTATTTATACCATTCCAGAAATTAGTTCGGTTGGCCGTTCTGAACAAGAACTTACCGCTGCAAAAGTGCCATATGAAGTTGGCCGAGCTCAATTTAAACACCTAGCGCGTGCACAGATTGCAGGCACCGAAGTAGGTAGTTTAAAAATACTATTCCATATTGAAACCAAAGAAATTTTAGGTATTCATGTGTTTGGTGAACGTGCCGCAGAAATCATTCACATTGGTCAGGCAGTAATGGAGCAAAAAAATGGCGGTAACAATATAGAATACTTTGTTAATACCACATTTAACTACCCAACAATGGCAGAAGCTTACCGAGTAGCTGCGCTTAATGGTTTGAATCGCTTGATTAAATAAAGCGAAATGGCACTTTATGACGAGTTTATTACAAACCTTCACATAAAGTGCCGATTTTTTAAACTAACGCTTGTGATCGTGTAAAATTATTGTAAACTTAATAACCTAAAACAATAATAATAGGCTGTTAAGTATGAAAACCCCCTCTATATTACTTGCCTCAGCGCTATCTTTGTTTTCTGTAAGCAGTTTCGCGGACTACTCAACTGCAAAATATTATGAGAAACAAGGAGATGTTGAGAAATACGTTGCTGAATTAAGCAAGATCGCCAAATTAGGTCACGTCAATGCTCAGTTTGATCTCGCAACAGCCTATCTCAATGGTCAAGGTATCGAAAAAGATATTAACAAAGCTTATGCTTGGTACCTTCTTGCAAAAGATTACGGCCATCCGCTAGCTCAAGAAAAATACCGTAGTTTAAGAAAAGAAGTGCCTTCTCGCCGCGAAGCGAAAGCAGCTTATATTGAGTTAAAAGATGTTTACGGTAAAAAGTTACACGATTTACGTTACGCACCTATTGCAAAACATACCAACTTTTTTCCTGAGCGAGCTAAGTTAATTGAGCGTGTTGAACCTGAAATTGATAACAATACTCGCTCTGGTTCAAAAGCTTGGGTAACAATTGGTTATAATGTCAACGAAAGTGGGGTCGTTGAAGATAGTCGTATTCTTGCGTCATTTCCGAAAGGTATTATTGATGATCTTGCATTAGAAGCAGTGAATCAATGGAAGTTTGAGCCTGATATCAGCCCAACAGGTGAGCCGCGTCGTATTTTCGACTTGGTTACTTCATTTACGCTTGGTTCTGATAACAGTAAAGTGAACCGTGAGTTTCAGCGCTCCTTAGACGAATATAAAGAAAAGCTTCTCGCACTTGCCAACAAAGGAAATAGTGTTGCGCAAAATCGTTATGCCTTAATGCTTGAGCATGAAATTATTGAGAAAACATCTGAAAACGAACATATCGATTGGTATTACAAAGCAGCAATTAATGGCAATCATGATGCTCAAATGAGATTAATGCATTGTTTTGCAAATGGTGAAGGCTGCCAGCCTGATGAAGAAAAAGCTTTCAACTGGTTAGCGCTTGCTTCGGAATCTGGTAATGAACGTGCGCAGTATCAATTAGCAATGACTATGCTTAATTATGGTAGCATTCATTATGATGTACACACAGCTGCAAAAATGTTGAAGACAGCTGCTCATAATCAGTATCTACCAGCAATGATCGAGTACTCACGCTTACTTGCTTTCTCAGACGTTGCTGAGCTTCGCGATGCACAAAGCGCAATTAAGTACGCTGAACTTGCACGTGCAGTAGATAATAATCACCCTGTACTTCTATCTGTACTAGGTACAGCTCATTCAGAGCTTGGCCGTGTTCAGGAAGGGCAATTAATGTTACAACAAGCATTAAACGAAGCGAATAACCGTAGCTGGCCTGCACAAAACTACATTAAGCTTATCGAATTAAGTGAAGCTTCAATGATGGCAGACAGAACTACTGACTCTTACTAAGCTTATCTGCAAGCCTTGTTGGCTCAGGTAATCGAAACTTAGTAACACACTCAAGAGCAAGCGATAACGCTTGCTCTTTTGTTATCAGATGTCCAGGTGAGATAAAGAGCGGTTTTACATTTGTTCTTGAGCGCACCACGTATCCGCAGTGCTGGCCTCGCACAACTAAATCAGTCGTGGCTCCCTTAAACTGTTCAGGCTCGTTATAATCACCTATCAAACAACTTTTTGCGATACCAATAGTCGGCATATTGAGTACCACACCAACATGGCTAGCAATACCAAGCCCTAAAGGATGCGCAACACCTTGACCATCAAACATCAATAAATCAGGACGCTTTACAAGCTTTTTCAATGCCTTTAATACCGCTCCACCTTCTCGGAAGCTTAAAACGCCTGGGATATAAGGAATTACTGTTGGCGATTCATGGACAACTTGTTCTACTAAACGAAGCGATGGATATTCCAGCAAAACAACCGCTGCTCGGGTTGTTTTACCACTGTTTGGAAATGCGACATCAATACCAGCAATGTAATTTATATCACCTTGAAATGATGAGATAACTACTTGCTTGGCTAGCTGCTGTTGAATTTCTTTGGCCTTAGCTACGCTGCCGGGCCAAATAATATCGTTTTGATTCGCCATTAAGAAAAAAGCCTTGCGGTTGCAAGGCTCTTAAATTAATTGTTGTGGTACTGTTTACTTAGTTCACCAACCGAGTTGATGAAAACACCTGCATTTTCAGGGTCAACATCTGGCGTAATACCATGACCTAAGTTGAATACATGGCCAGAGCCGTTACCATAGCCTTCTAAAATACGTTGTACTTCTTGGCGGATGCGCTCAGGTGTGCCATGTAACATTGCAGGATCCATATTACCTTGCAGCGCCACTTTATCACCAATACGACGACGCGCATCAGCAATATCTACAGTCCAATCTAAACCAACCGCGTCACAGCCTGTCGCTGCAATTGCTTCTAAGTTTAAACCACCATTTTTAGTAAATAGCGTTACCGGTACTTTGCGACCATCATATTCACGGATCAAGCCATCCACGATTTTCTGCATATAAGTTAATGAGAACTCGTTATAGTCACGTGGCGATAACACACCACCCCAAGAGTCAAATACCATTAGGGATTGTGCACCCGCTTTAATCTGTGCATTTAAATAACTGATTACAGAGTCCGCAAGTTTATCGAGAAGCATATGTAAGATTTCAGGCTCAGAGAAAGCCATTTTCTTAATCTTGCCAAATGTTTTGCTGCTACCGCCTTCAATCATATAAGTCGCAAGCGTCCATGGTGAGCCAGAGAAACCGATTAACGGAACTTCACCATTAAGTTCACGGCGAATAGTTCTTACAGCGTTCATTACATAACCCAATTCATCTTCTGGATCTGGAATAGGTAGATTAGCAACGTCGGCCATTGACTGAATTGGGCGTTCAAATTTTGGACCTTCACCGGTTTCGAAGTAAAGGCCTAATCCCATCGCATCTGGAATAGTTAAAATATCACTAAAAAGAATTGCCGCATCTAATGGGTAGCGACGCAGTGGTTGCAGTGTTACTTCACATGCTAACTCTGCATTTTTACATAAGCTCATAAAGTCGCCAGCTTGCGCTCTCGTAGCTCGATATTCTGGTAAATAACGTCCAGCTTGACGCATCATCCATACAGGTGTTTGGTCAACTGGTTGCTTTAATAGCGCACGTAAATAACGATCGTTCTTTAATTCACTCATGATAGTGTAAAACCTAAAAATTATAACTGGCCGAATTGTATCATTATGAACGCCAACTAACTATGCGAAAGATCAAGCCCTCTTACACTAAAAATGCAATTATTTCGCTTTTTAGATGTATTTTGCATTTAATCTCGCATTTTATAATATTTAACGTTGTTAAAATGAAAATAATTTGTTATAAAAAGGATACAAAAATAAGAACTTGAATTAATCAAGTCGGAAAAAGTTTTATAACCACCCTCTGGGTGGTTTTTTCTTTTATATGCACTTTTAAATCTGAAACCCCGCTTCTAATCACAAATCAGTATATAGACAATTCTTTTTATTATTAATCAGTTACATTTATTACTCTTAAAAATGTTAAAAATTAGTTGATCTTTTCGCCAGATTTCATTGTTATAGAAATTAGTTTGAAGTAAAGGGACACAATTTATGCTTAAGAGTTTAGAGAAAGCGAAACAAGAATGGGGCGGATCACACTCAGCCATTGATAGCTGGTTGCAAGAACGCCAGGAGTTACTTGTAATTTATTGCAAACTTGCAGGCTTACCTCCCTACGAACGAAGCGACCAAGCGTTACCAAAGAAAAGTGAAATCCTTGAATTTTGTCAGATTTTAATGGATTACCTTTCAGCCGGTCATTTCGAAATTTACGACAACCTTGTTAAAGCATGTGCAGAAAAAGGCCCGAGCAGTCTAAAGCTAGCTCAATCACTTTATCCGCAAATATCAGCTTCGACAGATATTGCATTGAGCTTTAATGATGATTACGCCAATGCTAAAGAAGAAAGCTTGCTACCAAACTTCGATGAGGATTTATCCACATTAGGCCAAGCTCTTGAGCAACGCTTTGAATTTGAAGACGAACTTATCGAAAATTTATATACTCATCACACAGAATAAGAAAAGGCGTAATTTACGCCTTTTTGTTTATTTGATGCTGTAAACCAAATAAGCACGTACTAAAGCTCAAATCAACCAACTCACTGTTAGCATTCAAATTGTGTTCAATCAGATAGTTCACTGTATTTAACAAACTTTGCTGAATATGCATCGCAATATAATCTGTTGGTAAATTAATAAATGCACCTACAGCTTTTTGCTTTTCGATAAATGCGATTAAAAAAGAAAACACATTGTTTAATACACTGCTTTTAAATGATGACTCCACCCAAGGGCTAGAGTAATAAATACCAAAAAATGCCATTTTTTCAGGATTTGTTAACCCCCAGGTTATTACTTTCCGCCATAAAACTAGTGCTTGCTCGCTACTTTCAATTTCACCCGACAAGGCTAAATCTGTAACCAAAGCTTCTTTTAAATTTAAATAAAGGGCTTCCACCAACTCTTTTTTATTTGCAAAGTGATGAAACAAAGTGCCAGTCGCCACCCCTGCATGTTTGGCAATGCTAGCCGTTGATGTCTCCGATATACCTTGCTCAACAAACAAGACTAACGCTGCATCTAGTAACTGTTGTTTCTTTGAAATAGCCATTTAACGAACAAACAACTTTGTTAGCAGCGATAGAGCTAGTTTTTTAGACTGTAAAATAAGTTTCACTCGGGGAAGCCACAACGGCGTTTTTAAAACAGTTCGTTTATGACAAAACGTATCAAATCCTTCAGGGCCATGGTAATTACCTAAACCTGACTCGCCAATACCACCAAAAGGAGCATCATCAGCGCCTACGTGCATCAAGGTATCATTAACACAAACGCCACCACTATTTGTTTGCTCTAAAATCGCTTCTACCACTGACGTATCTTGCGACATTATGTAAAGCGCCAGAGGCCTTTCTTTACTGTTAATATAATCAATCGCATCTGTAACTTCGTCGTAAGCCAGTACAGGTAATAGGGGGCCAAAAATCTCTGATTTACACACCGCCATAGTATCATCAACGTTGGTTAATAATTGTGGTGGTATTACCCTATTTTTAACATCAATCTCATAGCCTATTGGCGCAAATACATTAGCTCCTTTTGCTTTTGCATCTTCGAGCATTGCTTGCAAACGAGCAAACTGCGCCTCATTGATTATCGCGCCATATTCCTCGCTAAATTTTTGATGATCATAAAGTGCCGCAAAACGAGTTAGGTAAGTTTGGCAAAATGCTTGAAGTTGAGTTCTCTCTACAAGAACATAATCTGGGGCGACACAGATTTGCCCTGCATTGACTGATTTACCTAAAATAATTGCATCAGCGGCTTTTTCTAAATCTGCATTTGCAGTAATCACTACGGGAGATTTACCTCCAAGCTCTAATGTTGTTGGTACCAAGCGCTCTGCGCAAGATTTTGCAACCAACTTGCCTACACTTGTTGAGCCTGTGAAAAAAATATGGTCAAACGGTAATTGAGTAAATTCAGCTGCAACCTCTGGCCCACCTTCAATCACCACAACACTGTCATGCAATGAACTAAAGATTTTTCTAATAACCGAATTCGTATATGGCGTATATTCGCTGAGCTTAACCATCACCTTGTTGCCCGCAGCAAGAGCAGTGACGATAGGCCCAATACTTAAAAACACAGGGAAGTTCCAAGGCACAACAACCCCTACTACGCCCTTCGCTTGTTTATAAACATAAATAGACGATGGCGCTAACAATAGCCCTGCACGCCGCCTCTCTGGTTTTAACCAAGATTTGAGGTGTTTTAAAGTGTAATTTAGATGCTGTACGCTCGGTAATATATCCGCCATTAAGCTGTCGAAATTTGGCCGTTTACCATAGTCTGCATTAAGTGCACTAAGCAGTTGTTCTCTGTTTGCTAAAAGTGCTGACTTTAATTCTAGAATTACTTGCTTGCGCTCTGAATAGGAAGGTTGTTTATTAGCATTATATGCTAACTTCAACTGTGCAAAAGCAGCATTTAGCTGTTCCAAAGAAACCTGTGAAGATTGCACATCTTCAGCAGTATCCATTTTATCAAGAATAGGCGAGCTCATATTGCATCCTAGTATTAAATATACAAAACCGACTGATTAGTCGGTTTAATTTAGAGCAATAATTCTACAAATGCAAATAAAAAAGCCACCCAAAAGGTGGCTTAAAAAATAATGTATATTTTTAAATATTATTCAGATGCAGCTTCTTTTTCAGCTTCAGGCTGAACTACTTTTAATAGCTCAACTTCAAAAATAAGCGTTGAATTAGCAGGGATCTTACCAAGATCACGCTCACCATATGCAAGTTCTGAAGGAATGAAGAACTTGAATTTTGAACCTTCAGCCATTAGCTGAACACCTTCAGTCCAACCTTTAATTACGCGATTAAGCGGGAAAGTAATTGGCTCACCGTGTGAGTAAGAGCTATCGAACTCAGTACCATCAATTAATGTACCTTTGTAGTGAACTTCAACAGTATCTGTTGCTAAAGGCTTTTTACCTTCACCCTGCGCTAAAACTTCATACTGAAGACCAGAATCTGTCGTTACTACGCCTTCTTTCTTCGCATTTTCAGCTAAGAAAGCAACGCCTTGCGCTTTAACTTCTTCTGCTTTTGCTTGAGCAGCAGCTTGCTGTTTTTCAGCAAAATCGGTGTTTAGTTTAGTTAGAAGCTCTTTGATTTCTTCTTCAGTTAATTTTGATTTACCAGCAAGAGATTCTTCTAAACCAGCTACGATTAACTCTTTATCTAATACAAAACCCATTTCAGTTTTGCCTTCAAGATCTTTCTTTAAGAAATCACCAATTGAAGCGCCAAGACCATATGCTTGTTTTTGTACTTCGGTCTCTAGTTTCACTTCAGCTTTAGGAGCTTCTTTGTTACATGCAGCAAGCGCAAGCACTGATGCAGCAACAAATGAAAGTTTAAATACTTTTTTCATTTTTTTCTCCGGCAAATAAAATGCCTTTTATCTACAATTATCTAAGTTAAAATTAAATGAGTTACATGATAGGCTGACAAACATCAATGTAAAACACAAAAATGACGACAAAGACGCATACTTGAGACAACCGATAATAAATATCTGTAACTACCTTGTTCTCAAAACTCGTCCTAGTCTAACCTCTCGTAGCCCAAGAGTTAAGGAAAATTAGATTAAAAATGAAGCCATATCGCCTAACCTTGATACTTTTTATGCTCTTCACCTTAACAGCTTGTGATAACTCGAACGCGATTCCTAAAAATGCACAAGAACATGCTGTACAAGGCAGTTATGCCGCAGCATTAAATAACAAGGGTACGCTCGCGATTGTCTCTTCTATTAATCATGGCGTATCAGTATGGAATTTGAATGACAACGCATTGCTTTACCAGTGGAGCCACCAGCAAGATACCGATAACCTTGTGCTGGCTATAGACATCAGTGATGACGATAAGTTCGCTGTGACCGCCGATCGCACTAATTTTGCAGTTTGGAGTTTAGAAAGTGGCGAAAATATTGGCTTTTGGAAAATCCAAGAGTCCAGTATTCGTGATATCGCTATTAGCAACAATGGTCGCTATGTACTTTATGGTCGTGGCGATGGCAAAGTCATTCACGTAGATTTAAATACAGGTCGACGTATCGAATTTTTAGGTCACACAGAAAAAGTGAATGCGGTTGATTTATCACCCAATGGTTATTACGCGCTTACTGGCGCCAACGATTACACAGCTTACCTTTGGGATACTCGCAGTGCACAAGTGATCCACCGTTTTACGCATCCAAGTCGCGTTACTCAAGTTGCTCTTGATCGCGAAGGGCATAAAGCATTTACTGCAGACAGCAAAAAACAAGCAAGCATTTGGGACCTGCAAAACGGTTCTCAAATTGCTAATTTGCAATTTCATGCAAGGCAAAAAGTATTTAGTGCTGTGCGCTTTAATACAGACACATCATTGCTTGTTACCGGTTCACCTGCTCGTACTATTGCCTTATGGGATACATCGAGTGGTAAACAACTCAAAACTTGGCAGGTAGCACCTCGCCAAGACTCACGCCCTAAATCAGCAGTAGTATATGACATCGCTTTTAGCGATAATGACACCATAATTAGTGAAAGTTCTAACGGTTTATCAGAAACATGGCAAATGAACAAATAAATAGTCTTGAAGCGCGTATTACCGAACTTGAAACAAAAGTAGCGTACCAAGATGAAACTATCGACATTTTGAACGACGAGCTAAAGCAGCATCAAATGGCTATGGCAAAAATCACAAGGCAAATAGAGTTAGTAGGCGAGAAGTTGAAGGAGATAAAACCTTCATCAGTCGTAAGTGAGGAGCATGAAACTCTCCCGCCACATTATTAAATTTGGCATAACTTTAACATTAAAATAAAAGTCGAATGATAGTTCGGTTTTTATTTTAAATTATTATGAGTCTAACCTTTTAGCTAACATTGATTCCATTACGCGTGCAATGGATAGTTTCTGATGTAATACCTGTTTGCGATATTAACTCAAAAGTAACTTTTAGCGGATAACCGTTTTCATCTCGCTCAATCACTTTTATACGGAACTGTTGATAGTATCCTTCCTGCTGAATTCTGCTATAACACGTTTCCATGCCACCAAGGTAAGCAAGCGAAGAGGCTTCATTACGTGAACCTATACTGCCATTAGGCTTGAGTGCATCCTTTTCAAATTCGTTAATACTTTTGTTGTCACTCACTAACGAAACATCTTTGTCGAAAAATATTTTTAGATTTCCGTTATCATTGACAAAATCAAGTACCAGTTTAGAACCATCCTTATAATGAATCGCGATACTAAAATTATTGACTTTAGTAATATTAAAATCTGCACCGTAATTACTATATGAAGGAATTGCATCGGCAATTTCTTGCATAAACCTAGTGCCAAAGCCTCTGCGGTCGTGAATAGCTTGAAATTGCCCACTTAAAAAGCTTTTACATGTCGGTAATGAGCGTTCTGCTTGCTCGTCATATGGAAAAGAAATTGCGGTTTTGCAGTTCCCAAATTCTTGACCTTGACTTTCTACCGTTATACCTACCATATCAGGAGACTGGCCAAAATAGTTAAAAAAACGGCCCTGTGAATTTTCTTTGAACGAGAACTTGCGCTTCATATCTCTGTAATCATTCTCGAATAGCACGATCTCTTGTGTTATTTGCAAGTCGATTTGTTGATTGTCTACAGACAAAACATCGAATGTATTAACACCATTAAGATAGGTCATTTTAACGCGAGTTTTTTGCGCTTCACCAGTCTCAGCATTCACAACCAGAAAATCGACACTAACCAATTGATTGACGGCTTCACAATTTGAAATAGGATCGCCTAGGTTACAATCCTCTGAGTTCGCTAAGTGACCATATTTTATTTCTGTCACTTGTTTTAGATATGAATCGTCAACTCGACTACAATTGGGTGTACCTGTTTCAGAATTACAAACAAAAATTTCTTTTTGAGGTTGTAGAAAAGCATATAAATTTTGGCTTGCAATAAGCATTGATGCACAGAAAAGTATTTTTTTACACTTCATAATTATGTCCTTATAAAAATTTAAATGTTGTTCCTTCATTTCTCAAATTAACACTAAAAAAGCAAAATCCAACCTCAAAAAAACTTGTTGATTAAATATATTTGGTTAACAAAGAATACTTCACCGCCACATTATCAATTAATATATTAAACCTGTTTATTCAGGCTTAAATACACCTATAACTTGCTCGAACTGGCGTGTAGACGCCTGCACTTGACCTTCCGCTTGCGTCATCGTGTGGCCACATTCAACACATTCAACTTTCTCAACATCCATTTCTTTGTATAGCATCATAGTGTCTTGCTTTTTACATTCAGGGCAAGTTGCACCTGCAATAAAACGTTTTTTCTGTTTCATAGTTTTCAATTATCCCCAATGTTGATAGCGCGATTTTAACAAACAACACTGATTACTTGATATACTAGCGCAAGAAAAGTTTTCAAATTGCTGTTAGTACATGATCCAAATTTCTAATCTCGAATTATTACGCGGTGGCAAACCACTGCTTAAAGAAGCAAACGCAACACTGTTTCCCGGCCACAAAGTAGGTTTGGTGGGTAACAATGGTTGTGGTAAATCCAGCTTATTTGCTTTGATTCGCAACGAACTTACACCTGATATGGGTGAGTGCAATATCCCGAAAGAGTGGCGCATTGCATCAGTAAAACAAGAAACTCCTGGCCTTGCTATCTCTGCATTAGAATACGTATTACAGGGCTATGAAGACTATTATGCGCTGCGCGAACAACTTCATATTGCTGAACAAAATAATGATGGTGCTAAGCAAGCTGAAATTCATCTAGCACTTGAAGAAATGCAGGCTTACCACATTGAAGCAAAAGCTAGCGAGTTATTGCATGGTCTTGGCTTTACACAAGGACAAATCTCACTGCCAGTAAAAGACTTTTCCGGTGGTTGGCGAATGCGCCTAAACCTTGCGCAGGCCCTATTACAAGAAGCTGATTTATTACTACTTGACGAACCAACCAACCACCTCGACCTCGATGCTGTGTATTGGTTAGAAAAGTTTTTAAAGTCTTACCCTGGCACATTAATTCTTATTTCGCACGACCGAGAATTTTTAGATGCAATCGTGGGTGAAATTTGGCATGTCTACCAACAGCAAATTCACAGCTACAAGGGTAACTACAGTCAGTTTGAGCGCATCAAAGCAGAAAAACTAGCACAGCAGCAAAGCAACTTTGAAAAGCAGCAAGAACAAATTGCCCATCTAGAAAGTTTTATTCGCCGCTTTAAAGCTAAGGCATCAAAAGCAAAACAAGCACAAAGCCGAGTTAAAGCGCTTGAACGGATGGAAAAGCTGGCGCCAGCACATATCGATTCGCCTTTTAATTTTAGCTTTAAAGAGCCACCAAGCTTACCAAACCCACTGGTAACACTTGAGAAAGTAAAAGCAGGCTATGGTGATGTAACCATTATTCAAGACATTAAGTTAAACCTAGTGCCTGGTAGCCGTATTGCATTACTCGGTAAAAACGGTGCGGGTAAATCTACCCTGATTAAGCTGTTAGCAGGTGAATTAACACCACAAGCCGGTGAATTTGTGCATCACCAAGGTTTACGTATTGGTTACTTTGCTCAGCATCAATTAGAGTCACTTGACCCAAGTGCATCACCACTATTGCACTTACAGCGTCTTGATAAAATGGCATCTGAGCAAGAGCTCAGGGATTTCCTTGGCTGTTTTGCATTTCATGGTGACAAAGCACTCGACCCTGTCGCACCATTTTCAGGTGGCGAAAAAGCACGTTTGGTATTAGCTTTGCTTGTTTATCAAAAGCCAAATATATTGCTACTCGACGAACCAACCAACCACCTTGACCTTGAAATGCGTCATGCCTTAGTAATGGCTTTACAAGGATTTGAAGGGGCAATGGTGACGGTATCGCACGATCGCCATTTACTTAAAAATACGTCTGATCAGTTCTACCTTGTAAATGATGGTCAAGTAACGCAACTCGGCTATGAAATTGAAGATTATTACGCATGGCTGGCAAATAACGGCAGTAATAAAACAAACGAAAGCGACGTTGCAACGCTTGAGAGCAAACCAAATAAGGTGCAAAACCGTAAAGAGCAAAAACGCTTAGAGGCTGAGTTCCGTACTAAAATGCAGCCACTCAAACGTGAAATTGCAAAACTTGAAAAGCAATTAGAAACCGTTAGTGAGCAATTACAAGTTGCTGAAAATGCACTTGCTGATGCCAGTATTTATCAGGAAGAAAACAAAGCGGAACTCACAAAGCAACTAGCCGAACAAGCTAAACTCGCGCCGCAATTAAACGACATTGAAGAGTCACTGCTAGAAAAGCTAGAACAATTAGAAACAGAGGAAGCTGACTTTGCAGCGCAATTTGCAGACTGATCTACTTTGGCAGTTTTCGCTTGATTACTATAGTAAAAGCACGCACAGCAGCGTGCTTTTAACCTTGCAAGACAAACATGGTGCCAATGTAAATTTGTGCCTGCTGCTTATTTATTTAAAAGAGCACAAGTTACCCATTGATGTTTCACAAATTGACGCATTGCATACTGAAGTCTCATACTTTAACCAAACCTATACCTCACAACTTCGCCAAACAAGAAGCTTGTTCAAGCTGTCTTTGCAAGAGATACCTAATTACTCGGCGCTTAGAGCACACCTGCTGAACGCAGAATTAGAGCTTGAAAAACATGAGCAACAGATATTAATAAACTCTTATAACAAGGCAAAACAGCAAACAACCGACGCTAAGCTTGCTTTGCATTACTACCTTTCAAATACCTTACACGTGTCAAAAACTGACCTAGATCAAACATTAATTCAACTTGCTTAATGCAATGAAATACGCGGGAAAAACCTTGATCTAAGTCATGATCATTCAGTCCTGCTTCATCTATTCTCTTTCGTGTTGACGTTAGAGGAGAAACACAATGAGCAATCTATTTAGAGACTTTTTTCAGGATCCTGTGCTGTTTTTATCATTCGGCATTTTAGGTGTAGTTATTGTTCTTTGCCTTTTCTACGTAGGCTTTTTTATAAACAAGATCAAAAACGCTGAGCCTAGCGAGTCATAACCAGTTTAGTAAGAATTTGATAATGTCAGCATCTGTCTGGCATTTGAAAACCCCTGTTAGAATTAAGCACGACGCACTAAAGCATCAAACTAGGCAACTAGTTTGGTGCTTTATTTTTTTCTGCTACACTGAGCCAATCTTTTTCCTTTGTACACTGTTATGGATCGTAACTTTAAGCCCGCTTGGTGGATGACCAATCGGCATGCACAAACAATCTTACCGCGATTTTTTCGTCCAACTCTTGCTATTGATTACCATACAGAAGAAATAGCAACGCCCGATGATGACTTTCTTCAACTCATTTGGAGCAGAGAACACATCGAAGCTGACGAAAAGCCCTTAGCGATTGTACTGCATGGTTTAGAGGGAAACATTGATAGCTTTTATGCAAAAGGTATGATGAAAGCCCTGTCGCTCGCAGGGTTTGACGTAGTGTTACTTCATTTCAGAAACTGCGGATACAAAGCTAATCTGCAAGCCCGTGCATATCACAGTGGTGAAACCACAGATTTACACTTTTTAGTTAACACGCTAAAACAGCGATTTCCAAACAAACCCTTAATGGCTGTTGGTTTTTCGCTTGGCGGAAACGTTTTAACTAAATACCTTGGCGAATATGAACAAAACAGTCAGCTAGATGCCGCTGCGGTAGTCTCTGCACCTTTCGCGTTGGCGTCATCGTGTAAAGTAATTCAAAAAAGCTGCTTTAAGTTATATCAAAAATACCTGCTCGACAGATTAAAAAAATCCACAGCACGAAAACTAGATCACCTAAAAGACTCTATTAACCTCACTGCGAAGCAACTAGAAAATATTTACGATTTATGGGAGTTCGACAATAAAGTCACTGCACCTCTTCATGGTTTTATTGACGCCGCTGACTACTATTTAAAATCAAGCGGAAAACAATATTTAAAACGCATCAAAACACCCACCTTAGTGATCCACGCTAAGGATGACCCAATGCTGTCAGAAGAAGCTATTCCACAAACTTCAGATGTGAGTAGCGCCGTTAAATTGATGGTGTCTAAGCAAGGTGGGCATGTCGGTTTCATTAGTGGTAAAAACCCTTTCCGTCCTATATTTTGGCTTGAACAACAAGTACCGTATTTTTTCCAACAACAATTAAGCAAATTAAAATGATTGTGCCAATTGACCAAATAGATCCTGATACCCTTACCAACCTAATTAAAGAGTTTGTGCTAAGAGAAGGCACCGATTATGGTGAAGAAGAAGCCGCTTTAGAGCAAAAAATAGAGCAAGTAAAAGCGCAATTAAAAAGTGGCACTGCGGTATTAGTGTTTTCAGAATTACATGAAACAATCAATATTATGCCTGCCAGTGACTTTCAGCCACATGTGGACTACGAGTAGAAAAAGCATTCGCTTTTCTACTCCCACCTAACACCTATTAAATCATGCTATTCGACTAGTTTTTAATCTTTCTATCGCGATTCTATTGCTTTCAAAGTTAAAGCAAGCACAATAAAGAAAACAACGACACAGAATCGACTATGAAATATCTAATAAAAACAAGCCTTATCGCTTCCGCGTTAGCCATTACCTTTACAAGCAACGCGACTGAATTTAAAGCATCCGAAAAAGCAATTAAGCTAGCGCAAGAAAACTTACTTATCGATACCCATATCGATGTGCCATACCGAATTTATCACAAATGGGATGATGTCTCAAAAGCCACGGAAGGTGGTGATTTTGACTATCCACGTGGTGTAAAAGGTGGTTTAAATGTACCTTTTATGTCGATTTATATTCCGGCCAATTTAGAATTTGAAGGTAAAGGAAAAAGCTATCAGCTTGCCAATCAACTAATTGATGGTATGGAAGCGCTGGCACAACGTGCGCCAGATAAATTCGCAATCGCCACAAGCACCAGCGACGTTGAAGCACAATTTAAACAAGGCTTAATGTCTCTTGCCATGGGCATGGAAAACGGCTCACCAATGGAAGGAGAAATGGCTAACCTTAAACATTTCTTTGATCGTGGTGTGCGTTATATCACCCTTGCCCATTCGCAAAGCAACCATATTTCAGATTCTTCTTATGACATTCGTCGCAAGTGGAAAGGCTTAAGCCCATTTGGTAAAGAGCTGGTCAAAGAAATGAATAACATAGGTATGCTGATTGATGTATCACATATTTCAGATGATGCCTTTTACCAAGTAATGGAACTGTCAAAAGTACCAGTGATTGCATCCCATTCATCATTACGCAAATACACGCCAGGTTTTGAACGTAATATGGACGACAAAATGTTGTTAGCGCTGAAAAAGAATGGCGGTGTTATTCAAATTAACTTTGGTTCAAGCTTTGTTACGTCTGCAGCAGGTGCTTGGGGCGATAAGATGAAAGCTGCGCGTAAACAAGCGAAAGAAGAGTTTGGCGAAAACGCACCGCAAGTTAAAGATTTCCGTAAAGCCTATGTTGCTAAAAACCCATACCCATTTGCAAGCTTAGAGCAGGTACTAAATCATATTGATCATGTTGTAAAACTGATTGGTATTGATTACGTTGGTATTGGCTCTGATTATGACGGTGTTGGCGATTCACTGCCTATCGGTTTAAAAGACGTTGCTAGCTACCCTAATTTAGTTCAGGGATTACTTGATAGAGGCTATTCCGATAGCGATATCATCAAACTATTAGGTGGTAATACGATGCGCGTTTGGCGACAAGCTGAAGCGTATGCTAAAAAGCATTAAGCTGAATCATGTTTGGGCAACAAGCGTTGCCCAAATCACACCACAAGGATGAAAAACTTGGAAAATAGCTTAGAAAGCATTTCATTCTCACTGCAACAAGCTATTTTTGATCTGCTTTTACAATCACCTAATTGCAAACTCAACCACATTTTTAGCCATTTAAAAGAGAGACAGCTGCTTATTTCGCTCGATAAAGATTCAGAGCAAAATTTATTTAAACAAAACTTCTTAGTGATGAATGCGCTCTTTAATCTGCAAACTGACGCCAAAACTATTGGCTACACCGTAGTAATCGATTCAATAAATATTCAACTGATACGCTACCAAGAAAACCAGCTTTCCAACACCAATTCAAAATTGGCAGACTACTATTTAGATTTCTCAAACATTGTGATTTCTACCGAAGAGATAAAGAGTTTATTAGATAGTTTTTGGCACTACTACACTGCTCATAACCATTTTGAGTTGCATGATGTAAGTGGCGCTTTCGAAGTACTTGGCTTACCTAATAATGCCAATTTAAAGCAGGTAAAGCGCGCTTGGTATAAAATTGCAATCGCATCACACCCAGACAAAACTTCAAGCCACAACTCTGATAATTACTTAGCAGCAAATAGTGCTTATCAAACACTGATTAAGCATTTTTCAAGGACGAAATAACGATGCTAACATTTTCTCAAATCGCACCAGAGATAGTGCCTTTATCGCTTTTGTTAGAAGCAGATCCTGATGTCGAAAAGATAAAAACATATTTATCGAATAGCCTTTGCTTTGCCGCCACTCAGGATGCCAATCTAGTTGGAGTCTGCGTATTTAAAAAACAAAGCTCCCAATGTATTGAATTAATGAATATTGCAGTAACACCTTCACATCAAGCGTTAGGCATTGGTTCAAAGCTGTTGTCGTTCGCTATTTCAGAGCTAAAGCAAAGCGACTTTTTACGGATTGAATTAGGCACAGGTACATTTGGCCATCAACTCGGTTTTTACCAAAGATTAGGATTTCGCGTAGATAGCATTATTAAAAATCACTTTTTAGATAACTACTCAAAACCCATTTTTGAAAATGGTATTCAGCATAAAGATATGCTCAGACTAGTATTAAGTCTGCAAGATAGAAAAATTTAATTTAAAAATAAGTATTCGGATACAAGAAAGATTTTCAGAAGCTTTATTAGGTAAATATTTATTATCTACAACTACGTAAATAATAAGACGAAATATTTTGAATTATAAGGAAAAATAAGAAATGGTTGCGGGAGCCGGATTTGAACCGACGACCTTCGGGTTATGAGCCCGACGAGC
>NZ_JAPEHW010000084.1 GCF_028875915.1 Pseudoalteromonas sp. G4
TGCTGTTCTGGCTGAGCAGAAGTATTTTGCTTGCTCTCTATTAAATCAAGCTTATTTACATCAAGCGCAACATCTTGTGATTGAATAACGGTTGTTGGTGCTTCGCTTACATCCTCTTTTTGAGAAAAAGTCTGCTGCTTGAAAAAATAAAGTAATGCACTTGCAATAGCGACTAAAACTACTGTAAAAAACACTAACCAACTATAGATTTTCACCTGTTTTTGACGCGTTTCGATTTTTAACTCTTGCTGCTTATTTTCATTTTTCCAGGCCAATAGCAATTGCGGGTTACCATGGCAAGCAGCTAAAAAAGCACCGAAAATTGGCTCATCTTCATAAGGCAAATCTTTAAAGTACATTCTCATTAAAGACAAACTTTCACTTTGATTTAATGGCTCTAAGTGAATATTGATAGCATCGAGCACAGGCAACTGCCGAGTAGCAGTTAATAAGATTCGTATTTTACCTTGATAAAGCTCGGTTAGTTGATATAGCTCATTGGCAAACTCATCACTGACAAAATGGGCATCATCAATTACGATTAACAGTGGCTCAAGTATGCCTTTAGATAATATTGCAAAGTTATCCTGAATATTTAAATCATAATCGATTAAAGGGGTTGAAAAGCTTTGCTCTAAAATTTGCCCAAGTAGATGACGATCTTGGGCACTGCGAGAAGCCTGTATATATGCTTTATTATGCTCTGGGAATTTTTCTGAGATAAATGTTTCAGCAAGATAACTCTTGCCTAACCCTACCTCAGAAATTAGACATATGAAATTATTACCATAAGCAAACTGCAATTCGATTCTATCGACTAATGCCTGCCTACTTGGCAATATTTTAGTTTGCATGCAGTTTAAATAACTCTTCTAATTCTTGTTGTGTCACATCATCAACAAGTTCACATGCACCGAAAGATGTTGGAATGATAAAACGGATCACACCTTGTTTATTCTTCTTATCTTTAACCATGTGTTTTACAAAATCATCGCACGACATAGTTACAGGTGCTTTAACTGGTAAATTGAAGTCTGCTAGTAGAGTAATAATTCGTTGTAACTCTTGCTCTGACAGATAGCCGCGCAAAAACGCTAATTGTGACGCTAACACCATTCCTGTTGCAACGGCTTCACCATGAAGCCAGTTACCGTATCCCATTTCAGCTTCAATTGCATGGCCGAAAGTGTGCCCAAGATTTAATAAAGCTCTTAATCCCGACTCTTTCTCATCTTGCGCAACAATTTCAGCTTTAATTTCACAGCATCGATAAATAATTTTACTAAGCGCTTCTGTATGATGCTCTTTTATAGCAGTTGAGTTATCTTCAATAAACTTAAAGAAGTCAGCATCGTAAATTAAGCCATATTTGATTACTTCAGCAATACCAGCTGCAAACTCTCTATCTGGTAAGGTGCTAAGGGTATTATTGTCGATATAAACCGCTTTAGGTTGGTAAAAAGCACCAATCATATTTTTACCAAGGGGATGATTAACCGCTGTTTTACCGCCCACTGATGAATCTACTTGCGAAAGTAATGTTGTCGGTACCTGAATAAAATCAACACCACGTTGATAACACGCAGCTACAAAGCCTGTTAAATCCCCGATTACACCACCACCAAGCGCCACAAGGCAGGTATCGCGGCCGCAGTTATGCTCTAACAAAAAGCGATTTATAAATTCAAAATACTCGAGCGATTTAAATTGCTCACCATCTGGGATAACACAAGACAGAAAGGAATCTGTTGGTAATTGAGCTGTGAACTTATCTAAGTAGATAGGAGCGATTGTTTCATTGGAAACAATCACCACTTTTTTGCCAGCCAAAATTTCAGATAAATTTGGACTGTCAGTAAGATTGTTTTGTGAAATATAAATTGGGTAGCTGCGCTCACCCAAATTAACTGATAATTCAAGCATGCGCATCCCCTTTTATATTTAGAAATTTATCTTTTCGATAATTTGATTGGCAACAACTTTTGCACTTTGTTCATCGGTACGAACAACGAAGTCAGAAACTTCAACGTAAAGTGGATTACGTTCGTCAGCTAAACGAACTAACACATCTTTAGGTGGCTCTTCCGTTTGCAATAACGGACGTTTCTTGTCACGTTGAGTACGCGCTAATTGCTTTTCGATCGGAGTTTCTAAATAAACAACGATACCACGTGCAGAAAGTTTATTACGTACATCTTTACTAATAATAGAGCCACCGCCTGTTGCTAGTACGATCCCTTGCTTTTCTGTTAAATCAGAAATAACAGACTCTTCTCTGCGACGAAACCCTTCTTCACCTTCAATATCAAACACCCAAGCGATATCCGCACCAGTGCGACGCTCGATTTCTTGGTCTGAGTCAAAAAACTCTAAATGAAGTTGGTCTGCAAGGTGACGACCAATAGTGCTTTTACCTGCGCCCATTGGGCCCACTAGAAATATATTACGTTTTTCAGCCATATCTTTTAGTACAAACGAACTCTAAAATTGAAAAAAACCCCGCTTATTAGCTGGTCCCCAAAAGTAAGGCGGAGATTATCTCAACAAATAGGCAAGGTTTTCAAGTGTTATACAATAAAAAGGGCTATTCAGCCCTTTTTAGCTACAAAGATTCATTAAGAATTTTCGGAGTTACGAAAATAAGTAACTCTTTTTTCTCATTAAATTCACTATTAGATTGGAACAGGTAACCAAGGTAAGGAATATCACCTAACAGAGGTACTTTTTTCGTGCTGCTCACAATCTGCTGCTGGTAGATACCACCAAGCACTACTGTCTGGCCATTATCAACTAATACTTGAGTACGAATCTTCTGAGTATCAATTGCTACCGCAGGTCCAGTTGGTGTTTGTACTGTATCTCCACGCGTATCCTGAGTGATAACAAGGTCTAAAATAATCTTGTCATCAGGAGTAATTTGTGGCGTTACTTCCAAGCTTAATACTGCTTTCTTAAATTCAACCGTAGTTGCACCACTTGATGCAGCTTGAACATAAGGAATTTCAGTACCTTGCTCAATACGAGCAAGTTTTTGGTTTGCAGTAGTAATACTTGGACTTGCGATAATTTCAGCTTTGTTTTCTTGTTCAAGCGCAGATAACTCAAGGTCAATTAGCGTGCCATCAGCAAGTTTGGCCACATGAATACCAATACTACCTGCTGGGTTTGCAATCGGTAAATTAACATTTAAACGATCGCTAAGCGCTGGAATAATGCCATTTGCGATATTGTTAGCACCTTCTAAGGTACCTGAAACACCATCTGAGTTCTGTTGATCACTAAAGCCCCAACGAATACCTAAATCTTCTTGAACATTGTCACGAACAGTAACCATGCGAGATTCAATTTTCACCTGCTTAACCGGAATATCAAGGTTCTCAATCATACGACGAACACTTTCAATACTTACAGCTGTATCTTTAATAAGTAATGTATTGGTACGCTCATCCACCGATACTGAACCACGGCTTGATAAAATACTGTTACCTTCAAACTTTAATAGTTCTGAGAAGTCTTTCGCTTTTGCGTAGTTTAGCTGAATGTACTCGCTATATAGAGGTTCAAGTTCAGCAACTTTTTGTTTAACTTCTAGCTCTCGAGCTTCACGCGATGCTAATTCTTCTGTCGGTGCAACCATCAGAATAGAACCATCCATACGCTTATCTAGGCCTTTCATACGTAGCACAACATCTAGCGCTTGGTCCCATGGAACACCATCTAAACGAAGTGTAATGTTACCTTCAACTGAGTCACTTGTTACTAAGTTGAAGTTATTGTACTGGGCAATAATTTGCAGTACCTGACGAATAGAAATATCTTGGAAGTTAAGTGACATAGGTTTACCTTGGTAGTCTTTACCGTCACCTAGGAAACTGCGCTTAGATTCATCTTTTTCAACTGTTAACGTGAAGATATTATCAAGTTGCTGATAGTTATAATCAAAACCTGTTGTAGTATCGATAACTATACGGCTGTTGATGCCATCTTTAAAGGTTTCAACAGTGCTTACTACCGTACCAAAATCCATAACATCTAACTGATACAATAAATCATCAAGAATATCGGTGTTGTGGAATTCAGCAACAATTTTGCCAGCTTTTTCACTAACGTCGATTGCAGCCATGTTTTCTTGTAAGAAAATCATCACTCGCGCTTCACCGCTTTCACCACGACGAAAATCAATAGCTTGGATTTTGTTAATATAACTAGAGCTGTCTTCTACTGCTGATGTTTCAGCAACATCTTGCGTTGGGTTATCACTCACATGTAAATAGAATAAGTTTTTATCTACACGTGTTTGATAAATTTTAAGATAGTCTAAGAAAACAGTAACTTTAAAGCCGTCATTTTCAAAAGCATGGGTAACACGTTTAACACCTGCTTTATTAATTAACACTTCAGTTAGATTTTCTTCAAAGTCAGCTTCATCGAAAAATAATTCAATACGAGCAGGCTCAGAAAATACCTGAATTTTAGGTTCAATATAAATCTCTTCGTCAAATACGAATTCGATTTCCGTTTCACCATCGAGTAATGGGTTGTAGCGCACATCATATAGCAGCGGGACAGCAGATGCCCCAAATGAAAGCACCAATAAACCGGCTGTCAGTAAAGTTGTAAAACCTTTACGGAGTAGACCTACTGCTGATCGCATATTATTAAACCCTTTATTATTAACTTGACGCATTGCTACCTGCCTCCACGATTTCCACTTTCGTCAGGCGTTCTTTCCAACATCCTGCACCATCAGGTATTAACTCTAATAACTCAATAAAGCCATTTTGAACCTGAGTTACTTTGCCATTAAACAAACCCATTCGGCCACCAATACCAACTTCATGCAACGAGTTATCAGGTGCTGTTATCAGCGCTAATAACTCTGTTGTTGAGCCGATCGTTCCACGCATTTGTAAATTCTCAAGCGGGAAACGCTCTAAAGCTTCTTTACGTCTTCTTGGATCTGGGTGTAAGCAGTTTTGAACCTGCAATAATCGATCCTGAATAACTTCTGGCTTAGGCGCTACAAATGGGCTTCGCTTTTCACTGGCTGTGTAAGCAAAGTGGTTAAACTTCTTTATTTCAGGAATTGGCTCAACATTATTATTAGTATTAGCACGCACCTGATTAATAAACTCTTGTTGCTCTGTTAAATCATCAAAGCAGCCGCTAAGAATAAGAGGTAATGCTAAAATTGCTAATTTTTTCATTCACGCTCTCCTTCATAACGGTATGTTTTAGCAACAACGCTAAATTCTAGTTGCTCTTGTTTATCACCGCCTGTAATTGTGAAGTCATGTAAGCTGATAATACGAGGTAACTCAGCAACTTTACTCACAAACTCACCGAAGTCGTGGTAACTACCAACAACTTCAATTTTAATCGGCAATTCTGTGTAGAACTCTTTTTCAATCTCTGGCATCCACTCAACTTTATGGAATGTTAAGCCACTTGAAGTACCAATGTATGATAAATCTTCGATAAGACCAGGTGTTTCACTAGAGGTAGGAAGACGCTTCAATAGCTGCGCAAACTTTTCTTCCATCTCAACCATTTGCTGACGATAGATCTCTAGCTTACTTGCCACATCGTATTTTTGACGATAAGTGGTACGTAACTCTTGTTCTTTTTGCTGCGCTTGTTCATAGGCTTCAATTTCACTCGAAACCATCATTGAGTATGTGAAAAATGCAACTAAACCAGCAGCGATAATACATACAATGATTTTGACCGCTAAAGGCCAACTTCCTATATTTTCAAGATCTAATTCGTCTAATTCGATTTCATTTAGCGATTTTAAATCAATATTCATTTTTGAGCCTCGCTAATTTCCTCGTAAGGCTTCACTCTGAACCTTAGGTTAAAATCATTAAGTAGACGAAGCTCTTGATCCCCAGCTTCAATTACTTGCATTACAGCATCTTCGAATAGATATGATTCTTCTAGCTTACGTAACATAGCTGAAACGCGGTTGTGAGATTCACTTTTACCTACGATTTGTAGCGCTCTGTCACGACGTTCTAAGCTTGTTAAGTAAACACCCGAAGGAACAACAAGTGCAACTTCATCCATGATTTGTGTACCAAGGTTACGGTTACTTTGAAGTTCTTCGATTAAGCGCATACGTTGTTGAAGGCTTGCTTTACGCTTATCTAGTTCACGAATATCTTTGATTCGCTGATCGAGTAAAGCGATTTCTGATGTTAAAAAATTATTACGTACATTTTGGCCATCTTTTAAGGCGCCATAAAACATACTTAAACCAAACATACTACCAAATGACATGATCACGACCAGTAGCAAGATAGTTACAAACTGTTTTTGTGCCTCTTTGCGCGACGCTTCACGCCACGCCAGGAGATTTATATGTGGCATGGTGAAAAACTCCTTAGTGCTAAGCCTGTTGCAACTGCTAGCTGGGCTTGATGTTTTTCTAAGGATTCACGATCTACACCTGGTGCTAACTCCATTTTCTCAAAAGGGTTCATAATCACAGAGTGAATACCAAGTTCATCGATAAGTAACTTATCTAAACCTGAAATTAACGAAGTACCGCCCGAAAGGACAATATAATCAACTTGATCTTTACCACTTGTTGTTAAGAACATTTGAATTGCACGACGAACTTGCTGTAAGAATGACGTTTGGAACGGTGCTAATACTTCAAACGTATAGTTTGGAGGTAAATCACCCGATGTTTTCGCTAATTCGGCTTCATCAAAGCTTTTGTTGTAATACGACACAATACTGTGAGTATATTGCTCACCACCAAACACTTGGTCACGGGTATAAAGCGTCTCCCCGTTTTGAGCAACACTAATAAGCGTCATCGTCGCACCGACATCAATAAACGCAACTATTTTATTAGCTGCATCTTCTGGCAGTAAATCGTAGCAGAGGTCGATATTACGACTTAGCGCATATGCTTCCACATCAACTACTTTTGGTGTAAATCCACCTGATTCAACTGCACCTGCACGAGCTTCAACGCTTTCAGTACGCGCAGCAGAAAGTAATACATTTACTTTTGAAGGATCAGCATCATTGACGTCTAGCTTTTCAAAATCCAGACTGACTTCATCTAATGGATATGGAATTAAGCTATCCGCTTCAATTTCAATTTGCGATTCTAATTCAGCATCCGTTAAGGCAACATCCATAAAGATAACCTTAGTGATAACTGCTTGACCAGATACCGCGGTTGCCGCTTCCGTAATATTCTTGGGGAGTTTTTTACGGATTTTGTTAATAACACGACCAACAGCTTCAATATCTTGAATGGTCCTTTCTGCCATTGCCCCTTTAGGCATTGGCTCAACAGCGAACGCTTCTAGTCGGTAATGAGTTTCTTTTTGGCTTAGCAACACCGCTTTAACGGAATGTGAACCAATATCAATACCAACCATCAATGGCTGTGGTTTTTTAAACAGTTGACCTATCATAAACCTAACGCTAATCCTTTTTTTTATAATTATAATAACTTTATAAAATCTAGCGAAAAAATTTTATTCAAAAATTAATCAGGATATACTACCAGTGTTATCTTGTAATTGGGAGTCCATTCTCGGGAATTTTCTGTGGCTTTTATAAAAAACTTTTTACGTTTTATTATCATATGTACCATTCTTGGTACTTTTGCAGTAGTTATCCTTTACTTTTATGTAAAGCCCGAGCTACCCAGCGTTGCCGTTTTAAAAGATGTGCAACTTCAAACACCTATGCAAGTATTTACCAAAGATGGACGATTAATCAACCAATTTGGTGAAAAAAAGCGTATTCCGGTTACGATAGATCAAATTCCTGAAGACTTTATCCATGCGATTTTAGCAACAGAAGATAATCGTTTTTACGAACATCCGGGTATCGACCCTATTGGTATTATCCGCTCTGCAATAGTGTTAATCACTACCGGACAAAAGAAGCAAGGTGCTAGTACCATCACCATGCAGACTGCACGTAACTTCTTCTTAACTCGTGAAAAAGCTTACATGCGCAAGATAAAAGAAATTTTTATCGCTCTGCACATCGAAAGCCTAATGACAAAGGATGAGATCCTTGCCCTTTACCTTAACAAAATTGAGCTTGGTCACAGAGCCTTCGGGATTGGCGCTGCTGCTCAAGTATACTACGGCAAAGATTTAAACGAATTGAGTCTGCCGCAATTAGCTATGATTGCAGGCTTACCAAAAGCCCCTTCAACATTAAACCCAATTAGCAACCCTGAACGCGCAAAACATCGTCGCAATGTGGTTCTATCACGAATGTTGGTTGAAGGTTATATAAACCAAGCGCAATTTGATGAGGCTAGTAAAGCGCCAATTACTGCAAAGAAGCATGGTGCTGAAATCGAGTTTTCTTCACCTTATATATCAGAAATGATCCGTGCTGATATGGTTGCTCGTTTTGGTTTAGAAGGAGCTTATAATACTGGTTACAAAGTTTACGCGACTATAAATTCTCGCAATCAAGCTGCTGCTCAAAAAGCACTTATGGACAATATCCATAATTATGACCATCGTCATGGCTTTCGAGGTGTCAAAATTTATCTGTGGAATTCAGAAACAGATGCACCATGGCAACGAAAAGAAATCTTATCCTATCTTGAATCAGTTGATGAATTTGGTTACTTAAAAGCGGCAGTTGTTGAACAAATCGACGAGAAAAATGCCTATGCCGTATTAAAAGATGGCACTTCAATTACGATCAATTGGGATGGATTAAAGTGGGCTCGCCCTTATATTACGCAATCAAGACAAGGTAAAGCACCTTCAGTAACCTCTGATATTCTGCATCCTGGTGCGTTTGTATGGCTTCAGCAAGATAAAGTTGGTCAATATCAGCTATCACAAATACCTGATGTGAGTAGTGCCATTGTATCGCTTAACCCACAAAATGGTGCAATCGAAGCGCTAGTTGGAGGTTATAGTTTTAAACAATCACAATACAATCGGGTTACTCAGGCTAAACGCCAAGTTGGTTCGAATATTAAACCATTTCTTTATTCTGCTGCCATTGAACACGGTTATTCACTCGGTACAATTATTAATGATGCACCAATTAATAGCTGGAACTCAGCACAACGCATCGCATGGCGTCCTGAAAATAGCCCAGCTAATTATGATGGCCCAATTCGTGTCCGTCGAGCTTTAGCGCAATCTAAAAACGTTGTTGCTGTGCGACTGCTAAGAGGTATAGGTGCTCGTAACACGGTAGACCACTTACTTAAATTTGGTTTCTCGCCTGAAGATATCAAACCCCATGAAGCCCTATCGTTAGGTGCTGCATCCTTAACGCCATTGGAAGTTGCCCGTGGTATGGCTGCATTTGCAAATGGCGGGCATTTGATAGAACCTTATTTTATCGACCGTATTGAAGATGCAGAAGGTAATATCATTTATCAAGCGCAACCTCTAGTAGTATGTAACCAATGTACAGCTGAAGAAGTACGTGATAGTTATCATTACGCCCCGCGTATTATCAGCGAACAGAATGCGTTTTTAATTGCTGATGCGATGAAAACAGCAGTCTATGGTGAGCCAGGTTGGGTTGGCACAGGTTGGCGTGCAAAAGATTTAAAACGCAATGACTTGTCGGGTAAAACCGGTACAACAAACGATATCGTTGATACTTGGTTCTCTGGTTTTAATAGTCAAGTAATTACAACAACATGGGTTGGCTTTGACGATCCTGGTAAGCGTTTAGGCCGCGTTCAATATAATAACAATTTAACGAGAAATCAGTTCGCCGGCGGTGAATCAGGTGCTCGAACTGCACAGCCCGCTTGGATTGCTTATATGCGTGAAGCACTTAAAGGTATGCCAAGCTCGCCTATTGAACAGCCTGAAGGTTTAGTCTCTGTTCGTATTGACCGTAAATCTGGGCTACTAAGCAAAAAAACAGATAAGTCGACACGCTTTGAGTACTTTATTAAAGGTACAGCTCCGACTCAGTATATACAAGAAGAAGTACCAAATTTGTTTGACCCTTATGAGTCAAGCGACCTTGCTACAACTGATGAAGAGTTGTTCTAAAAACAAAAAAGCCGCTTTTGAAAGCGGCTTTTTACTATTACTTGCCTTTCTATTAATTACTCAGAAAGAGCCGCTTTTGAAAGCGGCTTTTTACTATTACTTGCCTTTCTATTAATTACTCAGAAAGTTTGTGGCATAGCCAGTAAAGATCTGAGTGCACACCCGCTGCAGTAACTTCTCGTCCAGCACCAGGGCCTTGAATAATCAACGCATTATTTTCATACCACACACTGTTTATAACAAAAATGTTATCACCTGGGGTAAGTGTCGCAACAGCTGCATTTGGCGCAACCGCTTTTAAACCTACTTTTGCGGTAATGGGTGTTGTGGTTGTATCTAGCTCGGCCACATACCTAAGTGTTTTGCCTTCGTTGTCAGCTTTTACAGCTAGCTCTTCAACAAATTTATCAAGTAACTCTCGTTTTGCTAACGCATCTTGCCACGAACCATTTGCAAGCTCTTGTGGCATCCAAGCCGACAATTCAATGTCGTCTAATTCAAGAGATAAACCAAGCTCACGAGCAAGAATTAACAGCTTACGCTGAACATCGCGTCCTGATAAATCCTCACGCGGATCTGGTTCGGTAAAGCCTAGTTCCCTTGCCTGCTCAACAAGCTCCGAGAACTTTTTATCAAGCGAATAATTAGCCCCTAACCACGATAACGTGCCAGAGAAAACACCACTAATTTTAGTGATCTTGTCACCTGAGTTTTGTAAATCTTTAAGTGCAAAGTTAATTGGTAGACCCGCACCAACACTAGTGTTATAACGCCATAGTAAGTTCTTTTCAGTTTGCAGACGGCGCAAGTTTTCATACCAATTAATCTCAGCAGTACCGGCATATTTGTTGGCAGAAATAATATGACAATCATGCAGTGCAAACTCAGGGTAAAGCAAACTAAATTGTTCACTCGCAGTGATATCAATTACCACTTTATGGCCGTAATCAAGCTCTTTAATAAATTCAATAAGTTGCTTTGCGCTTGTCGCTTTAGCATTTTCTGCAAAATGCGTACTGACGTTTTCTAAGGCAATTCCGTGCCCATTTAACCAACTTGAATTCGAACGTAGTAAGCCTACTAATTTTACAGGTAGTAAAGTATTCAAGCGTTCAAGCTGAGTACTAAGTTGAGATAAAAACACCTCTCCCACATTACCAATACCGGCAACAATTACTGCTAACTCTTGTTTTGCAGTGATCAATTCATCATGCAGCAGCGATAAAGTATCGCTTTCAAGTAGTTGATCACCTAATAGAATAGCAAATCCGTTTTGGCTCCATGCACCGCGCAGTGTCATACTTTGTTTTTCTAGTAACTGCCTAGCGCTTTGTAGAAGTTGAGTTTCACTACCTGGCTCACTTACGATAGCAACCCCAGATACATTAGACTCAATTAATACTGCATCTTGTTGGTAAAACGCTGCAACTTGTTCGCCAAACTGACTTGGTACAAGCAGTAATGTATTGCCATCAACTTCTAACGGTTGCAATGGATGTTGTAGCAAAATGCTCAACTCTCTAATGCTGTCTTTATTGCTATTGGTGATTTGAAAAACGTCTGAACTGGCGAGCGTAGTAATAAAACGCTTTGCTTTAGCTTGCTCATTGGCAACAACTTTTGTGCCATCGCTATGGCTATCGTAACTGCTGCGCACCACCAATTTGATATCGCTGTCTTTTAATGGCGTAAGTGTTTTAGCATGCAGTACAGGATTACCCAAACGCGCAAGTAACTGCGCTTGCTGTTGGCTAATCTTGTTATACTTAACCGCTTTTTCGACTTTACGTGGGTCGGTACTGTAAACACCTTGTGTGTCAGTCCAAATAGTTACACTATCCGCGCTTAAGTATTTACCAAGCAAAGTAGCACTATAATCACTACCATTACGGCCAAGTGTTACGGTATTACCTGCTTCATCGCTTGCGATAAAGCCTGTCACTACACTTAATTGGTCACTCTTAAGCGCCTTACAGCGGGCGGTATTTTCTTGATGCTTAAGATTATTTTGTGAAACGACAAATAAATCTCTGCTGTCATAGTGACTGGCAGCAATGCCAATTTTATTTAAATAATGTGCAAGTAAACGGGCAGACCATAACTCACCATGTGCTAATAACCACGCTTGATCTAATTCAGCACAGCCTGCACGTTGTGAAATTGCATTTATATCGTCAATTAAGTGAGCATACACTTCACTTTTGTCACCTAGCAGTTCAGCAATAAGTGCACACTGATGATCTTTCAATAATGCAATCACCTCGCCAACACCTTTGTGGTCTTGATTGTGGTAACTCGACCACAAACGCACTAAGGTATCGGTTGTTTTGCCTGAGGCAGAAACCACCACCGCATCGCCACCGCTTAATTGCTGGCAAATATTTGCAACTGCATGGTAGCGTTTTGCACTGCTTAGGCTTGAACCACCAAATTTATAAACTTGTTTTGTCATTTAACTTATCACCACAATGCAGGTCGTGCAGCACAGCACTGGTTTTGTGTTTCGCCACCAGCAACTGAGTTTTTGTTAATTGTTTTTGAAAATGCTTGCTCAAGATCAGCAATTAAATCTTCAACATCTTCTATACCTACAGAAATACGAATCAAAGTATCGTTAACACCTGCTTTTAAACGCGCTTCTGGCGCCATGCCTGCGTGTGTCATGGTTGCAGGATGACAAATTAAGCTTTCTACGCCGCCAAGTGATTCAGCTAAGCTGAACTGCTCAACACTGGTTAAAAACTTCGCCGTATCTTCAATCGTACCTTTGATACTAAAGCTCACCATACCGCCAAACCCTTTTTGCTGAGCTTTCGCTAATTCATGTTGAGGGTGACTTTCAAGGCCTGGGTAGTAAACTTTTTCGACATGCTCACAGGTTTCTAAATAGCGTGCGATAGCAAACGCATTTTCTTGGTGCTGTTTAATACGCACATTTAAAGTACGAATACCACGGAGCGTTAAATACGCATCAAAAGGAGCACCTGTAATACCAATGTTATTTGCCCACCAAGCAAGCTCTTCACCTAATTCAGCTGTACGTGTAATCACAACCCCCCCTACAACATCTGAGTGGCCGTTGATGTATTTTGTAGTTGAGTGGATCACAATATCTACACCAAACGAAATTGGATTTTGTAATGCAGGTGATAAAAACGTGTTGTCTGCGCCAACAAGCGCGCCAACAGAATGAGCAACATCTACAACTTTGACAATGTCGGTTAAACGTAAAACAGGGTTGCTCGGTGTTTCAATCCACACAAGCTTAGGTTTAATGGCTTTAATCTGCTCATAGCAAGACGCTTGAGTAAAGTCGACCACAGCTACTTTTAATAAGCCACGTTTTTCAAGGCTAGTAAATAAACGGTAACTACCGCCGTAACAATCATGTGGAATTAAAATGGTATCTTCTGGCGTTAAAATTTGTGTGCATAAGTGAACAGCAGCCATACCTGTAGCTGTAACAATCCCTTTTTCGCCGCCTTCTAACTTAGCTAATGTATCCGCTAAAATATCACGATTTGGATTACCACTGCGGCCGTAATCGTAATCACGTTTTTTATCAAAATCAGCGAACTCATAGGTTGTCGATAAATATAACGGTGGTACAACTGCACCGTGAAGTTTATCCGCTGTAATGCCATTGCGAACAGCAAGGGTTGTTTGTTTACTTTGCTTCATAACTTTGCCACTTAGATGTTTAGACGTCTAAAAGGTTAAACCACTAAACAATGGAAGTCAAAACTTTTACACGTCTATATAGCCAAACAAATGATATTTGACTATATATTTTAAAACGATAAAATTTTGCCTCTTACTTACAGGCTATCGTCAAAATTAAATCGTAACAGATATAGGCTAGTACATTTTATGGCAACTAAATGGAACGGTGAATATATTCACCCATATGCAGAACACGGTAAAAAATCAGAACAAGTAAAAAAGATTACCGTATCTATCCCACTTAACGTATTGAAAGTACTGACAGACGAGCGTACTCGTAGACAAGTAAATAACTTACGTCATGCAACCAATAGTGAATTACTATGTGAAGCGTTTTTGCATGCGTTTACAGGACAGCCATTGCCTGATGATGAAGATTTAAGAAAAGATAATCCTGAGCACATTCCGCAAAGGGTTAAAGAAATTCTCGCAGAACGCGGTTTACCGCTTCCTGAATTAGAAGATGAATAAAAAAAACCTCAGCAATCGCTGAGGTTTTTCTTTTATTGCTTAATTAAAGCATATAGTTCTCTGGCATTTCAATTTGCGCTACGCCCGATGCAACAGCTGCTTCTGCAACCGCACGTGCTACACGTGGTAATAAACGTGGATCCATTGGCTTAGGAATAATGTAGTCTTTGCCAAACTCAAGGTTTGATTCGCCCGACGCAGCCAACACTTCTTCAGGCACTGGCTCCTTCGCAATTTCGCGAATAGCATTTACCGCTGCAATTTTCATTTCATCATTAATTGCTGTTGCACGCACATCAAGCGCACCGCGGAAAATAAATGGGAAACACAACACATTATTAACTTGGTTAGGGTAATCTGAACGACCTGTTGCCATAATTAAATCATTGCGCGCTGCATTCGCCACTTCTGGCTTAATTTCAGGATCAGGGTTAGAGCATGCAAATACAACAGGCTTATCTGCCATTAATTTTAGATCTTCTGGAGCCAATAAGTCAGGTCCAGAAACACCCACAAATACATCCGCTTCTTCAATTACATCTTGTAATGTACGTTTATCGGTATTGTTGGCAAATAACATCTTGTATTCATTTAAGTCATCACGACGTGTATGAATAACCCCCTTCCTATCAAGCATATAAATGTGCTCACGCTGTGCACCACATTTAATAAGCAGTTCCATGCACGCAATCGCAGCTGCACCTGCACCTAAACACACAATAAGTGCATCTTTAAGCTTTTTACCTTGGATCTCTAACGCATTTAACATACCTGCTGCTGTTACAATCGCGGTACCATGTTGGTCATCATGAAATACTGGCACACTACAACGTTCAATAAGCGCGTTTAATATCTTCCAGGTTAATACCACCAAAAGTATCTGCAATATTTTCTACAGTATTAATAAAGTCTTCTGTGGTGCGGTGTTTAACTTCAATATCAATTGAATCTAAACCTGCAAAACGCTTAAATAAAAGTGCTTTACCTTCCATTACAGGTTTTGACGCCAGCGGCCCTAAATTACCTAAACCTAAAATAGCAGTACCATTTGAGATAACAGCGACCATATTGCCTTTTGCAGTATATTTATAGGCATTATTCGGATCTGCAGCAATTTCACGAACAGGTTCAGCAACACCAGGACTATAAGCTAATGCTAGGTCATTAACAGTCTCAGCAGGTTTTGTTAGTTCAATGCTAATTTTTCCGGGAACGGGTTCAGAATGGTATTGTAGCGCTTTTTCTCTTATGTCAGACATGCGTGCCTTATCCTACGATGTTAAAAGTGAGAGATACTGGTTTAATAGTACGGCATTTAGAGTAAATAGAAGTTAAATGCGGTTATGTATTAACCTAAGACCATAGTTTAATTTACAACCATGAGCTCTAGATATTTTCTGCTAAATCATTACCAGATTGAAGTTAATTCAGATCCGACCAGATTTAGCGCACGCCTCTTTTTACACTCGACGAGTACTATTTTGCCAACAGATAGTAAAAATAATGACTATTGAAACCATCTATAATCCAGTATATAGCCATCTATTTAGAATAAAAAGACATAGAAAAAGCATTTAAGATGACAAAAATTCATATTAAATTTCAGACACAAAAAAAGCACCCGTAGGTGCTTCCTTAATAAGAACAAAAATATTCTTATTTTTTGCTTGATAAAGCGCCGAAACGCTTGTTGAAGCGATCAACACGACCACCTGTATCAAGCACTTTTTGCTTACCAGTGTAGAACGGGTGACACTCTGAACAAACATCTAAGTGGATGTCTTTACAAAGAGTTGAACGCGTTACAAATTTGTTACCACATGAACAAGTAGCATTGATTGCTTCGTACTTAGGGTGGATACCTTCTTTCATAGTGAACCTCTAATTAGGCCGTATCGCTCTCCAAACCCGAAGTCTGGCACCATACGTTGTTAAACAAAAAATATATAGGGCGCGAATTCTAGCCAACAAACATCGCAATAGCAAGATCTTTAACCATCTCAATATAAATTAAGTTAAACACTAGCCGAGAAAAGTTTGCCGTGATTTAATTTCAAAAAATCTCCCTTAAATTGAAAGCCTAATTACCATGCATCTAGTTGCCGAAGTTGCGTTAAATGTTCCGCTATATCGCAATTTTGATTATCTCATCGAACCTCATATTCAACCAAATATTAGCGTAGGTTGCCGTGTTGCCGTGCAATTTGGCCGCCAGCAACTTATAGGCATCGTAATTAAGCTCAAATCACATAGCGAATTTATGGCAAAGCTAAAGCCTATTTCGCGCTTGATAGATAACCAACCAATTATTGATAACCACCTAATTAGTTTGGTGGAGTTTGCTAGCCATTATTATCAAAACCCGCTTGGTGAAAGCTACCAAGTTGCACTGCCAAATTTACTTAATAAAGGCGAAGACTTAGATAAATCAGCCGTACCGATCATCAAACTTGTTGACGATACTGCAACTGTTACAGGTAAAAAACAACGTCAACTCATTGAGCACTTGGTCGATTCTGGTAGTACACCAGTAACCGAATTAAGCGCCCTAGGATTCAGTAGCAGTACCGTAAAATCCCTGCTTGAAAAGTCAATTATTGAGAAAACTGTAGAATACAATCGTGATTGGCAGTCAATGCCTCTAACAATTGGTAATAAGCCTAAACTAAACCGCGAACAGGCGGTAGCACTTGCAGCAATAAATCAGCAATCTGGTTACACATGCTACTTACTAGAGGGTGTTACAGGCAGTGGTAAAACCGAGGTGTACCTACAAGCATTAGAAAAACCACTTGAGCAAGGTAAACAAGCTTTAGTATTAGTGCCTGAAATTGGCTTAACTCCGCAAACGGTTAATCGCTTTCGCAGGCGTTTTCCAAACGTACCTATCATGCTTTGGCACTCTGCAATGACAGATCATGAGCGACTATCTACTTGGCGCGCAGCGCAAAATCAAAGTGCAGCAATTGTTATTGGTACACGCTCAAGTGTCTTTTTACCCTTTGCCCAGTTAGCAATGATCATCGTTGATGAAGAACATGACCTGTCGTTTAAACAACAAGATTCTCTGCGCTATCACGCCCGTGATCTAGCTTGTTTTCGTGCAGCCAAATTAGCAATTCCGCTTATTTTAGGCAGCGCAACGCCATCGCTCGAAAGCGTGCAAAATGCACTTAATAAAAAATACCAGCTTCTAACATTAACCGAGCGTGCCCAAACTCAAACAAATAATCACTACGTGTTACTTGATATGCGCGGGCAGCATCAACAGTCTGGTTTAGCACAAGCGACTCTCGAGTACATTAAAAAAGAACTTAACCGCGCCAAA
>NZ_JAPEHW010000085.1 GCF_028875915.1 Pseudoalteromonas sp. G4
GTGTTGCTTGAGTTAAATAATAGGCAATTGAGAAGAGGATTCTTGAGCTTTGTGATATTTGGTCAATTGCGGTGATATTTGGTTTTATGGAGTGATGAATGAATTGTGTTATTGGTGAATGGTTAGTTTTCGAATGGTTGTTTTTTGAGCTGTATAAAAAACCGATGAGGGTGCATCGGTTTTTTAAGCGTTGATTCTGTGTTTTTACTCTTCCACTAACACTTGCTTGCCGTCGCTATTTACAACCAGTAAATAAGACTCACCAAAGTCGCCGGTGCATAAATCGATTGCATGACCATTAATGGTTAAGTCGAGGGCGCAATTATCGAGAGTTAAAAAGTCAGATACTTTGCCGCGCTCTGTGGTCATCACTTGGCTACCTTTTAATGTAACGGGGTAAACACCATTAGCGAAAATACGCACGTTGAAGGTATTGGCGTTGTCGCGCTCTTTTTTCTCAAGCAGGGTAAGGTGTTTCTCGACACCATTTTGCCAAGCTATTACCCAATATTCATCATCGTCACTTAAGTTTGTATGCACTTTAACTTCATTTTGACTGCTCATAGCTGAGCGCATACCTATATTGACCATATTCATTACTGCTGGGTAATCATAGTCGTATTCGCTGGAGTAGCCATTTACCTGCACGTTGCCTGCTGCAAGGTTTTTACTATCAAATAAGCCACTTGAACCTGTCGCTAAATTACGTTGTTGTAGATGAAAGTCGAGGCTATAGTCCATTGCATTGATAAATGAAAACTCTGCTTCATGGGTTAATGCATCGTCTAAATCATCCGTAATTGACTCACTACAGCCAATTAGTCCTAAGCTTAATACACTTACAAATAGTGCTGCTTTCCCTGTATTGTTAATCATAATTTGCCTATTCTCAATCTACCGCAAAAAATCTAGCGCGATAATAACATAGTACTAGTTCGAAAAGGGTTAAAATGGGAACAAACAATCTAATCTTATGTAAGAAAGTATTTAAATGTATTACAGATTATTACGTTTATAGCCTAGGCGCAAAGATGCCCTCAATAGAGGGCATAGCATACTTATAGTCAGTCCTTGTTATGCAATATGCGATAAAGCGCTGGCAACACAAAAAGTGTCAATAAGGTGGATGAAATAACCCCGCCAATAACCACAGTCGCAAGCGGCCTTTGCACTTCTGATCCAATTCCAGTGTTAAGTGCCATTGGAATAAAGCCAAGCGAGGCAACAAGGGCGGTGGTAAGTACTGGGCGCAACCGCGTTAGCGCCCCAGTTATAATGGCATCATTTAAGCCAAGCTGATTTGCTCTTAGCTCACGAATAAACGACACCATTACTAAGCCATTTAAAATCGCAATACCAGACAGGGCGATAAAGCCCACAGCAGCCGAGATTGAAAATGGAATATCTCTAAGGAATAGCGCAAAAATACCCCCCGTAAGCGCCAGTGGCACGCCGCTGAAGATAATCATTGAATCTTTAAATGAGCCAAGGGCGATTAACAACAGCGCCACAATAATCGCTAAAGTTAACGGCACAACTAAGGTTAAACGCTTGGTTGCTGATTGCAGTTTTTGGTAAGTTCCGCCGTATTCTACCCAGTAACCTGCTGGAATATCTGCATTTTGTTCAATCGCCATTTGCACATCTTTAACAAATCCACCCAAATCGCGGCCACGCACATTGGCTGTTACCACAATGCGGCGTTTACCATTTTCACGGTTAACCTGATTTGCCGAGTTTACTTTTTCAATGCTCGCGACTTCTGACAACGGCACATAATCGCCGTTAGCTAAGGTTATTGGTAGGTGTTTTAGGTTATCGATATCACGGCGTTTATCATCGGGTAAACGCACAACAATATCAAAACGGCGATCGCCTTGATAAAACTTACCAACATCCACCCCGCCCATGCTAATAGCAATTTGCTGTTGTAAATCGGCCTTGGTTAGAGCATAACGCGCTAACATGTGATCAATTGGATTGATGGTTAAAATAGGCAAGCCTTTAATTTTTTCCACTTGCACATCACGAATACCAGCAACGTTTTCAATTGCACTTTCAATGCGCTTGCCAACATTTCCAAGGGTATCAAAATCATCGCCAAAAACCTTAATCGCAAGCTCTGAACGTACCCCTGAGAGCAGTTCATTAAAGCGCATTTGAATAGGTTGCAAAAACTCATAACGGTTACCTGGAATGGTTTCAACTAGTTGCTCAAGCTCCGCTACCAATTGGGTTTTTGGCTTAGTTGGATTGGGCCATTCAGCACGCGGTTTTAGCATAATAAACACATCCGCAACGCTTGGTGGCATAGGATCAGTGGCCACATCGGGTGTACCAATCTTTGAAAATACACTTAACACTTCGGCTTTTTCAGCAATTTTTTGCTCTAACAGTTCTTGCATTTTAATCGACTGAGTAAGCGAGGTGCCCGGTATGCGCATGGCATGCATAGCAATGTCACCTTCATCTAAATTTGGCACAAATTCGCTGCCGAGTTGGGTACTCATAACGCCAGCAAATGCCATAAGAGCAAGAGCGCTGCCAACAACTAACCAACGCATTTTTAACACAAAGGTTAAGATTGGCTGATAAAGCGCAGTGCTTGCCTTCATTACGATATTTTCTTTTTCTTGTACCGGCTTTTTAAATAACAGGGCAATACATGCAGGCACAAACGTAATTGATAAAACCATCGCGCTCACTAGGGCAATTACCACTGTCATTGCCATCGGATGGAACATTTTGCCTTCTACGCCGGTTAGGGCAAAAATCGGTAAATACACTGCGGTAATAATAAACACACCAAACAGGGCAGGGCGGATCACTTCACGGGTGGCATCAAATACCAAGGCCAAACGCTCGTTTAATGGCAAGGGCTGCGCTTTGTTTTGACCATTATGAGCTTGGCTTAAGCGGCGCATACAGTTTTCTACGATAATAATTGCGCCATCAACCAGTAGGCCAAAATCGAGCGCGCCTAAACTCATTAAGTTAGCACTTACTTTACTTTGTACCATGCCTGTAATGGTCATTAACATGGCAAATGGGATCACCATCGCAGTGATAAGTGCTGCTCTAAAATTACCGAGTAATAAAAACAAAATCACAATGACCAGCAGTGCACCTTCAAGCAAATTGGTTTTAACGGTATCGAGGGTTTTATTCACCAGCTTTGTGCGATCGTACGCAGGGTTAATCACCACCCCTTGCGGTAAACTTTTACTTATTTCTGTTAAGCGTTCGCCTACCTCTTTTGCCACTTTTTGACTGTTTTCACCAATTAACATAAAGACGGTACTGAGCACCACTTCATGGCCATTTTGTGTCGCTGCACCTGAGCGTAGCTCTTTACCTTCAATCACATCGGCAACATCTTTAATGCGGATCACCGCACCTTGCAAATTCGTTACGGGTACATTTTCAAGCTGGGTTAAATCGCTTAATTGACCAGGAATGCGCACTAGCCACTGCGAACCATCGCGCTCAATAAAACCCGCTCCACGGTTTTGGTTATGGCTGCCAATAGCATCAATTACATCTTGTTGTGATATGCCAAATGCCAACAGTTTTTCAGGTTTTATTGCGATTTGAATTTCGCGCTCAAAGCCGCCAATTGGGTTTACTTCAACAACGCCTTCTACTTGCACAAGTTGCGGGCGAATGATCCAGTCGTGCACAGTGCGTAAATCGGTTGCGGTGATTGGGCTTCCATCGGGGTTAAGTGCACCTGGCAAGGCATCAACCGTAAACATAAAAATTTCACCCAGCCCTGTGGAAATTGGGCCAAGCTCTGGCTCTACGCCAAAGGGCAATTCTGATTTTGCTGAAGCCAAACGCTCATTTACTAATTGGCGGGCAAAATAGATATCGGTGTCATCACTGAATATGGCAACCACTTGTGATAAACCATAACGTGAAATAGAACGTGTGTAACTTAAGTTGGGCACGCCAGCCAGTGCGGTTTCAAGCACGTAAGTAACGCGTTGCTCTACTTCCAGCGGGGTGTAACCGGGTACTTCTGTATTGATAACGACCTGCACATTGGTAATGTCGGGCACGGCATCGATGGGCAATTTGGTAAACTGCCAAGCACCTAATGCTGCAACTAACATTACCATTGCAAGTACTAACTTACTTCGCTCAATCGCGAATTTTAAAATGGACTCTAGCATAAGTAACTACTCACTTTTAGTGGTCGTGCGATGCGCCTGACTTTTCAATGTCGGCTTTTAAGATATAACTGTTGTCGGTGGCGTATTCGCTGCCAACATCAATGCCACTTAACACTTCAACCCACTCACCGCTGCTGCGTCCAAGGGTCAACATACGAACTTCAAATTGGTCGCCAAATTTGGCAAATACCACATTAAAATCACGAAACGCATGCAGTGCTTTTTTCTCAATTGCCATCGGTACCGTAAAGCTTTCAAGGATGATGTCGGCGCTAACAAATTGGCCTACTTGCAGTTGGTTATTGGGGTTTGGGATGAAGGCGCGATAGGTTTTTGCTTGATTGCCAGCAACTGAAAAAAGGCTGTCTTTAATGGTGGTATTTATTGGCCTATTTAAGCCATTTACATTAACGCTTACTGCTGCGCCTTGGTTGATTTTTGCTGCGTCGTTTGGAAAAACTTGTAGCTCTGCAACAAGCTCAGTCATATCGGTAATTTCTATTAAGCTGCGTCCAGCCGTTTGCTCACCAAGTCCCACATTTTGTTTAGTTACAATGCCATTAATCGGGGAAATTACACGGTAGCTTTGTAAGCTGTCGTTACTTTGAATGGTCATTATGTGCTGACCTTTTTTCACCTGCATACCCAAAAGCGCATTGAGTTTGGTAATTTCACCATCAAAACGCGCGCTTATTTGGCGTTTTGCGCCTGCTGGCAGGGCGAGTTTGCCATACACCGGCAAAGTTTTTGTCAGGGTTTTTGCTTGCACGGTATTGGTGTTAATGCCCAGTTGCTTCGCAATGGGGGCAGCAATTTGAGTACGTCCTTCAAAATTATCAAAATGCCACTCATAGACTTCACCTTGATAAGTGGCGCTTATTTCAACGCTAAATGAATGAGGTTCGTTAATTGGTGACGTGCCTTTTAAAGAGGCGCCATTTGGTTTAAATGAAATGGTGTCTATTTTGCCACCTAGTCGGCTAAGGGTAACGGTAACGTCCACATCAACGGGTGCGACTGTTCTTTCGTGATCTTTTACAAATACGCGGTATTCGGGTGCTTTTCCTTGTTCAACGAGTTGCAGCTCCAAAGAGAAGTCACCTGTTTTGAAAAGTCGTCCATCGTTTGGCCCCATAGCTGCATCGTTGTGCTTGCTATCATCTTGCTGGTGATCGTGGTCGCTTCCGGCAACCGCATCAAAATTTGGCACAGTGAGTAATAGGCTCACTAAAAATGCATTTAATAGATTTGATAATTTCATCGCAATCTCACTTAATTGTTAGGCTCGCGCCGGTTAAGCGCTCAAGTTCAACATTGAATCGTTGAATATTGGTGTAGGCTTGTATCAGCTCCAATCGGGCTTGTAATAACTCTTGTTTTACTGCGTACCAATCGGTGTATCGGTAGCGCCCTTGCTGATAGGCAAGCTCGGCTTGTTTACTTGCGGTTTCGAGGGCGGGAAGTGACTCTTTTAAAAGGGCATTGGCAATATGGGTATTGTGGGTTAGCTTGTGGTTAAGCAGTAACGCTTGGGTTTGGGCGCGCGCAAGCCAAGCTTTTGCCTCGGCTGCTTGCTGCTGTTTACTGGCGTTAAGCGATGCAATTTTCCCTTCGCTACGAGACGCACCCCCTAACGGAATTGAGAGGCGCTTGGTCGCGCGTAATGCCCGTATTGATTTGCCAAGCGGGTTTGCTCTCAGCTTGTGATAGTGCAATTTCTGATGAGATTACCCGCTGTTTTGATGCAAAGAGTGAAAAACGCGGCGTGTTTTTTAATTGTACTTTGGCATCTTCCAGTGAAAGGGCATTAGGTAATTGGGTTAAATCGCCCGTTACATCAAATTCAGTAGTGCCTTGCCATTGGGCTGCCAACTGTGATTTTGTTGCTTCAATTTCAAAGTAAAGATCTTCAACTACTAATTTTTGCTTTGCTAAATCGGCCTTTGCGCGGTATTTATCAATACTGTTTACGCGGCCTGCTTCGACCCGTTTGGTAATCTCTGATAGGGCTTTTTTGGCTTGTTTTTCCGCCAGAGTTGCCAGTTTTAACTGGGCTTGCTGCGCTAATAAGGTAATAAACAAATTGGCCGTTTCGGCAGCTAAATCGAGCGCTTTGGCCTCTTTTTCAACAGCATAAATCAGCCCTTGTTGCTTGGCGAGATCCACTCGTGCATCCACTTGCTCACCATCGAGCAGCCACGCAATACTCAAGCTTGTTTGGCTATTAGAAAAGCCCTGATAATCGCCAGTGCCAAGTGCATCTTCAACGCTTACATCAAGGGTAACTGGGCTTGCAACCCCAGCTTGTTGAATAAGTCCTTGATTTGCTTGTTGCAAATAAATTAGCGGCGTTAAGTCAGGGTGGCTTTGTATGGTCTTACTGATGGCGGTTTTTAAAGTTATGACTTCGTTTGCGCTAGCACCCTGTGGTGCGAGCAATAGACTCGCAACGACAAGGTTTAACCCTATCAATAACCGACTGTTAATCGGTTTTCTTTGTGTGACAAATTTTATAAGCATATGCTCACTCCTAAAATTTAGGCTTTACACCGATTGTTAATCGGTTTTTTGAATTTGCAGAAATACCTTTAAAGTCCATGATATTAATGACTCGTAAAGGTTTCGATAAAGTGGTGAATGCTATCGACTGAGGTCAAGCATAGGAAAAATGCGGCAATTGCGAGCAGCATCATAAGCAAGTGATTAACCGGTTTTAGCGATAATTGCCCAAGTAAGAAATACACACGTTGCTCTAGCACATCAGCGCCAAAATTAGCCACCATGTCAGTATTTTTAAGGGTACTGCCTGTGGCATTTAGCCTTGCTACTTTTACTAAGGTGCCCGCAATATCGAGTGATGAAGTAGTGTTCGAAACCACGGCGTTATCAGCATCTTGCTCCATTGCTAAGGTCATATGCAGGACTAAACGCTGTTTAATGTTTGGTATAAAAAACGCCGCCAGCAGAGCAAATAACCACTTTTTAAATGGGTCACGCTTATTTGCATGGGCAAGTTCGTGTTGCATAACTATATGGTATTCAGTCTCGCTAATTTGCTCGCGCATGCCTTTAGTAACAAAGCACTTAGGGCTGATAAAACCGGCAGTAAATGCTGCAGCATCACTTGAATCGATTTCGAATGTGTTGTTATCAAGTTTACGAGAAAGCGCCATAAGGCTTTTAATTTCATGCTGATGGGCACGCAGCTTTAGCAATCTTGAGCTAATTACATATGCCAAAAAGCCAAGTGCGCATGCAGTCACTGCGCCGTGCCAACTGAGCCATGAAAAACTGTCAATATGATGCCAATGATCCATACTTGACGCACTTTCAAACGGTGACAGGCCATTGGCTGCGTAAACAAAATAGGCAGCGGTTGAAAAGGCGCTAAACCAGGGTAAGGTCGCTAAAAACCACAAGGTAATTTTGCGAGATTTAACCTGCAGTTTTAAAAAACGCGTACTTAATAAAGTGACAAACGCAGACACCGCAATGTTGTGTAGCACAAAGCACACCACGGCAATGGCTAATACATTTAATAATAAAGTGAGGGGTTCTGCGCTCATAACTTAGCCTTGTTGCTTAAGTTTTAATTTTTGCTGTTCGATCAGCGATTCTAATTTGTCCAGTTGTTCAACGTTGAACTCTGACGACATCGAACTAAATGCGGCAATTAGGCTGCTACCATCGTCTTCACCAACAAAGTCAGTGGTGACTGATTTTATCAGTTGGCCTATTAACTCATGGCGCTCAACGCGTGCTTTATAATGAAATGCGTGTCCCTCTTTGTGACGCGATAACAAGCCTTTTTTGTAGAGGCGTTCAAGGGTGCTTTGGTAGGTGTTTAAACTGCCGCCACGGGTATTTTCAAAGTGAGCAAACACGGTTTTTACGTCAGAGCAACCGTGTTGCCAAAGGTAGTGTAAAAGCAATTTTTCTAAATCGCCGAGTTTCATTGTGATCACCTTAAACTAAAAACCGATTAACAGTCGGTATAATAGATTTAGTAAAACCGATTTGCAATGGGTTTTTATTTATTGCCATAAAGAAGACAATAAAAAGGCCTAACTGAAAGGTCGTTCGGTTTTTTAAAGTTCTGATGTTTAATTAATTTCGGATCTACAAGTATTCAATACCAACACAAGAAGTGTAGCGTTTGGCAATTTTAATTACTTTGTCTTTTGATTCGATGATTTCTTCATCGTTTTTGAAAATGCGCTGTTCACACATACCCCGCATATTTGAAAATGTTTTTAAGCATTCTCGCGGACTTTTACCTACTGAGTCTTTAGTTGAGCCGTCGTTACAAAATTGCATCGCAAGCATATTTGACGCTACTTTTATCTCACCAATTTTAACCTCACTGTGTTCTACCTTACTCAGTAATTCTTGATAGTTAGTGACCTGGCTTTCAGAGTTTAAAGTGTAGTAAATGTATGTTCCGCCCAAAATTAGGCAAAGAAGTGCAATAAACTTCATAATCATTCCTTTGATATTGTTTTTATTGATTTAAATATTAAATACTGCTTTTTAACAGCTTATCCTAACTGATTTTTGATCAAAAATTAAACATTTATTTGGGGGTTATTTTGGTTTACTGCTTTAAATGTCGTTTTTATTAAGATTTGTTCGCTTTTTGTATTCATTCAAAAGTAACAAAAACTACTATAAACAAAGGGGGCTAGGTAATGTTAAACTTAGCCCCTATTAGGAAATTTCTAAGCTAAATTATTAACAAGCTTTGAACTACGCTGTGATTGCTCTAATTTTTCTGCGGCAAAACTATTAAATAACCAAAGTGCTAGCGCGGTAACAAACGCAATAGCGGCGCATAATAGCCAAAAATTCGCGGGTTCATTAGCTTCAACAGCCCATTTGTTGTAACCCCAACCAGAGAGCTTACCTGCAAACAAAAAGCCAATGGCAGATGCCGTGTAAAGATAGCCTTGATACATCGCTGCTTTGTCTTTCGGCATTACTGAGGCTACGTATTCCTGCTGTTTTGGCGATGCCATCATTTCACCGAGCGAAAAGATAAGTAAAGCCGCTACCGCAAGCGCGCCACTTACAATCGATCCAGCCTCTGAATTTGCCAGTAATAAATAACTGCTGGCAATCATTAGAGCGCCCGCAATAATTACATAAAAGGTTTTAAAGCGTGCGCTTAGTGCTGATACTAATACTTGTAATAGTACAATAGAGCCAAAGTTTACCGCTGCAATGTATTCAGGTTTAAACTGACGATAATCATTTGCCCACTGGGTTGCGAGTGCGCTGATTTCAGCTTGAGACAGTGCGCTTAAGCTTGGTAAATGCGCCTGTAATACGTCTTTTGGAATGCGCACATTGTAGTTAGTCAATTCAAGATAGGCTTTATGAAAGCTGTTTGCTTGGCTGTAATCAAATTGGCTCGCAAGCGCAGTGATTGCAGTTGTTAGCTGGGGCACATTAACAAACGAAGCGGCTTCGCCAAATCCGGCATGAATTGAATTAGCTAGCATCACAAGATCACTGCTATCAACGTAGTCGCGAATAAAAAGCGGAAGGGTAATAAAAATTTGCATATAAACCAGCCAAAACCCGCTCAAAATCAAAATAAGTAACAAAAAAGGTTTATTGCCCATTTTTATTTTGCTGCTATACCAATGTGTTCCAGCTTTTGGCGCTAATATGTGCCAAACTAAGTTTAAACCAAACCAAATTGCAATAAACCCGTAAGCGAGTGACTCAGAAATTAACTTTGTACCTGGCAACATAAACGCAATGAGGATTGGAAAAACAAGCAGTGCAAAACGACCATTGCCAAGTACTTCACGCATCTCGATCATAATATCTTTAAGTGGTTTGGCAGGCGTGTTTTTACGGATTTCTTCTGTTGGGTCACGATAAAATAAAGTGACAGGGATAAAGTTAATGGCTATCCAAACCGCAGCCATAATAAACACCATATCCCAGCTTGTGTCTCTCATAATACCGGCAATCACTGGCCCTAAAAAGCCGCCTACATTGACCATCATGTAAAATACGCCAAAGCCTAAACTGCGATTGCTATCGTTGGTTGCATGAGTCACCGTGCCGGTGATCAATGGTTTGAAAATGCCAGCACCAATTGCAACACCCATAAAGGCTAGGAAAAACGCGCTATAGCTTGAGACTTGACCTAGCAAGTAATAACACGGGGTCATCATTGCAAAGGCAAGTAACAGCATTTTTTTGTAGCCGTAGCGATCGCCTAATGCCCCAGTTAATGCAGGCAACAAGTAGATGCAAAATGGCACAAGCCCTTGTAAAAAACCGCGTTGCTCATCACTAAACCCCATACCGCCTTGTAGCACTGGGCTAGTCATATAAAGGGACGATACGGTAAAAAAACCATACCATGCTAATCGTTCAAATATCTCCATAATATTGGCAATGTAGAAGCTGCTGCCAAATGGACTGCGTACAGGCTTGTGTGTTGTCATAACATTCTTTCTTTTTATTTTGGATATTGTATGCAATATATCAAAGGTGGTTTTTTTAGCAACAATGATGCGATTTTCTGTCTTGAATATGGGATCCTTGGTTAGTTAAATTTAAATTAAATATGTGCTAACTCATTAATAAATTGAAATATATTTCGCAAAAGTGAGCGATTTATGTAAAAAATCTGTATAACAGAAACATTGTTTATTAATTGAGTAATTTAAAATGAACTATAAAAACACATTACTACCTCTTTCACTTATTGCTGCCGCCGTTTTCTCTTTCTCTACCGTTGCCAGTGCACCTGTAGGTATTGATAACAGCCACCGCAGTGAAGCAAACCAAGCACGCGATACATTTCGTAAGCCATACCAAACGCTTGAGTTTTTTGGTGTTAAAGCTGATTCAAAAGTGGTTGAGATTATGCCAGGTGGCGGCTGGTACACAGAAGTACTTGCGCCAATGCTTGCAGCAGAGGGGCAGCTTGTCGCAGCTCACTACCCAATTACAACAAGTTCAAAATACCGTAAACGCTCACGTGAAAACTTTGAGAAAAAATTAAGCGATAACAAAAAAGTTTACGGCAATGTTGTTATCGCTGATTTTGATCCAAATGCGTCAATCGATGAGAAAACAAAAAACGCAGATGTAGTGTTAACCTTTAGAGGCTTACACGGATTGCAAAATGGGAATCAGTTAGCGGCTGCATTTAGTCAGTTTAATCAGATGCTTAAACAAGGCGGCAAATTAGGCGTTGTACAGCATCAAGCACCTGAAGGCTTTGACTCAGTAGCAACAGCGAAAAAAGGTTACTTGCCAAAATCACATGTAATTGCAGTGGCAAAAGCCGCTGGATTCGACTTAGAAGCTGAGGCGTATTTCCACAATAACGCGAAAGATCGCATTATTATTGATAATGTTGAAGCAGGCGTATGGGCACTGCCGCCTTCGCTTAATGCAAAGGAAAATAAAGAGCAGTACCAGTCAGTTGGTGAATCTAACCGTATGACATTACTTTTCAAAAAGCGCTAAATATTATTCTTTTCATATGGTTAAGGCCCTTTTGTTGGGCCTTTTTTAGATAATTGCTTATAGTTAATGAAAGATGTATTAAACAACTAACTTGGAGTGGTTTATGGATAAGGTGTCACCACTAACCTTGTTTTCCCGTCGGCGCTACCTTTCGGCTCGTGATGTTTACCAAAGTTTTTTAAGCGCTATATTACAATTATCTGATAGCCAAATTGGCTATTTGCACTTAGTTCATGGTGATGAGATTTCACTGACCGTATGGTCAGAAAAAGTGTTTGAAATGTGCTCAACAGTGCATGCAAATCATTATAAATTATCAGAAGCAGGTATTTGGGCTGACAGTGTTAGACAATTAAAGCCTGTAATTCATAATGATTACCAAAATATGCATAAAGCTGCTAAAAATGGCTTACCTGAAGGGCACTTCCCAGTTATCTCGCACGTTAGCTTTCCTATTTTAAAAAACGGTAATGTGATTGCTGTGTTAGGTATCGGTAACAGTGATTCGCCTTATGAACATAACTTTGTTGAAGAAATTAACGAGAAGATAAATCGCAATTGGCACCTTGTTGAAGAAAAAATAGCATCCACTGAGCAATTAGAAAGTCAGCTACTAGCACGCTATGAATCCATGCCTAAGCAGGAAGTGCTGTTAAAAATGCTTAGCGCGCTTTCTAATGCATTTGAATTACGAGACGAATACACCAGCGAACATCAACGTAATGTTTCCATAATTGCATCGAAAATAGCACGTACAATGGAACTACCTGAACGTATTATTGAAGCGGTTACCATTGGAGGCTTGGTACACGATATTGGTAAAATAGCCGTGCCATCTGAAATCTTAAATAAAGCTCGCAAGCTAATGCCTGCCGAAATGGAACTAATAAAATTACACCCTAAAATGGGCGCTGATATTTTTCGTGAGATAGATTTACCTTTTCATCTAACCGAAATGATAGAGCAACATCATGAAAGACTCGATGGTTCAGGTTATCCAAATGGGTTGAAAGGTGAAGATATTTCCCTTGAGGCGCGAATAATTGCAGTGGCAGATACATTTGATGCCATGGCATCTGACAGGCCTTATCGCTATTCACCAGGAAGAGAGGCCGCAGTGGCCTAATTAAAGGCGAACCGTAATATTAAATATGACGTGTACGTTGTTGACGCATTTCTTGAACTTTTGGAAACCGATCCCGATTTACAGCCGGGCTTAATGCACGCGTAAGGCCACTAGATAAGACCTTAGTCTAATCTTTCCAGCATAGACTAGCCCTAGTAATAGGGCTTAAATCTTTATAGTATCGAATAAAAATAATAATGGGGAATGAACGTGGCGGATCCAATTAAAAGAATCGTTATTGTAGGTGGTGGCACTACAGGATGGATGGCAGCGGCGAGTTTATCGCGTTATGTTCAAGATAAGGATATGACACTGACGCTAATAGAGTCACCAGATATCAATACGGTAGGGGTGGGCGAAGCAACCATTCCTAATTTTGTCGATTTTAACCGCAATTTAGGCATTAACGATGCTGATTTAATTAAAGCCACACAAGCGACATTTAAGCTTGGTATTGAATTTGAAGAATGGTCGCAAAAAGGCGAGCGGTTTTTCCACCCCTTTGCAGCCTATGGCGCACCCATCGAAAACTTAGATTTTCACCAATATATCAACAAGCTCAATGCAGAAGGCAAACAGCTTGATATTGAAGATTATAGCTTCCCAATTCAGCTTGCCAAAAAAGGCGGATTTGCGCAGCCAAACCCCAATCAGAATAATCCGCTAGCGCAATATTCTTACGCCTATCATATTGATGCTGTGTTATATGCTAAGTTTTTAACGGAGTTTTCAGTAAAACGCGGTGTAAACCATATTTTAGCCAATGTGAGCGAAGTTAAACTCAACGCTGAAAATGGCTTTATCCAAGCGCTAACTCTTGATAATGGTAAACACATTGAGGGCGATTTATTTATTGATTGCTCAGGTTTTAAAGGTGTATTAATTGAAGGGGCAATGGGGATAGGCCTTGATGATTTGAGTCATTTGCTACCATGTGACAGCGCTGTCGCAGTGCAAACAGAACTGGTAGGTGAACCCACGCCGTATACCCGCGCAATTGCAAAAGAAGCTGGGTGGCAATGGTGTATTCCGCTGCAGCACCGTATGGGCAATGGCTATATTTATTCAAGCAAATTCACGACAGATGAAGAAGCGAAACAAAGCCTGCTCGATAGTGTAAAAGGGCGCAGAATTACCGATGTAAAAACCTTTAAGTTCCCACTTGGCAGGCGCAAAGTAAGTTGGCATAAAAACTGTTTTGCCCTTGGTTTAGCTGCTGGCTTTTTAGAGCCGTTAGAGTCACTTGGCATTTCGTTAATTCAAACCGCGCTTGCTAAGCTGATGACTTTCTTCCCAGATATGTCTTTTAATCAAGCTGATATTGATGAAGTTAACCGTTTGCATAATGATGAGTTAGATCGCATTGTTGACTTTTTATTAGTGCACTACAAATTAACGCAGCGCACCGACACCGCATTTTGGCGTTACTGCCAAGAGATGCCCATTCCAAAAACGCTTGAGCATAAAATTGCCATGTATAAAAATCGTGGCCATGTGGTGATGTATGATAACGAGTCTTTCCAGCAAGCAAGTTGGCTTTCAATGTTTTATGGCTTTAACGTTACTCCTTCGCGTTACGATGTACGTTTGGACCACTTTAACTCAAGCGCTATTGCTGAAAACTTGGCGCAAATGAAAACGCAAATTACTATGGCCGCGAATAATTGTTTGAGTCATCAGGCATTTATTGATAAACATTGTAAAGCAAATAATGATGTGAAAAATCAATAATGTTAGTACCGTTTACAAAAGCCCACATAGAACAGCTAGTGAGCTGGTTTCAAGATGAAGCCAGCCTTGCGAAGTGGTCTGGCCCAGGATTCCGTTACCCTTTTACAGAAGACACTTTCTTTCAAGATTTAAACACAGAGAAGCTAGCTTCATTTTGCTTGCTTTGCGAACAAGGTGAGTTTGTTGCATTTGGGCAATTTTATAATCGTTTAGAGCGAGTTCACCTTGCGCGCTTGGTGGTAACCCCGGTATTTCGTGGTAAAGGTATCGCAGCGCGATTAATTAATAGTTTGATTCAAGAAGGAAAAGCTCAACTTCAGTTAAATAGCGCTTCGCTGTTTGTTTTGTCAGATAACATACCTGCAATAACGGCCTATCAAAAATCGGGCTTTGCTAAAACGCAGTACCGAACGCATATTCCTTTAGAAAACTGCATATACATGGTTAGAGAGTGTTAATTTAACGGTGTTTGTACTGGGTTTTGCAATACCCACGTGAAATATCAGGATTTCGCAGTTTTAAATGCTTAGTGTTGCGGCCAGATACACGCGCTCGCCATAAACGAAAGCTGGCTGGTTTTAATGCGCTGCGAATTAATTTAATTACGTTTTTTTCAGATAACCCATAAAGTGTTTCGATGGCTTCAAATGGGGTTCTGTCTTCCCATGCCATTTCGATAATGCGTGATTGATCAGATTCCGTCATTGGTGTGTAAATTTATAAAATGAATATTTTGAGTACGCAGATAAAAGCGTTTTTGATCAGTTGTTAAGGCAATTCGCTGGAAAGTCGTTTCAAAATGAGATTAAAGGAAAAGTATTTCAGCAGCTAAAGCAAAGGCGCTGCTGAAATATGTTAATACTAGTTCGAGAGTAAATTCACCCACTCATCAGGATTACTGATGATAAATTCATAGGTTTCATTGTTTGTGCACGTAATGCGAATTGCATCTGAGGTAATAGGTAAAATGCCAGCCCCTTTGCCAACGCACTTTTCTGCTTTAGCAATCGAAGATCGTTCGAATTTATATGGTCCTAAACCTAGCACAGCTAGTTTAAACCAGATAAAAAAAGTATTCCCTCATAGTGCAGATTTATTGTCTATACTCATTTCCTAGATTATTGTTTTTACACTGCTTTGAGGTAATTGGGTGGCCTATAGTAAAGCTGAAGAAATTTTTAAAATTGTTGAGTCCAACAGTGTAAATCTGCTTAGTAAATCAAAATGGCTTTTTATAATGGTTATTTTGCTTATTTTAACAACTGGTTTATCTGCCTATTACACCTTTCTTTCCCTTGCGAGTTTAGAAAAAACAGAACAAGAACGTTATCAAATGGTTTTGCTTAGCAATCAAGTGCGCCTTAGCTCTGACAATTTGACCTTGATGGCACGTGCCTATGCCGCAACGGGTAATGGAAAATATTTAACCTTTTTTAATCAAATTCTGGCCATTAGAAATGGCGAAGCACCACGGCCAAAGTATTATCAGCGGGTTTATTGGGACTTTTTAATGCCTGTAAACGGCGTTGTTCCGAGTGAAAACAGCGCCGCAATTTCATTGCAAACCATGTTAAACGAAGTGGGCATCACTGAAGAAGAAAGGCAAATGCTTAATGAAGCGCAATCAGCGTCAGATAAATTGGTTGAAATTGAGCAAAAAGCGTTTGCATTGGTAGCAGAAGGACTAAGTCAGGATACAGCCTACAATGCGACGCCAGCGCGTTTGGCTGCGATAGATTTGCTTTATAGTGAGGCATATTTGCAGGCAAAAGCGTATATCATGGGAAAGGTAAATACCTTTTTACAACTTCAAGCACAAAGAACGCAATCCGCCATGCGTCATGCAAGTAAAGTAAATAGAGTGTCTTCTTTGTTTGCACTGGTGAGTTTTATATTGCTCTTTATAGCGGTGATCGCATACGCCTACTTTAGACAGTTATATAGCAAGCGTTTGATTAACTTATTGAAAGAATCCGTTGATGGGCAATTTAATTTGCTTACTCAAAAAAATGAGATTTTAGCTGAGAATGCCAAAGTGATGAAAGACACTTTTGAGCAGTTAGTTGAAGCTGAAAAAATGGCATCGCTAGGCAGCCTAGTGTCAGGTGTAGCTCATGAAGTTAATACGCCACTTGGCATTGCAGTAACCTCTGGCGATTATATCGCGAGTGAAACCAAGTCGCTTGAAAAAATGTTTAATGATGAAACTCTGTCACGAAATGAGATTACTCGCTATTTTTCAAAAATGGATGAGTCGTTAAGGCTGTTAACGAGTAGTTTGCAACGTGCCGCAGGGCTTATTCAGTCTTTCAAGCAAGTGGCTGTTGACCAATCTCACAAAGACATTCGCAATATTCATTTAAAAGCTTACTTGGATGATGTATTTGCCTCACTTACACCACTATTTAAAAATAAAGGCATTACAATAAATAATCACGTTGACGAGTCTCTTTTATTGGAAGTGGAAGTGGGCGCTATTGGGCAAATTTTTACCAATCTAGTTAACAATTCGATTATTCACGGCTTTGACCAAGGACAAAGAGAAGGCGTAATTGCCATTGATGCCACAGATACAGACGAGCATGTGATTATTTCATATCGCGATAATGGGATAGGTATGAAAAACACTGTGCTTGAAAAAGTGTTTGAGCCTTTTTACACCACCAATCGCAGCAATGGCGGCAGCGGCCTTGGAATGAGCATTGTTTATAATCTTGTTACAGCCAAACTTCATGGAGCTATTGAATGTAAAAGCAAGGAGCTCGAATTTACTGAATTCACAATTAAGCTGCCAAAAAAAGATCTATCAAGTTAAAGCCGGTTGGCCTTGTTCGATATTTGGAATTTTGGTCCAAGCGCTTTGGCTTAACTTGTTTTTGTTCTGCAATTTATCCAAATGGTGAAATCTGCTACCCTTCGCACACTTTAGTTTGAGAGCAAAAAACATGATTAAAGATAACGACATTATAAATACATTAGATGAGCTAGAAGCGT
>NZ_JAPEHW010000086.1 GCF_028875915.1 Pseudoalteromonas sp. G4
CTATTGACGCACAAATTTGCCTTGTACTAAGAAAAACTAACAAGCTAGACGGTTTGAAGCGACACAGCTCATGTATTTCAATTGCTTAGTTAACTTCTTAACCCGAGTTCAGGTTAAACAATTACAAGATTTTAAAACAAAAAAACCAGTTCAAATGAACTGGTTTTTTTATATCAATTACGTATTAATCTACAGTAACTAGTTTAAGTGTGTTTGTTGCGCCTACTGTTTCCATCGCATCACCGTGCGTTAGAATAACTTTGTCGCCAGATTTTAAGTAACCTTTATTAACTAATGTTGCTAAAGCTTGCTTAACGAGTGAACCTGAATCGTAATCAGTTGAATCAAAATACACAGGGTAAACACCGCGGTAAAGCGCAGTTTGACCAAGAGTACGTTGGTGACGAGATAATGAATAAATTGGTAAACCTGAGCTGATACGCGACATTAATTTAGCTGTGCTACCTGATTCTGTAAGTGCAACAAGTGCTTTAACTGAATCTAAATGGTTTGCAGCATACATAGCAGAAAGCGCGATTGTTTCAGATGTATTTTCAAACATTGAATCTAGACGATGCTTAGAAATTGCAGTTTGAGGTTGTGACTCTGCACCTAAACATACACGAGCCATCGTTTCTACCGTGATAGCAGGGTAGTCACCAGCTGCTGTTTCAGCTGAAAGCATTACAGCATCTGTACCATCAAGTACGGCATTTGCAACGTCCATAACCTCAGCACGTGTTGGCATTGGGTTATCAATCATCGATTCCATCATTTGTGTTGCAGTGATAACGGTACGGTTAAGCGTACGAGCACGGCTGATAATTGCTTTTTGTTTACCAACAAGTGCAGCATCACCGATTTCAACACCTAAGTCACCACGTGCAACCATCACAGCATCTGATGCAAGTACGATATCATCAATCGCTTCTTCTGATTCAACTGCTTCAGCACGTTCAATTTTTGCCAGTAACTGAGCTTTTGAGCCAGCAGCTTCAGCAAGTGAACGTACGTAACGCATATCATCACCAGAGCGAGGGAATGATACAGCAATGTAATCTACTTCGATTTCTGTTGCTGTGATAAGGTCTTCTTTGTCTTTGTCAGTAAACGCAGGCGCTGTTAAGCCACCACCTAAACGGTTAATGCCTTTATTGTTTGAAAGTACGCCACCAACAGTTACTGTTGTATGTACTTTATTACCAACAACTTCATCAACGGTTAATTGAATAAGACCGTCATTTAAAAGTAATAAGTCACCAGATGATACATCTTGTGGAAGTTCTTTATAGTCGATACCTACACCATTGATGTCACCTTCACCTTTTTCCATTTCGGCATCAAGGATAAATTTAGCACCAACTGCAAGCTCAACTTTACCTTCTTTAAAGGTTGATACACGGATTTTTGGACCTTGAAGGTCAGCAAGAATGGCAATGTGTGTATCTAATTTCTTTGCGATTTCACGTACTTTTGCCGCACGATCTTTGTGATCTTGTGCTACGCCATGAGAGAAGTTTAGGCGAACAACATTCGCACCTGCTTTAATTATTTTTTCTAAATTGTCATCTCTATCTGTAGCAGGACCGAGTGTGGCAACGATTTTGGTACGTCTTGGCATTTAGTAGCTCCCATTAGCTATTTTAAATATTCTTTGCGTTTCACATTAGTAAGCTAGTGAGGCTAGCTTAATATACTTGCTTTTTGTGTGGTTAGTAGATTATGACACCGGTGTCATGTTGGCGTCAACATGTCGCACACTAGAATTAGTATGAATAATATTTATGTAAATTTTATTATACGCCATTTAAATTATCTTAACAGCCTCTAAAAAGGACATAAGTCCGCTGGAATCGGCCGTTAGGAGATTGATATTCGGTATAGAATTAAACAAAACGAGTAAAATTAAGGCCTCGCAAAGAAATTATAATCTATAATTTTTTTAATAATAAAATTGCATGCTGGTCGAAAAGCCATATAATGCGCGCCATTACCGCTTAACTAATTTCAACTTTCAGTGTAAACAATGCACTGCTTTAGTTGATATTAGCAATGATTTCACACCTAACAGTTAGGAGAATTTATATGCAAGTCGCATTAGTTGGCTTAGGCGTTATGGGTAAGAACCTTGCCTTAAACTTGATTGAGAAAGGTTTAAACCTAGTAGCCTATGACAAAAACCCAGACGCAGGCGAAGATTTACTTAGCCTTGCAAAAAAAGAAGGGTTTGCTGAACGACTGCATATTGTTAGCGACTTAGCCGATATGGTTCGTCGCCTTGAAACACCACGTTCTATTTTGCTTTTAGTACCAGCGGGTGAATTAGTAGACCGTGTATGTTCAGAGCTTATTGAAGCGGGCGTTGAAATTAACGATATTATCGTTGATTGCGGTAACAGTAATTATAAAGACGGCATCGCGCGTAAACTTAAGTATCAAAACAAGTTCGAATTTGCCACTATGGGCATTTCTGGTGGTGCGGAAGGTGCACGCCATGGCCCGGCAATGATGGCGTCAGGCTCTGAAGGTGGTTGGGAACGTATTATTCCTTTCTTTGAAAAAGTAGCTGCTAGCCATAATGGCGAATCATGCTTTGCGCGTGTAGGTCAATCAGCATCAGGCCATTTTGTTAAAATGGTACATAACGGCATCGAATATGCGTTAATGCAATTAATTGCTGAAATTTACCATTTACTTCGTTTAGGTTGTGGTAAAACTAACGACGAAATAGCCGCGCTTTTTGATACTTGGTCAGAAGGTGAACTGAATAGCTATTTATTATCAATTTCAAGCCACATCTTAAAATTAAAGTCAGAAGACGAAACTGCAATTGTTGATTTGATTGATAATAAAGTAGGTGCAAAAGGCACTGGACTTTGGACTGCGCAAAACGCACTGGAGTTAGGTATTGCCGTGCCTTCATTAGTGGCAGCTGTCCAGGCTCGTCATTTAACAAATACACAAGACACACATGCGGCATTAGAAATGACGTATGCGGCAAAACAGCCAGCGAAAGTTGATATTGATCTGGAAGAATTGCGTAAAGCGTTCCATTTAGCGAGCCTTCTGTGCTACCGCCAAGGCTTAGCTTTAATTAAAGGTGCATCGCGTTCGCACCAGTGGAAAGTAGATTTATCTAAAACACTGCAAACATGGCGCGCTGGCTGTATTATTCGTGCAGACTACCTTGACCAAATTGCAGAAGGCAACGGTTTTATAGATGGTCTTGATGACGAAGTAGTAGCACTTAGAAATATTGCTGCTGATGCTGTTAAGTCGGGTTTAGCGTTTCCGGTACTTGCCGCTACGCAAACCTATTATGCAACGCTAACAACACCAAGCAATGGTCATTTAGTACAAGCACAACGCGATTATTTTGGTGAACATGGTATTAAAACTCACGAAGGTGAAACATGCCATTTAACTGATTTAACGCATATTGACGCGAAAGTTAGATAATGGATAAAAAATGGCAAACACACCTTAACGACGCACAAAAACATGTGTGCGTTGATGGGGGCACTGAATACCCATTTACGGGTGAATATAACGATTTTTTTGAATCGGGTGATTACTATTGTGTTTGCTGTAATGCGTTGTTGTTTAAATCGGAAGATAAATTTCAGTCAGGTTGTGGCTGGCCTGCTTTTAGCTTCAGTGAAAAAGAGAGCATTCGTTATCTTCGTGACAGCTCTCATGGCATGGAGCGCATTGAAGTTCGTTGTAAACAGTGTGATGCACATTTAGGCCATGTGTTTAACGATGGGCCGCCACCTACAGGCACGCGTTATTGTATAAATTCGGTTTGTTTGAATTTCAAATCGAAGTAATAAAAAAGCGCTTAATAGCGCTTTTTTTATTTTTTAAAGGGATTGATCAGCGGGTCAGTTCACCTTTCAGATTATCTTGCATCAAGTGGCGTACTGTTTCAGATTCTAAATTCTGGCTTAACAGATAGTGTAACTTCGTTAAACACGCTTCAAGTGTCATATCATAACCACTAATTACACCAGCATTTAGTAACGCATTACCAGTTGCATAACCCCCCATATTGACACTGCCTTGAATACATTGCGTCAGGTTGATAATAACTAATCCTGATTGAGTAGCATTACTAAATAATTCAAGCATTTCAGGGTTTTGAGGGGCGTTACCGACACCAAAACTCAATAGTACAAGTGCCTTTAAAGAATCTGTCATCATGCTTTTAATAAGATCGACAGAAATACCAGGATACAAGTGCAATACGGCAATTTGCTGAGGCGTAATTTTAGTGACGTCCAGTTTATTATTTAAGCTTGGGCTTAATTGACCGGCAACTAGTTCAATATTTATACCCACTTTTGCAAGTGGCGACATATTAGGTGAGCCAAACGCAGCAAAACCGTCAGCATGCATTTTGGTAGCACGGTTACCACGGTAAAGTTGATTATTAAAATACAAACTTACTTCACCGATAGGGTAATTGGCAGCAAGGTACATTGCATTAAGTAAATTAACCTGACCGTCTGAGCGTAATTGTGACAAAGGAATTTGCGAGCCTGTCACAATCACTGGCTTGGTTAGATTTTCAAGCATAAAGGAGAGGGCAGATGCGGTATAGGCCATGGTGTCAGTACCATGCAACACAACAAAACCATCATAGTCGGCATATTTTTCTTTAATATCATCCGCAATTAACTGCCAATGCATTGGGCTCATATCTGATGAGTCGATAAGCGGGCAATATTCGTGAATATCAAAAAGTGGCATTTCTTCACGATTAAACTCGGCACTGGATTTTACTGTTTGAGTAAGAAAACCTGCAGCTGGGATATAGCCTTTACTAGATTTCTTCATCCCGATGGTACCGCCGGTGTAGGCGATATAAATTTTTTTTCTTTTCATAAAAATAGCCCAGTGAAAACACTGGGCTATTATAGTTGAAAAGTGTTTGTATAAGTAGCGTTTAGTAGCTAACTGTACACACTAAACACTTGGCATAAACACCATTTGGATCATTAAATTGCTCTAAGCTAGATACTTGCTGTTTAATGCCTTGCGCTGTTTGCATAATGCTGTTTTTAACAGGTGCGTAATCGTCTTTGGCAAAATAAGCGCTAATAAATGCAGCGGCTTGTGATTCACCAAAGATTTTTTGCATTAGCATTTCTTGCTCGGTAAGTTGTTGCTCAATGGTAATCACGTCGTACATTGAAAGGCTAGCAAGCTCAGCAGCACGTTCAATCGCATCTTGTTTAGTACCAAGTGCATCAACTAGACCAAGCTCTTTAGCTTTAGTACCAATCCAAACACGGCCTTGTGCAACTTTATCTACGTCTTCTTTTTTCATGCCACGCGCTTCTGCAACAACTGTTAAGAAACGGTCATAAGCACTTTCAACTGACATCTGAATTACTTCGCCAAGCTGAGGTTCAAGTGGACGTAACATAGAAAATGATGCCATATCTGTTGTTGCTACACCGTCAGAGTAAATACCTAATTTTGCAAGTGTATTTTCAAATGTCATTAACGTACCAAATACGCCAATCGAACCTGTGATGGTGCTTGGTGCTGCCCAAATTTCGTTTGCATTAGCTGCAATCCAGTAACCACCTGATGCTGCAACTGAACTCATAGAAGCAATAACAGGCTTACCTGCATCTTTTAGTGCAAGAACTTCGGCACGAATAATTTCAGAAGCAAACATACTGCCGCCGCCTGAATCAATACGAAGTACTACCGCTTTTACCTTGTCGTTTAAGCGAGCACGGCGAAGAAGTTCAGCAGTAGAGTCACCACCAATTTCACCTGCTTTACGCTCACCATCTACGATATTGCCTTTTGCTACAATTACAGCAACTTTATCGGTAATTGGGTTTTCCATAGGGAATGGTGGTTTTAACGTTTTAAGGTAATGGCTAAACGAAATTTGTTTAAATGACTTACCTGATTCGTTTTTGCCCACTTCTGCAATGAGTTTTTGACGTAATTCTTCTTTGCTTGCAAGTGAATCAACCCATTTATATTGCAGCGCGTACTGACCTGAATGACCATTCACGTTGGCAAACTTTTCTTTGTATGTTGCCATGTCTTCAGCAAAATTAGTTACTTCAAAACCGCGGTGTGCTGCAACGTCTGTTTTATATTCCTGCCAAAGTGCGTCTAACCATGCTTTATTTGCTTCTTTTGCAGCATCTGACATGTTGCTTCGAATTAGCGGTTCAACAGCTGACTTAAATGTACCTACACGGAAAATATGCTGCGAGATATTTAGCTTATCGATAGCTTCTTTGAAATAAAGTGGGTAGGTGGCATAACCCGAAATATCAACAGCGCCGTATGGGTGCATTAAAATTTCATCGGCTTTACTCGCGATATAGTATTGTGCCTGAGTGTAGTAATCACCGTAAGCATACACTTTTTTGCCACTTTCTTTAAACTTATCAAGCTGGGCAGCAATTGCTTTCAGTTTGTTAAGGTGTGCGCCTTGCATTTTTTGCAGATCAAGTAACAACAGCTTAATTTTTTTATCTTTTGCTGCGTACTTAATTGTCATTAAAATATCATCAAGTAGCACTTCAGGTGGTTCATCGCTTGAACCCATCGAATCGTTTAACGCGGCTTCAACTGGGTCAATATATGTTTTTTCTTCAACGATATTGCCTGCAATTGAAAGCACTAGAGCAGAATCTTGCTCAACGATAATTTCATCCTCTGAACTTAAAATTGACACAAAAAGTGCAATCAAAATAAAGAAAAATATAATATTTAATACGAGGCGTCTTGAAAAATTAAGAAAATTCCAAAAGCCTACGATAGCCTTTTTAACCAAAATCTTATCCTATCTATAGATTTATCATCTATTACCATCTTAACTTACTTTTTAGTCAAACTTAAATGAAAAACGTAACGAAGTGTTTAGCAAAAAAGTTTAGTTAAAACATTATAGTTAGTGAGTATATTGAGAGATCACTTTGGACAAGCTTGAGTTAACTGGTTAAACCAGTTAAAGTGCTTGAGGTATGACCAGTAGAGTAAGTAGCAAGTATGTTAGAACAAGAATTAAAACTGAAAAACAATTCACTGCGAAATCGCCTTGTAATGGGTTCAATGCACACCGGCCTTGAAGAAGGTTTGTGGAATGTTAAGCGCTTAAAAGCATTTTACGAAGCGCGCGCAAAAGGTGGTGTAGGCCTTATTATTACCGGAGGCTTTAGCCCAAATTTGGTTGGCAAATTAACCCCAATCTCATCGTCATTTAATACATTTTTAGATGTGCTTAAACATCGCCCTGTGACTAAAGCGGTACATGAGCACGGCGGCAAGATTTGTTTGCAGCTGCTTCATGCAGGGCGCTATGCATATCATCCATTTAATCAGGCGCCAAGTGCAATTAAGGCACCAATCAATCCTTACAAGCCGAAGGAAATGTCCCTTAGCAATATAAAAAGCACCATAAAATCATTTGCAAAATCAGCAAGGCTTGCAGAGCGTGCAGGTTACGATGGTGTTGAAATAATGGGCTCGGAAGGTTATTTAATTAACGAGTTTATGGCGCCTCGCACAAATAAACGCACAGATGAATACGGTGGTTCAAACGAAAATCGCATGCGCCTTGCAAAAGAAATAGTCGAAGCTGTGCGTCGTGAAGTAAGTGATAAGTTTATTATTGTTTTCCGTATCTCGGTGATGGATTTAGTGGAAGATGGTTCGACTCAAGAAGAAGTGATTGAACAAGCAAAAGTGTTAGAACAAGCGGGTGTTGATATTTTTAACACAGGTATTGGTTGGCATGAAGCGCGTGTACCAACAATTGCAAGCATGGTACCGCAAGGGGCTTTTGTTGAGGCAACCGAATTACTTAAACAACATGTGTCAGTGCCATGTGTTGCGGTAAACCGTATCAATACACCAGAACTTGCCAATTCAATTTTAAACAATAATTCCGCAGATTTAATATCTATGGCAAGGCCATTACTTGCTGATCCTGACTTTTTTAATAAATACGTTGAAAACAAAAGTGACAACATTAACGTGTGTATTGCCTGTAACCAAGGGTGCTTAGATAACGTATTTAAAGGTAAGCGAGCCACTTGTTTAGTTAATCCCCGCGCAGGTTTCGAATTGGATTATTCATTAGAGCCTACAACTAACCCTAAAAATGTATTGGTTGTAGGTGGTGGACCGGCAGGTATGGCAGCAAGTTGTTATTTAGCTGAAAAAGGCCATAAGGTAACGCTTATTGAGCGCTCTAAAGGGTTGGGTGGTCAGTTTAATTTAGCAATGCGTGTACCAGGTAAAGAAGACTTTAATTACACGCTTGATTACTTTAAATCAGAACTCGCTAAGTTAAATGTGGATGTACAACTTCAAACATCATTCGAAAATAGCATGTTTGAACAATATGATAATGTTGTTTTTGCAACAGGGGTTCGCCCTCGAGAAGCGTCATTTGAGTTAAAAGATGGTCGCACATTACTTGCTTATGATGAAGTTATTCGTGGTGAAGTTGAAATCGGTAAGGACGTTGTTATTTTAGGTGCCGGTGGCATCGGTTTTTTAGCTGAAAAAGCAAATAAATCGGTTGATGAATTTAAGCAGCAGTGGGCAATTAATGTTGAACATACACCACATGAAATCCCACATAATATCACCATGTTAAAACGTAGCCCAGGCCGATTTGGTAGTGATCTTGGTAAAACTACAGGGTGGATCCATCGCGCTGTTGCTAAACAGCAAAATGTTAAGCAAATCAGCGGCTGTAATTACATTGAGCTAAATAAAGATGGCTTAGTAATTGAAATTGATGGTGAAAAACAAACAATTCCTTGTGACTCTGTAATTACGTGTATCGGTCAGGTTTCCAATACAGATAGCTTTAATGAAGAGCTGGAAAATGACAAATATGCATCTAAAATTGAGGTGATCGGTGGTGCAAAATTGGCTTCTGCAATTGATGCAAAACGTGCCATTTTTGAAGCATTACAGGTAGCACGCAAAATATAGTGAATAATTAACAGTGTTTTACCGGTCTTTAATGTATTACTAAAACTTAGAGGTCGGTATGACGCTGCTTAATTTTTATCAAACATTCCTTTCTAAAAGCCAAAATCTATCTGGTTTACCACCATTATTATTTCGCTTAATACTTGCGCCAATAATGATTATTGCTGGTTATAGTAAACTTGGCTTAAGCGAAAACCCAGAAACATTCCTACAAGCTATTTCAGCATTACCAAGTATTGTTTCTTGGTTTGGCAATGCAGAATGGGGGCTAGGTTTACCATTTCCATCATTACTTGCATTTTTAGCAGCCTGGACTGAATTTCTAGGTGGATGGTTACTATTTCTTGGTCTTTTTACCCGTATTGTTTCTATCCCATTAGCGTTTACCATGTTTGTAGCAATAACAACGGTACATTTAGAAAATGGCTGGTTTTCTGTTACACCAACAAATAGTGAAACTAGTGCCGCAAAAGTACTTGATTGGTTAAATGTACCTGGTGCAAAAGCTAGTTTAGAAAACTCTAAGCAAGCATCCGAGCGTTTAAATAAAATGCGTGAAATTCTAGAAGAGAATGGCTACACGGAATATCTCTATGAAACTGGTAAACCGGTAATTTTAAATAATGGCATTGAATTTGGATTTATATACTTTGCAATGTTGCTTAGTTTGTTTTTTACAGGTGGCGGCAGGTTTTTCAGTTTAGATTATTGGCTTTCACAAAGGTTTTTCACACAAAATCACGTTAAATAACTTGGCCATTTAGGGCCAGTTCTTATTTTAATTAAAACTCCTAATTGAGAAGAGCGTTAAGCTCTTTTCTTTTCACTGTAGTTTGTTAAGCTTGGCAAAAAACTAACATGTCAGCTTAATGAACGCATTAGAACTCTTATTAGAACGTCAATCAGACAGCAAACTTACTACACCTGGGCCAACACCTGAACAACTCGAAATTATCAAACAAGCCGCGTTACGTGTACCTGATCATGCCGCACTCAAACCATGGCAATTTATTCTTGTTGAAGGGGATGCCCGTGAAAAATTAGGTGAAATTTATTACCAAGCAGCGCTTAACAATAATGCCGATGAAAAAACGCTAGAACGTGCCAAAGAGTTACCGCTTCGTGCACCTTTAATCATTATTTGTATTGCGAAATACAAGCCACATGTAAAAGTACCGCGCATTGAACAAGTGCAATCTGCTGGTTGTGCTGTGATGGCGATGCAACAAGCCGCATTTGCACAAGGGTTGGCTGGAGTATGGCGAACCGGAAGCTATGCGCAAGATGAATATGTGAAAAAAGCACTTAATCTTTCAACCGATGATGAGCTTGTTGGTTTTTTATATCTTGGTAGCAAAGTAAACGATATAAAGAAATCGCGCAATATTGATGCTTCTGACTTTTTTACATGTTTGTAGGTGAATAATGTTAGGTCCGATCACAACTGGAATTGATGATAAATTTCTAAGCCAAGAAGAGTGTGAAGTATTAAAGCATCCCCTTATCAATGGTGTTATTTTATTTTCACGTAATTACGAAGACCCAAAGCAGCTTCTGGCGCTGACTAATAGTATAAAAGCGATTAATTCGAAGCTGTTGGTGTCTGTTGATCATGAAGGTGGCAGAGTACAACGCTTTCGCGATGAGTTTAGTCAACTCCCTAGTATGTCTGATGCGTTTCAACTCGAAAATGCCAGTGAAAAGTTACATGACATTGGTTGGACTTTAGCGGCGGAGCTATTAGCGTGCAAAGTTGATTTTTCATATGCACCGTGTGTTGATGTAAATGGCATTTCACAAGTGATTGGTAATAGAGCCTTCTCATCAGAACCAGAAAAGGTGGTTACTGGTGCAAAAGCCCTCATAAAAGGCTTACACAGTGCTGGTATGAAATCGGTAATTAAACATTTTCCGGGACATGGCTCAGTAGGTCCTGACTCACACATTGCAATGCCGGTGGATGACCGCAGTTTTGCTGATATTAATGAGTATGATTTAGTACCATTTAAACGTTTAGTTGCAGAATCATTGGCAGATGCGGTAATGCCTGCACATGTCATTTATTCAGAAGTTGATAAAAACCCAGCGTGTTTTTCTGATTTTTGGCTTAAAACGGTGCTCAGAAAACAATTAGGTTTTAACGGGCCCGTTATATCTGATGATATGGGGATGCAAGGGGCTGTCCAAGTAGGGGATTATCCTACTCGTGTAGCTAAAGCCTTAAATGCTGGCTGCGATGCAGTGTTGCTTTGCAATGAAAAGCCGGGCCTGTATCAAGTGATGGATAGTTTGCCAATTGAAAAGTATCAGCATCATGGTGCACGCATGGCTGTTTTTCACCAAAAAAATTACCCAAGCTGGGATGATGTTATGCGCGATCAAAGATGGCTTAATTGTCAGAAAATAATAAATAGCTAATTAATATGACGAATAATAATAAAAATATCCTAATTGGTTTGTTTTCAAGTGTAATAGCTTACCTTGCATGTGTTTATTTTTGGCAACAGCCACAAGTAATTGCTTTAACTGTTGCACTTACGCTTGTTACGGCCTACTTTTGGATTACAGAAGCATTACCTATTCCGCTTACCTCACTTATCCCTATTGGGATTTTCCCTTTTGTTGGGGTGTTAACACATCAGCAGGCGGCCGCATCGCTCGGTTCACATGTGATTTTGCTTTTGATGGGGGCGTTTATGCTCGCCGTTGGTATTGAAAAATCAGGGGTACATAGACGCATTGCCTTTACAATTTTAAAGGTCATTGGAGGCGATAGCGCGCTGCGAATTATATTCGCCATTATGGCAACCAGTAGTATTTTATCGATGTGGATTTCGAATACGGCTACGGTTGTTGCATTATTACCAGTTGTGCTAGCGATTTGTGCGTCAACTGATAACAGCCGCTTTAAAATTGCGTTATTACTTGGCCTTGCTTATTCCGCCTCTCTTGGTGGTGTGGGTACATTAATTGGTACGCCGCCAAATGTGATTTTTGCCTCTGTCTATGAAGAGTTTGCAGGGGAAGAGTACGGTTTTATTCGCTGGATGAAAGTAACGCTTCCAATTATTGTAATAGCAATCCCGTTAATGGCGCTGTGGTTAGCAAGAGGCATCAAACTGTCGGCTGCTATCCATTTACCTAAATGCGATGAATGGCAAAGTGCTGAAAAGCGTGTGTTGTTTATTTTTGCCATTGTTGCGTTACTTTGGGTTTTCAGAAAAGAACCCTTTGGTGGATGGTCTGGTTTACTTGATATCAAAACAGTAGGGGATTCATCCATTGCATTATTAGGTGTAATAGCAATGGCAATAACACCTAATGGCAAAGGTGGTCGTTTGCTTGAGTGGCAGGATGCAAAAGATATTCCGTGGGGCATGTTGTTACTTTTTGCTGGCGGTATTTGTATTGCAAAGGCCTTTGTATCAAGTGGTTTAAGTGAATTACTAGGGCAGTTTTTTGTAGCGCTAGGTTCATTACCGGTGTTAGTCAGTTTACTTGCTCTTGCCATTGGTGTGTCTTTCTTAACTGAGATTACATCAAATACAGCAACGGCAACGCTAATGATGCCTATTATAGCTAGCGCAGCAATAGCACTTAATCTACCGATTGAATTATTAATGATCCCTGTGGTGATAAGTTGCTCATGCGCGTTTTGTTTGCCAGTGGCAACTGCACCAAATTCGATAGTATTTGCCAGTGGCGAAGTATCAATACAAGATATGGCGAAACAAGGTATGGCGCTTAATATACTTGTTGCCACAATTGTTGCGTTAGTTTGCTTTTATTTCTTGACTTAAAGCCAAAATAGGCTATTTCAAATTTGTCTATTTTTTGTTAAGGTGGTGTATTAACAACCAATTTAAACTATAAAATAATAAAAAGGCGCAGTTATGAATAACTTGTTTTTGCGCGAAAAAGAAAGTTGGTCAATTTGGCTTATTTGGGGAATTGTTTCTGCGATAGCGGTTTATATTACTGCATCGCAGTCGCGTGATATTAGCCATATTGTCTTTATTAAACTGGGCGTATTTTCGCTTTTAACCTGGTACATGGCCTATTTAAAACGCTTTTCGTTTTGGCGGGCGATGAAAATCTCACTGGTAGTGTTTTCAATTTCAGTGACACCAGTATTATTTTTTAATTTTGAAGCTGTTAGCTTATTAAAAAATGCAGACTTAGTTTTAAAAATAGCTGTTTTAACGGCGATAACGGTTATTTTTAGCTTAATTTGTTCGTTAATTGCACGTCAGCCGAAAGAATACTATTAAATAGTAATATTTTACTTTACAACGTGATGCGAACTCATTATTATGCGCCCCAACAACGGAGAGATGGCTGAGTGGTTGAAAGCACCGGTCTTGAAAACCGGCATAGGTTAATAGCCTATCTAGGGTTCAAATCCCTATCTCTCCGCCACCTCATTCCCAAAACCGCCTTTATGGCGGTTTTTTTCGTTTTGGAGTTTGATTATGAATAATAAAGCGAAGACAGCACTTTTTATTTTTCTTTTTGCCGCTGTTTATAGTTTGGTGCTTCAACAAGGCATTTTACTGCTTACTGACTACTTCACTGTAAAGGTTGATTCATTGGTTCTTATTTGGCAGAGCTACCTTGGTCTTTTCATTTTTAATTTACTGGTTGCGCAAACGACACGTAAATATTTCAAAGTTAATCAGCGTTTGAATTTTTCTATTATGATTGGCTGTGCTTCGGCATTATTGCCAACGTTATTTTCTTATGAGTTGTCCGCAGTATGGTCATTACTATTAGCAAATGCCGTTATTTCAATTATGGCGCTACTTGCACAAAGTAAGCTTGAGACAATGCAGGGCAAAAGTCAGTAATTACGGTAACAAGTGAGTGTTATCTATGTTAGACTGGCATTTTTATAACTTAAATAAAGTATAGAGATTATGTCAGATAAATTTAATTCAAATGCTGAAAAAGCAAGCTACGGTATCGGTCTACAAATGGGTGAGCAACTTAAGTCAAACCCATTTGAAGGTTTAAACTTAAACTCAGTATTTGAAGGCATGAAAGATGCTTACACTGGTGCTGACTTCCAAGTTGAGATCCCAGCTATTCAAGCAGCATTTGAAGAAATTAATGCTGAAATCACAAAGCGTCGTGAAGAAGAAGCAAAAGTACTTGCAGCTGAAGGCGAATCTTTCCTTGCTGAAAACGCTAAGCGTGCTGAAGTAACTGTTACTGCTTCAGGTCTGCAGTATGAAGTACTAACAACAGGTGAAGGTGACAAGCCAACAGCTGAGTCAACAGTACGTACTCATTACCACGGTACGCTAATCAACGGTGACGTTTTTGATAGCAGCTACGACCGTGGTCAACCAGCTGAGTTCCCAGTTGGCGGAGTTATCAAAGGTTGGACTGAAGCATTACAAATGATGCCTGTTGGTTCAAAATGGCGTTTATATGTACCACACGACCTTGCATACGGTGAGCGTGGTGCAGGTGCATCAATCGCACCTTTCTCAACACTTATTTTTGATGTTGAGTTACTAGATATCGTATAATTTAAGTACGAATAAGAAAGCCAGCAACATGCTGGCTTTTTTTGTATCTAAATTTTGGTTATATACAACGGGCAGGTTTAGGTAAACCAGCAATTTTTGTTGCTTGTTTGGCAGGACCTTTTGGAAATAACTTATACAGGTATTTACTGTTTCCTTTGTCTTCGCCGAGTTGTTTTGCCATTGCTTTAACTAGCATGCGTATCGCAGGACTGGTGTTAAATTCTAAATAGAAGTTTCGCACAAAGTTGACAACTTCCCAGTGGTTTTCGCTGAGTACAATATTTTCATGTTGTGCAATTTGTTCTGCGAGTTGTTCACTCCAATCTGCTTGGACTTTTAAATAACCTTCTTTATCGGTTTCGACGGTTTTACCATCAATTAAATAACTCATTGTTTTTACCAAGTTATGTGTTGTTCACTTTGAACAACAAGTGTTACCCATTGTTCGTCAGAAATAAGTTTTACTGTTGGATGTTTAATGCCTCGCGCTTTAATGTCAGTTTCAAGGGCATAAACATCACAATTATTATATTGAGATGTAAAATGCGACGCACTGTAACACGCATCTGATATAAGCAAAATGCTATCATTATCAGCGATGATCAGCAGTTGTTGAACATACTCTGATAAAGGTTTGTTAAATACATGAAGGATCACAGGGTCACCACTTGATGTTGTTTTGAAATTAGGGTGCGCTTAGCTTTTTCATCTAATACAACGACATCAAAAGCAAATTGTGATTCATCAATGCCAAGTTCCTTTAGTGATTGTGCGCATACATAAATGTGATCAATGTCATAAAGTGCTAATGTGCCAAAAGCTTTAAGGTAATTCTTAATATTTAAATCGTCAATGGATTGCCCAGCAAGTAAAGCGAATAGGGCATTGCCTTGCAGAAGCAAACTAACTTCTTGATCAATGGCTGCAAAAATAAGTGCCATATCAAGGCTTTCTTTTAATCTGGCATCGACAAAAGGCGACTCATTACAAATAACTAAAAATGACTTCATTTAATTTGTACCCATTTATCTGTTTGAGCAACATCCATTGCAAATTCAGCAAGACCGGCAACTTCAAAAGGGTGTTTATTTGAAATCGCTAAACCACGTTTTTCAGCTGCTGTAACACATAGGGTAAGTTTGATGCCTAACTTAGCAATCGAATGCCAAACATCTATAATTTGTAACTCATCACTCGGTAGTAAAAAATGTTCGCTTGCGTGAAAAACAGCATCTTGATAAAGAAATACGCCTTTAATTGTATGCCCAAGTGTTATTGCACTATTAATAAAGCGAGTAAGATGTTGCAAACTATCATGTGAGGTGACGTTTGCATGATAACTAATAATGATAGATGCCAAAATCAATCCAAAAAAAAGCCCCGATAAACGGGGCTTATTTTATTAAACTTTTACAGTTTAGTCATTATTTGCACCTAGAAGATGCAAGATAGATGTGAAAAGGTTGTATACATTTAAGTATAAGCTCACCGTTGCACGAATGTAATTCGTTTCACCGCCATTAATAATACGGCTAGTATCAAATAAAATTAATCCAGACATAATAAATACAACAGCGGCATTAATCGCCATGAAGGCAATGCTGCTACCGATAAATAGGTTGACAAGGCTTGCTACGATAACTACTAGCAACCCGATAAACAGGAAGCCACCTAAGAAAGAAAAATCTTTTTTAGTTGTCATTGCGTAAGCAGATAAGCCAAAAAACACCAATGCAGTAGAACCCAGTGCTTGCGTGATCAGCATCGGGCCATTAGGCATTGCTGCGTAGTGGTTAAGCATTGGGCCAAGTGCTGCGCCCATTAAACCAGTAAACACAAATACCCAAGGTAAGCCTGATGCGCTGTCTGCTTTCTTGTTAACAACGAATAGGGTGATTAGTCCACCAATGCTAAATACCAAACCCATCATATAAGGTAATTGCATCGCCATAGAAATACCTGCTGTAACTGCACTAAATAGTAAAGTCATACCAAGTAACATATAGGTGTTGCGTAATACTTTGTTTGTTTCAAGTACTGATTGCGCCGACTTTGGCGACGAGTACGTATGGTTAAAGCTCATAAATAACTCCTTAAATTGAAACGCATTCCTGTTAGGTTTCAGAACTGCCAAACAGCATATCAATTAACAACATGGCTAGCAATTCTATTACCTTTATTAGAACGCATATTGCTCCCATTTAGTTCAAAAAATTAAACAAAATAATTAATGGGGTGAGAGTTGTTTGGATATTGTACTTTTTGGCTGATTATTGCGCGGTTGAACAAAATATTAAAAAAAAAGCTTCACAAGTGAATTCGAATCCCCTAATATTCGCCCCGCTGCGGAGAGATGGCTGAGTGGTTGAAAGCACCGGTCTTGAAAACCGGCATAGGTTAAT
>NZ_JAPEHW010000087.1 GCF_028875915.1 Pseudoalteromonas sp. G4
TTCGCTTAGATTGCTAGGCCACACATCGAGCGCCGCGATAAAAACACGCTCAAACAGAACAAAAATAGAACAGCAAAGATCAACAGACCCTAAGTAAAAACGCAGTTTGGCGGCACTGTATCTACCAACGCTGCCATTTGGGAATGAGGAAATGAGACGTTATGGCCGGAAATAGTATTGGTCAATTATTTAAGGTGAGTACTTTTGGCGAAAGCCATGGTATTGCACTGGGTGGGGTGGTCGATGGCTGCCCGCCGGGGTTGGAGATTTGTGAAGCTGACCTACAAATCGATTTAGACAGACGAAAGCCTGGGCAAAGTCGTTACACCACGCAGCGCCGCGAAGAAGATGCCGTTAAAATTTTATCGGGTATTTTTGAAGGTAAAACGACAGGCACCAGCATTGGCCTGCTTATCGAAAATGGCGATCAGCGCTCAAAAGATTATTCAAAAATTGCTGATGTGTATCGTCCAGGTCATGGTGATTATACTTACTGGCACAAATACGGCATTCGCGATTACCGTGGCGGCGGTCGCTCGTCAGCGCGCGAAACAGCCATTCGTGTTGCCGCAGGCGCAATTGCTAAAAAGTATTTAAAACAATTTCATGGTGTTGAAATTAATGCGTGTTTATCGCAACTTGGGCCAATTAAAGCAGAGCAATTTGATTGGTCTGTGGTTGAAGAAAACCCATTCTTTTTTCCCGATAGCACTAAGCTAGATGCGCTTGATGAATATATGCGCGCGCTGAAAAAAGAAGGTGATTCAATTGGTGCCAAAGTCACTGTGGTTGCGAAAAATGTACCTGTGGGATTAGGTGAGCCAGTATTTGATCGTTTAGATGCTGAAATTGCCCATTCACTGATGAGCATTAACGCAGTAAAAGGCGTTGAAATCGGTGACGGTTTTGAAGTGATTGAGCAAAAAGGCTCAGAGCATCGCGACACCATTACTCCTGAAGGCTTTAAATCAAATCACGCAGGCGGTGTACTTGCGGGCATTTCAACTGGGCAAGATATTGTGGCATCTATTGCGCTTAAACCAACATCGAGCATTACAGTGCCAGGTAAAAGCATTAATACGCAAAACGAGCCGGTTGAAATGATCACCAAAGGTCGTCATGATCCGTGTGTGGGTATTCGTGCAATTCCAATTGCCGAGGCCATGTTGGCAATTACCTTGATGGACCACTTATTGCGTCATCAAGGGCAAAACAAGCATGTGAATGTGCAGCCAGGCCCAATTCCAGGGCAAGCTGAATAATTACCGCAGATATTTAAAAAAGGGGCTATTTCAGCCCCTTTTTATTTTTGCTAAAATGCCAGCAATTTTTTGCTGTACCTATCGTTATGCATCGTTATCAAGATTTAATTTCCATCTTTAATAGCTGTTTTGAGCGCACCCTAAACACACGTTTAGTGAAAGGCGATGGCGAGCCGATTTATCTGCCTGCAGATGACAATACAGCATTTCATCGCATTGAATTTGCCCATGGTTATTATGCCAGTGGCCTGCATGAAGTGGCGCATTGGTTAGTGGCAGGTGAGGCTAGACGCTTATTAGAAGATTACGGTTACTGGTATTGCCCAGATGGGCGTGATGAAGCGCAGCAAGCTGAATTTGAAAAAGTGGAAGTGCACCCACAAGCCATTGAATGGGCACTCAGTGTAGCAGCTGGCTTTAATTTTAATGTATCAGCAGATAACTTAAACGGCGCACAAACGTGTCGCTTTGCATTTCAGCGTAAGGTTTACAAAAAGGTATGTGAGTTACTTGAGAGCGGGTTTAATAAGCGTACTGAAACCTTAATTAAGGCATTATGTAATTTTTATCACACACCATACCCGTTAACACGCGCGCAATTTACTTGGCAGGATGAATTAATCAATGATGAAGCAGTTTAAACTAGGCCTTATTATCAACCCTGTTGCTGGTTTAGGCGGCAGTGTTGGCCTAAAAGGCAGTGATAATGTTACTGAAGAGGCGCTTGCGCTTGGTGCAGAGCCAAAATCGCATAAACGAACCCAAGCGGCACTTGAAGTGCTTTTGCCTTATAAAGAACAGATTCAAATATTCACCCCAAGTGGCAAAATGGGGCAAACCCTTGCTGAAGAAATGGGCTTTGCTACTCAGGTTGTGTTGACGGTTGGTGAGAACACATCACCTGCTGATACAGAATTAACGGTTAAAAGCTTAATTGAACAAGGCGTTGATTTAATTTTATTTGCTGGTGGTGATGGTACAGCGCGCAATGTGTGCAGTGTGGTTAGCGATAATACAACCGTACTTGGTATCCCCGCAGGTTGTAAAATTCATTCTGGCGTTTATGCGATTACCCCAAAAGCAGCAGGGCGCGTTGTTGAAATGCTGATAAATGGCGAGCTAGTTACGCTTTCAGATGCGGATGTAATGGATATTGATGAATCGGCATTTCGTGAAGGGGTTGTAAAAGCCAAACGCTATGGTGAAATGCAAGTGCCAAGCGAATTACGCTATGTGCAAGCAGTTAAAAGCGGCGGAAAAGAAACGGATGAGTTAGTACTTGCTGACTTATCGGCCTATGTTGTGTCAGAAATGGAAGATGACGAATATTATGTAATGGGCTCTGGCTCTACGGTTGCTGCAATTATGGATGAAATGGGGCTTGAAAACACCTTACTCGGTGTCGATGTTGTACTCGACCAAGACGTTATTGCCGCAGATTGTACCGCACAGCAGCTAATTGATTTAACCAAGGACAAGCCGACTAAAATTGTGATTACCTTAATTGGCGGGCAAGGCCATATTTTTGGTCGCGGCAATCAGCAGCTTAGCCCTGAACTTATTCGCCAAGTAGGTAAAGAAAATATTATTGTGGTTGCTACTAAACGTAAACTGCAAGCATTAAATGGCCGTCCGCTTATTTGTGACACAGGCGACAGCGTGTTAGATGACGAACTATCAGGTTTTATAAAAGTGGTAACTGGATACAACGATCATGTGATGTATGCAGTGGGCCTTGAAGAGGAAAAATAAATGCAATTTTTAGCGTATGTTGATAAGGCCAATGAGTTCTTTGATAAACTGGTTGAAACAGCGACCGATGATGAGTTGTTTGCAAGCGGTTACTTACGTGGCCACTTTGATTTGCAAGTAGGTTACGCGCAAGTTGAAGGTGATGATTTAAGTAGTGATGAATTAAATGAAAAAATCGAAAAATCACTGGTTAAAGCGTATCGCAATGGCGAACTAACTGATGAAGACCGCGATCATGTGGTTGCGATTTGGGAAAAAGTAAAAGAGCTTGTTTAAGTATTTTGTGCATTTTCAAAATCAAAAAAAGCAGCTAATGGCTGCTTTTTTACTTTTTAAATACATAGATTTAAACACATTAGTGTTGATAATTACTCAGCGTATAAGCCTAAGTGCTCTTTTGCGTATGCTTCAAAATCAGTGAAGCCGCCAATGTGTTTTTGATCTAAAAATATTTGAGGTACTGTTTCACATGGCTTGCCAGCTGATTTCTCTAAATCCGCTTTTGATACGCCTTCTTTAATAATATCTACGTAACGGAATTTAAAATCATCACGCTCCTGGGTTAAACGCTCTGCTAATTCTTTTGCACGAACACAAAATGGGCAGCCATCACGGCCAAAAATTACTGTAAACATTATTCTTTCCTCTTTAAATTTAATGAACCCATTGTGTCAGCGAAAAACGTTTTTGTGAAATTGATTAACTCAATCGCATCATTCGCAAATAACGATGGGTGTTTTAAATAAAAATGTTTTTGTTATCACGAGATCAGGTTAAGTACGGTAAACTGTTTTAATTAAGTGATAACCAAATTTAGTTTTTACAGGGCCGTGCACTTCAAATAATGGCTTTTTAAAAACCACATCATCAAATGCTTTTACCATATCACCTTTGTTAAATTCACCTAAGTCGCCACCGCGTTTACGCGACGGGCAGGTTGAATGTTGTTTTGCAAGCTTGTTAAAGTCAGCTCCTTTTTTAAGCTTTTCTTTTAATTCTAAACAAAGTTTTTCAGTATTAACTAAGATGTGATACGCACATGCTTTTGGCATTGGAATCTCGAATGTAAATTAAGATACGTGTATTTTAATGGCTAGCTGCTATTTTGTCTAAAAGCTGCGAGCTCTTAGACCTAATTCTGTGGAATAACCCATCGACTTGGCAATAATTTTTAAATCTTCTGAAATCACATAATAAGTGGGAAAGGCAGAAATTTTATAATTACTAGCGGTGTGGCTATCGGCTAATAACACCGGCATGCTGAGGGATAGTTCATCTACAAATGCTTCAACCTGTTGTTTACTCTCATAGTCAGCGGCAATGGCTATAGCATTGATACTGCCATTTTTAGCCAGCTTATCGAGGTTTGGCATGCTGAGTTTACATACAGTGCACCAAGGGGCAAAAAAATAAACCACAGTTTGTTGGTTTTGTAACGATTTAATGGATACTCGCTCGCCGGTTTCTAGTGTTTCTAAATTAAAATAGGGTGCTGGTTGGTCGTTACTGAGTAAGTTTCGCTGCTGAAAAGTGGTGATTACGAAAAAAATCACAGAAAAAAATAAAATATTTGAAATGATGCTTTTTATTTTTAATTTCATAGGGTTGAAGTGTTCTCTAAAGATGAAGTTTAGGTGGTTAATTAAAAAAATTTAAATTAATACCTTGAAAAAGAATTTAGCCACCACATATCTAGTTATGAAGACGCCATAAGGGTTTTCTACTCAGGTAACAATTTGAATTGCCTGACTTTATTTAAGACTTGTCCGCTTTAGGAGAGTCGTTTTTAAGACAATTATCGCTTTATGAGGATATATACTATGCGTAATTTAGATCTATCTCCACTTTATCGTTCTTTCATCGGTTTTGATCACTTAGCTCAAATGATGGATAACGCGAGCCGCAATACCAAACAATCAAATTTTCCACCTTACAATATTGAGCTTTTAGGTGAAAATGACTATCAAATTACTATGGCTGTTGCAGGCTTTTTAGAATCTGAGTTAACCATTGAAACAGAGAAAAACACGCTAAAAGTATCGGGCGTGAAAGCAGAAAAAGAGTCGCAAGCTGAGCGTAAATTTATTCACCAAGGCATTGCTGAGCGAAACTTTGAGCACAAATTCCAGTTAGGCGATCATGTTAAAGTTGTTGGCGCAAATTTAGAAAACGGTTTATTGAACATTACTTTGCTTCGTGAAATTCCAGAAGCGCATAAGCCACGTAAAATTGCGATTAACTCAACGCAAGAGTTACTTGAAGAAGCATAAACTTTAAAACAGATTTCCCAACCACAAAAAAAGGCGCTTTTTTAGTTTTATACCAATTCCTTTTAGGATTGCTTTAGAGCATCGAGCGCGCGCTGTAATTTGACTTGGGCGAGGTGATTAAGGTTTTGCGCTTTTTCAATACTTATCGCATTAAACGCCACTTCATCACCCGCGCGTTTTTGTAATAAGTTTGCACAATCTACTGCGGTGACTGAGCCAAGTTTCGGATAGCCGCCAATGGTTTGGCGATCATTTAAAAGTACTATGGGTTGGCCATCGGCAGGGACTTGTATGGCACCTAGGTTAATACCCTCAGAAAATCGCGCACCTGCTGGGCTTTCTAATGTCGCGCCTTGTAAACGATAACCCATGCGGTCACTTTGCCCAGTTACGGTATAACTTGAACTCAGAAAGCGGTTCAAATCAGCCGCTGAAAATTCATGATGTTGCAGCGCTAGCACCATATTAAGCAGTGTGTTTTGGCAATAATCAGGTATTAAGTTAGCAGGTAACCTCTTTTGCTTTGTAAAACGAGGTGCTTGCTGTTTTATCAGTGTGTTAGCTTCAATTTTGCAGCCAAGTCCTTCACGCATGACAGTACTAACACTTGTAAAATGGGACTGCGCCTTGATACCACCTGAAATTGCAAGCGTGTGCCGCAAGCCAATGTGGGGCGTTGCAATTTCAATTACATCGCCACGTGCTACTTGAATACTTTGCCAAAGCACTTGGCTTTTATTGTTAATCGTAAACCCGACATTTGGCCCTGTGAGTGCAATTGTAATTGGCGCTAGTACTTCCGCGCGAAAGCCACCAAGTGTTAACTCAAGTGCAGGGCTATTAATTGGGTTGCCGACAAGGGCATTGGCAACTTTAAAGGCATATTGGTCGTGGCATCCACCTGTGGTAAGGCCTAAATGGTTTTGCCCGAATCGCCCCAAATCTTGAACGCAGCAATAGAGCCCTGGGTTTATCACTTTGAGCACGCTAGTCAATGTAGCCTCCTAAGCGAATAAACTCATTACGCTCAATAGGTATAAACTTCACGCTATCACCAATATTAAAAGGCAAAGGTGGTGTATTTTCAGCATCAAATAGTGAAATAGGGCAGTTGCCAATAAGATTCCAACCCCCGGGTGAAGCTGCTGGATAAACCGCAGTTTGCCTATCCGCGATGGCGATTGAACCCTTGGCTACTTTTTTACGAGGAGTCGCAAGGCGTGGAGTGGCAAGTATTGGGTTTACTTCACCTAAAAATGCAAAACCAGGAGCAAAGCCAATAGCAAATACACTGTAAATTTGTTCGCTGTGGTATTTGATAATATCAGTTACAGTCAGGTTTTTTGCTTTTGCCATGGCGTTTAGATCAGCACCTACTTCGCTATGATAATAGGCGGGTAGCTCGATTTGTTTTACTGAAAATGCAATATCGTTTAGCTGGGAAAGTATGCTTTTAATTTTTTGCTTTATTGAGAAGTGATCAATACTGAGGCTTTGGTAAGTAACTAACGCACTGGTGTAGGAAATGGTCACATCAACAATTAATTCACCCAGTGATGCCTTTAAAGCGTGTGAAAAGGCAGCGAGTTTTTGCGTTTGCTCGCTTGAAATAGTGTTACTAAAATAAATTAAAACCGCATGTTCACTGGCATCAAAAATGCGATAGCTAGGGTTACTCATTGCTACCAATAATCTGTTTGATTTTTGCTATTTGACCAACTGCACTAGGATTATCACCGTGTACACATAACGAGTCGCATTGCAGCGTTAACTTACCGCCATCACGGGTAGTAATTGTGCCAAATTGCTTTAACTCACTCACTTGCTCAAGTAGCTTGGTTTCATCGTGCACAGCACCTGCAAGGTTGCGTGATACCAACGAGCCATCTGGATTGTATTGCCTATCGGCGAAGACTTCAAACAGCAATTCAATACCAGCTTTTTGTGCGATTTGAATTGCTTGGCTATTATCGACTTTACTTAGCACCATTAACTTTAAAGTTGTTGGATATTTCGCGATTGCCTGTGCAATGGTGGTAAGTAACTCAGAGTTTGCCATCATATCGTTATAAAGTGCGCCGTGGGGTTTTACGTAGCTTAGGCTAAGCCCTTGTACTTTTGCCATGCCTTCCAGCGTTGCGATTTGGTAGTGCAATAAATTGGTAAGCTCTGAATTTGATAGTTGCATGCTGCGCCTGCCGAAACCTTGCCTATCGGGATAACTTGGGTGTGCACCAATCTCAACATTATGCATTTTCGCTAGACTCAGTGTTTGCGCCATTACATTTGGATCACTGGCGTGAAAGCCACAAGCGATATTGGCCATATCAATTACTGCCATAGCTTGCTCGTCACAACCTAATGTATATTGACCAAAACTTTCCCCTAAATCGCAATTGAGTTTCATGGTTTATCCTTGGCAGCGCTTTATGTTATCGAGAATAATGCCGCTTGCCATTGCAACATTGAGTGATTCAGCCTGACCAAATGCCGGAATGGTTACTTTTTTAGTAATCGCACTGGCAATATGCTCGCGAATGCCATGTGATTCGCTGCCCATCACTAAAATTAAGTCGCTTTCAAACTGGGTTGAGTGAATGCTTTCGCCGCCTAAGTACGCGCCATAGACAGGACGTGTTTGCTTACTAAAATAGTCAGTTAATTCAGTTTGAATAATGTTGACGCGAGTAAAGCTGCCCATCGTCGCGCTGATCACTTTTGGATTATACGGGTCTGCACAGTCGGGGCTTAAAATCAGTTCCTTAATGCCATACCAGTCGGCCACGCGAATAATAGTGCCTAAATTGCCAGGGTCGGCAACGCCATCAAGTACAATGGAAATACCTTGGCTATTTGGCTCACTTTGTTTTGGCGTTTTTACAATCGCAATGGCGGCATTATTACTAACTAGAGTACTTGCCTTTGCAAGTTCCTCTTCTTCACAAGTGATAATATTGAGGCCAGTTAATTGTGATGCGTGTTTTTCGCAAAAATTTGGTGTGGCAAAAAGCTGTTCAATGACTAAATTGCTGTCGAGTAATTCGAGTACGTTTTTTTCACCTTGCACTAAAAATAAATTTTGTAACTTGCGCTGTTTTTTTTGAGATAACGCACGTAATTGTTTTAGCTGGTTTTTAGAGATCATAATGTACCCTTCTTAATTCTCCCAAAATTATATCACTCATCGCTTTAGGCGGAAGGGTTTTGACAACAAGAATTTTTAACCTATACCTAAAAGTGTAAAGCAAATGCTTTATATCTTTCACAAACGTTCAAATGGTTTGAACCTCAACGCAAAGGAGCGCGTTATGAAATTATTTTCACTGCCAGTACTTGGCGCACTATCTTTAATTGTATCTTCTACGCTTTTACCTGTTTCAGCAGCACCCAAAGAAGTGAACCCTGAAGATACAAAAGTTACAAAGCTTGTTAAAAGTGAACTAATAAATTTAAACACAGCGAATGCTAAGGAGTTGGCAACTTTACCGGGCATAGGTGAGTCTCGGGCGCTGCGGATTATTAATTATCGTGAACAAAACGGGAAGATAAAATCACTTGAGCAGCTGGCAGAAATAAAAGGGTTTGGAGAACGCTCAATTGCTAAATTGAAAGGGCGAGTCGTTTTTTAACATTGATAAAATTAAAAGGGGCATTTGCCCCTTTATTCGTTGTTAGCTTCAAGCTCTTTTCGTGCATTTGCCAAAATTGGCTTAATGAACATAAGTGTCAATGGTGTGGTGATTAATGGGTAGCATATACCCACAATCAACAAATATAACAGCAACCACCAAGATTCAATATTTGCTAGCAATAAAAATATTGGTGTTAAACAAGCAATTTTAACAACGTTTAACGTTATCTTTTTTCCAGCAGGTAAATTTGCAACTGCTTTGTGAATTACTTCTTGTCGTTGTTTAACAGATAAACCGTTTAGTTCTGAAATATTCTTTGTCGAGAAATACATATTAAATCTTTTTAGCGAAAAGTAATCGTGTGATTAACACTACAAATAATACTACGCTTGCAATCGCAAAGATCACTTGCATCCAGCCTGGCATGCTTAGTCCTAGGAATTGCCAGCTGATATTGCCGCAATCACCCGTAACCTCAAAAAACCATGGCATCCATTGATGCAGTGGTAAAAACTCAGGGAAATTTGGCTCAAAGGCACAACCTGCAAAGGCAAATGGGTCGGTGTTATTTTGCATAGCGATATGTTCTGCTGCAATTAAGTAACCCCAAATTGCAGAAATAGCCCAAAGTGCAAATCCGATAACACGAGCAAAAATATTTTGCGGTTTAATGGCACCCGCAATACCAGCAAATAATAAACCCAGCATCGCGGTACGTTGGTAAATACACATTACGCATGGCCCTAAATCCATAGCATATTGGAAGAAAAGTGCAGCGCCTTCAAGGATGAGCGCGATGCCTGCCAATAAAAGCCAAGGTAAGCGCTGTTCAGGCCAGTAAGCAAGTTTTGATAACATAGGCGTTACTAATTATTTGTTAATAATGGGGCACACTATAAAAAAAACGTGACTGCTTCGCACGAATTTTCGATGGAATTTTGTAAAACCGCGTAAATATTAAGGTTTGCGTGATTTTGTATTGTGAAATGCGTTACAAACATTAACAGAGCTTTGGTAAAAACAGTTTACAGACTATTTTATCTTATGCATTTATTTGCTTGTGCAAACAATCGCATCTGGTACAATCAGTTTGATTAAAAAAGCATTACAAGAACGACTGGACACTTCATGAGAATTTTTAAAGCCAAAAGCCCTGCGGGATTTGCTGAGGAATATATAGTTGAATCGATTTGGAACGGCGAATTTGCGCCAGGTTCAATTTTACCAGCAGAGCGTGAGCTTTCAGAGCTTATAGGTGTAACACGTACAACTTTACGTGAAGTGCTACAGCGTTTAGCGCGAGATGGCTGGTTGACAATTCAACACGGTAAACCAACACGTGTTAATAACTATTGGGAAACCTCAGGCCTTAATATTCTTGAAACGCTTGCAAAATTAGACTCAACTAAAGTACCCGAGTTAATTGATCAGCTGCTTTCAGCGCGCACCAATATTAGTGCAATTTATACGCGTTCAGCGATTAAAACAAATCCAGATAAAGTAATCGAAACACTGACTCGTGCAGATGATTTAGCCGACACAGCTGAAGCGTTTGCAGATTACGACTACCGCATGCACCACGAACTGGCATTTGCCTGTGGCAACCCAATTTACGTACTAACGTTAAATGGTTTTAAAGGATTCTACGCACGTATAGCGCGCCATTACTTTGCCGATGAGCGTACGCGAAAGTTAGCGCTTAAGTTTTTTGCAGAGTTAAAAGCATTAGCAGAGCAAAATAAATTTGATGAGTCTATTTTCTTAGTGCGTAAATACGGTTTAGAGTCTGGCGCATTGTGGCAAGAAATTAGAGAAACTATGCCAGAAGATATTATGGAGCAAGATGCGTAATTTACCGCAATCTTACTTTAAAAAAGCCAGCAAGTTTGCTGGCTTTTTTGTGTTTAAATGCCGACATAGCAGCGTCTCTAACAGCTTTTATCTTTTGTCGCAAAATCGTTACGCGTCAACGACTAGGATTAATAAATAGCGCTAACTATTTTGCTATTAGTATCTTAATCGCTTTTATCGAATGGCCTTATCGTTTTAATTGATTATCTTTAAGTGTACTGATTCGTTACACTTTCTTTAGTTAAAAATAAAAGCCAAGCCCACTTGGTTTTTTTTATTTAGGCATTATATTTATTGCCAGAGATGATGTTAAATCATCACAACTGGATATTTCATTATAAATAATTGGAGAAAATAATGGGCGTATTAGTAGGCCGCAAGGCACCAGACTTTACAGCTGCAGCAGTTTTAGGCAACGGTGAAATCGTAGATAGCTACAACTTACACGAAGCAATCAAAGGTAAAAAAGCAGTTGTTTTCTTTTACCCATTAGACTTTACTTTCGTATGTCCTTCAGAGCTAATCGCTTTTGACAAGCGTTTCGAAGAATTCCAAAAGCGTGGCGTAGAAGTTATCGGTGTTTCTATCGATTCTCAATTCTCACACAACGCATGGCGTAACACGCCAGTTAACGAAGGCGGTATTGGTCCAGTTAAATACGCACTAGTTGCTGACGTTAAGCACGAAATCTGTAAAGCATACGACGTTGAGCACCCAGAAGCTGGCGTTGCTTTCCGTGGTTCTTTCCTAATCGATGAAGAAGGTAACGTACGTCACCAAGTAGTTAACGATTTACCACTAGGTCGTAACATCGACGAAATGCTACGTATGGTTGACGCACTAGCATTCCACACTGAGCACGGTGAAGTGTGTCCAGCTGGTTGGGAAGAAGGTAAAAAAGGTATGGACGCAAGCCCAGCTGGCGTTGCTGCTTTCCTTTCTGAAAACGAAGGCGACCTATAAGTCTTATTCGTTGAGCTGTTTTAATTAACAGCTTTTAAAAGATATAAAAAAATCCGGCAATTGCCGGATTTTTTTATAGTGTAAATTCTGATTAGAATTTGTATTTAGCACCAAGCATAAATACGAATGGGTCGATTGCTACGTCTGAAGTAACCGCTTTTTGACCGTTAGCCCACACTTCTGCATCAGTGTTGATGTCAATGTATGATGCCATTACGTGAATGCCCCATTTATCATTGATTGAGTAGTTTGCACCTACTTGAGCAGCTAAACCGAATGAATCATCAAGTTTAAGTTCAACATCATCTGTGCCTAGTGCCGCTTTAAGCTCACCATCAACTTCTTCGCTGAAGAAAATTGTATAGTTTGCGCCAAGACCCACGAAAGGACGGAACTGGCTGTCTGCGCTACCAAAGTGGTACTGAGCAAATAGTGACGGTGGTAGGTGTTTTGTTGAACCGATTGCTACGCCATTTAAACCGCCAGAGCCGTTAATGTCATGACTAAAAGGTGTTGCTGCAACTAGCTCAACAACCCAATTGTCGTTTAGCGCATAGTCAAAAGTAATACCTAATTGTGTATTGCTATCTACTGTTACACCTGTGCCATCTAAGCTTAGAGGGCTTGCGCTGCTATCAGGATTAACATGGATTGCACCTACGTTAACGCTAAGGTTAGCCATTGCTGGAGCTGCTAATAGACCTGAAGTAAGTAGTGCTGTAGTTAGTAATTTTTTCATCGATAATCTCCCGAATCATCTTTTGTTTTGATGTGGCTATTATCGGTAGCTGAAAAATTTAAAAGCTGTTCTAGATCAAGTTTTGATAGTCAAAAGGTACTCAGTCACATTAGAATTTGATTTAGATTAAGTTTTTTGCCAAGTTGAGTTCATTTATGAGTATTTTATTAGTAATTCCCAATCGTAATCTCGATAAACTCATTGCTAAATTCCAAAATTTATTACCCAACACCACAATTGAAGTATGGCCAAATGTAAAAGAACCCCAGGAAGTTGAATACATTGTGGCTTGGCAACCTCCTAAAGGATCGTTAGCGCCCTATACAAATTGTAAAGCAATCGCTTCTTTTGGCGCAGGTGTCGACAGCATATTACAGTATGATGGGCTACCTGACGTACCGATTACCCGCATAGTGGATGAAAATCTTGCAAAAGATATGAGCCGCTATGTTCTTACACATATTTTGGCGTATCAGCACCGCTTAGAAACTTATTTTAAACAGCAAATAAAACGCGAGTGGAAACCGAAAAGAGCGCGTGCTGGTAATAAAGTAACTATTTTAGGAGCAGGGCAGTTAGGTTCAGCTTGTGCGAATTTATTACACCTAAATGGTTTTGATGTTTCAGTATGGTCACGAACTAAAAAGTCATTAGCAAACGTTAATTGTTATGGCAGCGATCAATTAACCGACGCCATACAAGATGCAGACTATATTGTGTGCTTACTACCAGCCACAAAAGAAACAACACATTTTATTAATCATGACTTTTTAGCAAAAGCAAAAGAAGGGGTTGTTTTGATTAATGTTGCACGGGGTAATATCGTTGAAGAGCAAAGTTTGCTAAAGGCATTAAGTATTAATCATGTGGCACATGCGATTTTAGACGTGTTTAGCGTCGAGCCATTACCTAAATCTCATGCATTTTGGCAGCATGCTTGTGTGACAATTACACCACATTGTTCTGCTTTGAGTAATGTGGATACAGTTACTCAGCAGCTGTGTGAAAACTATTTGAGACTAATGCAAAACCAGCCTTTGCTGAATGTAGTTAATAAAGACCTAGGTTATTAAAAATACTGGTTGTAAAACCAGCACTTTAATGGGTTGTTAAAATTTGTAAATTGTTTAGAATGATTGTCCAGTACAGATTATGTACTAAAAAACAATAATAAAAATACATTTTTGGGGGAGTTATGCACCGCGCAATGACAAAAGGCATCAAATTAAGCTCAGTCGCTTTATTGGTTGCTTTTTTAGGAGTGAGTGCTTGGTTCACTCAGGCTGATGAAGCCGTAAACCAAACTACAGTAGTAACAAATGCAGAATAAGGCTCAATTGAGCCTTATTTTTTTGCGTGAATTTCTCTATTCGCTAATTTAGCTTGCTCATTTTTACTCAGCAATACATAAACCGCGCCATAGCCACCATGGTGGGTTTGTGCAGTATGAAAACCAAGAACAAACGGAAAATGAACCAACCAGGCATTAACATAGCTTTTCATTTTGGCTGGTTGCTCGGAGTTCTCTTTACCGACGCCGTGTTTTATTAATACCACACGGATATTTCGGCGATGGCACTGCGTTAGTTCATTTATTAAGGTATCTTGTGCTTCTTTTATTGATAGACCTTGTAGCTCTATTTTTGCATCAATATCGTACTTGGCTAAACGCAGATTCTTAAATACGCCGGCTTGTAACCCAGGTGACTTAAAGCTGATATAGTCGTCAGGAGCGATAAAAGTAACTTGTGTATTTGTTAGCGCATCATTAAGCAGGCTTATTTGTTTGCTACTTTGTTGTTTGTAGAAATTATTCAGCGCGTTTTTTGCATTAGTGCTAGGGGTTGTTATTGCATCTTGCTTTAACGGTGTAACATCAGCCATTTGCTGAAGGAAGAAATCAGAGTCTGAATTAGACATGGCATGGCCCCGAAAATTACGAAATCATGCCACTATTGTATCTTTATGCTTAGTTCTGTTCTAGCTGATACTGTGTATAAACCTTAAAAAGGTAAAATGCATTAATCAAAATAAGAGTGATATTTGATAAATGTTGTTGTGGATCTGTTGTCATGCTTTGCATAACAAAAAGCGATACCAATGAAATTGCTGCAAACAGCTTGATAACCTTAGTATTACTAATAAAAAAGGCACCAATACATAAAGCGACAATAACAAGGTTTGTTGATAAAAAGATAAAGTTTTCCACTTGGTGCCTCCGATAATTCTAAGTGGCGAGAATTATCGGAGCATTTAATGTTTTCTTCAAACGAGAAAATCTACAATTTTCAAATAAAAAAAACTAATCCGAAAATAGATGTGTTAATACAGAAATAAAACCTTCTTGCTTAACTATTTGATATTTATGACATCCTACGTTTTGGTTAATGTTATCGCATAAGTAGATCTTGCCTTGTTCAATTTCGCCAGCAAGCGTTAAATCAGAATCTAAAATAGTTGCAGGAAGACCTAGAAAACCAGGCCAATAGATACTGGTGCCAACGACATTAAGCTTTTGGTAAGAGATCATCTGTGGCTTTGGAATAATAAGTGCCGCAATTGCAATAAAGGCTAAAGTTAACCAAATGCCTTTTTTTGATTTAGCCTCTTTAGTTGCAACTAAAGGCTTTGAAGCCGTTTGTTGATTGGCAACAGCAGACTGTAGTTGAGTACTGCTTTTTGGGGCTGTTCGCTGTTTTACTTTTTTCTTGTTTGTTGAGCCGCCCATGAGCGACTGGCGCTTAATTTTAATAGACATATGTATTAATTCGTTTGACAATAGTGTCATTAATTTGTGATCTGAATTATAAGTATATAAGTTTAACATTATAATTCATTAATAAATACGGGACGATTTATGAGTGGTGAGCACGCTATTTTAATAGTAGACGATGTAGGGACAGTGAGAAATTTTCTTCACCAAACATTAATTCACTTTGGTTTAGCAAATATCGATGAAGCTTCGACAGCACAAGCATGCTTAGAAAAAATTAAAAATAAACAGTATGACGTTATATTTTTAGATATTGAATTACCAGATGGTGATGGCAAAGAATTGATTAAAGAAATCAATGCGATATCGCCAGAAGCAAATGTTGTAATGGTATCGGCACATTCAACAGTTGAAAATGTAAAAGATGCAATTGAACGAGGCGCAAAAGTGTTTGTTGTTAAACCGTTTTCCCCAAAAAAAATTGCGGGCATTTTGAAAAAATTAATGCCTGAACTGGCGATTTAATTTTTTAGCTTGAATTTCAGGCATAAAAAAACCGGTGTTAACCGGTTTTTTTATTTGCAAAATTAAGTACTAATTAAAGTGCTTTAATTTTTGCAGCAAGACGGCTCTTGCTACGAGCTGCTTTGTTCTTGTGAATTAGACCTTTAGTTGCGTAACGGTCTAAAACTGGAACTACTTTTTCGAAAGCTGCTTGCGCGCCTTCTTTGTTACCCGCTTCGATTTCAGCAACTACTTTCTTGAAGAAAGTACGCATCATTGAACGACGGCTTGCGTTGTGCTGACGACGCTTTTCGCTCGTAATAGCACGTTTTTTTGCAGACTTGATGTTAGCCAAGGTTTGCTCCTAACAATCTTAAAATAAGCTTAATTTAAAGGCCGAGGAATATGCCAATATAAAGTGCAAAAGTCAATTACTTTTGTACTTTTGTTTAGCTTAAAAGCTGTACTGGCTTGCCTCAACCGAACAAGTGGCGGGAGTATATCAAATAAGCACTTATTAATACTAGTACTTAACAAGATAAATTATCGCTACAAAGTGAATACCTCGGTGTCATCATTGTAGCAGTTTGTGGCATACTGAGGGACTGAATTTACTTTATGTCTTAAAAATATAGGTGGGACAGTGGCGAAAGGCCTATTTCGATCTGGTATGGTTGTGAGTTTCATGACCTTTTTATCACGTATTTTAGGATTAGTACGTGATGCTGTCACCGCGCATTTACTTGGTGCGGGAGCTGCTGCCGATATCTTCTTGTTTGCTAATAAAATTCCTAATTTCTTACGTCGCTTATTTGCAGAAGGGGCGT
>NZ_JAPEHW010000088.1 GCF_028875915.1 Pseudoalteromonas sp. G4
CCGCTCAATGAGCGGGCTTTTTGCGTTTGGGCGGTAAACAATTTTAGAATTCAGCAACCAGACTTCAGAATATTGCTGAATCCTGAATCCTGAATCCTGAATCTATGTAGGTCGCAGAGCTCACCTCTTTGTACTACGCGATAGTCACTCGTCGGCTAACTAAGTAAAAAGCTTTCTAATTTGATTTGGTGATCACTATAAAGTCTTTGTACTGTTAATTTCTCCTTAGTGATTGAAAGAAATATATTTTTATTCATAATTATTTTCATGCCTAATACTATCATTACTACTTCATGCTAAGACTTCTCATTCTGTTTATCTTCCTTTTTACATTTGAGTTATACGCAAAAGAAATCGTTGTGTTAAGCAGTGAGGGGCCTCCTCATACTATTAAACATGAAGAAAATAATGGAATTGATTTAGATGTTGTTAAGGCTGTTTTAAGCCGTTTGGGTTATAACGTTAAGTTTCATTTTGTGCCGTTAGGGCGAGCTGAGTCGTTAATCAAATCAGGTGACTTTAAAGCTATGGCGCCAATATTCATGGCTCAAGATGATGATAATTTCTTTGTTTCATTACCCATTGTGCAATATGCTCCAACTGTATTCTCATTAAAATCAAACAATTTAAATCCAGCTAACTTGGCTGAAATTAAAGGCCATTCAGTCATAACCTTTCAAGGTGCACCCGGCTATTTTGGTCCTTTCTTTGATGAGCTATCACAGCAAAAAAACTATTTTGAATCACCGAAAATGAAAGTGATCCCTGAACTTATACGCAAAGGACGATATGATTATGCTGTGTTAGATAAATTTATATTTTATTATTTTTATCGTTTAAAGAATAAAGAGCGGGATGTATCTATTTTCACCGAGCATTTGTTGATGCCTGCTGTTACTGCAAGTGCTGCTTTTTCTGATAAAGATTTACGCGATGAATTTAATCGAGAGCTTGCTGTATTTTTACTAGAAGGTGGTTATCAACGTATTGTAGAAAAGTATCTTGGTAAACTGGAAAAATAGGCTAAGCAGTTCCCTGCTTAGCCATTGCCTTTAAAGTTTAAATTCGTTTACTGTTTTATTCAGGTTACTTGCTAAAAGGCGAAGCGTTTGCGCTTCTTTAGCTAATTCGTTTGCATGATCAGATGTATTATTCACTAATGCATTGATTGAATTTAAGTTGTTATTTATATCTTCCGCGACAACTGTTTGCTCTTCCGTTGCCGTGGCAATTTGATGGTTCTGATCTTGTACTTGAGTGACTGAACTTGAAATATCAGTAAATGCTTGAAGTACTTGTTCAGTTTGTTCACTTGAGCGCGATACTTGATCTTTACCTTGTTCCATCATTTGAGTGGCTTGCACTGCAATTTGCTGTAATCGAGAGATCATATTGCGAATATCATCTGTTGATTCTTGAGTACGGCTAGCAAGCGTTCTTACTTCATCTGCTACTACGGCAAACCCTCTGCCTTGTTCGCCCGCTCTCGCTGCTTCTATGGCCGCATTTAAGGCAAGTAAGTTAGTTTGTTCAGCAATGCTATTGATAACATCAACTACACTGCCAATATTGTTAGATTCTTGCTCTAGCCCGGATACGACCTCTGCTGCTTTTTGTATATGTTCTGAAAGAGTCAGCATCTCTTCTTTTGCAGTATTTGAAAGGCTAACACCAGTGCTGGTTAACTCATTTACTGAATCTGTGCCTTCGTTAGCTTGTTGCGCATTACGCGATATTTCAAGAACTGTTGCTGCCATTTCTGTTACTGCGGTACTGACATTATCTACTTCGTCCTTTTCTTGCAGTATTTCTTGGTGTGTCTCTTCAGATACGCGACTTAATTCAGCAGAGGCGCTATCGAGTTGAATTGATTGGTCGCGGGTATTAATTAATAAGTTGCGCAGTTTATCAGTAAAGGTATTCACATGATTTGCCAACTGACCCACTTCATCATTACTGTCGATATGAATGCGCTTTGTTAAATCACCTTCGCCTGAAGCAATGTCTTTCATCGTTTCTGTAAGCAATGTAATTGGCTTTACAATCATTTGCGTAGCAAACACGATCATTGCCATAATTATTAGTAAAATGATGATAACACTTGAGGTTGTTGCCCAAGCGGCTTCTTTAACTGGGATATTGATATAGCTTTCTGGCACTAATAAACCGAGATACCAATTCAGTTTTGGTTTAGAAAGCTCTAAACGCTGATAAATAACAAAGTATGTTTCACCATTTAAGGTAACTTGCGTTTGGCCTGATTTGTGTTGTTTCATTTGCTGGTTCAACTCAGCAAATCCTTTGGTGTTAGGCATTTGAGATTCAAGTGCAGAGAGGTCATCTTTTTTGATGCCTTTAGATTCGTCTTCGATTACTGAAAGGTCATGATTAGTACGATTAGATAAATGAACAACTTTTTGCTGATCATCTAATAAAAAGCCATAGCCCACATTATTAAACTGAATTTGTTCGATCATTTCAGCAATGTTATTAAGCTTAAGATCAACGCCTCCAACCCCCACTAATTTGCGGTTTGCATCGTAAACCGTTTGTTGAACAACGGCAGATACATTACCCGTAGTTAAATCAATAGCCAGAGGGCCTACATATAAACCATCATGTTTGAGCGCATCTTGCCACCAACCGCGTTTATACGCGAAGTAGTCTGCGCCGTTGTAGTGAGTTGTACGCTCGTTTTCTTTAAAATATGCACCTGTATTAGCTGATGCAAAGAATGCTGAGAGTATGTTGCTATCGTTACCGCTAATACGTAAAAAATCTTGGTTAATTGCATTGTAGCCTTGCGCACTTTTATAGTCTGCGCCACGTTCAGTCCAATTTGCAAACCATTCGACCAGATGTGGGTTGGTAACAAAGGTTTCAACCACTCTGCCATATTGCGAAAAGAACCCCTCAATATTTATCTTTTCAGTATTTAAATAACTCTTGGCTTCAGATTCGATGGAAGTACGAGATAAGTTTGAAATATGGTTAACAAAATAAATAGCTGAGAGTATTAATAGCACAGTAATGGTGCCACCAATTAAGAATAAAATTTTCTTTCTCAAGGATAAGTTATTTAGCATTATTATTTTCCTGAGCACTAAACAGTTGTATTTTAAAGTTACAAAATCCCAAAAGCATGCGCAAAATTATTGTTATATAATCGAATTTTGTTCTAAGACTCTATCTAGTAATGACTCATAATTCAAATAATGGCGTTGTAGTGGGCGCGGGTTGGTTAGGCGCCCCTTTGGCAGAGCATCTCGAAAATTCAGGCTGGCATGTTATTAAAACTAGCCGCCAACAAAAAAATCAAAAAGGCTGGGTTCAATTTAATATCGAGCAAGATATTTGTGATATTGAACTTACTGAGGCTGTATGGTTTTTTTGTATTCCACCAGGTAGAACGCTTGAAGCACAAAGTGCGTATCAAGAATATTTAGTAAGAAGTTTAGCTGAAGCTAAAGCAAAGCAGGCTAAGTGCTTTATTTTCTGTTCTACCACAGGGGTTTATCCTGATGAGCCGCTTCACTTTACTGAATTGGATGCTTTTACGGCAAAAACCGAAAAACAATCTCGTTTACTACAAAACGAGCGAATTGTTGCTGAAAGTGGATTAAATACAGTAATAGTACGCTTAGGTGGTTTAATGGGGCCAAAACGTCACCCAGGGCGATTTTTAAGCGGTAAAAGTTTATCTTCAAGTGCGAATGCAACTGTAAATATGCTGCATCAAGAGGATGCGGTAAATGGGTTACAGTTTATAGCTGAAATTGCTGTACCCGAGCCAATTATTAATTTAGTCACACCGCATCACCCGACCAAAGAGACGTTTTATGGTGAGGCAACCAAGCAACTCGGTATGTTGCCAGTAAGCTTTGAAAAAGCAGGCAAAGAACCACGTATCATTTCAAGCGACTTATTACTAAAACTAGGCTTTAAGTTTAAATACGCGGATCTATTTGATGGCCTGCAAAATTGCTAAGAAATACGTTATTTCTTAGCGTTTGAAAGTAAGGTGCCCACCAAGTCGATATTTACTGCCAGGTGAGATTAGGCGAGTAAAACTTACAACGCCATTAGATGACCATGTACGACGGATAACTTGTAAACAAGGTTCTTCATTAAATAAGGAAAGCCACTGACTTACTTGGGCGCTAGGCATGATCGCTTCAACTGTGTGACGTGCCTCAGTGAGTGGTGCCACCTCACATAAATACTCGTGCGGTGTAATCTGCTCAAAGTTTTGTTGTAAATAGCCTGGCGCAAATGTAGGGTTAACAAAACGCTCTTCTACTTGAATTGGTGTGCCATTTTCTAAATGAACCAAAACCGAACGATATACTTGGCTGTTTTGTTCAACTCCTAGAGCAATGGCAATAGGCGCGATTGCAGGCATTGATTCTAAAACTTCTGGAATACATCGATGATCACTGCCGCGCTCTTTTATCTCGTCAGCAATATTGCGAATTTCAAGTAAGTTAGATTGTGATTTAAAACTGGCAACAAATGTTCCCAAACCTTGCGTGCGACTTAAAATACCGGCATCAGTTAGTTCACTGAGCGCACGGCGAGCTGTCATACGGCTAACACTAAATTGTTCTGCCAATTCATTTTCAGAAGCGACGCGGCTGTGCTCAGCCCATTCACCTGATTTAATTTTGCTAATGATGTGTTGTTTTATTTGCGCAAATTTAGGTTGTGCCATAGTAACAGTGTTATTGATTAATCAATTGTTTTAAGCCTTTTACCTAAGCAATCGCGAGTAATCAAGCTATAGTTGATAAAAGATACAATCAAGATGGCATATTTGTATTGTATATACAAGTGTTCTTGGTAGACTTTCATTTTTAGATTACATGTATTTTGAGTAAGTTATGACAGCCAATGACGTAAATACGGCAGCGAAACAGCCTTTCGATTTAGTAATTACAAATGTCCATATTGCAACGATGGATAACACCATTGATGATACTTATGGTGCGATAGTTAATGCTGCTTTAGGTATCAAAGATGGCAAAATTGCGTGGTGCGGGCAAGCGTCGACATTTCCTGAATTTGATAGTTTACAAACACCCGTTGTGAATGGGCATGGCAAGTGGATTACGCCAAGTTTTATTGATTGTCATACGCATATAGTGTGTGCGGGTAACCGCGCAAATGAATTTGAAATGCGTTTGAATGGCGCCAGCTATCAGGAAATTGCAGCGCAAGGTGGTGGTATTATTTCAACTGTAAAAGCGACCCGTGAGGCTGACCATGAAGCGCTGTTTGTAACTGCTAAAGAACGTCTAAATGCACTTCTTAATGAGGGTGTTACCACGGTAGAAATTAAGTCAGGCTATGGTTTAGATTTAGACAGTGAAATTAAAATGCTGGAAGTGGCTGAACAGCTAAATCAGCATCACCCTATCGATGTGCAAAAAACGTTTCTAGGTGCGCATGCACTGCCACCAGAATTTAAAGACGATGCTGATGGTTATATTTCATTAGTATGTAATGAAATGCTGCCTAAAGTAGCAGAGCTAAAACTTGCTGATGCGGTAGATGCATTTTGTGAAGGCGTTGGTTTTTCTAACGAGCAAACGCGCCGAGTATTTGATGCTGCAAAACAATATAACTTACCAGTAAAGTTACATGCTGAGCAGTTATCAAACTTAAAAGGCGCAGAACTGGTTGCCGAATATAATGGTTTGTCAGCAGATCATATCGAGTTTCTTGACGAAAATGGTGTGATTGCGATGGCGAAAGCTAATACTGTTGCAGTGTTACTGCCAGGCGCGTTTTATTTTTTACGTGAGACGCAGCTACCACCCATTGAATTACTGCGTAAGCACAAAGTGGCAATGGCAATTGCAACTGATTTTAACCCAGGTACATCGCCAATCTGTTCGGTACAATTAATGCTTAATATGGCATGTACTTTATTTAGACTAACTCCAGCAGAATCATTAGCGGGTGTTACAGTGAATGCAGCAAGCGCATTAGGCCTTAATGATCGCGGTAAAATTAAAGTAGGACTAAACGCTGATTTTGCACTTTGGGATATTGATTCTCCGGCTCAGTTATCGTATCAATATGGCGTCAACCCATTGAAGGGGCTATGGAAAGATGGTCAGCAATTAAAATAGGAAGCTATTTCCGGTGAGAGGCGTATGAAAAAAATAATAGCGGCAAGTACATTAGTGTTGAGTTCATTTTCACTTTTTGCTGCAACAGATACGGTAATGTTTACATTTCCTAGTTTAGTTGCAGGTATGCTTCTGGTTAGTTGGCTACTAGCGATTTTGCAGGCTGGAAACGCGGTAATTCGTGTGCTGGATATTTTGCTGGGTGTTGCAACATTAGCGTTTTTATCTACCTATAATGTTGTCGCACTTATTATCTGCGCCCTTATTCTCACCGCCGAATGTTATTTTACACAGCAGAAAAAAGCCCAGCGCATGGCGCTATGGTTAAACATTGTTAGCTTGGCGTTATTTTTGGCGCTATCTGCGGGCTTTTATCTCGAAGTACTCAATGGCGCTTGGCTCGGCGTTGCTGTGGTATTTCATTATGTTTGCGCTAATTTGTACACCTTTTTCCGCCGCGAGCGACGTTTACAGGTTGCATTATCAAATAAAATGAAAGGCGCTGAAGCGCATAACGATAAGCAATTATTGTTAGACCGCAGTTTGTTTCTAAACGGGTATGATAATTGGCAAAAAAACTCGTTAAGTCGGGTTTTAGTGCTAATTAAACTAGAAGGTTTAGGCAAGATTAATCGTATGGTTGGTCATGATTTTGGTGACTTACTTATTGCGAAACTAGGTAAAAAAATCAATGATGAATTGAATGCGTCAGATGTGCTTTCATTGACTATGTTTAATGAGCCAGTAAAGCTATGTTACTTAGGTGGTGTTGACTTTGCCTTTGCAGTTGATACTAGCGTTGAAGCGCATCTTCATCAGCGTTTAGTGCATCGTATTTATGATTTAGTTCATAAGCCAACGCATGTTGAAAATATTGATTCAGAGCTAAGCCTTCGCGCTGCCATTGTGGAAGATCAAAAACAGTTAAAAGGGCAGCAGTTACTTGCACAAGCTTTCCTTTCTATTGAATTTACAAATGAGATTGATTGGTTAATCACATTTGAGAAAGAAATTGCCGAACGAGCTGAAAAACGCAAACAGCTTCTCGCGGATTTATCAATTCTGGATTTTGAACGCGACTTTCAACTTTATTTTCATCCTGTAATTGATATTGAAACTAATCAAATCTTATTTATTGAACTGCTATTAAGATGGCATCATCCTAAGTTTGGTACTTTAGAGGCCAAACACTTTATTGATGAAATTAATGCCGCAGGCTTAACATTGCCAATTGCCCACTGGGTTTCAGAAAAAGCAGCTGAGTTAGCGCTTGCGATTAAGTTAGAAGAAATTCATATCCCAATCAGCGTTAATTTGTTTGGTAAAGAGTTATTACAAGATGAGTTTATTGACCATTTAGCAGAAGTGCTTGTAGAGCACAGATTAAGTGAAGGCGATATTATTATTGAAGCGCCGGCAAATGTGTTTATGAGTTTACCTGATTTTGGTGAATCAATCTTACGACGTTTAAAAGAAAATAATATTGCTGTGTGTCTCGATGATTTAGGCATTGAGCCTTTACAGCTTTCTAGGCTGCCGCGTCTTGCGCTTAATTATGTCAAAGTAGATGGCTCTATTGTTAAGGAGCTTGCTGAAAACGTTAATACTCGTAGTTTATTGAGCGGTATTATCGATATGAGCAATAGCTTAGGCATTAAAGTAGTGTGTGAAGGTATAGAGTCTGAAACTCAGTATACTTACATTAGCACTATGAAGTGCCACGCAGCGCAAGGTTATTTATTCTCAAGACCGTTGCCAAATGTCGGTTTATTAGGCTGGCTAAAACAGTGGCAAAAACGTTTAGCTAATGGAGAGCGCCCTTACTAGGGCGCTTTTTATTTGGGACTATGATTCTCGGCCACTTAAATAGCTAGCAACTAACGCTGCTATTTTTATTTGGGACTATGATTCTCGGCCACTTAAATAGCTAGCAACTAACGCTGCTAAAATTTGGCCTGCTTCATTGTTACCTTGATTAACCCCGTTAGCGTGCTCACTTGGTGCAGCCTCACATAGGTGTAAATAGCGAGTGTAAGGGCTTAAAGCTAGCTGGTAGACAAACTGCTCGGCTTCGCAGACTGCCAAACCGCAGTTAGTAAATGCGCTCACTGGCATATACGAAATGCTATCAACATCTACTTCAATACCCATAGGTAATTGGTAACTTTGCATTCGCGCTAGTGCTGATTTATTTGCTTCAGTTAGCGAAATTTCTTGGCGTACTTTTATTGCTTGATAAGAGTCAAACGAAAAACCTGCATCGTGCATGCTATCAATAATCGCCTGGTTGTTTTTCAGCTCATGCATGGCAATAACATGATAGTCACGCAGGTAATTCTGTTTATGTGCATAGCTAAAGCCATTACCACTATGGCGCCCTTCTAATGCTCTAAAGTCAGCGTGTGGATCTAAGTTGATAGCACAACAAGCTTTTTCAGTACTTTTACTAAGGGCTTTAATAATTGGGTAGCAATTATTATGACCACCGCCAATGACGATAGGCTCTAAGCCTGCATCAAAAATCATTTTTAATATTGGGCTGGCAATATCATCAATTTCACCACAAAGCTGACGCAATAATTCAAGCTCTGCAGGTACTTTGTTGCTTAGGCCTTGGCCGCGTTTCATAATATCAACGCAATCAACTTCACCTAACAATAATACTTTATTGCTCGCAATAAACTGATTTGCTTGCAGGTTTAAAAACTTGGAGAGAAAGGCTTTCCAGCCAAGATTTGCACCCCCATTACCTAAGTTTGCACGTGGCCCAATATCTTCGGGAATTCCCACTAATACATACTTTATGCCATAGGCTGAGGCATCGGCTAACGCGTCTGCAATTGATTGTTGCTGATTGATAAATGAAATACTTTGCCAAACGCGCTGTTCGCCAGCGCGTGATTGGCATAAATCCGAAATGCTTTGTTCGGTATAAACAGTTAGGTTATTCATCATCTAAATCAATTGATAGCTCTTCAGCTGAAAGGATAATGCCTGTGCTATCAGCATAGATATAATCGCCATCAAAGAAAGATACACCTGCAAAGTTAACTGGTACGCCGGACTCACCAAAGCCTTCACTGTCAGCGGCAACAGGGATTGATGCTACCGCTTGAATGCCAATATCAAGCTCTTCTAAGTCACTAACATGACGCACACTGCCATAAACAACAAGGCCTTCCCAGTTGTTATCAAGTGCCAGCTCAGCAAGTTCGATATCAATTAGTGCGCGGCGAGTAGAGCCACCTCCATCGATGAGTAACACTTTGCCTGTACCATCTTCGGATAATGTTTCGCGAATTAGCTGGTTATTTTCAAAACATTTAATCGTTGTGATTTGTCCTGAAAACGCAGTTGCGCCAGCAAAATTAACAAATAAAGGTTCTAGTACGTCGATGCTATCAGCAAACTGATCACACAGGTCTGATGTATTGATTTCCATATTAGCTCCAAGGGCTTAAGTAGTTTACTCAGTATACCCTGCAGTATGATTAATACAATTGATCTTACGCGCTTTTCTGTTTGTTTTATTTGAAACACTGTCACAAATAGGTCATCAAAATACCATCTTAATTACGTGAAACTGTCACCTCTTTGTTACTTGCCCAATCTAAAGTCACACTAACAACTCTAAGAAGAGAATTGCTATGCAAACCATTTCACAGTTAGACCGAAAAGCGTTTTTTAAGTTATTCAATCACCAAGCATCAAAACGTCGATTGTATGTCATAAAAACAGTGTCGAAATTGGGCGATGGCTTTGTTTATTTAATGGTTGGGGCTGTGTGTTATGTGGTGGATACAGAGGCGAGTAAACTTGCTCTGTCTGCCCTTATTTTGGGGTTTGCATTAGAGCGACCAATTTACTACCTGCTAAAAAACACCCTAAAAAGAGAGCGGCCTAGCCAAACTATTGTAGAGGGGTTTGTTGTGCCAAGTGATCGCTTTAGTTTACCTTCGGGGCATAGCTCTGCGGCTTGGTTATTTGCCTCAGTGATTAGTTGGTACTTTCCTGAACTGAGCTATGTTTTATTTGTGGCTGTGGCTATTTCATTGTCTCGGGTTATGCTAGGAGTGCATTACCCTTGTGATATTTTGGTGGGGGCGATGTTGGGCATTTGCTTTGCTTCTGTTGGTATTATAGGGGCAACACTATGAATATTTTGTATGGTATTCAAGGCACAGGTAATGGGCATATCACGCGTGCTCGTGCTATGGCGAAAGCATTTGCAAAAAGTGATGTGAAGGTAGATTACTTTTTCAGTGGTCGGCCTGCTAATAAGTATTTTGATATGTCAGACTTTAATGACTATCGTACGCGAGAAGGTTTTACCTTTGCCATTGAAAATGGCTGTGTAAATAAATTAGCAACCCTTAAAAATGTCCGTATTGGGCAGTTTGTACATGATGTCAAACAGCTAGATTTATCAGGCTACGACTTGGTTGTAAATGATTTTGAGCCGATCTCTGCATGGGCAGCAAAAATGGCTAAAGTTCCCTGTATTGGCATTAGCCATCAGGCATCTTTTTTATCAAATAAAGTCCCCTCGCAGGGCGCTAACTTAACCACTCGTATGGGGTTAAAGTTATTTGCCCCTGCTAGCTGCTATTTAGGTGTGCATTGGTTTCCTTACCATCAAAATATCATTCCACCATTTATTGAGCCTGTAAAAAGTTGGCAACAAGATAACTTTATCGAAAACAAAGTGTTAGTTTATTTACCGTTTGAGGAACCGCAAAAAATAATTGAAATGCTCAAGTATTTTCCTGAGTTTGAGTTTTACTGCTATCACCCACAATTAAATAACCAGACGATTAATCAGCATATTCATCTTCGCGCTCCTTGTCGTATTGGCTTTTTGAATGATCTTGTTTCTGCATCAGGAGCGATTGGTAATGCCGGGTTTGAGCTCTCAAGTGAAGCATTACGTTATGGCAAAAAACTGCTATTAAAACCGTTGTCAGGGCAGTTTGAGCAAGCATCAAATGCCTTTACTTTGGTTAAGGCGGGTCTTGCGACCAGCATGAGTTGTTTAAATGTTGATATTGTTGATGATTGGCTTTCAGTAAACAGTAAACAAGCGATAAATTTTCCAAGTGATCCCAGTCCGCTTACTGATTGGATTGCAAGGGGAACGTTAGATGTAAAATCCCTTTCTGACAGCTTGTGGAAGAATGTTCAGTTACCAAATTTTGCTTAAATTAGTAAAGCTTTAGCACAATTCAAGATTGCATCTATACTTTTATAAGCTTTCTAAAATTTATAGATTACAGAGGTTTATATGGAGCTGCTACAGCGTCTAACAATTAAAGCGCGGCTGCAACTTAATGCTGTTTTTGTTGGGGCGGCGATGTTTATTTTGTTGCTGGTAATTCTTTATGAAGCATCGGTAATGCTGAAATTGAACAATGCAATCCAGCTAACAGAAGAGCTTGCTATTCAAGAGGGGATCTTACGAAAGCATGAAAAAAACTTTTTATTTTATAAAGGTGAAGAGTCATTAGAAGCGTTTGATAATGAGTTTAAAACATTAAAGTCTAAATCAAATAAGCTAAATGATTTATTAACAGACCTGTCTATTTCAACAAATACACTTAGTCAGCTCGAACGTGTTGTTGATGAGTATAAATCTGATTTTAATGAGGTTGTGGCTCTACAAAGAAAAATAGGCCTTCATCCTAAAGACGCAGCCTATGGCAATTTACGTAATGCAGTCCATCAGGTAGAGACTTTATTAAAACAGCAAAAAAATTATATGTTGCTTTCAGATATGCTGCAATTAAGACGTAATGAAAAAGACTTTATGTTGCGCTTAGATAAAAAGTACCTGTCTAAATTTAATGACAATATCCAAGTTTTTATTACAGACATTAAAAATGCTGGTTTTGATGCAAGTTATGAAGCTAACTTACTATCACTGCTTAACACTTACCAAAAAGAATTTACAGCATTAGTTGCTGCGCAAGAAGCACTTGGCCTAAATTTGGAGTCAGGCGCTTTGGGTAAAATGTCAGCTAGTGTGGCGCAAAGTGACGTATTAGTAGATAAAATGACCGCGGAAACAAAAGCGGCAATTGAAAGTAGTGCTGATTTTTCACGAACAGCAGCTATTGTAATATTTATTATTTCCACAGTTATTGTAATGAGTTTGGTTTATATGACCAGCCGTTCAATAATTGTTCCAGTAAACAAGGTGTGTGATGTTATTCACCAAATTCGCAGCACCAATGATTTAACTCGAAGTGTGCAAAGTGTTGGTAATGATGAGATTGCGCGTATGACGAGTGATTTTGATTCATTTATCGGCGACTTTAAAAACTTAATATTTGAAGTAAAACAGGCGCTTGGCATTTTAAATTCAGCAACAGAAAATCTAGCCAGCACCACAGCAGAAACCAGTGACGGTATGCGTGAGCAATTACATGAAGCAGATATGGTAGCAACTGCTGCAACCGAAATGCAGGCAACCATCCAAGATATTTCACACAATACTGAAGCCGCAGCGAAAAAAGCCGAGTCTACAAACGAGAATGCAATGCAGGGTAAGCAGGAAGTGGATTCAACAGTGTCACGTATTTCCGAGCTCACTCATTCATTAACACATGCCTCAGATGTGGTAACCCAGCTTGAGCAAGATGCAGTCACGATTGGCTCCGTTTTGGATGTTATTAGAGGTATAGCTGAGCAGACTAATTTACTTGCACTTAATGCCGCAATTGAGGCTGCGCGTGCCGGTGAGCAAGGTCGGGGCTTTGCAGTGGTTGCAGATGAAGTCCGTTCACTTGCACAGCGTACGCAAGATTCTACACAAGAGATAGAAAGTATTATTTCAACATTGCAACAACGTACACAAGAAGTGGTGAATGTGATGGAGCGCTGTAAAACGCAAGGTAGTGCGAGTTCTGAACAAGCGGTACAAGCGGGTAGCTTACTTTATTCTATCAGCGAAGATGTTCAAACTATTATGGATATGAGCACGCAAATCGCCACTGCAATTGACGAACAAAATCAAGTTGCATCTGAAGTGAATAAAAACGTAATTAAAATTCGCGATATTGCTGAGCAGGCAGCTGCGCACGCAGAAACGAATGCGCAAACCAGTGAAGAAGTTTCGGCTCAAGCAGAGGTATTACACAAAGCAATTGAAAAATTTAATGTGTAAGTTTTATTGGGATCAAAGCCTCGCGAGAGGCTTTTTTTTGTTTAAGCGTAGCAAGGTAGTTTTGCCATAATTGATCATGATTTTTTGAAAGTTGTGCTAAGTAATCCCAGCTATACAACCCTGTGTTATGGCTATCATCAAAGATGATACGTGCAGCATAATGGCCAACCTGTTCAATTGCTGAAATTGCCACATCTTTTTTGTTTGTTACCAAAATAGCATTGCCATGACCTTGCACTTCAGCTGAAGGGGAGTGAACTCTTAAAAACTCAGCACTTAAAGTGGCAATATGTTGATTATCAAAATGCACATCTAATTGCTTGGAGATACGATGGTAATGTAATTTGGTGACTAACATATAATTTCCAAATAAAAAGGTGCTAAAAAGCACCTTTTTTGTATTTCTAAAAGGTGTTTAGATTATAAGATAAAACGACTTAAATCTTCATCTTTAACCAGTTCACCTAAGAAGCGCTCAACATAATCAGCATCAACAATTAGGCTTTCACCTGATTTTTCGCTGGCGTCATATGAAATCTCTTCCATTAGCTTTTCCATTACAGTATGTAAACGGCGTGCACCAATATTTTCGGTCTTTTCATTTACTTGCCATGCTGCTTCAGCAATTTTTGTAATCGCATCTTCACGGAATTCAACATTAACACCTTCGGTACCCATTAATGCTTGGTATTGTTCAGTTAAAGAAGCATGAGGTTCTGTTAGAATACGCTCAAAATCAGATGATGTTAATGCTTCAAGCTCAACGCGAATCGGCAAACGACCTTGCAGTTCAGGAATAAGGTCTGACGGTTTTGCCATCTGGAATGCTCCTGATGCGATAAACAAAATATGATCTGTTTTCACCATACCGTGTTTTGTATTTACCGTTGAGCCTTCAACAAGCGGCAGTAAGTCACGTTGTACACCTTCACGGCTTACATCTGGGCCTGATGATTCACCACGTTTACAGATTTTGTCGATTTCATCAATAAACACAATACCGTTTTGCTCAACTGCATTAATGGCTTGCTCTTTTAACTCTTCTGGATTTACAAGCTTGGCAGCTTCTTCTTCCGTTAATAACTTGAAGGCGTCTTTAATTTTAAGTTTGCGCTTAGACTTTTTGTCACTACCCATGTTTTGGAACATGCTTTGTAGCTGGTTAGTCATTTCTTCCATACCAGGAGGTGCCATAATCTCAACACCTACTGGCGCTTGAGAAATATCAATTTCGATTTCTTTATCGTCTAATTGACCTTCACGTAATTTTTTACGGAATGCTTGGCGAGTTGAGGTGTTTTCAGATTCTTGTGCTTGGCCCCATGCATCTTTTGCTGGTGGCAATAACGCATCTAAAATACGCTCTTCGGCTGCTTCTTCAGCTCTAAACTTAAATTTTTCAGTTTGTTGCTCACGCGTCATTTTGACCGCAATATCGGCAAGATCACGAATAATCGTTTCAACTTCTTTACCTACATAGCCCACTTCAGTGAACTTTGTCGCTTCTACTTTTATAAAAGGAGCATTGGCAAGTTTAGCTAAACGACGCGCAATTTCTGTTTTACCAACACCTGTTGGGCCAATCATTAGAATATTTTTAGGTGTTACTTCGCTGCGTAGAGCGGCATCAAGTTGCATGCGTCTCCAGCGGTTACGAAGCGCAATAGCTACTGCTTTTTTCGCTTTATTTTGACCAATAATATGCTGATCTAACTCGTGTACAATTTCTCTTGGTGTCATCGCAGACATATTAAATTACCCCAGCTCTTCAATTGTTTGGAAGTTATTAGTAAATACGCAAATATCGCCTGCAATCTTTAAGCTTTTTTCTACAATTTCGCGTGCGCTAAGTTCAGTGTTTTCTAAAAGTGCAATTGCTGCCGATTGGGCAAAGTTGCCACCGCTACCAATAGCAATTAAATCATGTTCTGGTTGCACAACATCACCATTACCGGTGATGATAAGGGATGCGGTTTCATCTGCTACCGCTAATAGGGCTTCAAGCTTTCTAAGTGCACGGTCGCTGCGCCAATCTTTTGCCATTTCAACGGCTGCTTTTGTTAAATGACCTTGGTGCATTTCAAGTTTGGATTCAAAGCGTTCAAAAAGCGTAAATGCATCTGCAGTACCGCCAGCAAAGCCTGCAAGCACTTTGCCATTATAAAGGCGACGTACTTTTTTTGCGTTGCCTTTCATTACTGTGTTACCGAGTGATACTTGGCCATCGCCACCAATCACTACTTTGCCTTCACGGCGCACAGAAACTATCGTAGTCATAAATAAACCTTAGGTTTAATCTGTTAATTTCAATTGTTATTGATATGTGGACGAAGATGAGTATTTCAAGGGGAGGTTTGGAACTTGGTAGCCAACTAAGCTACCAAGTGATGAATTGATAATTAAATTTGTGTGATATTACTTCGGCATTAAATAAATACGGCAGCGAGACATGCGGGCACGCTTGATTTGGTTGTTCGCACTTTCGGCTAAACGTTTGGTTTCAAATGGCTCGATTTTTACACGATACCAAACACCGTTTTTACCTTCGGTACGGTCAACATCAGCAATTAAACCTGTTTTAAATGCAATTTGTGCTTTTAGCGCTTCAGCATCATCACGATTTCGAAGTGATGCACACTGCATATAATAAGGACCTTGTTGTTCTTGCTCTTCAACTTCGACTTCTATTTTGGCATTTTCAATTTCATCAATAAAGTCGGGCTTTTTCGGCTTTGGCTTAGGTGCTGAGGTTTGCTCTTTTTGAGCTATTTGTTTTGCTGCTTTACCTTCACTGTTTGTTGTAATGAAATAAAGACCATAAATACCAGCCGATACTAAAACAACTGCAACTAAAAGCGCTGCAATAGGAAAAGGGCGT
>NZ_JAPEHW010000089.1 GCF_028875915.1 Pseudoalteromonas sp. G4
CTCACATAGAATAACTATGCCACACAGCCTCTGCCTTGTATAAAACCTAATCAAACTGCTGCAAAAACGAACTTGAAAGGTCAACAGACCCTAATTTAATAGCTTATTTTAGGTATTAAAAAAGACGCACTTTGCGTCTTTTTTGTTGGGCAGAAACGGGATTACTCCGCGTTTTTAATATTTGAATAGCTCACTTTAGCAATTAACTCAGCTTTCTTTTGTTGCTTATCGTTTTGCTTAGTCGTGATATCTACCTTGAAACGTACTGTGTTTTCAGCTTTTTGCTTTGCGAAATCAGTGATTTCAGTTTTAAGCTCATTATGAATGCTATGCGTAAACTCTTGAATAATAGTTGCTTCTTGTTTAGAAGGAGCTGCTACTACATTTAAGCTTGTCATTGCTGTAAAACACAGAATCCATTTAGTCATTTCAGTATTCTTCCTAATTGAACAAATTATATTTATGCTTCTGGGCAGCATAAATATTAAATTTTTTAAAACATTACTTAATTTTTTAAGAGGAAACCTATGGTTGGTTGGCGGTTTTTTCTCTTGGTGTAAATATTAACCAAGTTAATTGCCTTTTAAAAACGATGATTTATAATGCGTTCAGATAAAAAAAACTAATGAATTCGTCATCAGGTTGTCATGTCTAGAAGATTGCCCCCGTTAAATTCACTCAAGGCGTTCGAAGCTGCTGCCCGCAACTTGAGTTTTACCAAGGCAGCAGATGAGTTGTTTGTAACGCAAGCTGCGGTTAGCCACCAAATTAAAACATTAGAAGATCACTTAGGCTTAAAACTATTTTTACGTCGAAATCGCTCTCTTTTATTAACAGAGGAAGGGCAGGCGTACTTTTTGGATATTAAAGAAGTTTTTACTCAATTAGTGGATGCAACTGAAAAGCTGTTGGCACGAGGTGCCAAAGGTTCGGTGGCCGTGAGTTTAACACCGAGTTTTGCTATTCAATGGCTGGTACCAAGGCTACAGGCATTTAATGAGCTTCATCCAGATATTGATATTCGAATTAAAGCCCAAGATTTAGATGAAAACTCATTAACCGATGATGTTGATGTTGCAATTTACTACGGCAGAGGTCATTGGAGTGGGGTGCAAAGCCATAAATTGCATACAGAATACCTTGTGCCTTTATGTAGTCCGTTATTATTAAGCGGCCCTAAACCACTTAAAGAGCCGACAGATTTACAACAACATACATTGCTGCATGATATGACACGTAAGCCCTGGAAAAATTGGTTTAAGACTTTAGGTGTAAACAACTCTCGGGTTAATCAAGGGCCCATCTTTAGCCATTCGTCTATGGTGCTTCAAGCAGCTGTCCATGGGCAGGGCATAGCATTGGTTAATAGTGTGCTTGCAAAACCAGAGCTTGACGCAGGGCGACTCGTTATCCCATTTAACCACCACCTTGAAAGTAAAAACGCATTTTATTTAGTACTGCGAGAGTCTCAAGCTGAACTTGGAAAAATTGTGGCATTTAAAGAGTGGATGTTAAGCATGGTTGAAAAAGAACAAATTGAGGCAGGTTTTAATGATTAATTGGGTTAAAGCTGATAATGCCAAAGCTCAGCTAATTTTTGCGCATGGTGCTGGTGCGAGTATGGATTCTGAGTTTATGGTAACCATGGCAGCCAATTTGGTAAAATTAGGCGTAGACGTTGGCTTATTTGATTTTGAATACATGCAACAAGCCAAAGCTGAAGGTAAGAAGCGCCCGCCGCAGCGTGCACCAAAACTGTTAGAGTACTTTGCCAAAGTAATAGAACAAGCGAACCCAGAACTCCCCCTATTTATAGGCGGAAAATCAATGGGCGGACGAATGGCATCTATGCTTGCATGCGAACACACCGTTAAAGGCGTTATTGCTTTTGGTTATCCATTTCATCCACCAGGCAAATTAGATAAGCTGAGAATTGACCATTTCCCATCGCTAAAAGCACCGCTTGCGGTGATCCAAGGCGAACGAGATACCTTTGGAAAAAAAGATGAGGTAGAAAGTTATCCAATATGCGATAATGTTAGCACTTTTTGGATCTCCGATGGAGATCACTCATTAGTACCACGAAAAGCGAGTGGTTTAACCCAACTGCAAAATTGGCAAACAGCTGCTGAATTTGCATCTCAATTTATCGCAAAACAATTATGAATAAGTTTATCTTAGCCACCGGCGGCATATTATGTGCACTTGCGGTGATGTTAGGTGCGTTTGCTGCGCATGGACTTAAATCACACATTAGCCCAAGTATGATTACGGTGTTTCAAACGGGTGTGGATTATCAATTTATTCATGGCTTAGCGCTTATTTTGTTCGGTATATTGAGCCATTTAGGGTACAGATTAAAGTGGGCCAGTATTTTTGCCATATTAGGTGTTGTCTTTTTTAGTGGCAGCCTATACTTGTTGGCAACAACAGGTAGCAAAATTTTTGGCCCAATTACGCCAATAGGTGGCGTGTGTTTTATTGTGAGTTGGCTGATATTTACCATCAGTGTTGTAAAACATCAGTCAGTTCAAACTAAGTAAGTGAGAAAAATGTCAGCGATTGTTATTTATTGTCGACCGGGTTTTGAAAACGATTGTGCCGCTGAAATCAGCCACCATGCAGCATTGCGTGAAATTGGTGGTTTTGTAAAAGCGAAAGACAACAGCGGCTATATTACGTTTAACTGTTATGATCCGCTTGAAGCAGAAGTTGTTGTACGTAAACTGCCGTTTAAAGAAATGGTTTTTGCACGCCAATGGTTTGTTGGTCAATTGGTAGATAAAATGCCAATTGAAGATCGTGTCTCAGCGATTTCATCAGCGGTTGCTGAGTTCCCATTATGTGGTGAATTACGTGTAGAAACACCTGATACCAACGACGGTAAAGAGCTGCAAAAGTTTTGTAAAAAGTTCTCAGTGCCACTTCGCAAAGCACTGGTTGCACAAGAAACTTTATTAGCCAATGAAGTGAAAAACCGTCCAGTATTACATGTGATGTTTTTATCTAATAGCGCAGCTTATGTGGGCTTTTCTTACAGCTATAATAATTCACCGTTTTATATGGGTATTCCGCGCCTGCGTATGCCAAAAGATGCGCCAAGCCGTTCAACCCTAAAACTTGATGAAGCATTTCATGTATTTGTGCCAAAAGATGAGCATGAATCGCGTTTGCAACCAGGCATGCGTGGTGTTGACTTAGGTGCATGTCCTGGTGGTTGGACATACCAGCTTGTTCGCCGTGGTATGATGGTACAAGCTATCGATAATGGCCCGATGGCAGAATCACTGATGGAAACAGGCCAAGTTAAACATAAACGTGAAGATGGTTTTAAATTCCGCCCAGATAAACGTAATATCGACTGGTTGGTTTGCGACATGGTTGAAAAACCAATTAAAGTGGCAAACTTAATGATTGACTGGGCGGTAAATGGCTTTGTTAAAGAGCAAATATTTAACTTAAAACTGCCAATGAAAAAGCGTTTTGATGCGGTTTATCAGTGTTTAAATCTGATCCATGAAGAGCTGACTAAATACAACATCAAGTATGAACTACAAGCGAAACACTTATATCATGACCGTGAAGAAATCACTGTGCATATTCAAATCTTAAAAGTACCTCAGAACGTATATAGTTAATTGTTTTGGTTACTTAAATTAAAAAAGGCTGCGTTTGCAGCCTTTTTTGTGTTTGTTTTAAGCTCGGTAATTAATACGGTAGTTCTCAACAAATAACCGTGTTGCACCACATACAGCCACAGGCATTACGATTAAGTTAACAATCGGCACCATACTAAAAATTAATACAGCAGTGCCAAAGCCATAACTTAAGCCTTGTTTTTGTTTTAAGTGCTGGCGCGCTTCAACAAACGGAATTTTGTGATTATCAAACGGGTAATCAATGTATTGCACGGCAAACATCCACGCACTAAATAAAAACCACATTACCTGACCAAACACCGGAATAAATAACAGTAAAATCAAAAACAGCAACGCTTTTGGTAAATAATAAACCAGTTTGGATAATTCGCGGCCAAGCATGCGAGGCACATCTTTTAGTAAGTCAGCTAGCCCATCGTCATTAACTCGCTGTCCTGTTAAATACAGTTCAACTTTTTCACTCAGCAAGCCATTAAACGGTGCCGCAATAAAGTTGGTAATAACAGTAAATACCATGGAATAGATAAATAGCACGAGCAGTAGTGCAATCGGCCAAATAATAAATTCCAGCCAAGATAAAAAGTCTGGCAAGTAGCCATTGACGTAGTTAACACCTTGCTCAATCCAACCGATAATAAAAAACAACGAGCTACCAAATAACACAAGGTTAATTAATAGCGGGATCAGCACAAAGCGCTTTAACCCTTTTTGGCTAATTAAACTAAAGCCCGATAAAAAATATTCGAACCCTTTTCCTAACTGCATGGAAAACTCCAAAAAACAATGACTAACCTTGCTTAGTATAATAAGTCGATAAAAGGCTTTAAACCAGATTTTACTGTTAAGCGTTACAAGTTGTTTCAGTTAGGGTAAATCTGATAAAGTTGAGCTTTATTATTCTCATCAATTAGACAATCAAATAAGAATAAAATGCGTCTAGCCTCAATTAAGCTCGCAGGTTTCAAATCGTTTGTTGAGCCAAGCAAAATTCCATTTCCTGATCAAATGACTTGTGTTGTTGGTCCAAATGGCTGTGGTAAATCAAACGTGATCGATGCTGTGCGCTGGGTGCTGGGTGAAAGCTCGGCAAAAAACTTACGTGGCGATGCCATGACAGACGTTATTTTTAATGGTTCAACCGAGCGTAAACCAGTGTCGCAAGCATCTGTTGAATTACTGTTTGATAATACCGAAGGAACCGAGCGTAAACCAGTGTCGCAAGCATCTGTTGAATTACTGTTTGATAATACCGAAGGACGCTTGCCTGGCACGCTAGCATCGCGTAACCAAATTGCAATTAAACGCCTAGTTACTCGTGAAGGCATATCACAATACTATTTAAATGGTGAAAAATGCCGAAAGCGTGATATTACTGATATTTTCTTGGGGACAGGGCTTGGCCCACGCAGTTATGCGATTATCGAACAAGGCATGATCTCGCGTTTGATTGAGAGTAAACCGCAAGATTTACGAATTTTTTTAGAAGAAGCTGCGGGTGTTTCTAAATACAAAGAAAGACGCAGAGAAACACAAACGCGGCTAAATAGTACACGTGACAACCTTGAGCGTTTACTTGATTTACGTAATGAACTCGAAAATCAGCTTACAGTATTAACCGAACAAGCGGAAAAAGCGCGTACATTCACCACGGCGAAAGCCAAAGAGCGCACCTTAAAAGCACAAATTTGCGTGCTTAAATGGCAGGCACTTCAACAAAAGCTGCTAGAAAGCGAAGCAAAACTGAAAGACGTTGATGAGCAGATTGCCTTTTTAACACAAGCTCATACTGGTCATGATGATGTTATTTTGGCTCTGAAATTAGCCATAGAGCAAGCTGTGGATATACTTAACGATGCGCAGCATCAAGAGTTTCAGCTACGTAATAAATTAGCCCGAGATGAGCAGGATAAAATTCATAAGCAGGGGCAAAAAACGCAACTAATTCAGCGTATAGAGCAACTGCAAAGGCAACATCAGCAAATCACCCAAGACCAGCTCGACACCAAAGAAAGTCAGCAAGAACAACAAGCGCAGTTATCACTTTGCCAAGTAGAACTCACCGAATATGAAGAGCTGCTTGAATTGAGTTTTGCAAAGTATGAAGAAAAAAAAATACAGCAAGATGATTTTTATAACGCTTACCAAGCCAGCTTAGGTGAAAACCAAACCTTGATGCAAAAGCAGCAAACTCTACAAACATCTGTTTCGTCGCTCAAGGTAAAAGAAGCAACCCTTAAGCAACAACAATGCGCTGCTAGTGAGCAACAACTAAAGCTGCAAGATGAGTGCGCCAAGATTAAAGCGCAATTAACGTCATTTAAACTTGATGACATAAAAGCAAAACATAGTAAAACGCGCAGTGATTTATCCGAGTTAAATAGCGAAGTGCAGCAAGCACAAACAACGCTTTTGCAAAAACAATCCTTGCTTAATGAGGCTCAGCGTGAATTACAGGCGCTTCAAAGTAAACGTGATGCATTGGCACTGGTGTTATGTGAACACACGGATAATTCGACAGCATCTGAAAACCTGCTTTCTTCACTTAAGGTAAGTGATGACTGGCAACTTGCTGTTGAAGCGAGCTTATTTAATTTAAGTTTTGCAGCACTTGTTGATGAACTTGATGAAAATTTATTACAGCCACAAATTTGGCCACAGCAAACAAGCGCTGTGGTTGGAACACTTGCTGAAAAAGTAATTGTTGGTGAATTCCCAAGTTATTTTAATGAGATTGCCGTTGTTGAAGATGTAAACGAGTTACAAAGAGACTTTTGGCAAAATGCATTCCTGTTTGCTGTCGACAAAAAAGGTAACTTAAGTGGCGCAAATTGGTTTTTGCCTTGTCAATTTGACCGTGAAAACTCACTGCTGGTTAAACACCAAATACTAAATGACATTGAATCATCACTGCCAACGTGTGAGCAAAACTATAAAGCAGCACAGACTGCCTTAAATGCACATCAAAATACACTTGAAAAACTACAAAGTGCAGAGCAAGCGTTACAAATCACATTTAGTGAACTAGAGCGAGAGCTAACGTTAAAACAAACTGAATATACTTATGCTGAGAAGCGCTTAGCTGAGCTAACACAGCAAGGCGAAACACAAACGCAATTACAGTCACAAATTGACGAAGAGCTAGTGAAACTTGAAGTTGATAAAGCGCCACTAGAAGCAGAATTTGATGAGATAGAAGAGAAACTCACAGCAAGTAAAGAGAGCCAATCAAGCCTAGAGGCGGCATATCACAATGCCAAACTAGTTACCCGTCAATTACAAACAGCATGGGAAAGTGAAAAAAACCAATTTCACAAAATTCAATTGCATCTTCAAACAGTACAAAACCAAGCTGTACTGAGCGAATCTAAACTAAACCAGTTTACGGCACGTTTTGAAGAGCTAAATGAGCAGCTTGAAGAAGCAAAGCTTGCCCTTGAAGAAGTGCAACTGCCGCTCGTTGAGCTTGATGAAGCAATTGCTGAGCAGCATTTAATGCTGGAAGCGCAAATAGATCAAAAAGCGCTAAAACAGCAAGCACTCGATGATGCCAAAGAAAAGTTAAAACAAGCAGAGTCAGGTATTGGTACTGAGCAACAAAAATTAGATGCGCTTAAGCAAACAAAACAAAATATTGTACTTGAGCAGCAGAGCTTCCAACTGAAATCAGAGGCGGCACTTGCGCCTCTTTCTGAACTAAATACGCAGTTAAAAGAGGTAATTGCCCAGTTGCCAGAAGACGCAAAACTCGCCTCATTGCAAAACCAATTAACCAAAGTTTCGACTGAGATTAATGAGCTTGGTGCAATTAACTTGGCGGCCATTGAAGAGTTTGATAAAGCATCTACGCGGAAAAATTACTTAGATCAACAATATGAAGATCTAGTAAGTGCACTGGATACATTGGAATCTGCCATCGTTAAAATTGACCGTGAGACTAAGCAGCGCTTTAAAACCACTTTTGACCAAGTTAATAGTGGTTTACAAAACCTGTTTCCAAAAGTATTTGGTGGTGGCTCAGCTTACCTTGAACTGACATCGGATGAGCTACTTGATACCGGTGTTGCAATAATGGCAAGGCCGCCGGGTAAAAAGAATGCCACAATTCATTTATTAAGTGGCGGTGAAAAAGCACTAACGGCGTTGTCGTTGGTTTTTTCAATTTTCCAATTAAATCCCGCACCATTTTGTATGTTAGATGAAGTAGATGCACCACTGGATGATGCGAATGTAGGTCGTTTTTGCCGTTTAGTGGAAGAAATGTCACAAGACGTGCAATTTGTGTATATTAGTCATAACAAAATAGCCATGGAAATGGCTGCACGTTTAACGGGTGTTACAATGGCAGAGCCTGGTGTATCAAGGGTTGTTGCTGTAGATATCGAAAAAGCACTAGAAATGTCTGAGTCAGCGTAAAGCCAACTCAATTTGGTATAAATTATCAGCAACTAGTCTTATCTGTTCACTTTGCGTAGGATAAGCAGTTGAAATTAATCAGCGGTTGCTTAATAATTTTGTAAATCGGAAAAAAATATAATTTAAGGGTACTTGAATGAGTGACGAACTAAGGTGGGTGTTAATTATTGGTGGTGCGTTAGTAATTGGCGGCGTACTGCTTCATGGCCTTTGGTCGATTCGTAAAAATGACAGCCGCACACTTGTTCAAGAACCAAGTGCGACCCCAAATAAAGATGATGTTGCACCAGCAAATGAAAAATCAACCGTTGTTGAGCCTAAAATGGATGCAAAGTTGAATGTTAATGATGAACCTGAGCTTGGTGATATATCGATTAGCATTGATGACGATGAACCAAAAGCACAGGTTGAACAAGAACCAGAGCAAACTGAAGAAGGTAAAACAGCGGTTCAAGACTACATTATTATTCATATTCAAACGGAAGAAGGCTTGCCAATGCAGGGCTCTTCGTTACTGCCGCTACTTTTAACGTTAGGCTTTAAGTATTCTGAAGATGGTTTCTTTAACCGCCATGAAGATGCATCGGGTCAAGGGGCTGTTTTATTCCGTTTAGCAAACATGTTTAACCCTGGCACGTTTGATATTGATAATATGGAACAGTTTTCAACTGAAGGTGTAAGCTTATTTATGACTCTGCCATGTGCAGGGGATAGCCTACCATCGTTCAATATGCTTCACAGTGCAGCAAAGAAAATTGCCGATGAATTTAGTGCGACAATTTTAGACCATAATCGCCAAGAACTTGATGTTGCTACTGTTAGACAGTATGTGGAAAAAATTAGAGAGTTTGACGGTCTATAACGTCAGCGTCACACATTATATAAAAGCCACCATTTGGTGGCTTTTTTAGCTATTAAGAGGAAGTCACCGTGAGTGCGGCTGAGCAAATTAAGCAACTTAAAGCACAGATCGAAAACCATAATTATCAATATTATGTGCTTGATAACCCAACTATTCCTGATGTTGAATATGACCGCTTAATGCGAGAACTAATCGCATTAGAAGAAGCTAATCCAGAACTTAAAAGTGCCGACTCACCAAGTCAAAAAGTGGGTGGTATGGCGCTGGCAGCGTTTGACAAGGTAAATCATGAAGTGCCTATGTTGTCACTTGATAATGCATTTGATGAAGAGGAATTTTATGCGTTTGATAAACGTATGAAAGACCGTTTAAAAGATAGCACTGACCTTGCATTTTGCTGTGAACCTAAGCTTGATGGCTTAGCGGTATCTATTCTTTACGAAAATGGAGTGCTGGTACGCGCTGCAACACGCGGTGATGGCCAAGTAGGTGAAAACATTACTGAGAATGTAAAAACCATTCGAAATGTGCCACTGCGTTTACGTGGTGACTCTATTCCTGCGCGTTTAGAGGTGCGCGGCGAAGTATTTATTGATGATAAAGGCTTTGCCAAGCTAAACCAAACGCAACAAGAAAAAGGGGATAAAACCTTTGCTAACCCGCGTAATGCGGCTGCAGGTAGCTTACGTCAATTAGACCCTAAAATTACCGCTTCTCGCCCATTAATGCTCTATGCCTACAGCACAGGTGTTGTTGAGGGCTTTGAGTTAGCAAATACGCATTTTGAGCAACTAATGCAGCTGAAAGAGTGGGGCTTACCAGTATGCCCTGAAATCCGAACTGCTAATAATGCCAAAGAAGCCTTTGCCTATTACTCAGATATTCTTGGCCGCCGTGCAGCACTTGGCTATGAAATTGATGGTGTTGTAATTAAAGTTAACGATAAAGCGATTCAGCAAACTTTAGGTTTTGTCGCCCGTGCGCCGCGTTGGGCGATTGCTTGTAAATTTCCTGCGCAAGAAGAGCTTACCACCTTATTAGATGTTGAGTTTCAAGTAGGCCGCACAGGTGCAATTACACCTGTTGCCCGTTTAGAGCCAGTCTATGTGGGTGGTGTAACTGTATCAAATGCGACATTGCATAATGCAGACGAAATTTCACGTTTGGGTGTGCATATTGGCGATACGGTGATTATTCGCCGTGCAGGGGATGTGATCCCGCAAGTAGCGAGTGTCGTGCTAGAACGTCGCCCAAGTGATGCCAAAGAGATTGTTTTCCCAACAACGTGCCCAGTGTGCGATTCGCACATCGAACGCATAGAAGGAGAGGCCGTTGCTCGTTGTGGTGGTGGTTTAGTATGTGAAGCCCAGCGCAAAGAGGCGATTAAGCATTTTGCTTCACGTAAAGCGCTCGATGTAGATGGTTTAGGCGATAAAGTAGTGGAGCAGTTAGTTGATCGTAAACTGATCCAAACACCAGCTGACTTATTTAGTTTAAGCCAAGGCCATATTGAGTCGCTTGAGCGTATGGGGCCAAAGTCGGCCGAGAATTTAGTTGCGGCACTTGAAAAAGCCAAGCAAACCACACTTGCTAAGTTTTTATATTCACTGGGTATTCGCGAAGTAGGCGAAGCGACAGCGCAAAACTTAGCAAATCATTATAAAACCTTGGAGGCACTTCAAAACGCGTCTATAGAGGGCTTGCAGGACGTATCTGATGTGGGTGAAGTGGTTGCCAAGCATGTTTATTACTTCTTTAAAGAAGAACACAACCAAACGGTTATTGAGGCATTAATTGCTGCTGGATTACACTGGCCAGCGATTGAAGAAAAATCGCAAGATGAAATGCCGTTGGATGGTTTAACTTATGTGCTAACAGGTACACTTAATCAAATGGGGCGCAGTGAAGCAAAAGCTAAACTTCAAGCACTCGGTGCAAAAGTGTCGGGCAGTGTTTCCGCTAAAACACACGCGTTAGTCGCTGGTGAAAAAGCAGGTTCTAAGCTCACTAAAGCACAAGATTTAGGTGTTGAAGTGTTGACAGAAGATGACATGCTAGCCCTTTTTGCAAAATACGAGTAAACAATGTCAGAGGTTGTAAACTTTTTTTCATCGTTAAATAGCCAAGTTGCAACTTGGCTTTCACCTTATCTTAGTCAGATAGTATTAATCGCCTTAATTTGTTTAACTGCGATATACGGTGCCAGTCTAAATAAGGCGGTTAAACGGTTAATTGGTCAGCAGAATTTTTTTGCACGTACGCTGGTGTTCATTCTTGTTACAGGCATCGGTGTTGGCAGTTTAATTGTATTTGTGAATCCTTATTTAGTACGCTTATTTCACCAAATAGAGCGAGGTTTCTTACCTCTGGTTGTGTTTGCTTTATTTGTGGTACTAGGTGTGCTGGCTGATAGGAAAAATCAAGTATGAGCCATTTTGGCCCAGAGTATTGGGATAAAAACGGTTATTTTAGAGCGCCAATCGGCTTTGTGCTAGTGTTAGTGCTGCTTTTAAGGCCTTATATTTTATGGCTGTTTGCGGCAGCATCACGGCGTGAAGATTTAAACCTAATGGCGATTTTCTATCCGCAAAAACAACAGTTTTTTGTTGCACTAGCTATTGCTGGGCTTAGCATCATCGTCACCTTTTGCTATTTGTTTAGGCGCCCCAATGCAATCCAGTGGCCTAAATATATTTGGCGTTATGCGCGCTGGTTATTGCTTGCTAATGTTGTTATGGATTTAACCTGGTCATTACTACAAGCAAAAAGTCAGTATTACAGCTTCTCAATCGGTTTAGCTGTACAGTTAGTATTGCTCAGTTGGGCAGGGCTATACTTACTTAAAAGTCGTTATTTAAGCGTTTATTTTAACGAGTGGCCTGAGCCGGAAACAAAGGACGAAGCGAAATAGTAGGGCTTAATATAGCACTACTACTCCTCTGATTTATAACCAATTAAGGTGTTTTTAATGGCACTGAAAGGTCAAGTTGAGTGACCGGTGGCTTATTTATCATGGCTCTTGATGGTGTTACCTCAAGAGATATTAGATTATCTATTCTGACCTCAGCGGTGTTTCCAAATAAAACTTCAAGTTTTGGCGCTGCAACAACTTCTCCATCTATGGACATTGAAATATCAATCAATGCAGTTTGTTTTAAATCTTTAATTGTATATTTAAAGCTCGTATTTAATTCATCATTCACAACAAGTGAAACTGGTTTATCAAAATCTGATAGAACATCTGTTGCTTGTGTAAAAATACTGTCTTCTTCAGCTTGATAAGTTGTTTTAATTTTTAAAGCCACGCCTTGTCTTGGCAACTGAATACTTTCAGTTTGTCCAACTTGAGCAAGCACTAGTGTTGATGTGAGTATGCTGGTGACAAACGCGATTAGTGCGATGATTGATTTTTGTAGTTTAGTTAACATTTTCTTCTCCTTTAAGTAGATTAACCGAGCGATCCCTTGGTGTTTTGAATTAACTAAAGTGGCATTAAAAGCAAATGATTCTGGCTTTTGATAATGCTTAATAAGTTTTGCTAATCCCAACAAATATTCATTAGTTTCGAAGTTCAATGCTGTTTTTTCATCGCAGCGTTGCTCTATCGCAAGTTTTGTTTGTTTAACCAATTTTCTAACGAATGGGTTCCAGAAAAAGAAATAAGAAATTAAGCCACTAGTGAATACATGAATATGATCACGATATGCAATATGAGTTAACTCATGATTTATTGTTAATGCAACTAAGTCGCGCTCCTTTAAATCATTATCAATCAATATGATGGGCTTTAAAAATCCTACTAATAAACCTGGGTTTTGTTGTGCAGTACGATAAATAGGGTGTCCAAAATCTTCAGAAAGTACTTCATCTTTTACGCATACTGCACGTATAGAATTACTCCAGAGAATAAACTTTAGTGCTTTATAGGCTGCTGTTAGCGCACCAATGACTAACAAAAGCTGATAGTAATTAAGTAGAGATAGGCTGTGTTCTGATATATAGCTATTGGCATTTATAATTGTGTTACTGGTTTGCGTACTTAGTATGATAAATGTGTTGTTGGCATTTAAATTACTCATCCAGTTAACTAACAGATCATAAGGTATGCACCATGAAATTATCGCAGCAAATAGAAGTGGAACTCTGACTCTTGCTGGTAAATTAAAATAGCGATGTATTAGCAAAGTCGAAATAGAAAACAGCAGATTAATCAGCACATAATTAATCATCATTAAGTTCCTTTTTGCGTTTGGCTAAAATGCTTTCCAAATATTCAATTTCTTGCTTATTTAATGTTTCTTGCTCAACGATGTGCGCTGCTAACTCGGATGGTTTACCACCAAAAATTCGGTCGATAAGTGACTTTACAATTGGTTTTTTTGTTACTTTTGGTTCTGCAACTGCTGTGTAAAAAACTGTTCTTCCTTCTTTGCTAGTGCGTTTTAGTGCTCCTTTTTGTTCTAAACGATCAATGAGTGTTTTGACTGTTGAATAAGAGACTGGCTTTATTTTCTCTATTACTTTATGAACTTGAGGTGCCGAATTTTCACCATTTTGCCAAAAAACTTGGAGAACTTGTGATTCTGACTCAGATAGTTTCATTTCAAATCTCTACACTTGTAGTTTTAATGTCTACAAATGTAGAGATTGGTTGTTGGTTTGTCAACAATATGAATCTTAAAAATCAATTAGAAATGTTAATCTTAGTTAAATAACACTATTTATTAGGGGTTTTAGTTTTTCAAGGCGCGCTTGCTGCTCGTTATCTAATTTTGCGCTTTGAACCGTTTCATAACAGCGCGAAATAAGCTCTTTATTGATACTGGTAGGGTGCTTGTTGTCTAACATCACTTGCAATAAGTTTAATGCAATATTGGCATTTTTGGGCATTATGCGAAATGCTTGAGTAAAGAAGCTAAGTGCCTCTTCATATTTGCCTTTTTCATAGCTGTGTACTGCATTGTTATTGAGCTCTTTTGGCGAGTAACGTATTTCATCGCGCTCTTGTCGCTCTTGTTTTAGGTAGGCGTTAAGTGCTGTATTCTCGCTTTGATATTTTTCGCAGTGTTCAGCTAATTGTGTAAATAGCTGATTTGCTTTGTAATGCATTCCTAGCTCATGAAAGGCTTTTGCTTTATCTAAGGTATCATCAATAGAGCGGATGATCGGTTGATCTTCCAGTTGCTCGACTAATGCAATGGCTTTGGCGTGCTCATCTTTTAAATAATGGATACGTGCATTAATCACATCTATTTGTTCTTGTGCTTTGCTGTCAGGGAATTGCTTGCGTAATTGCGATAAACATTCATTACTTTGCCGAGTAAGACGATTTACCATATCGGCCTGATCAAGTGTTAGCGCATAATCAATGCCAGCACGGGCAAGATTAAGGTAAATATCAGGTTTGTCGTGCATAGAATGCTTGGCATACTTCACTATTTCTTTATTTACTTTAAAGTGCTTTTCATGATCGTGATTGTATTTTGTGAGTACGATAAGATCTTCTTGGCGCTCAATATTGCGCGGTGCTAATTTGGATGCAAGTGATAAGTAATGTTGTGCTTGGCCGTAGTTTTCTAAATAAAGCTCAAGTTTTCCTAGTAAGTTATAGCCAACTAAACGTGTTTCTGGCTTGGTTAACATCACCTCTAAGATGTTTTTAGCTTGTGTGAATTCACTGTTTTGAATATAAGCTTCAACTAACCCAACCCTTGCCCAAGTGAACTTTTGAATATTGAGTACTGATTTAAAAAAATCGACGGCTTCAGCAGTACGATTTAATCGCAAAAGCAACTCGCCACGGAGTTTTAATAAAATAGGGGAGAGGTTATTTTTGCTACTGTCAGAGAGCATTTCATTAACATAGCGAAGCGCTTTTGAATCATTGCCTACATCAATAAAATCATAAATTTTAGCCAGTGCTTGTTTGCGCTTTAGCAATTTAATAATGCGCTCGCCAAATACTTTAAGTGAAAATGGTTTGGCAAGAAAATCATCGGGCTGTAGCTCAATTACGCTATGCACTAAGCTAGTGTCGGTTTCTGCGCTAATAAAAATAAAGCCGCAGGTATGTTTAATTAAACGCTTTGCTTTTAACTCTTCGTAAAGTTGATAGCCATCTTTAAGTTTACCTAGATTAAACGAGCACAAAACTAAATTAAAGCTGTGCTCTTGGCATAGACCAAGTGCCATTTTTGCATTTTCAGCAATTGAAATATCACTAAAGCCTAAGCTTTCAAGCGATTGTTTCATATAGCTTAATGCTAATGGTTGGTCGTCTATCAGTAAAATACTAGATTCGTATAAGCGTTTATTGTTCATCGCATTCTTGAGTGCGCGGTCATACTTAAACTATATAAAACGGCAGCAATTGTCGCAATAAAATAGGGTGTTTTTAGGAGAATTGTTTTGATTTAAAAGGTGTTTTAATAAAAAGGTAGGTTCAATATGGTGGGTCGTACTGGACTTGAACCAGTG
>NZ_JAPEHW010000008.1 GCF_028875915.1 Pseudoalteromonas sp. G4
GTGTCCTAATCATTGAACTCTGTCAATATCCATCGTTATTACAAACTCATTTTAGAGTTTACAAAAACAGGCCAAAAGCTACTTCAGCCTCCTTCTGAGTAAGTTTCGCTGTAGCTAGCGAGGTGACATTTTTTAAGGTTGATGAACGAGATTTGATATCTAAAATATCAATAATATTGGCTTATATGCTTATATAGTCTGGAGCGATGGTAACTTACTCATTCAATAAACGAATTAAACTACTAAATAAGCCACTTAGTTGTTTACGGTGTAACTCACCACCGCATTTAGGGCACTCATCCAAAAAGTAATCATTTGGCACAACATCACTTCTAGGGGCAATAATTTTATGCCAACGACACTGGTTACAACTTAATCTTACAGGGTTAGGTCTTACAGCCATTCTAGCTCCAATTAAAAAACGGTGAACGCCATTAAATTAACATTCACCGTTTAAATGATGGGGTTTGCAAGCTTGTGAACCCTGGGTAGAACCAAATTTACTATGAGGCTACAAATCTAAAAGGTTTTTGTCATAAGCTAAGTTTTTACTTTTTAAAGTCCTTAAAACTTTTGATTTCAACATATTTATCCTTGCAGATTCCTTCCTGCGAGATAGCTCATCATAAACTTTTTTAAGAGAAATACTGTCCTTTTCATTTTCGTAAAGATGTTCAAAGTCTATAATTGTCAATGAACTATATGGACGTGAATCAATTCCTTCGATATCCCGTTTTACTGCTCTACCTACTTTACCAAGTCCTTCATAAGGATCATTTTTTTTAGGTGAGACTAAAAAGTTTAAACCATACCTTTTCGCTAACTCTGCCGCAGGTTCGTAACCAAAAGAAGCTGATTCTTTAATCCAATCTTCCGCATTCTTTTTGCTTTCAATTGGAGCTTTAGGATTATTAATTATACTAACACCCAGTAGATACATTGCCTCAGGATTATTACTGTTAGCTGCTCTAGCTAAATACTTATCATAAATTGCGCGTTGTCCATCTAAAAGGGCATTTTTAGCTATTGCTAAGTCTCTATAGCTTTTCTTTAACTCAGGTGACAAGTCTTTATACTTAGAAGTTTTTTCTTCTTCAGCCCAAAACTTATCATTCCACCTTTCTAAATGAGCTACTCGTTCAGACAATTTTGAATCGTCGGGTTTTTTTAAGCCATTTACGTGACTATATTTACCAACCACTTTTGGTAAGCCATAAAAGTATTTCAACCCACTATTTGGCAATATATTCAGTTTAGTTCTTAACAACTTTTCTAGAGAGTACTGCCATAGGTATTCATGGTCGTGAACAAAACTGTAAGTCATATTCCTAATACTAGATAAACTTATATCTCTCGAGTTTAATAGTCGCTCTATATTTCTAGATGAGTATTCAAATATTCTCAGCTCGGCGGATGTTCCTCGAAGTACTTCTGCAAATAAGTACTCTCCAAGTTCAAAAATAACCACTTCTTCTGTGGCGAGCAGGTCATTGGCAATAATTACTTTATGTTCATCTATGTTAAGTTCTTCTTCTATCAGTTGGTATGATAATTTAGGCAATATAAGTAAAACTTGTTTGATACCTTTACTGTAGTTTTTCCAAAACTCAGATCGAGATTTAAGTTGAGTAGATTCTGTTTCATTAATATTCAAAGGGTTGTTAACTTGATTAGCTAACTCACTAAGCAACTTAGCTAACTGATCAAATATGTAAAAGTCATTAATATCATATTTATCTTTTAGTATGTTTCGCGATGAACTGCTTAATTTATGCCAAAGTGTTTTATCTTCATTTGGTAAGCAATTTTCTATTATCCAATTTTCAGTTCGACTCTTAAATGAAAATGATGAATTAATAAGATCTTCAGCAACTAAGAGTTGTTCTTTAATAGTTAAATCATCAATAACGGTTAACAACCAGAAGTCATCACTTTCAGATAATTCGAATGGCAAACTTTTGACCAAATTTTGTATGAGCTTAGTACGAGTAAAAACTGGTTTTGCGAATTTAAGCCTTCTAATGAAATCAAACGTACTAGCATTGTGCTCTCTTGCCAACTTATGACACCCGCAATAATTACCCTCTGATAAATTTATTAACCATGCAATTCTATTTTGGTGTTTATTTCTTAGATAAGGTTTTGCTTCATTTAAGGTCTCGAGAAGGAAACGAGGATAGTATTCTTGTTCTTTCTCTAAATATTGGCTTGCAAGGAAAAATGCGATATTCGCTACAGAATCAAATTTATCAACCGCTTGCCATACTTGAATTAAAATATCCTTACCATATTGTTCATCATCAACATCAACTTCACTTTTAAAAAATAAAAGCCACTCACTCAAAGTAATCACTTCAGCATGCCCATTCCTAATGTAAGTCATTATCTGAGAAAACGATATAGGTGGAAATTGAGGCACATTGCTTCGCGATTTACCAAAACTGCTGCCTCCAATATCATCAGCATTTATAAGGCTATTGTTTACAGGAGTTCTAGGTGGTTCAAAAACAATTCCACTTCTAGATTTCATTTAAACCTTCCTTTTTAAATGATCCAAGTAACTCTTGTCCTTTAAATTGAAAACGAAACATAACCTTCCGGTCTGATGCATTGTCAGACAGTTGATCGGCATCAAGCGAGCCTCGCCCAGCTAATAATACTTTTTTAAAAAAGTCATGTTTGTGCTCAAACTCCATTCCATGGATGAAATGAGATACACTGTTAGCCCTCTTTACACTCAACGCCATGTTATAACTAAAATCACCTTCTCTACTTGAATGCCCTTCAACTACAATCCTAGTAACTTCTTCGGCAATATCACTGTCTTGAAAAACAACACCACTATATATAGGTACAAATGTATTTAAAAACGCTTTACCTGATTGCTTTAAGTCGTGCTCACCTTTCTCGAATAAAACTGAATCAAGTATTGAAATATCCCCAGTAACTGGATCAGCCTCAACAGCAATATTAGCTTCGCTTAAAGCATGGTTTATACCTTGGATTATCATAATCCTCTTATTTTTGCTGGTTTCTTCTGACTGAGATATTTGTACAAGTGCACTTATTAATAATAAGGCAAAAATCATTAATAAAGCCGACATTAAATCGCCAATGGATAACCATGCGCCACTATCATCAACTTCTTCTGTTGTTATCGAGTTTTCATGAGTAAGCATTTTCAGCCTCTTGCTCATTAACTGACTTTTCAAATGCTTTAGCTTCTATTAGAAAATCTGCAGCCTGCGCCAGTCTGTTGTGAATTTTGCTCGCTGCTTCATCGAATCCTTTAAAATATAAATCAGAACTTTGATTTGCCGTTTCAAAGTACTTTTGCATTGCTTTAGGTAACCCTTCGGAGATCTCTTTAAAAACTGCACTTGCTTCTGCATATTCTTTTTTCAACTCTCCAACTTGGGTCCCTACATTTCTAGCAATATCCTCTAGCTTTGAAAAAGTACTAGTTTCAGTTAAGCCAATAGCCTCAACTAGCCTTTCAATAGTTGCTACACTTGCCTGTAAGTGCTCATACTGAGCAGTTAGCTCTTGAAGTAAGTTATGTCTAGTTTGATACTCTTGTTCAAAAACATTTTTAAAGCGATCAACAACTTCAACCAAGTTATTTCGCTGTTTACCTAAAGTGTCCTCTAATAAGTTATTTTGCTGATTGAAAAAATCAGTCAGATTGCTTTGATATTGTTCTCTAAATGCTTCTAACTCAGACTGAACTGTACGAGACATATTTAAAACCTTATTATCAATATCGCCTAAACCAATTCTTAACTGTTCTTGAGCACTTTCCATTAGTTGACTGGCCGCCTGCCCAGTTACACTTATCACTTTTGTTTGCTCTTCAAAAGACTCGCTGGTCATAGCTAGTAAGGCTTCCAAACGTTTCTCTATATCAGCAAATAGTTTAATTTCTTTTTCGGTTCTGGCTGTTAGAGATTTATCTAATTTAGTTCCCATCTCTTCAAAGGCAACAGCCGCTCTTTGAGTACTTTCGTCAAATGCTATTCTTTGCGAATCCATACCTTTTTCAGCCATTTCGAGAACACTACTCACTTTTATAGTAATATCCTCCATTGTACCTTTGGTATCCTCTTTAAATGTCGCCAAAATCTCATTTAATGATGAAGCAAAACTTTGCAACTTATCCATCGTTTGTTGATTGAAAGTATCAATAGTTGAAACTGTATTTGCTATTTCAGCTAACATTCTTTCTACATTTTGGTTTAATTGCTCATTAACAGTGTTACTCATATTCACCGCACTAGCAGTTTCTTTTAATTGCTCTGAAATTGGAGATATAAGCTTGCTCTCCATTTCTTCAATTAAAGATGAAACAATTTGCTTATGATTTATGGTATTTTCTTCTTTTACGTTTTTAAGCTCAGCACACAACTCTTTCATAACAGGAATGAATTCTGATTTTAATGAAGTAGAGACAGCATCCCCTACTTTTACAGATAGTTCATCACCATTAAATCCACCAATTTTTCCAGCTAACTTATCTAATTGAGCTCCCAAATTGGTTGTAAGATTTGCAATCACTTCAGTTAATTGGTCATCACTTTCAGTTTGTGTGTTATCTGCTATTTCTTTTAATAGTTCGAAAGGCGTTCGTTCAATACAATTAGTTTCAACCTTATCTATAAATCTATTCCGAGCTTTATTAGCTTTCGACATGCTCAATTTCAAAATAACGAGCATCACAGCAGAGCAAACCAAACCAACTAAAGAAGTCGCAAATGCTGTTTTCATACCTGTTAGTAATAAAGCTGCAGAGTGAAGTAAAGCAGTTGAATCATTCCCAACGTTCCCCATATCAAACTCAGCTAGTCCAAGTGTAATACCAAGAAACGTGCCTGCTACACCAATACTTGTTAACAAAGCCGGAACTGTTTTATTGTTTGATGAATAGACACTTCCAACTATCTTATTTAACGAATGTGGGATGATTAAATAGCCACCTTTGATATCAATACTATTTTTTGAATTCAAAATATTCGACCGAACCCATTTATTCTCAAGTAACTGTGAATTACTTTTGCCAGCTATCAACTGGTCTAATAGCTTTGCTCTTGTTGAAATAGAGGACCAGTAACTGTAACTCTGCTTTAACTCCCTTAATAAGACAATTACAAAGATTACAACGATTAAACTAACAACCGAGACAGTAAGCGAGTCTTGTAATAAAAGTTCTAATAAACTCATTACTTATAATTCCTTCACAATATATTTTTTTAATTCTTTTTCAGTGAACAGCACATTTGCTAACCTCACTGGTAAATGTTCAGCATCTGATTTGAGTCCTGATGCTATTTGTAGGGGCTTGCGTAACCGAACACTTAACAACCGTTCCTCATGTGAATCTGAATCACTAGCCTCTTTGAGAAAAACTTCAGCTGGAAAGCTACGAATTAAGTTGGCTTGCCAAGATGATTTCTGCTCTCGTAAAGACAGAGTTATTGGGTTTTGTGCGCCAAACTTTTCTCTAGCAAGTTTCCATGCGTGATTTATAGCTATTATTCTCTCAACTATTTCGTTTATTGCCATGTTCCATACCTAAGTAGAACTAATTGAAAACCAATATTAGTTTGAGGACCTTTTAAGGCCCTCAAAGACAACTATCTAATTCACGCTAACCGTAAACCAGGTTTCCCAATCCGCACTATTCTTTACATACGCACTTTTTTCTACTTCTAACAAATGCTTTAACTGATCTTCAGCTCTCAACATAAAATCCATTTTATGAAGCCCTTGCCCAACTCGTAAGTTCCAATAACCTACACCTTGGTCAAGCGTGATTGTGACATTCTCACCTGACTCAAATTCAAGTAATAACGTTCTTCGGTGAGGTACCTGGTATTTTTCTGTCAGTATCAGATTTGCAGAAGGAGAAACCTTAAATTGTAACCAAGCACTAAAAATAGCCTTATAATCTTCGTCATAGTCCCAATCATGTTGAATTGCATAAGCCTGACTATTACCTCTAGTCTTAAAGCAGGTTTTCACAGTAGTTGAGATATCTTTTCCATTAGTTAGTGACTTCAGTAACTCTGAAATCATCAACATACTGGATGGACTTTGTATATAACGATCGGTATAAGTTATACTTTTCAAGGTATTAGAGCGTATTAACTGCTCTAAATTTTTATTTGACTCAGTTAATTGCTTAAGGAAGTTTGACCCAAACTTATCTAGAGGAGCATTTAATTCATCTAGTATTTGAATTTCGACTGTGCCAGCATCGCTAACAGGCTCAAAAGTGAGTTGCGTCCCATTTAGCTCTCTAAATTCATTCGCTTCAACCGTAATTTGATCGCTTGTAAGCCAATCAATACCAGGTAAGGTCGCTTTAGGTGATGTGTTCGCTACAGAAATACACGTCTCTTGGTTTATTACTTGAAAAACAATGGGGTGCTGAAAATCAGCTGCATAGATTTCTGCCCCTATTTTTGCCAAGCTGGTTAGGTATGCTTCAATATCTTCATTAAACTGAACATCAGGAACGATAACTTGAACACTAATATTTTCAGCTAATAAACTATGGAAGACTGATTTAATGTGGCCCAGTGATGTGTCCCAATCGGATATATTTCTTGATAAAACAAATTTAACTGTTTTAGGCTGACTTCGTATTAGTTCATTTAGTTTTTCTTTGAGCGTATTTGCCACATATTTAACAGGCACTCCAATACCAAGCATCTGCTTGCATTCATCTGGTAACTGAATGTAACTTTTAATATTACTTTCGAGCCATTCAAGCGCTTGTGTGCGGTCCAATTTGTCTATGTCATGGCGAGAATCAGACTCTAGTAAGCATTTATTGCAGAAGCGATCACAGTGCTCACTACAATCTAATATATCTAGAAGGTTTATGAGAAGATTTTGAACATTATCTTTGGCTGATGTTGCAAAGCCTGCGCCACCACTTAACATATCGAATAACTGTATTGCTTGAGCTTGGACACTTTTTTCAATTAATGTCGCCCGATTGCCATAACCGACTTCATTAATAGATATGCCTAGTTCATTTACCAGTGCTTTTCTGAGTGCTACAGCAATTGTTGTAGCAATAGACACATCACTTAAATATTCATTGGTAATTGGGCTCCTTAAGATTAACTCAAACACATCGGTTGTCGTTTGGTATCCCAAGTGAATATTTTCTAATATTTTGCCATTGGCATTACATTCAGCCTTACCTTTTTCATCACGTTGAAACTTGTTGGGCATTGGCGGTCTATGTGGCTCATCCAAGGCAAGTGCTTTAGGTAATTCCGATAAAGGCGTCATAGACTCTGCTTTACCACAACTTAAACAAATGCCATAACCAGTTCCATGTAACCCTGAGCAATGGTGGAATACTTGGCCTGCGGTGTCACTTACCATAAACCCTATCTCAGGATTAGGTAATGCTCTGTGCTCTCCTTTCCCTATTACCCAAGGTTTCTCAACAGGTACATAATGGGTACTGGCTATATTATTTGTAGGTTCGTGATAAAAATCAACAACAAAGCCGCTAGGTTGGATTACTTTACGTTGGTTTTTTAAAGGTATTGGTGCTGCGCATTTGGCATTCGTACATACAATTTCACTTTGCTTACTTAACTCCCCCTCATATCCTGTTTGGCCACAACTACTGCAGCGCCATGCCACATCAAACTTTTGAGAGTCTTTACCACCATCCACATGAATATTTTGCCAATTTAGTGAAATACCTGCTGATCTATGTACTCGACCATCAAGCACTAATTCAGTACCAGGTGCAAATTCACGAATTGCAACAGCAAGATTACGGCTTGGCATGCCACGGCTCAACGAAACATTATCTTCACGCTCTTCTTTATTTTTAAAGCGTTCTTTATCTTCTTTCTGACGAATATAATCTGTCAAAGAGTTAACCGAAAGGTTTACAACATCTGTCGGGAAGCCGTAACCAGGTAGAAAGCCTCGTGTTGCTAAGTCTCGTAAAAGGTACTCTTTTATCAAACGGTTAATGTCATTTGATAGCTTATAACCATACGGACTCTCAAGCTCTGTCTGAGATAGCTCAGACTCAATATAGTGGTATTCACTTAACCAACGTTCAGCAAGATCTTTAATTTTTAATACAGTGTCATTACGCAACGTTTTTTCAGAACAATCGGCTAACACTGTACCTTTTACCAATAAGTTAATATCGTCTGACCATTCAGAACTTAATCCATTTACCCAGTCGATAAACTGCTCATAAATTGCTTTACTACCCTCATTTTTTAAATAAAACCACTTTAAGTTTAGAAAAAGCTTTTCTTTTGTTGTGGTGCCAATTTGCTCTCGTAAAAAAGAACCTAATAAAAATGAATTAACATGGCGTTGTACTATTTTTTTAGAACTAAAAGTAACTCTAGGAGCCGCTATTGGCGTGGTAAAAGGCCAGCTTGGTTCACTAAAGACAAATTGATCATGAGGGTTATTTTTACAAATTGTAAAACCAATTGCGCGTGATTCACTCGAACGACCCGCTCGACCCGCTCTCTGTAAATAATTCGCCGGATGTGGAGGCACATTATTCATTACAACAGCTGAAATGCCGCCTATATCGACACCCATCTCCATGGTCGTTGAGCAATTTAGAACATTTTTTTGGCCATTTTTAAAGCGCTCTTCGTAACGTTCTAAGTTATCAGAAGACTGTTGGGCAGAGTGCTCGGCTGTTGTATAGTAAAACCCACCTTCTACAGCACTATCGTTAATATCCGTCCATAGATTCTGCTCACGTAATAATTTAACCTTCTCGTCTTTTGCTACATTTTCACGAATTTCTTCAATGAATGTTGAATTGTCTGTGCTTGTATCAAATTCCCAAATTGATGGTAACTGGATTAATTTACAAAGGTAATTCTCTACATCTTTGTTCCAAGGCATATAAGGCGAAATGCCCGCAAAAATAGTATCAATTAACTTATTAGTAACAGGGCAAATATAGGCTTCGGTTAATAAGCTAAACTCAACTGTTTTTAAATTTAGTTGATATTGTTTTCCTGCATACTCGGTAAGCGTTTTGCTTTTAACTAAATCATTCCACGCGGCTTTTAGCCAAGTATTGAGCCTATCTTCTTCATCGTTTCCGATATCCTTAAACCCTGCGGCTTGTGCCAATAGATTAATTATTCGTTGTTGACGCTTTTTACCTGTTTTAACCAAAGGCCAACGCTTTACCCTATTTTCATTCTCATCTTTAGAGTCTGGATTAATCAAAAACTTAGGATAAAAGTGCATTCCTACCCAGCGAGATATTTCTGCAGGAATTTCGACATAGGTATTTTCTCTCACAAAAAAGTCCATACAAACTTTTAAGTAGTCTTTCCAATCTTTAAGGGTAAAATTAAAGTCCTCCCAATACTCTGGGATCTCCCTGATAGATTCAATGCCAGGATAAACCAACTTAACCAAACCCTGTGTTTCGACACTATTTCTGTATTTCGGCCTGCGTGCTACTTCTCGAGTTAATATCATTTCAGACAGTTTAGTGGCATCGTTTTTCTGAAAAACCTCTGGAGAGAAGTAATGATTCTCATAGGTCATTGAAGTAGAGATGTTGGGTTCTCGCCTAAGCACATCAACTAATTCTCGCCATGAAAATGAAGTTGGCACAATAGCAGAAGTTTTACCCGCCTCTAAAAATGAAATATAAGTATCTAATGCTCCAGCGTCTTCCGGTTTGAGTTTTTTAAGTTGAGGTAACAATTGTTTGAGCATTTCTAGAGGCATGCTCTGAACTTCTTTCACCTTATCCAACACATCAGGTTCTATATCCAACTTTTCTTCAATGTGTTTTCTAAGTTCTCGAATTAAAGCACCCCTGAAATATGAACGTTCAGCTTCTTGTTGCATACTGACGGATATTTTCGCTGTGCCTTGTCGACTATCTGTAAACGTAATTAACCTACGCCCCCGAGCTGGTAATTCATTAGGACCTAGTTGTTTAGCATCACTCTCTTTATCAGGCTCAAAGTCAGGACAGTACTCCAAAATCGTTGGGACGGCATTAGTTGTATAAAAAGGGGCGCCAAGCATTGCACGCCTAAACGCTTTTCCGAGCTTACTTTTTCCTGTGTAACCACAGCTTGAACACTCCTGCAAATCTTGAGCTCTTTGCACTAAAGCAATATCACCTTCATCAAAATCTAATTTCCCCTCTCGATTGACTTCAATTTTAGAATATCCATATTCTTCATTTTCATTTTGGCTAAACACAACTGCTTGAGACGTTTTATAGTCTAATTTTCTCTGAGAGGTTGTATAAACAGAACCGTTATCCTCTCTATCACCCTCAGATAGTGCAAACTCATCAATATTGCGATCTACCCATTGCTGAATATTTGACTGATTGTCATATACACCGAGCAAGTGAGGTTCGTTACATTCTTCACAGAATGACAATTCAAGAGCAGGCGCACCACATTCACAACGCATTCGATGCTGAGAGTACACATTGCCAAATGCCCAACCGTCTTTAAGTGTTGAGTTTTGTTTATGACTACAGTTTTTATCTATACAAGCCCATAAACCGTTTAAGGTTCTTTGAAAGTAATGTGCTCTCAGTTTTAAAAACGCTTCATCGTGACTACTTGGTTTTGTCGCTGTGCATAAATCAATCCACTGATAAAGCTCTTTTTCACTGAGATTAAAATGCGATAAATCTTTCTTAATTTCATTTATCGTTTTTGGTGGTGTATTTGGCTGTGTTAATAATTCACGTAATGAAATCGCAATTTCACTTGCTTCTAACGCTTGGTAACGAAGCATTGAAACACCGGGGTCTTGCTTTTCTTTTGTCTTCCCTGGCAATTGTCCCTTGGGCTCAATTGCAGCAATTTCCTCAAAGCTCAAAGTGTTAAAGGTTCTTTGTCTTAATGGCGGCACAATACGTTGCCCACCTATAACGGCTACTTGTTCTGTTGAGATATTTGCTAAATCAGCTAAGTATTTTTTTAGACTCTCTTCAGCTTCGGCTCCAGCAATAGTTGCAGATGTTGCTACAAAACGAATATCTTCTGGCTTTACCTCAAACGCCTGCATTACTCGTCTTAGTTGTAATGCTAGCTCTGCCGCTTGCGAACCTACATAGGTATGCGCTTCGTCAAGTATTATCCAGCGCAACTTTCCTTTTGACTTTTCTATAATTGGCGCATCGGTTTGCCTAACCAACATATACTCAAGCATAGTACCGTTAGTTACCAAAATTGGTGCTGGACTTTCTCTTAGCGCATCTCTACACATCACTTCTTGAGGCGTTTTCTTTTGAATTTGAAGTTCTTTGCTTTTCAAATACTCAGGTGTTTTACCATTAAATAAACAGAAACGAATATCCCCGTCGAAATGCTGTGTCCAAGCATTTAAACGTTCTCTCTGTGAGTTAATTAGTGCATTAAGAGGGTATAAAAATATCGCTCGAACGCCTTCGAGTCTTTGCTTAGATTCACTCAGCTCATTATGTAAGTCCTGTAAAACAGGTACCATAAAACACTCGGTTTTACCTGAACCTGTACCACTTGTAATAATGCGAGAATTAACTTCATCTTTTTTTAATAAATCTTTCCAAGCTTTATATTGGTGCGCAAATGGATGCCACGTTTTTTTAAATGCATACCGTTTATTTTTATCAGAATCCAAAGAATCTACGACTGCCTGAGACAATAACCCTTCCGATACCAGATCTTGCATCTGATAATCAGTATTTCTTTCCCAACTAAACATTTGTTCAAAAACAGGACCATTAATAAACTTCTCATCCGTTTCCATTTTTTGGTTTAGGTGATTTCTTAAACTAGGGTTATTAATTCCCAATACGCTAAGGGTCGCTTCTTTTGCTCGGTCATTTGCTCGTTTTTTTAGTGTTGAAAAGTATTTATTCAATTTAGTTTACTCCTGAATAAAAAAGCACAAAGCGCATTGGTAAATTGAGTCGAACCAGTTACGATCAAACTCCATTAACTGTCGTAAAAGGAAATAATTGACGGAATCAGTACTAAGCACTTCTTCCCATGATGTATCAGTTGCTGCAACCACTGCAGCTGCAATGGGGAAATATATAACAGCAGCCTGGAATTTATTTGGCACTTTAAACTGGACTAAATGTGGATAATTTTGATTAACCCATTTCTGTAAAGGTAATTGATATTGTTGAGGCCAGCGAATATCAACATCTGAGTTATCTCTTAGTAGCTCTTCGCGCCTAATATCAATCAAAACCGAATACATATTTTGGCTATTCCTTTTTAAAGAGAAAAACTCAGGTAAACCCAGGAAACTGCAAATAGAACTTGCTTTTTCGCTTATATATTTATTAACCAGTATTTGCGGTAGGCCTAACTCACCTAAGTAGTACTCATATTTATTTAAAGCACTCTTCCATTGGCCTATGGGTAATAATTCCCAAACAATATTAAACTCTGTTTGTATTGTCTGCATAACTTTTTCAGTGTTTAATTTAGTCACTAAAGGCAATAGTATTAAACACTTGGGGTGTTTAACTAGCGCTTTAAATGCTTCAAAAGTGAGCGCAGGTAGGTGGGCATATTTATCTAAAAGACAATCAAAATAACCCCACCCAGAATGCTCAAAGTCATTAGTCATTTGCTCTAACACTGCATCAAACGCTGATTTGTTATGTACTGGATGATAAAGCTCTGCAGCTTTACCTAATGACTTAATATGTACTGGTGCATCAATACTGTGTGACGAAGGAATAAAAATAGGCCTGAATTGATAAGTCGAGTTTTGTGAAGGGATCGCAAGATGAGGAGTTTTAACAACCAAAGGAAGTTCAAACTTACCTATGTGTACTTCTCCAGATGACCTCTGCGTTAGTGTTTCACAATTCTGTTCCGGATTAGCTAAGTTCAGAAGCTCAACTTTAAGCCCCGAGAAGTCGACTTGTTTATCTGCTTCAAAACTTAATAAGTTATCTTCTTTTGAACCATAAAGTGCATACCGCCCAATTGTATATTGTTTAGTTTGAACCCCATCACCACTAATAACCATTCGAACTACTGCATCTAATTCTGATGATTGTGCCGTTGCTAAAAGAGATTTTATTTTCTCACGTAAATCAAAAAGATTAACTTCTTCAACGAACTTATCTACCTTGTATTGAAAGAGATAAGAAGTATTGCCTGGTGCACTTGTTGGTGCTTTTAGCTCAATCTCAAACAATGAACTTGGTTTATTAGCCTCTTTAAATAAATTAATCCTTGCTCCAAGTAAATTATCGACAGAAAAAAGGTAAGGAAGCTCACGTCCCGAACCATCAAACAATAAAGCGCCTTTACTTGGAAAAGGTAGTTTTAGAGAAATAGGATCAGATAATAAATTGGCTTGAATCTGCATTTCAAAAGCTGGCGGTGGCGCTCCATTAGCTTCGAGTTCGATTCGTTTACCTCCATTTATCACAACGGCTTTATTTGCTATGTCTTTAGAGATTGAATATAAAAATGGCTTATCACTCTGAATAGTTAGACATCCTAAATTCGATTTATTGCCAGCATGTAAACCTAATTCGAAATCTTTTGGTAAAATCGCTAGCTTTCGACGATACAAAGTTTTTTGCCCGTCTTTTATTCTAAGTACTTGTCTACCAAAAAAATTACAGTTATTGCCCAATTGTGTTAAGTCGTTTTCACCGATTAAGATTTTAGTATGGGGGTAATCACATGCAATCTTTGGTACCCCTTTATAAACTGGGTAACCAGTAACTGTTTCAAATTCAAAAATCTCGCCAGAAATATGAACCGCTTCTTTATGAAAGCTATCGAGTTTTGTTGATAATCCATAATTATCTGTTTTTGAATCTGAAAAATAATTAACGCTTAACTCACCGCTAAAAGTTATTAGACGATAATTATCAAGGCTTAGGTCTTTAAAGATTTGAGCATTACAATCAAACACTTCCGCTGAACCTGCAACTATAGCAGTCAAGGAATCGGCTTTTTTACTATGACTGCCAACGCCAATTACAGTAAGCTTTTCCTTTTGATTAAGTAATAGTGGCATTTCATCACAAGGCAACCAAGATCCTGGGATTGCCTCACTTAATCGTATTCTACCAGCCTGCATTACAACTAATTTCAAAGGCGCTTCATAAACATCACGCGTAAACGTCACTTTAGTTTTTCGCATGTGCAGTATTGCTTGTTCATTAACTAGTTCAGCTCTAGCCATGCCTAAATCAGCAATCTGCTTATCACCCTCATATATCAAAACCTCTACAATTGGTGCTGTTAAGTCTTGCTTTTTAAGATCTACTGATAATTTATTGCTCACAGTAATTTCTGAATTAAATGCCAGGCTTTCAGACTCTTTAACCCATTGAGTCAAACTCAAACGCTCTCTTCTTAGCTTAGATACTTTACGTTGCTGTGTTGCAGAACTTAATAAAACAGATAAGAAGTCATCGCCCACTTTGGTATCCAAGGGGATAGGAAAGCTATTACGCCATTTAGGTAAAAGATTATCGAGATGTTTTGCAGGGTTGGACTGTTTATCCAACTCATAGGTATCAATTAATCCATACAGATTACTCACCATATCATGCAGAAGTGTAACGGTGCTTTGCGTTTGAAAGGCATCTGGCAACTTAGTGAGTTGTTGCTCTATAAATGGAAGAGGTGATTGACCAAACGATTTAGCTCTGTCAAATTCATTTAATAATCTTTTAAATAAACTTTGAAATCGTCCCCCTTCAGCTGCAAGTAGACCAAACGGTAAACCACCTTCCGCATAAACTGAACCTAAGAAATCACTTCTACAGACGCTGTGTTTATTTATAGGACGTTTCCAAAACGTTAAACCTTTTACTATCACCTTTGATCTTTGGTTAGCGTCAAGCTCATACCCTAGTTGCTCAAAAATGCCTGCCCAAGACCAGCCTGATTGATATTCTCTTCGATACCACTCTGCACCAAATAAACAAAAGCAAGCGCACCAATCTCGATCATTTAAGGTCAAGTTTGTAGGGACTCTAAATCTTAAAAGCTCCTTACTCCGCTTATACTCATCTTCAGTTGTATGATAGCTAAATAAAGGTAAACCCTTAGCTTCCAAATAATTACGCTTATTTAAAAATTCTCTAATGAAGATGCTACTACTTTCTAGTTTACTTTTGCTTGCAAAGGCTTCGTCTGAAACGGTCATTATTTTTCCTTTCTAGGCTGAGCAATCTTGTATCTATGCGCGCTATCGTGGTTATTTCGCCTTAATAAAAGCTGAATATAAGAAATAGCTGCACAGTATTTGCTACCGAACAAATATAATGATACTAGATTAAAGAGTTTTTGTTAGAAGGGAGGATTACAAGCTTGCAAAATATGTAGGAAAGTCCATCTAGTTTGCTGTCGAAAATCCCTTTCAACATAGTATCTATACTCTAAATTTTCATTAGTGTAACAAAGTATACAATTAATGCTAGGTACAAAATAAATAATTAAAGCAATAACTTAAAATTATAAATCATACATAAAAAGCTATCACACATTATTACGTGCACCTCCTTAATCATCATATTTATGATAAGTCAGGGGTCTGATCTAACAAGAAATTCAGAATGGTCTCAGCGTGTAATTGTATTCCACTTTCCCTATCATCAGCTTTGAGGTGAGAAGGGTTATACCAATCTTTATAACAAAACATTAAGCGTTGCTTTAAGCTCTCGGCTTTACTTTTATGCTTTGCAATCACGTTTTGCTTTTTCTCGTCAGGTGAAGCGTTACCTAAGCTTGAGTTTGTATTGCTACTAACCAAGCACAAATTAGCAAATGAGTTGTTAAGCGTATTGTCCATAGGCTCTATTTTTGATGTTTGCGGGTAATGGTGCTCTACTGAGCTTCTATTGGTGAACTTAAACTTACTTACAGCCTGTCTAAATAATTTTAGGTATTCTTTGTCTATATGCTCTTGCGCAGTATCACCTAACAAAGACCGTTGCCACTCATTATCTTCGTTAAACGTCACCTTTTGCCAAATCTTATAATCTAGGTAATTAAAAATATATGATTGAACATCAACACCACGGTTGATAGCTGCTTTTAATTTATCTCTATCCAACGTCTTGCTATTACTTGCCTCTTTAGTGATTTCGCATAAGTGCTCAAACGCGAGTTTTTCAATACGCTCTAGTAATTTGTAGCTGGTCACTTCTGTTTGCTCATTCAAATAAATCAAAACTGAAGAAAGCCATTTTTTATAATTATTCGCAGGGTAAGAAACATGAAACATTGTTTGCAACATGGTTAATTGCTCTCTTTCATTGTTACTACTTTTCGCGAACGTGCTAACTGGTTGTATCACAAAGTTACTATTTGATTTTTTACGCTCTAATTGCCTTATCCCCCATTCACCAGTTATGGTACTCAAGTCACGTTTAATTATGTAATTATCAAATAGCACTCGTACTTTAAGTAACTTACTTACAAACTCTTTCACATTATCTTGTGACACGGGGTTATCATCACAGCGCAATAAATACTTATCAAATTCAGTAATCAGTTTTTTGTCATCTAAAGAAACCGACTCACTGCAATGTATATTTAAAACGTGAAGCAAAAAATTTGGAAAATTGATTACTGAAACAAACCTATCATCAATATCACTCTCTGGTTCAGTTGCATCTTGAAACTCTGCGTTGTTAAACAATGAGATAAGAGAATGCGATTTTTCACGCTCTTCTAAGCTGGATGATTCGTTACGCTCAATGAACTGTTCGCTTTTTATACTTTCCATTGCTTGAGCTACACTTTCAAAAAGCTCGCTTCCTTTATTATTAACCAACAACAACTGCTTTAAATCATCACCAAAGATTAAATGCCTTATTGAATTCGGGAAGCGAAAAGGTGCGTAATGCCCCATATCAGAACAAGCATCCCAAATAATGGAAAACGCGATATGATCATTTTTGCTAAGCACATTCATTAGCCGAGCTTTAATAATTTCATGACTTTCTAGCTGCTCGCCACGATTATTCATGATCTCAAAGTAGTGGTTTAGGTCGGTTTTATTAGGTAAGCATGTGCGTACAATAATGACATGTTTAAGCAAGTAATCAGCAAACTCTTTTAAAGTTTGAAACTCATCTTTAAAAAGTTGCTTAATGTATGTATGAGCCACTTGAAAAGCATTTAGAATATTTGGCTCAAAAGTAGAAAACGCGTTTTCATCTTTTGCGCCATTTTCAAATAAATATTCTAAAGTTGATTTAGAATTCACTCTACATTCAAAGTTTAAATTAAGTGACGTTATATCTAACTCGACTTTAAGTGATTTTAGTGCCGCCAAAATAATACATAACGTTGTATGACGCTGCTGGCCATCCACTGTTTCAAAATGTACATAGCCCTCTCTATTCTCTCTAATGTCAACAACTAAAGAGCCAATGTAATAATTTTGAGTATTAGTTTCTTTAAACTTGTCAAATACATCTCTTATAAGTTGTTTTACTTGAGTTTCTTCCCACGCATAATTTCTTTGATAGCTTGGGATAACATAGCTAGTATCTTTACTAAATAATGCCTTAATAGATAAGCTTTCAACGTTTGTATTAGTCATTATTTAGCTCCTTGCCTAAATAGATTTTATGTAATTTGCTTAACCCTTTTGTTTTATTGGATTGAACAGCTTCTTCATCCTTTATTACAACGTAGCGCAGAACTTCTTTTGCAGTTACAGCACTTTCTATCAATCGAATCAAACTATTACTGGCCCTGGCGTAATTATCAACACTGGCAAATTGCACTCGAGCATTTTCCAATCTAAGTTTATATGCCCAAACAAAACATAAACGAGCGGCTAACTCAAAATTCTGATCACCAAATTTATCTTTGTATTGTAATAAGACTGCCAAAAAGAGATTTCTGGTATACATATCTCCCGAACGACCACTTCCTTTGTAATCAACAAGGTATTGCTTTACTTCTGGGTTATTAAGTAGAAGCCGTTTTTGCTCTATGTAATAACTGATATATTCAAAAAAGCGAGCGCCATTTAAAATCACCTGGTTTATTTGATGCGGGTAATTCAAAGATTGTTTATCAACTAACCGAGTTGGTGCTTGATTGTAATTATTAGTAAATACATGTGCACGCAAAGCTACTTGCATAAATACAGGAAGCTCATCGCTATTGATATCTAATCCTTTAAATACATCGATATCTTTATTGGTAAAGTAGCGCCCTTTTTTACCCTTATTCCATCGCCTTAAACGGTATAAATAATCAGAGAAAATACTTTTAAGTTCACCACCGGTTGATGCTTCACTTTCCCAATTTTCTATAACAAAGAGCTTTTCTTGTTCGTTATCATTTTTCATTTCACGTAGATGAAATGCTTTAAGTAAATCGTGGGGCTCAAGCGCCTTCCCTCTGGCATTTTGACTATCAAAAAACTGAAATGCTTCTCCTAAGTCTGACAACCTAATAACCACCACAGAGCAGCTTTTTAAAATGAAATCAAAAAGCTAGCAGAGTTCCTGTTCTTCAAAATATGAAATGTACTCTTTTATAAAAGCGCTATTATGCATTGCTTGTTGTTGTGATTCAGGGTGACTTAGCGTTAAAAGTTTCAAAAGCTCTGGCAGTTCTTTGTTTTTAATTTTGTCATTAATAGCTGCAAGTAAAAGGCAAAGCGTAATTGTACGTTGTTGACCATCAACTATCTCTAATGCTTTATCTTCAGCTTGATATAAAACAACAGTTCCAATTCTGTATTCATCACTACTAACTGCATTATTTTTTAAATCATCAATAAGTTGAATAATATGATTTTCACGCCAACGGTAGGGACGTTGATATTCAGGAATTACAAGTTTTTCATTAAACAGTTCTTCTATTGGTTGAACTTCTGGAATAATACATTCACTCATAAACAGTCCCTTTTAGGTTGTTTAGTAAAACTTCACATGCTTTATAGCGTTCAACTAGTGGTATTTCTTTATAAAAATCACTCGCTATGCCATCAGATAAAATGCGTTTTTTATGTCCGGTATTTGGATCATTGATGTATGTACTAATCCTTTTAAGTTTTTCGGGATTTTCATGCCAAGAGATATTGAAAGCACATAAGTTAGGAAAGAATGTCATGGTAGAGTAAGCTGGAATATTGGCATGTATCCACCAAGCTAATGACGCCCAGTCACCCGTTTTTTCGAAATAGTCTAAGTAAGATGGGATAACAATACAGGCTGTTGCGCCCATAAAACCATTTTCGTCGCGTTTGTCCCAAATATGACCCGCATAGTTTTTTTCATTGCTTGCGCAATTAGCGCCAAGCTCATTCCCCAGCTGATTTACTTCGCAGCTTCTGTATGCCGAGCGAATATGAATTCGCCCCCATGCTTTTTGAACAGGTTCAAGAACCTTTTCACATAAGTTTGAACCTGCTGAAATAGCTAATTCAATATCATCTGGAACGTTATTAATTCCATTAACAGCAGCCGTTTCTGAAAACAAGAAGTCGCGTAAAAAAAAGTTCTCTGATAAACGAATACGGGCTAATTTATCAAGTGTTGTTATTTTATTTTTTGACATGGCTTTTATTTTAAAATGGTTATTTAACTGCGAGGCTATTTACTTACTAAGAAAAACTCTTCGCCATCTGCTTCATCAATTGAACAACAAGTTGCGAGGAAACCATCATCAGTTACGAATGACCCAATAGAGTTAGAATCGTCAGTAAAACATTGTGGGAAATTCGATGACTGCTCTAAACTATACGCACGATATCCAAGTATCATTTGAAACTTAGTTCCGTTTTTTTCCGCATATGCTTTCAAGTCAGAAAAGCTATCAAAGACTTCATAACCTTCGGTGCAAAACGCTAAACAGTCGTATAAATCATCAACTCCCAATTCAACAAGTGTTGCTGATTCAAGAACATGAACAAACTGGTTAACTAATTTTTGATTGAAAAGAGTGCCAAAACGAGCTTCAACTGTGTCTTGAATTCGCATTTTTTCGGCATCTGTAAAAGGCTTATATTCCCTCATAAAGCCTCACTTTCATCCCTAAAACCAGCAACCTGTAACCACTCCCCTGGTTTCATTTGGCTAAACAACTGACCTTTACCCCAGCCGATACCTTTACCATTTTCGCCAAAGCAGCTAGTACACATAAATGCCCAAGCACTGTGGCCGATTAATGCACCATCAACAAGAAAGCGCTCGGTTTCTAAACTCTTTTGGCATAAATCACAACTTTCGGGTGGAGACTGTATAATATTTTTTTCATTTGTTGCTTTGAGCATATCAATTTGCAATCGCAAATATTCTTCCGTTTGTTCGTCACGAAGTGTTGGTTCTGTGTTTTCGCCAGTTAATTGGGCTTGAAACCAACTATTATCTTCTTCAGTTAAAATTGCTTTTCTGTTGCCGTAAGCATCTTCACAAACTAACGTTGGAATACACAATAATTCATGAGGAAACTCTTGTTTAATTTGCTTAGGCGCATTTGGATTACTGTAATCATCTAAACTAGGTAGACTTTTGTTTAGTTTGTGTAAAACACCTAAAAACAATCCCAAGTTTGGGTCTTGCATTGCGTCCAACCTAGCAGCCCTTTCGAATTGGCTACCATCAGCTTGTACAATACTGTAATGCTCTTCTAGCTCTTGTTGAGCAACGGTATAATGATCAAATTCAGCCAGTTGTTTTAACATTTTAAACTGCTGCTCTTTATTAACAGGCAAGCTATAAACCTTGCCAGCTACAGAGTAAATAGCACGATTAGTTAAATCGTAAAATGCCCACAAATTACAAACAAAATCACTATTTTTCATTATCAACGTCCTTATTTTTTCTTTACATGTAAGCTTCTGTTTCAGTAGCCTCAAATATCAATTCACTACATTCTTTTGCTCTATTGCCTCTGCCTTTTGGTTGTACTACTAATGACAAAGATTCATTGAGTGGCAAAGATTGATACTTTTTATCAACCCCAATAACGCTTTGTTTTGAGTAAGTTGAAAGTGCTTTAGCAAAACTAGCAGTTATTTCACCTCTGCTATCAAGTAAACTTCTGTCATTAGCTGTGTCATTAAGGAGTTGATTCAAGATCTTAATATCTAAGAGGGTACCCTCTAACCAGTTTACGCTACACTTATATGCAAACTTCCAAACAATAGAAGTTGACTCTGAATAAACCTCTAAATGACTCGTGCTATTACCCACCAAGCAAGCACCAAAAATAACACCAATAATATTCTTTTTTGTGGCGTGTTCATTAATTTCTTCTAGTGCCGTAGTTAGATGCATGCCTTCAAGGCTTCTATTATTGCCATGGCATGCTAGGTAGATATAAAACTCTTCATAATTTAAAGCCATTAGTTCATTTAATGCAGCTTTAAAACTTTTAGCTTCATAAAAGTGGCGATGGTATAAATCGAACTGGCTTTTTTCACCTTGCAGTTGCTGCAATCCCTGGAAAAAAGGTAATACACTCGCCCTGTTGTTGTGACTAATATATTCTCCCCAAGGGCGCTCTAATATAAGTACGGCAGTTTTGGTATTCATGAAATAAGTCCTTTTCTTTGAAATATGTACAGCTAAATCTAAACAAATTTTAAACTTCGTAGATTGAGCTTAATCATTTTTTTAGTGTTTAGTTTTTCAATTTGGTATGAAAATTTCCAGCTTTATCAAACTCATAATCAAAGTGTTTTTTAAACTCCATAATTGCGGCTTGCTTGAGCATTTCACTTTTTAAAAGAGCTATTACATCTTCGTTCGTCTTTTGTTTACTCATGTTATTGTTCTCTATTGCCCACCCTAAAGCCGTATTACCATTGCAATCTCTAGCAAAAAGATCGGCACCATAACTAATCAGCCTACTTATTAACTTTGTGCTTCCTCGCTTTGAGCCAAATACCCCAGCCCCCCTAGATGCAAACATAAGTGCTGTACAACCGTTGTTGTCTTGATATTGCACAGATCGCTTTAATAGATCCATCACTCTCATACTGGTATTGCTGGAGCGCATTTTCATCATTTCAATCAAGCTGGTACGACCAAATTTTTTGCTCTGATAACACACATCCAAACGCACTTCATTAATTAGAAATTTACACATTTCTAAATCGTTACTCATTACAGCAAGTGTTAAAAGTGTGAGGCCATTTTCATTCTCTAGCGAATTAAAATCACAATACTCTTTATCTGTAATTGATCTTACTTTAGCTATATCACCTTGCTTGACCGCTTGAAATAGCGTGTCAGGAAAACTATCACTTTTAAGCACCAGTTCCCCATTACAATGTGGGCAAGGCTCATCCATGCACTTGCGGCATGGTTCCACGATTTCGCCACATTGCGTACAACGTTTTACTCTTGGGAAATGCTCATCGAACTCAGAAAGTTCAATTACTGAAGCTCCTACACAGTTTGTATCACAAATACTACATTTTTGATTTTGCTGATAGCTCATAACTCATTTCCTTATTTTTAAAACCGCTTAAATATAGTGCATATTTCGAATATTTAGTTTTCACAAGCTTGTAATCTTCCTGCAATGCAAAAGAAAGCTATAAATTACGTTCTGCTTTTATTACATCATCATAAATAGTGTGACAAGTTTAAACGAAAAGTACATAAAAGGTTGTTCTAACTCAACCTAAACCATTAACAAAAAACCAATAATATTAATACTTTATTGCAAAAAGAAAAAACAAAGTGCATGCTAGTGATTGTTATAGGGATATCAACTTATACACTCCCTACCTGCAGAAGTTCAAAGAAGGACCTAATATGAAAGACTCAGAAATCTACTTTAATTTTATGCTGCACATGGCAGCTGCAGACGGTCAAATTGATGACGAAGAACTCACTTACCTAGATACCTGTATAGAGCGTTTAGGCGTATCAGATGACGTATACCAAAACCTCAAAGGCCAATTACTAAATTTAAAGAATAATGGTCACCTTAAACCATTAGACGACACACTAGCCATTTTAAGTTGTTCTAACAACCCAAGCTTAGCAATGACGATTTTTAGAGATGCCTATGCGCTTGCAAATATAGATGACGACTTAGACACAAAAGAACAAGCATTACTAGAAAAATTTGCATATAGCTTTGGCGCTACAGGTGAAAATTTTAAGCGCTTAATGTCATGGGCTAACCGCGCAATAAGCATAAAAGAAGAGGGAGAATATTTATTTGAACAATTGGCAGGTAAACAATAATGTCAATGTTAGACTCTCTACCCGTGATTGGTTCTCGTCGTAAAATAAAAGAAGCAGAAAGAATTGTTCGAAATGCTAATTGGGACTTCGAAGATGCTCAAGAAAAACTGAAACAAGCACAAGACACATCAAAAACAATTGTTTCAGAGCTCGCTGACCTAAAAATCACTTGCGCACAGCAAACCATTCCAAACGCTGCCGATGTGTTATCACGCTGTCAAAGAATAAACTTAAAAGAGACAAAAGCCTCACAAACCTTTAGTCAAAAATTCGATAAAGTAACTGTACCTCAAATCAACGAAGTAAAAACCACACTTAGCGAAGTGGTAAATACCGGTATTAAAGGTACTTCAGCCGGAGCTGCTCTTGCTCTTGGCTCAATGGGGTTAGTTTCAACATTTGGCGCTGCATCAACAGGCACTAGTATAGCTACCCTGTCAGGAATAGCTGCTAAAAATGCAACTATTGCTTGGTTTGGTGGGGGTGCGCTATCTGCAGGTGGCGCAGGAATGGCAGGTGGCATGATTGCACTGGGCGGCATTGCACTGGCGCCGCTTGCAGTACTTGGTGCTTTTAAATATTCTAAACATGCCGAAAAACAAATGTCCGAAGCAAAGGCGTATAGTAACAAAATAGAAACAGAAATCGAAAAAATTGATGCAATGATCAGCATTGCTGAATCACTAAATAGTCACGTAACACTATTTCACAACACTATTAGTAAAGTACAAAATTATGTTGAATCATTAACACACCAGTTGGCATGCGAACTTGATCAAGACCCCAGAAATAACAAGAAAATAATACTATTAAAGCAACAAGTTATTTTGTTTGTTAAAGCGTTAAAAAAACTAGTGAGTGTTTCATTATTTCAAGACGATAAACCATCAAATGAATCATTAAAAATGATCGAGCATATAAATAATGTAAGTGATGATAATGTTGGCAAGTTACTTAATCGTGTAAACAATAACGAAAATATAAAGCCCCTAAACAAATCAAAGTATCTGCAGGATATTCCCCCAGGAACAGATAGTCCAACATACTTTTGGTTACAAGACATCTATCCAGAAAGCCCATCAAATTCACCTAAAATCTGGCAAGGCTACCTAAAAGACTTCTTGCAAATGCTAGTTGGCACTTCTATTTTCGCGGCTATCACTTATTTTTTATCTGAGATAGGTTGGCTACCACTAGGATATATTACAGCTTGCCTGACCGCACTTAGGCCATTACTTTGGATCAAAAACCTATTTAAAAACAAAATTGTTAGCTTTTTAGTAGGCTTGGTTTCATTAGCAATAGTAATATTCTTTAGCTTAGCTTTTATAGGCTCACTATGAAAAATAAAATTAAACCCGCAAGCCCTGCACTCGTATTGGATGCTATCAGTGACATGATGGTAGCTGCAAAAGAATGTGCACAGTTCGAACAGGCTGAAATAACTAAGCGCACATATTCAAACAATCAAAAGGAAGTCGCAATTGAGGCTATCCGTGCCAAACGCGATGTTCTGCTTGCTGCACTTGAAATGGATCATCAACTCAATAAAGAAAAGATAGATAAAAGCTTTGACGTAATTAATAAAGCTATGGAAACAGGTGATTTAAAAATGTTGGAGCTTGGTTTAGGTAGTATGCTTAAAGTTGCCGAAACATCATCACTCGTTCAGCTGCAAAAACTGGTACAAGATGAGAGCAATATTATCGATATATAGTCTATTGAATTGAATATGTCTGAACTAATTCAATTAAACTAAACAAAACCGCCTTGCATTAAAAACCCAGCAATTATTGCTGGGTTTTTATTACTTAATACAAAAGCTCATTTAAACATGGTTATGCCGATGCTTTTTTTGCTGCGCGTTTTTTGGCTGTCTCGGCTTTTTTCGCCGCTTTGGCGAGGGCTTCGGCCTCTGCTTTTGCTTGGGCTATGCGTTCAAGCAGTTTGTCGGCAGGTTCGTCGCTATCATCTTGTGGTACTAACTCACCGCGAAACGCTTTTGCAAGAATACTTTGAGTCAGGCTATCTACTCGCGCGCGGGCTTTATTCACTTGCGCTTCAATAGTGTCGGCAAGGGCAAAGTATTCATCAACCAGGCGAACGATTTCGGTTTGCTCTTCAATGGGAGGAAGAGATAATGGAGATTCCTTTATCTTTTTTAATGTAAGTCTTTTTATCGCCGTACCACCCATTTTATCAAGCATGAGTTTTCTGCCTATTGGTGAGTTTAAATAATGCTGTAAATATTTTGGTAAAAGATAATTTGCAACCTTAATCACTCCAACACTAGACAAAAGAGATATTTGTTCATTTATATTATTTACACAAGCTAAACCAGTATTTGCTCCATCTTTAACATAAAGAACATCTCCATAGGCTACATCACATCGAGAAAAAATCTCGTCATGAGTATCTTTACTCACGTAAGTTATCTTACTTAAGTCTATATACCCCTCTCTGACATTTTTTGAAGTAACATACATATAATCTCCTTCAGCATGACTTTCTGGGGAATGGTGAGTGCCATCTGTTATTTTTAACGCACACAAATCTATAGAACACCAATTCCAAAATTTCGGTAGCTCTATACTAGGAAGCCCCTCAAGTAATTTAGCTTTTTGAAGTCTTCCAATTATTTGCTTTTTTCTCTGAGCAGTATTTAATTCTTCTAACTCATTGATACTTAAAAGTGACATTAAATTAAGTTTTCGCCATTCTTCGGTTAACTTACCGCTGACGGCGCTGGCGAGCACAGATTGGCGGAAGCGTTTGATGATGTTTGGGATGCTGTCTAAACGCCCTTTTATGGCGTCAACCTGCGCCAACACGTCGTCTAACTTTTCAACAATGCGTTTTTGTTCGTTTAATGGCGGTAAAGAAACTTGATAACTTTTTATAATTTGCTGGGAAATGTTTGGTTGAGCACCACCCTTGCCTTTTTTAATAAATCCATTTTTTTCGCTATTCAATAAATAGTAAAGAAACTCTGTCGTCGTGACATCACCAATTGGTTGTCCTACTGCGCATGCTTGATTGGTTGTCGCATCAAAATCTAATATTGATGTTTTACCAATAGTTGCACCATACATTGCTATCGCAACAGATCCTTTCTTAAATAATTTAGCACTCGAATTTGACACACCAAGCTCAGTAATAAATTCATTAGAACTTTTCAGGTATTTAGGCCCTAGATCGCCTGTTTTAACCCAAGGTATTTCTCCGCCATAATAACTCGGTTCACTTCTTTTCGGTGTGCCGCCTGCTCCCCAAATAGCTAACTCATCTAGTGGTGTAATAAACCAACCTTTTGGCAATTCATTCATGCTTCACCGCCCTGCTCTTCTGGTTCAACTAAACCAAATTCCGCTTCTAGCAGTTGCTTTTGTGCTTCGGCTTCATTATCTGCACCGAGGGCTTTCATTAACTGATAAATTTCGCCCATAGCAGTGGTCAGTTCTGCCATAGCCTCACCTGCCAGCACTTCCGGCTCTGGTAGGTTTTCAGCACTGGTGGCCTCTAAGTCTTTTAACCATGAAATATCTAAGCTATCGCCTTTTTGATCGCGGATATACTCGCGGGAGAATTTACGCCATCTTGCGCTCTCTAACTCTTTATTTTCTTTCTCGCTATGCGCTCTATCTTGCTCAGATTCCTTGCTTGATTCAGGGCTTTCCTCAGGATGAATGGCGCCTAAGGTGTCGTAAATGCCTTCAGTGCGCGGTGATAAACCGTTTTTGTCTTCGCCATAGGCAGCAACAAAGGTATCAAAGTGTTTTTCAGTGAGTGGACGGCGTTTACCAAAGGTATTCATATTGGTACGCATATCAAATACCCAAGTCTCTGTTGTGCAGGCGGTGTCTTGGTGGATATTATCTACGGCACCTTTTTGGAAAAACAGCACATTGGTTTTAACGCCTTGGGCGTAGAAAATACCTGTTGGCAGGCGCAATATAGTGTGTAAACGACACTTTTCCATTAAATCGCGGCGAATATCTGTGCCTTTACCACCTTCAAACAATACGTTATCCGGAATAACCACTGCAGCACGGCCACCTGGTTCAAGCGCCTCAACAATATGCTGCATAAAGCACAGCTGCTTGTTTGCAGTTGGATAAACAAAAGTACGGGTAATGTTGGTGCCTGATGCTGCACCAAATGGTGGGTTTGTTAAAACAACATCGGCTTTTGGCAAGTTTTCACCCGCTGCACCTAAGGTATTACCTAAGCGGATGGCCCCTTCGTTTTCATCACCTTCAATGTCGTGCAATAAGCAGTTCATCAGTGCTAAACGGCGAGTTTCGGGTACGAGTTCAAGGCCAACAAAGGCTTTTTGCATTTGAAACTCTTGATCTTCGTCGTTTAAGTCAAACAAGTTGTTGGTTTTGCTTTTTATGTATTTATCGGCTTCGATTAAAAAGCCTGCGGTGCCTGCCGCTGGATCTTGGATAATTTCACGGGCTTTTGGCTGCATTAACTTAACGATGGTGTTAATCAATGCCCTTGGCGTAAAGTATTGGCCTGCGCCCGATTTAGTTTCGTTCGCGTTTTTTTGCAATAAACCCTCGTACATATCGCCAAAGTCATCGCGAGTTTTACTGCTTGTGCCATCGCCTGAGTTATCTATCCACTGCAGTTTATCCATGCTATTGATCAGCTGATTTAACTGAGCAGGCTGAGTAATGCTGGTATTTACATTTTGGAAAATGGCGCGCACTATGGCGTGCTCATCTGCGCCTAGTTGTACTAATAAGTTACGGTAAAACTGATGCTGTTCTTGACCAAGTTTGTTTTTAAGGTCGTTCCAGCGAAAGCCCTCTGGTAGTAGGTCGTCTTCTTGGCCTGTTTCTTCACACATTTTTAAAAATAGTAGAGAGGCCAGCTCGTTTACATAGTTTTGGTACGACACACCACCATCACGCAGGTTATCGCACAGCTTCCAGAGTTTATTAACTAAATCAGTATTGTTCATAGGATCTCTTTATTGCTGCTTTTAGCTATTTTTAGCAACCAGCAGCATTTTTGTGTTAAGCACAGTAAGGCTGTGCTTAACTATAAAAATTAATGGGCTAAATTGTACGTGGTTTTTGCTTTTGATAAACCGCTTTAAGCAGGCTCATCCCACATATATTCGTAAAACTGTTGCAGTATGCTTGATAACTCATCTTCAAAGATGTTCTCAAGCTTGCGTTTTCCACCACTGCGGCGGTAATTACCTGTTTTAAACGTGGTGTCGTCCAGTACCACTTGTTGTTTAATGCTGGCAGCTAAACGCTCAAGCCAACTAAGTTGTGCTTCACTCCAGTTTTTACTGGCCTTTATTTTATCCAGTGCTTTATCGACTCGGGTTTCAAACGGCAGTAATGCATCGCCCATCGCAGCACGGCGAATATGGCCAATTAAGCGAGCGGCGATGTCTTCATTTTTAGTGGCTTGCCAGGCTTTACGTAGGGTTGATTCATCATAATTTTGCGCATCAAACCACTCTTGTAAGTCAAGTAGCGCTTTACGGGTGAGATCACGCGGGCGATTAATGATCACTTCAAGGGCTGTTTGTTGATTTACTGAACTATCAACCAACTTATCAAACGACTCAAGGAAGTCTTCAGGTTTTTCGTGATCGCCCCATACATGAGTGACTGAGACTACTTCGTCTGGAATATCAGTAAAAATAGGCATATCACGCAGTGCGTTGATATTAGTTTTTAGCTGCTCTATACGGCTTACAAAGTTAGGTAAGCTGTTAAGAATTTCAGCGCTTAGCCTTGGCCCTTTTTCTTTTAATGTTTTTGGCAAGCTTAAAAAGTCGCAGCCTGCTTTATCGGCTAGTATTTCGTCAAAACGTTTAATATGGCTGTCGATTTCTTTTGAGCGGTCGCGATTACACTGTGCATGGCTAGTAATACGTTGTAGCTTTGCCACTAATTGCTCGTGGCTGTGCTCTGCAAAGCTGCGGCCATCAGCTTCCTTGGTTTGGTAGGTTTCATCCGCTGTGATTTCGTTCACTAAAGTTTTAATATCTACCTGAGGGCGCACAACGACTGGGCGCATGGTATCGACACTTTGTAATGTGCTGTATAAGTTAACGGCATCAAATATCTTAAAGCTGGTTTTGCCCACTTCAGGGCAAAGGCGTGTTGCGCGGCCTTTCATTTGCTCATAAAGAATACGGCTGCGAACTTTACGCATAAAGACCAGGTTACAAATACTTGGAATATCGATACCCGTGGTGAGTAAGTCAACAGTTACCACTATGTTAGGTAAACGCTCTTTTTTGAAGCGGGTGATATGCGATTGTACTCTTTTACTGTCTTTGTCTGAATCACCGGTTATTTTAATAATGGCGTTGTGTTCAAGCTTAGGGTATTTAGTTTTAAATGCGGTGCGGAGCTCTTCTACAACAGTATCGGCATGTTCATTATTAACGCAAAATACTAAGGTTTTTTGCTTACTGGTTGGGTCGATATGATTGACCAACTCTTCGCACACAACCTTGTTAAAGTTTGTGGAAATTAAACCGCGGTTAAAGTCGGCAACCTCAAAGTTTTGCTCATCTTCTAACGTATCGTTTTGTAGCTCACCCTGTGGCGTTAGACGCATTACTTCAGTGCCTGCGCCCATTACAACGCCATCGCGCGCCTGTTTGGTTAAAATTTTAACCGGAGGCTCTTGGTCTACTAAGTGACCATCAATGACTGCTTTACGGTAGCTATAGCGATAAACAGGCTGCTTTTGTGTGCCACCAAAAATATCCACTGTATGTAGCGCTGGGGTTGCGGTTAGGGCAATTTTAACGGCGTCGAAATGGTCGATAATACGGCGGTAGGACGAAATAAAATCTTTTGCATCGCGGAACTTCTCTTCACCTTCGGTTTGTTCTTTATCGAGAATATAACCGCGGTGTGCTTCATCAACGATGATGCAATCGTAACGCCCTACTGGCATCACTTCGTCGCTTTGCAGGGTACGTTTTACTAATGACTGTACAGTTGCCACATGGATTTGAGTAGCATCATCTGGAAAACGTTCGGTTAAATCACTGACGTTATAGATGGATTTAAAAGTATCGCCCTTAATGGTGGTATCTTCAAACGAATCAAGCGCTTGTTCACCGAGAGACGTTCTATCTACTAAAAACAGTACGCGATTAAAACGCTTAGACTGAATTAAGCGGTACATTAAACCTATAGCAGTACGGGTTTTGCCAGTACCCGTAGCCATTGCCAGTAAAATGTCTTGTTCGCCACGGGTAACTGCTTGTTCTACAGCTTGAATGGCTTCTTTTTGATAATAACGCAGGCCTAAATCATCAGTGATTGGGTTTTGTTCAAACCAGTTGTTGTAAACTTGGTTGTCGGCTTCAAGTTTAGCGAGAAGCTCTTCAGGTCGATGCCACTCTGGCAACGCTTTGGGCATATTCGTATTATGACGAACATCACGATACCAAATACCACTTTTGGTTTTGGCTGCAGCGCGATATTCACGCCCATTCGCCGAGAAGCAGAATGGAATTTTATAGGGTGTGCTATTTTCATCCTGCCAGGTGGGTAAATACTGTGGCAAGGCTTCATTAACTTGGTCAGCATCTAAGTGTGAGAGTGTTTGACGCAGTAAGCCATGATCAAATGTTTTTGAATAGCGATACGCTTCATTCAATTTAGCACTTACATCGGTATTCGCTTTTTTAGCTTCAATCACACCAACTGGTCGAAGGCCAACAAATAATACGTAATCTGCGAAGCCTTGTTTACCTGTTTCGTCGATGCCTGTTGGCCATTCAGCAATTGCCATATTGCGGCCAACTTGTGGCCGCGTGCCTTTAGCATAATTAAGCTCTTGTGTATCTGTATCCCACCCCGCTTTACGCAGCTGAGTATCGATTAGATAGCGGGTCTCACTTTCAGATAAGTTTAAGCTGCGTTTGGCCGCTGATTTTCGAATTTCTTCGTGGTAGGCTTTACGCTCTTCTTTGGTTTTAGCTGCAAGCTCTTGTTCTTTTGCTTTTAATTCAGCCTCGAGCGCTTTGATTCGCGCCTCATTTTGTGCCTGTGTTTCTTCTTGCTTGGACTCTAGTACGGAAATATAGCCTTGTAGGCTTATTACTGTATTTTGCTGCTCTTTGAGCTCTTTATCTGTAGTGACTTTTTTGCTTGTTACTTCATCAAGCTTAGTTTTGAGCTCAATCACCTCGGCATCCATTACAGGCGCTAAGTCACCTTTTGGCAATACAAATGCAGGGGCTTTGTAATCAAGGTTTTGAGTTACTAATGAGTAGTACCACGCTGCTAGGCGATGGGCGAATCGCAGCGTCATTTCAGCATCTTCTAAGTCATTGTGATAGTCATGAACAGCTTTATTTCCAACTTTTCGAAGCACATGAAATACTTGAATGATATCGTCTTTTATTCCTGGTACACGGGCGAGTTCACGGATAATCTCTATTTGTGTTTCTTTTTGATCAAATTTGAGCGCGTGGGCTAATTTTTTTGCGATTGTTTCTGCAAAAATACGTAGCTTTGCCATGGTGGTGTTAGGATCGCTTGGGTAATTACGCTCTGCGGCCAGCGCTATTGTGTATAGTTGATTATCTATTTCTTTTAGAAATAAGAAGTTAGACTGTTTCATTCTGTATTCCTTTTCTAAGCACCTAGCTAATTTTAGGTGTTACTTACGCCTTTTTTATTTTTACAAGCTTGCGTGTTAATTACTCTATTTCATTTACTTTGATGCGGTTAGTAAATGCCGCGACGAAATAGTGAGTATTATTGTCTTGCTTAACTGAATCTATACTGATTTTTTCAGCTAGTTCCATTGTAAGTCGGTTACTTATTTTTTTGTTGATTTGACTGCGTGTTTGTTGCACAAAGTCACGTTCCATAGGTATTAAATTTTTATGCTCACCATCGCGGAACTCTTCAGGCTCTAGCCCATATTTGGTGTAAACACGAGAGTCACTACCATGTTGACTAAAGTGCGTTAAAAATGCGATTACATGCTCTGTTGTATCTTCAAAAGTGCGATCAATCACTAAGCCTTTCTCATCAGCTTTTGAGTGTTCAAGTATCCACAGGTAAAAAGCAAACTCTTTGGCAGAGAGTTTAATTTCAACCCCAGCAAATTTTAGTTCTCTGGCTTTTTTGTTGATAGTGAGCTCTAGCTCTTTGTTATGTGCTGAGTTTAGACTGGCAACGGTTTGGCTAAACGATGCATTTTCCATGGTATTAACCAAAGTTTGATCAATCGATTTACGCATTCGCACAAACGGGATTTCAGCCAAGGTTACAACGGCATTTTGACAATCAATCGAGCTATTGTTTTTGCCTTCAATAATGTGCTGATAAGGGGTTGGGTAATAAAAGTCTGAAACAAATTCAAACTCGTCATTTACAAACACATGGCTTAAGCTATCTTGCTCGCGGCCAAGCAGTGACATGGCATAACCCAAATAAAATGCCATGGTTTTACGACCGCCGGCAATGGATGCGTGAATGCTTAGGGTATTATCACTTGTAAGTTCAAACACTTTACGGGTGATAAAGTCAGCCATAAAGGTTTGCTCTTGCTCTGTTTTTGCATCAAGTATTGGGTTGCCTGTATCGTCTTCAATTAACCAAATATTGTTTTCGTTGAAGGTAATTTTAGGTAATTGGTAATCGTCAATTAGCTTTTGCCAGTAGCCTTGTGTAAATAAGCCATTTACCAACATATCTTTGGTATTTTGTGTAGTGATTACAAACACTTCTTCAGGCAGTTGTTTGCCTTGCTGATTTAACGCGAAGATGGTCTCGGTTAATACTTGCGGGCTTGCACCAGTTACGATGAGTAATATGTGTTTCGTTGTCTGACTCATGGGGCTTCCTTGTCATACTTTGAAACACATATTACCTGATAAAAATTATTGAATAAATAACACGTTATAACAAAAGAGCTTATGATTCATGTTGCTATAACTTTTTGGGTACAAAATAAGGTATTTATTTCTTTTTTGCTTTACGCGCTTTCTTTTTAGCTTGTTTTTGTTTTTTGCGATCTGGCTGTTTGAACTGGGTGCGTGTTGTGACATAGCTGTTGTCGCGCATAAGCTGTTTACCCTTTGGTAATGCCAAAAATTCTACTGCGTTTTGGCAGCCTTCACTTGCTGCTTCACGAATAAGTGTTTTTAAGGCATAGGGCGATTTTACTGTGCCGCGCGCTTGTAGCTCTTGCCAAATAAGCATGGCCAAATCAAACTTGTGCTGTGCTTTTTCAACGTTGCACTGCGTTTTTGCTACAACTTGGTTACCAATTTTAATAGCCAACTTACGCTGCGATTCGTGCATTCTTAACACTTCAAACAGCTCTTTATTAAAGTTGAACCAGCTAGGTAGTTGGCTGTAACTTTCAGCTAATGTAGCAAGCGCCTTTTCTTGCTCTGGTGTTTTGTTCCAATAACCAAAGTAATCACAATATGCTTGCAGGCAATCAATGCCTTTTGCACGCCTTGCTTTGGCTTCAATTAATGCGCTGCGTGCACGTTTTTGCGCCAGCTCATCTGCTTGATTTAAAAGCCACGCTTTAAGTTTTAAGCCCGCATCAACGGTAAACGAGTTTGGCTCTTTATGTGTGATGCCTTTTTCAAGCCAGTAGTTAAATTGCAGTGTATCTTTCGATTTGAAGCGATCTTGTAAGTCAGTTATGGCTTCAAAATGGCCAAGTTCGGCTGCTTTTTCTACATGTTGCCAAGCGCGGTTATTTTGCCCTTTTTTATTAATGTAAAGAGCGAATTCGTAATGGGCTTCGCCACTCTCACATTCTTTTATGGCCGCTTTATAACACGTTTCTGCGTTGTGGTGTTCGCATGGTTGCAGCCACTTTAGCTGATAAGCTTTGGCATAAAGTAATGCTGTGCCTTGTGCATTGCACAGTGCTGAACGTGATAACCAGTATTCTAAATCACGCTTAAGCGTTTTAACCTGGTTGCGTGTTAAATCTTCAACGAGCTCTTTACTTTTATAATGCTCTAACTGAGAAAGTGCTTGCTTTGCTAGTGCATAATTGGCTTCTTTATTGCCGTTAAGAGCAAGCTCTACGTTCTTAATCTCATCAATATGTGTGGGCGCTTGCCAACTGGTTTTTTCACCCTTTTCACCACAAATATTAAAAATAAGAAAACTTGCTAGCTCATACACCGCCTGCATGGTGTTATTTACTTGTTTTTGACTTGCTTGTGCACGGCCAAACCACTCGTTAGTTAATGAACAATATGCATGTACACCTAAATTCGCGTTAAGGCGAATTAGTTCAAGCTCATCAATAATGTATGGTGGTACATTGGTTACACTTTGTAATTGCTTAATTTTATTAGTAAGTTCAGTATTACAGTCCAATTTCACGCCAACTTTTTCGGCAAAGATATGGCACCACACTTCAGCAAACAAGCGTGCTTTTAATAACGCACAGCTGTGATCTTGTGAATAGAAACGATCCATATCCATCGCTAGGCGATAAAGCTCTGGATACCAGTGCTGTAAAAATGAAAAGTTGTCTGTAGTTGTGTGTTCAATAATAGGTTGTACGTTAGTCATAAAAAATCCTTAAATAATTTGGATTTTTAGACTAACGCAGATGGTTTTTAATAAGAGTTTTGCAAGCTTGCGAAGTTAGAGAGTCATTTTTATAGCTATTTATGAGAAGTCGTTAGTAACAAATATCCATTCAGGGTTCTTGCCTCGGCCTTCTTGACTTACTGTTCTAATTTCAAAATCGCCCGTTTTAATTAGATCTTCACGAACTGACGTTACTGCTTGCTTAATATCAGGATATTTAACAAAATTAGTTCGCAAAAAATAATCTAAACTAACCTCTAAGCCATTCTCTTTAAGTTCAGCTAATGTACAATTTCGGGCAGCAATAGCTACCCCCTTTTCATTTAGACTTAACAAATATCGTTTTAATGCATCACTCCAAAAACCATCATTGTGTTTACCTAAGTTATTTTCGCCTTGACTATAAGGTAGTTGAATATATGTATTTGCCATGAATTTTCCTTGGGTTTAATTTTTGCTTTTTGTCGCCATAATTTCCGGACTATTAGCGATAATTTCTAAGTGTGAATCTTTATTTTGATACATTTCTACCAGTTGCTTCGCCCTTCTTGCAAGTTCTTCTTTTAAAAAGGCAGGCTCCTCAACAACTATCGAGTCGCTAAACATGCCCAAAAAATTTGCAAAGAAAAATAGGTCTGCTCCCTCAAAATTAAAGTGTTTTGGAAATGTTATCTGTGATTCTAATACCCAGCAATTTTGATGCGATGTGGGCGAAAACCTAGTGCTATCGCCCAAGTGAATTGATTCGAAGTAATGCTTAACCCATGTATGACAAATTGCCTTAAAGTAATGCTTTTCTTGATAATCACCATCGTCAACACTTTGAAATGTTATCTTGGACTTTTTGATATTAGTCAAACGCCTTATTTCAAAGAATTTTAACGCACCAGCATTATGCTCATAAGCCAATACCGTTATTTGATTGTTCAGTAAAACAATGCGTTGTGGTGAAAGTAGTAATTTGCCGTCACCGTTATCAAACTTTGAGTGAATTGATGTATAGCTTGCTGTAAAACAGGACTCTTCAAACGTAAATGCAAAAATACTTTGCCACTTTTCTAACTCATTGGCTGTGAAACTTTCTTGATTTAACTTGCTAAAAGAATCATAGCCCATTGGGTTAAAATCTAATTTGTTTAGGTACTTGTTTGACTTAGTTTTGCTGATTACTTCATTCGCTTTTATAAAGTCTGTCGTAAGACTTTTATAGATATGTGGTGGAATTAATGTAGATAAATATTCTTCAATAAATTGAAAGGCAAAAGCTCTTGCTTCAGACATGCTAAATGCTTCAATAGCATCCGTTTTACTTTCAATTGATGACCAATAATATTGACGTGGCGACTTACCTTCACCTAAAACTTGTAAACCACTTTTATCATCCGACAAATAGCTCGTGATTATACGATAAATATCTTTTTTAAAAGCTTCTGAAGATTGCCGAGGACGTTGGTAATGGGATAAGTGCTCTTTAATTAATGTGCTTAGTTTAATTTTTTGATTTTTACCTACACCAATCGCATTTAGCAATGTGGCTGTTAAATCTGTTTTTTCTGATAAAACTCGACGTTTTTCACTTTTACTGATTTGTATCATCTAAGTATCAAGTAATGGGACTAATTAAGTCCTACTTTAAGTTTAATATGCTTCCTCGTCAATCATGGAGGTTTTATAATGTTATCAACCGAACTATATGAAATACTGTCGCTTTTCACTAATGATATGTGTTATGAAGATGCATCTATCGCAGTTGAAATCAGTGAACTTCTAACAAATATAAATAAACCCAATCCTCAACTAACCGAGAAACAGTGGTATGTACTTTCCCATTTGCTTGTTGCAGTAATTGAATTATTACAAAAAAGCAGTCTATTAACTGAAAACTCTGAACAACTGACATTCATAGAAAATACTTTGCTTGATGCTCAGAGGTTATCTCAGTTAATTGCTCTCAATACTTCACCTGATCATTAAAGAGCTGTTTTAAATTATAAGTGGCGACAGATTAGGCTTTAAAAGGGTTAGCATCAATTCAAACTTTCATAGTCAGCTTTAATTAATGACCAAATCAGACAATTCACTAAATTAAATACAAAAAGTAAGACTTAGAACGTCCTAGGAAAATTTATATTTTCACTTTCAATTAAATAGGAGTTGATAATGAGTTACTTACCCAAAACACAATTACCAAACATTGAAGATTTAAATAAACCTCGCCCAAATTTAGAGGATCTACTTGCATCAAGGCCAGAGCAGTATCGTGTGCGAAAAGATTACTGGTTTGATGCCTTGATGTGCGTTTTATTTACTTACGCAACTATACTCGTCGGTGTAATGTATTTTAACAAGGTATTGAACTTAGAACTTTTTGTTCTAACAATTCTCATTTCCTACCCATCATTGTATTTATTCTTCTTTCTTAGAACAGAGCGAAGAGATTACGAATTAAAAGTGAAATGGGTCACCATCATGTACATGCCTGATAAAATGAAAAAAGAATATTTAATGATGTTAAGAGCGCGCAAAGAAGGTATTTTCAGTGGCGTTTTTCGCATCGTAATTTGCATAATCGCATCACCTATTGTCATCATTGTATTTAATAAATTACTTTCAAATAATAAACATTAAAGGAGCTACTGCTCCTTTACATCTACAGTTTCAAAATTATTGTATTTTGCTTTAAGCACTGCATTTCGAATCGATACAATAAATAATTATATGCCTGACAAGGGCTACCAAAAGCTTCTAATGTTAACTTTTCATCTGTTTTAGTATTTTCAATTAAAGCTGATATCGAAAACTGTTGAAAATAGTTAAATGCTAACTCTGTATTTCCACCTGTTTCAAAGCTGATAATTTGCATCCTTAAATTACCATTTTGACTATACAAAACGCCCGTCAATGCCAAAATTGCTAATGGGCTTCCATTCATTTCACTTGGCACTCCTATTAAGAATGCCTCTTCCAAAAGTTGTTCTTTTATCAATAGCATGGCAAATTAACCTCACAGTAAATAGGATTATTTTACAGCCTTTTAGGACAAATAACGTCCACTTTAAAGCTATCATAATAACTTATCACTCTTGGAGGCTATAAAATGAACAGATACCTGACAAAATCACGATTCAAATTAGCAACAGAATGCCCCACAAAGCTTTTTTATACAGGAAAAATTCAATATCCTGATACTAAGCTTGATGATGCGTTTTTAACGGCTTTAGCTGATGGCGGTTTCCAGGTAGGTGAACTTGCTAAACAGTATTTCCCTCAAGGCCACGAAATAACAACGCTTGATTATGAAGAAGCAATTTCACAAACCAATAAGTTATTAAACCAAGAAGAAGTAGTGATATTCGAACCTGCAATTCGCTTTGGAAACCTATTTATTCGCGTAGATATATTAGTTAAAAATGGTAACTTTTTGGAGCTAATTGAGGTTAAAGCTAAATCTTACTCAAAGCATGAAGACAAAAACTTCTTAAATAAGTCAGGTAAGCTTGAATCAAGCTGGAAACCCTATATTTTCGATGTTGCATTTCAAAAGCATGTTCTACAAAGCGCATTTCCAGATGCACAGATTTCAAGTTATCTAATGCTTGTTGATAAAGATTCACAATGTGCAACTTCTGGGCTAAATCAAAAGTTCAAACTGATAAAAAATGAAAACAATAGACGGGAAGTTGTGACGGACGAACTTTCAGAGAGAGATTTAAAAGCCAAAATCCTAAAACAGGTGAATGTAGACCACGCTGTTAATCTTGCATACGAAAATGAACTAAAAACGGGTTATCCAGCTAACAGTTTTAAAGAAAACATCATCGAATTTGCCAATTACTACCAACAGGACGAAAAAATAGCACCTGTTATTGGCGCTAAATGTAAAAAGTGTGAATTTAAAACCAACAATGAAAACGAAAGCCAAAAATCTGGGTTTAAAGAATGCTGGAAACAACAATTAAACTGGCAAGAAAAAGATTTTTCAGACCCAACAGTACTCGATATAGCCAATTTTAAGAGTGCCGACAAATGCATTCAAAATGGCAAAATTAAATTAAAAGATATAGAGAAGGAAGATATCAACTATAAAGAGTCAGGTGAGTCTGCTCTCAGTCAAAAAGAAAGGCAATGGCTTCAAATAGAGAAAGTACAAAATCAAGACCAAAATATTTTTTTTGATAGTGATGGTCTGAAAAAGGAAATGGAAAAGTGGACATACCCACTGCATTTTATTGATTTTGAAACAAGTGCTGTTGCCATACCATTTTACCAAGGGATGCATCCTTATGAGGGAATTGCATTTCAGTTTTCACATCACATTTTGCATGAAAACGGAAAAGTTGAGCATGCCGGTCAATTTTTATGTACCGAGCAAGGTGAATTTCCAAACTTTAACTTCGTGAGAGAGTTAAAGGCACAATTGGAACAAGATAATGGCACTATTTTTCGCTATTCCAATCATGAAAACACCTATTTAAACATGGTTCTTCAACAACTTAAATGTTCAAATGAAACAGATAGCGCCGAGCTATGTGAGTTTATTAAATCAATCACTAAATCAACAGCTAAAAGCAATGAACATTGGATTGGAAAGCGTTGTATGGTAGACCAATTAGAGTTAGTTAAAAAATACCACTATGATCCCGTTACAAATGGTTCAAACTCTTTAAAGGCTGTTTTACCTGCAATTTTAAACAGCTCCAATTATTTAAAAGAAAAATATAGTAAACCTATTTATGGTACAGAAGAGATCCATAGCCATAATTTTGTCAAAAAAACTTGGATTCAATTTGATGATGCTGGCAAGGTTAATGACCCTTACAAAACACTTCCAAAGCTATTCGATGACATCACAGATCACGATGTTGAGCTGCTATCAGAAACAGATGAATTAAATAATGGCGGATTAGCACTTACCGCTTATGCCAAAATGCAATTTACTGAAATGTCTGATTATGAACGAAACCAATTGCAAAAAGCTCTGCTGATGTATTGTGAATTAGATACGTTTGCAATGGTAATGCTTCAAGAAGCATGGCAAGTTATGTTGAAGCAAAAGTAGGACATTAAGCGTCCTTTCCAAATATATTATTAGCCCAACTAAAACTCGTAGAGACTCTAAAAATGGAACAAATAGTTACACATAAAAAACTTGGATTAACTAACTTGCAAACACAAGTTGACGAATGGATTAAAAATGTTGGGGTAAGGTACTTTGACGAAATGACAAATCTTGCCAATTTAATGGAAGAAGTTGGTGAAGTAGCCCGCTTAATGTCTCGTACCCATGGAGAGCAAAGTTTTAAGAAGGGCAAAGAACCAAGTGATATAAAAGCTGAAATCGCCGATGAACTTTCAGATGTACTATTTATTGTGACTTGTTTGGCAAATCAAATGGAAATTGATTTAGAGTTTGCTATGAACAAAAACCTCGATAAAAAAACAGGTCGAGATAAAGAAAGACATATTAATAATCACAAGCTAACCAACGAATCAAATTAGTGAGGTGCCAAATGAAATACATCGATAATCTTATCAAGGATTGTGAAGAAGCTAAATTAGCAAAGCCTATTCAAGAATTTAATATAGAACATGTAGAAGAGTTGCCACTATTACCTAAAATTAAACAAGCAATCTATGTGATAAAAGAGATCGATGGTGATCCGAACTCCACATTTGAACAGTTTCGTGATTTCAAAGTACAAAAATCACGAAAATGCGCAAAGTTAAATAAGCCAAACTCTGTATTATATGTTGGTTCATCAACTACAAGTTTAGTAAGTAGATTAAAACAGCATTTTGGATATGGGAATAAAGCTACTTACTCTCTTCACTTATCACATTGGTTTAAAGGCAAGGTGAAAGTGTCTATCTACCAATATGACTTACCAGCCAGAGTATTACAAATTGTCGAAGACAACTTGTCTGATGAACTAAAACCTGCATTCGGCAAACTTGGTGGTAATAATAAATAATTCAAAGGATGATAAAGTGGAAGATTCTATCTATTGGCAATATCGGGTAGTTCTTCCACTGCAAATCAAAATTAATGAACTATTCTTTATTCTAGTGTTTTATTATATAAGTCAAAATGTTAAAACTATAATCTAATAAATGCTGTTTTCGTACTACAATTTTCAAAAGGGAGTTTGAGTGAAGCTATACGCGTTAATACTAGGCTTATTCATTTTTAATCAACCTCTTTTAGCGAACAATGAATTAAAAATTCGCCTTGCAAAAGACACCTTCTATGAAGAATTCAACGCTGATGTGCCAGTTAGTGGAAGAGTGATTACTGGCGTATTAGCACAGTCAAATAAAGACTTAACTCAATTAAATATCATGTTGCCATCTGTAGAGTCTGATTCGATCTGCTTAAAAGCACAATCCATTGATGGCACTTACTATTCATCAAACGAATACAAGCTTCTCACTAAAAACATCGAAGGCCCTGTTTATCCAGACTATCCAACCAAATATAAAGACCAATTATCAAAGCTTGACCGAAACAATCTTGCACTCCTAGCATTTCCTGGTGATTGTTCAAACAATAAACCTGACACCATATTCTTGAGTGCTGTTGGCGAAGTCAGCAAAGCTCAAACCATCAGTATTTTAGTTAACTCTGGTAGAAGCAATGTTTTTATCAATCTAAAAAACAATTTGGCAAAGCATAAAACTCAAAAGTGTCAGCGCATTGAGCAAGGTAAAAGAACCGCATACGACACCATATGTAATTTAAATTTAGATTCATTATCTGTAGGCAAGAATAGTATCGCGATTTTACGGAGAAAGTCAGGTAGATCACTTCCTTCTGTAAAGCTAAATTTGATGTATAGAGATGTATGAATAAGTTAAGTTCTCAATTTAAATTTGTTGCCATATTAAGCGCTATAAAGTCAGGAAGCGTTAAGTTTGGCAGCCTTATTTTTATTTTATTTTTAGCTGTTGCTGTGGTTATTACACTGTTTGTGGAACGAGAAAACGTGTATACCATTACAGGCCAAACAGAAACACTGTCAGTTACTTTAACAAATACTCCATTAAACCAGTGGGATCTCAGTTTAGCCACCCTATTAGATGATATTTCTGCCAGTAACGAGAAGTTAGAGCCTTTACCTGGCAGCACATACTTCTCACCATCAAACAATACAACAGCTTCAATTCAAGTAACTCCTGAAGGCAAGTATCTAATAATACTGAACAATAGTGGCTCAGTAGGCCAACTCGAGACCTCAAAAAATACCATTAACTTACCGGACTACGTTGAAATTGTGCTGCCCACTAAAAATACAAAAGTAATTCCTTTTGAAGGTACGATTAGAATAGGTGAAGACGTAGGTAATGGTGTTGATACAATTTTATTAGGCGGCAATGTTAAAATTGTTGAAAAACAATTATTCAGGAATAATCGATACGTTGCTGGAGAATATGAGTTTGATACTGGTGATAGACTTGAGCTATATGAAGATAAAGCTCATACCACTCTATCTAAAGTTAAAGGTTTTATACAGATAGGTTATAGCAAAAACATTAGTTTTACAGTTCATGGTGAAGGTAAGTCACTCAATGTAAGTCGATTAGGTACTGAAGGCTACCAAATTAAACCTTCTTTTTGGTCGCGAATCACAAAAGACCCTGTTATAGCAGCACTATCTACCTTGTTTGCAACACTTTTTTTACTTATGGAATTTGTAGATTTATTCTATAAACACCTAACAAAACACCGAAATACAGATGAAAAAAACAATAAATAATTTCCTCAGCCTTTGCCTTGTTTCAACTACATTTTTATCTAATGCGTCGACATTAACGCAAGTACACGTAGATGCTGGTGAAATTGGTCAAGGCTTTTTAGTAAGTCGTTTAAATAACTGTTATTTAATCACACCAAAACATGTATTAGGTGAAGATTTTTTTGCAACAATATTAACAGGTACATCGAAGCGCTCACTCGGGGAGGCAGAAAAAGTACAAACCTTTGGTTATGATTTATCTATCTCATTAGTTTCTGGTGCAGCTGCAACTGAATGTAATACAGACATCAATAGTTTTAAACCAATTAATAATGTCTTGAAAAATACAACAAACGTTAGTATTTCAACAATTAATTCAGATGGTTCAAAGTCATTCATCCCTGCTTCATTAATAGATTTAGACTTAATTAATTTTAAAGTAAAGAGCAATGCAGGTGAGCCTCTTTACAAAGGTTTGAGTGGCAGTACTATTTTTTCGCAAGGTACTCCCATTGGTATACTTCAATCTGTAGACAGTCAAAGTGGTGAAGGTAAAGCACTTCGAATGGACAGAGCAATTGAAACAATAAACCCATTTTTCACAAGCTCATCATTTTCAGGCCTCTCCTCGCAAGAGAAAGGTAAAATAGATAAAGTAAACAACCTAAATAAAATTGAGTATAAGATTACCGAGTGGTCACACTCTGCAATTGGCTCTGACTTTAGAATTAATCATATAAATGACAATAACCTCTCAAGTCAATGGGTGGTTAATCCAAATAACAATGCAATTGAGCTAACGTTAGACTTTAATGGTGAACTTAAAGTGATAAATTCAGTTTCGTTTAACGGCAATATCACAGACAAATCAAGTATGCCAAAAAATATTCAAATACTGTCTACCCGCCGTGCTTCAGGTAAGCGTGGCTGGGCTAGTATATTCTCTGGCACATGGATAAATAATGATGAGCAATTTGAGGCGAAGTTATCCCCAGTCAAAGCAAAACGAATTAAAATCATTTTTGCCTCTAACTGGGGAAATAAAGAACGTTTAACGTTAAGTGAAATTTCTGTATTTTAGTTAAATTATATTGGCTTTTGCGGGAAACAAGTGACCATCACATGTAATAGTACCCGCTAATTCAGACTCTTCATTTAAAACAAGAGTACCACCACAGTAACTTGTAGCAAATGTCAATGATAAACCCGATAAGTTGCCTGCTTTTTTATAACCTGGGTTGCGCGTGCTTGCCGTTGTAAATTTTCCATTTTTTTCATCATAGTCTTTAAATTGCAATGAGAGTATTCCACCATAATATGCAAAAGTTTTTTGAATCTTTTCAGATGCATTTTCAGGTAGGGTTAGTGTTAACGCTAATAGATCCGTTTCATTAAGCTTGTTTCTCAGAGTCACAGCACGAAAAGTGTCATCTGCACTATTAAAACCTGTTGTATAGGCTAGCTCGCGCATTGCTGTATCATTTGATTTCAACATTACATCCAATGCAGCCAAACGTACATTTTGGTCTGGGTCATTTAGCAGCGTTTTAACTTCAGAAATTGCACCTGCGCGTTTTTTGATCTGTTCAACCAAAGATTCAGCCATTACATTCCCAGAGAAAGCGATTGCTATAGACGCTATTACTGCCAGTTTTTTTATTTTCATGAAAATCCCTTTTGAGATATTTATTATTAAAAAAGTAACGTTTCTAATTAAACGATAAACGAAATTTATTACAAATCAATAGCTTCATTGAAATTGTTGTGTGTTACTTAATAAATTATGCTAAATATGAGAGGCTTTATTTGATTAGTTATTATAAATTGATAAACCTTTGACTTACTTTTTAAACTTAACTGAATTTTTTATCTTTAAAATGGTTACAAGCAAAATAAACATTCAAACACACTTCTGCGGTATCGAACTATCGCCGCCATCAAAAGAAGAAAGAGAAGAGCTTGAACAACGCGTAACAAATGCCAGAAAAGAAAGAAAAGCCGAATATGATGGCAACTGTATCCCAAACTCTGTTTTTATTTTAAGAAAAAAAGCGAGCCATTTGGCTCGCTCTAGTTAAGTATTTTCAATTTGTTCACACCAAACTTGAATTGCTACTTCAAAATAATCTTTAGGTGGCAACATGAAAATGCTTTTAAATTCATCCGAAAATAACTCACAGAATTCAGCAATTTCTTCAATATAAGTTAATAGCAATAACAACATGTCAGTGCCTTCAAGATAACGTTCTTCAAAATGAAGATCGGTCTCATCAAATATAGCTTTTGAAATCGATATACCAAGTACCTTGCCCACCTCATCTCGGTGTAAATAGATATATCGAGTAAACCCCAGTTCTATTTCACCATCTGTGTCATTAACAACGTCTGCCAATAGTAATATTGTACTTTTGTCATGTGATGCCCACTTTGATTTAGAAATACGCTTATATTTACGGATATATTGATTTTGGCTCATTTGAAAGTTCCTACTTTTATGTCTTTTAAATTAAGTAGGAACACGTTGGGGGAGTTATTAAGTTAGTCGTAAAAATCTAACTAATAATCTTGCTATACTTGACCTGTTTAATCTCAAGTTGTTAATATCAAATCAAAAACTATACATAAACCTTTTAAAACAGAAGGTTAATGAGATTGGAATCTATTATTCTTAATCTGATTAAGCTCCAACAATAAGCGAAAATAATAAATTCTGCTTGAGCAATTACTAGAGCTGCGGATCGACATTGATTCAGGAAATTTTAGTGAGACAAAATGACATCCTGTATGGAAGAAAATAAACCATTAGCGGTGTTAATCGCCACAAGCCCAAGATTCAATTGCTTAATAGAAACATCTCTTCCTTCTATTGTTGCACAAACAAAAAAACCAGATGTCGTTGTAATAGTCAGTGATAAAAAGCCACTTTCAAAATCCGAAACGATTCGATTAAGAGATACTTTAGGAAAAATACAGCTTGTAGTTTTAGAAAATAAATATCTCAAAGGGGCCGCAGGTAGTTGGAATACAGGCATCGATTATCTAACAATTAATTTCCCCAAAAGCTTTGTAGCTATAATAGATGATGATGACTTTTGGGATACCCACCATTTAACTAAGTGTATTGCAAATAGTAGCAATGCAGAAGTCGTTATATCTGGAATAAATATTGTAGAGAGTCATAAGGTTATAGCTACTAATATACCTTCAACGCTAAATTGCGATGATTTTTTAATTGGAAATCCTGGGTGGCAAGGTTCAAATACATTTATTAGTTTAGAATTACTTAACCATGCAGGTAAATTTACAAACGGACTCATAAGCTGTAACGATCGTGATTTAGCAATACGCGTGCTCGATCTTTCTCCCTCTATCGCATTTACTCACCAAGCAACTGTATATTGGACAATTAACAACCGAGATGACGCTTTATCAGCAAAGCGCTCTCCTCAAAAATTATCTGGAGTATGTGATTTTTACATAAAATACAATAATCGTATGAGTCATAGGCAAAAGGATATGTTTTTCAATCGCATCGAGCATTTATTTGAATGGAAACGTGATGAGATTCAAGCTGAAATAGGGAATAAATTAATTGAACACAGATCAAAACCTCAAAAACACCTTAACAACTAGGAATATAAAAACAATAAAATTATGTTCAGCGCCTTACGACACTGCACCTGTATTAGTGGCAATTAATCACCGAAATCAGTCACAGAATTTAGTTCAAGCACTAACAAGTATAGAAGAACAAAGTTTATTCCATGAAAAAAGAGTCCAAGTTGTTATCCTTGATGACCACTCAAATGAGGAAAATATCAAGCGTTTAGTCAAGATTGCTGACAAATCATATATTACATTAATAAGAGCTAATTGTGGGAGCGCCTCACAAGCTCGTAATACAATTTTAGATTGGGCCGATACTCAAAATTTTGTCCAATGGATTGCAAGACTCGACGCGGATGATCAGCTTGCAATGTTTTCAAGTTTACAAGAAGTAATCAATATAGGAGAGCAACAAGGAAAGAGTATTGTTTTAGCTGGCAATCAACTGAGTAGAAAAGGCAGAATAGACCCAAATATCAACTATCCACTACAAAACTGGATAAACGAACCAGCAACATTAGTAGAATTTATTGACCGATTTTGTCACGGTCAAGAGAAACACGAATTACCGTCATGTAATCTAATCCTAGCTAACAAAATCGGCGTCCGTTATCCAAATATAAAAAGTGCAGAGGACCATTGGTTAGTAGCAATGTTATTGCTTCTTAGGCCTAACGAAGTCGCATTAGCCGAAAACTCTCTCTATTGCACATACAATATCAATGGTAATACAACACAAGAAAATAAAACCAATAACAGCTGGGTTGAAACACGCCATAAGCTTGCTTATGTTGTAAAAAAACTATTCGCATTACGAACACAGGGGTTAACCCTTCTTGGCTTTGGAATGGAAGGAGTGGTTTATGAATTTAATAACAAAGCTATCAAAGAGTTTCACCCTTGGGGAATAAAATCTGAAGACGTTATTCGCCTTCAGACACTCACGCAAAACTTTTCATTACCTATAGTACAAGGGGATTTTATACAGGAAAATGAATTATGGCTGTTTAAGTCTCAAATAATAAAATATATCCCTGTATCTAATTCAATTCCATATCAAAAAATAGTTAAGTTCCTTAGAGCTTGTTACTTGGGGGGTATCGCACCAACCAATATCAAACGAGACAATCTAATGTATCACCCTAATGGTGATTTGCACTATGTAGACATTGGAAAAGACTTGAAGCCGTTAAATGCATCTTACTTTATAGATCTATCCGCACGCCTCTATGCGATTGGTGTATTAGAATACAGTGACTTCGAACTAGCAAGACGCAAATCTATTCTCCCACAAGAAAAGACATTAGAGGGTTTAGACGGGTTTAAAAAATTTTATGCAACATTAATTACACAATTACACCAAACTAATACTGAACTAGAGCGAGTAAAACCAACAATAACTCAACACAAGAATACTACGCTATTAATTAAAGCATGCGCACAAGATGCTAATGGGTTTTATGAACAAATATGCCATATAGTCACGCAATTAGAGTTTCCTAGAAGGTTTGCAAAGAAGCTATTGCTCATAGACCTATTTGAGGGTCCTTTTTTAAGGCAATACGACGAACCAAATTTAGACTCACTTTTAGAGCAAGCATTAAAACTTGTACAAGATGGAGTCATTAACAACTTTGTATCGGCACCTAATTCTACAGAAAGCATTAAAAACACCTACAAAACTTGGTTTAACAACACAAAAATAATAGACACGCATACAAGTAAAAATGCACCACTATATAATCAAATCTGGGCGTTTGACCAAATAGAAACAAGATATGTACTGCAGTGCGATTGTGACGTATTGATCGGGAGAAAAAACTGGCACCATGACTTTGTGGCCGACATGCTTGCAGAATTACAAAAGCCAGACGTGCAAAGTGTTGGATTCAACATACCTAAATATTCATCAAAATTCTTACCTTATTTTGGTGAGCCAGGGCAATTCGCTCCAGAAGTACGATTTGGCATGATTGATTTAGTAAAATTTAAGCAAGCTTTACCAATTGTTAATCCAGTGAGCAATGGTAATTTTCAATTAACCTGGCACAGAGCTATGCAGCGACATGAAAAAAACAGTGGTGAACTTCGCTCAGTAAGAGGCGGTAACCCAAGTACTTTTTATGTGCACCCATGTAATATAGATAAGGAGCGATTACAATCGGGAGTTATTCGCGATTTAATTGCTCAGGGTAAAGTTCCTGCGGAACAACAAGAGTCTTTCGACTTGGTAGGTGATGCTAAATGGAATTATGAGTATCGTAATGAAGAAATTATTTTCTTACTAAAAGGAAGAAATACTTCTTACCAGAAGCTTATGCGTTGTGTGAATTCATTAAATTCTCAAGAGGACCAAAAATTTGGTGTAATAATTATTGATGACGGAAGCAGTATTACCCACTCCTGGGCATATCCAAAACTATTTCAATCGTTAAAAAATAAAACGACGATGATTCGGCATATAGAGCATAAAGGTCGAATGCCAAATTTTATTCAAGCAATATACGAAGTCTGCGTTGCTCCCAGTTCAATGATCGTAGTGCTTGACCAAGATGACTTTTTAATGTCAAGGAAAGTAGTCTGTACGCTCAAGCAAGCTTTGAAGAAAGGACATGATGTAGTACAAATGCCAATGTTCAGACCAAATAAACCTCTAAAACAGTATCAACCGGATTATCGGCAAAGTCGAAATAAATATGGTGCTAATGTATGGGCACACTTGCGGGCATTTACAAAAGCATGCTTCATGAAAATCCCCAATTCCCAATTTAAAAAAGCAGATGGTCAATGGTTTGATTGTGTGACCGATTTTGCGACTATGCTGCCATTGTGCGAAGTTGCAGCTAGCCCTATTTATATTGATATTGGTTATGCCTATTGGCATGAGCGCGAAGATTATCCCACTGAATACAAACAATATCAGAAAAGTCTTTTAGCCGACCTACTCAGCAGAAAAGCGCTCTCTTCGCATAACAATATGCCTGAGCTTGAGCCAATAAAGTCCTGATCTGGTCTATTTTAATCGAGTATTCACTATCGTATAGCCACCAGTTTTTGGTAAGCCGACTGGATCGAGAAAGCATGAAAACGTTGTCACATGCGATTATGTCAGCAATGTTGGCATGCTTTATTGACTCAATCCATATTTCTAAAGGAAGTTTGCAAAGCCAATTTATGCAATCTCGCGCCTGTGTTTTTTTAAGGCTAGACAACTCTATAAGTTCGCGTAAGCAATTTCTTTTGTATTTAACAGGTAAAACAGGATCTCTATGTAATACCAATTCTAATTGTGGCCAGTCAAGTTCGTTCAATAGCTTAAAAGCGTACCGACGTTCTGCTAGCCAATTATGATAACTCGCGGCCAATGGCATGTTGTTCTCTAAATCCACAGGGCGTGCTAGCGATGGTAATAAGTCCATCCGCTGGACAGCTATTTTTTTTTGAAGCTTCACCCCTGTAGTGAGAACCACAAGACCCAAAGAAGGCCAACAGCCGATCTCATCTTGCAAAAAATTTGCAGTATCAATGAAATGTGGCAGGAGCTGTTCACTATATTGATCGCCCTGGACACCAATTCTTTTGGACTGCCCTCTTTCTTTGTAATTATGGACAACCATATTAAAGGGACGACGTAATAATTGGTTAAAGCCAATTGTATAGCTCGCTTGTAGCAAATCAGAACTTAATATTGGCCCATTGCCAACAACAGACCAGTCAATTGAATTAGGCATGTTATGTGTCTTTTTGTTCTTGGTGTTTTCTAGTTCGCCACGCTTTATAAATCGCGAGCCAAGAACGAGAAGTTTTTTGTTCCAAAAGAGCAGGTCTGAGCTTTTCAGGGACGTAGTGACCATCTTTAAATCGGCCGCAAAGTTGGCAGTTGCGAGCTAATAAATCACGCATCTCGTCGAAATCATGGGGTAAATGGTCACGCCCGCAGCCACCTTCCGTTACACGATCAATACCTCCAGCCACCGCACAGGGAAAATAACCTAAAGGTGTGAGACCAATACCACAGCTATGCATGATGTCACAGCCATGACGAAAGTCGCTAAATTTATGAAGGTAATCGTCTTTCGGTGCTAGATTGAAAGGGCCAAACATAGGTTGTGTGTTACCGGCTTTTTCTGAGTTTTCTAATTCAATACCATCGGGTATTTGTGCGAGCGCTCGCTTGACTTTAGGGCCAAACCCATTGCTAACAACCTCAATGACATCTGCATAACCTTGTTCTTTGAGCTTCAAAAGTACTTGTATAATGTCTAGGAACTCAGGATGCAATGTAGGCTCCCCTCCTAAAATACGAATTCGCCTCCAATGTCTTTTCCCATCAATGGTTTCTGTTACAAATTTTCGAATATCAGCTAATGAAATATGTGAAGCTTCAGGGGCTTGTGCCGAAGAACGATTACAATTATTGCACCTTAAATTGCATAAATAGGTAATATCAATTTCAATGAGATCCTTCGAGGGTTTATACTGAAAACCTAGAAATGAAGTCCAAATCGATTGCACTCTAAACCAGCGATAAAAAGCTTTAATCTTGAAATACAAACTTACAAAGGTGATGAATCGCTTAGGGTAGTCTTTAGGATAGTAAAACCCTCCTTGTTTTTGTTTTCCTAACATAAAAATCCTCTAACTATACAATAGGTTAATATACTAACATATATGACAATACAGCTTTTAAGGAAAGAAGATGGATTATCTTCTCAACTAAAGTTTAAAAGTTTAACTTATTAAAGAACTATTCAATTCTTACTCTGAAAATCTTAAAGAGATTATTTCGGCCCTACAAGTGGATAGTCAAATAGTATGGGCTTTTTAAGTTGATAACATTTCCCAACATAAAAAAGCCCATTCAAAGGTAGTTAGTCGTAAAAATCTAAAATGAGCTGGTCATCAAAATAATCATTTTCACGGTCTACAACTAAATTTGGCGTAGTTCTTAGCTCATCAAAAATTGTCAGATAACTTATAAACAAGCGTTTACACAACTCATATTCAAAATCATCATGTTGGCTGTAATGTGGATCTAGAGTTCGCTTCCAAATGTCCTCATACGTAAGTTCACTGACCCCTGCGTTTAATTCACAAAGTGCATTCTCTGCAAGGTAAATTGCTGAGCCTAAATCATCATTTGCTTTTAATAAATCAACGGTCGAAATTCGTTTCATATTCTTTATTCCTTTTTTTATTAGTTCAAATCTAACTAGGAACAGACCATGAAAATTATTGTTGAAGATCTAAGGAGTCTAGTTTTACTGAGCAAGTATGAGCGAGTGGGGAGTACATATTTTTCTGTGGGGAATTGTAGGAGAATTATGGGGAATATATTTCAATGATATAAACCATTGATTATATTAAATAAAAAACCTCTCGATTTCCAAGGGTATTCTACCCATGCATACGACGAGTACTTTATATTCTTTACTTTCCTTGCTCATATATTACTGCCTCAATTACCTGCAAATCAAAAACTCAGCTTTACCTAGATTGTTCTATTTTACAATATCTTAAAAAATATTAGTTCAAGAGCCAAGTTTTGAGCCTATTCAGGTGCTTGTGATTGATGAGGTAACCAAGTTAATAATTTATTGAGTAAATTGGTTTCAACAATGGGCTTTGAGATGTAGTCATCCATGCCAGCAGCTAAACACTTTTCTTTATCACCCACCATGGCATTTGCAGTCATGGCGATTATAGGAATTTTTTGATAAAAGCTGCCAGCTTCGCCCCTTCGAATTGCATTTGTTGCATCGTAACCATCCATTTCTGGCATCTGGCAATCCATTAATACAAGGGTAAATGGTTTTTCATTATTACAAGCTGATAGGGTAGAAATGGCATCTTGTCCATTTTCAGCAATAGTTATATCCATCAGTCCAAGCTTATTTAGTGTGCTCTGTGCTACAATTTGGTTTACCTGATTATCCTCGGCTAATAATATACGAATTTGGCTATCCCAATCGATTAGCTCATCACTGTGCTTAGTTTGTAGTGCTTGAATGTAATGCCGTGTTACAAGTGGATTTGCTTGTTTAAATGCAGCGCCGCCCTCTTCAACAATTGCTAACGCATCTAATAAATCTGATGTGGTAGCAGGCTTCGGAAAATATCCAGAGAAGCCTAAATTAGCAAAGAAGTTTGCATCCCCTTGATGGTTCATTGATGTCATCATGATAAGCTTGGTCGCATGAAGATTTACATGCTGCTTAATCATTTGACCAAGTTGCGCCCCATCTACATCAGGCATTTGCATATCTAAAAAGGCAATATCAAAGCATTTTTGATGTGCATCGTAATACTCTTCGCACACTTCAATTGCTTGCTCAGCTGACATTGCCTCTATAACGGTGGCTCCCCAAAATTCTAGCTGCCCACGCAATACATCTAAATTAGTTTTGTTGTCATCGACAATCAAAATCGTTAATTTTGAAATATCAACGGTTGGAATATCGGCCTGTAACGAGTCGCTTTTGCCTAATAGTATTGAAAACTTAAAGCAGCAGCCCTTGCCAAACTCGCTTTGTATTTTGCCTAATAGTATTGAAAACTTAAAGCAGCAGCCCTTGCCAAACTCGCTTTGTACACTAATATCACCATCCATTAATGTGCATAGTTTTTTAACGATTGCTAGTCCAAGCCCGGTACCGCCGTATTTTCGTGTTGTTGACGCATCAACTTGGGAAAATGACTTGAACAGTTTTTCTTGTTGCTGTGCAGAAATACCAATTCCCGTATCGGAGATCTCACATTGCAATTGCAAAAACGCATCATCATATTCTGTCAGGCTCGCTTTAATAACGACTTCACCATGGGCAGTAAATTTAATCGCGTTACCAACCAAGTTATGTAAAATTTGCCGTAGACGATTTGGATCGCCTTTCACTGCTTTGGTATGTACATTGGTAATATCAAGCACTAGCTCTAGCTTCTTCTGATGTGCTTGAATTGCTGCTGCCTCAGCAAACTCACCAAGCATAGCGCGCAAATCAAACTCAAGGCTTTCAAGTTCGAGTTTTCCTGCATCTATTTTTGAAAAATCTAAAATATCATTTAATAGATTAAGTAATGCATTTGCACTACTAATCGCCACATTTGTACGGTGAAGTTGCTCTTTTGAAAGATCGCTATTTTGTAATAAATTAAGCATGCCCAACACACCATTCATTGGGGTGCGAATTTCATGGCTCATCGATGCTAAAAATTCACTTTTCGCTTTATTTGCATGTTCGGCTTGCAGTTTTGCTTGTTCGAGTGCTTTGTTTGTTTCAATTCTTTCTGTCACATCTTGTTGAATACCCACAAATGCAACAAGCTCTTTGTTGTCATCTAACACTGGTGATATTTGTAAGCTATTCCAAAATTGTTTGCCGTCTTTACGGTAATTAACTAACTCAACACGCAGTTTTGATTTTTCGTTTAGTGCAGTGCGAATTTTCCCTACTGCCTTTTGTGAGGTTTTATCGCCCTGTAAAAAGCGACAATTTGTCCCTATTACCTCTTGCCCGTAGCCAGTAATTTTTGTAAAGCCACTATTTAAAAATATCAGTGGCATATCGGGTGCTTTTGCATCAGAAATTGTGATACCTAAATTGCACGCTTCAATGGCTTGAGCAAGTAAATCGTTTCTTTCTTTAGCTGCTTTTAATGCATCTTGGTCACGCTTTTGAATGGTAATGTCTGTTAATGATCCCGCCATACGTGTCGGATTACCTTTTGCATCCCTAAGCGCTGTACCTTTGGCACGATAAAAACGATAGCTACCGTCTTTATTTTGCAAACGGTACTCTATATCGTACGGAGTATTATGTTGTAAATGTTGTTTAATACACTCATCCACGCGCACTTTATCATCAGGGTGGAGTGCATTCTCAAAACTGGTTAATGTGCTTGGAAAAGCCTTTTCATCATCCCCCTCATAGCCTATCAACTCTCTAAAACGAGGCGAATAAAATACGCTGTCTTTTGTTAAATCCCAATCCCAAAGCCCGTCATTACTGCCCTTAACGGCAACTTTAAAACGCTCTTCACTTTGTTTTATGGCGCGTTCTGATTGCGCTAAGCGCCGATAGGGATCTAACAGTAATTTGTGACCAATCAGATACAACACAATCCATGCAATAACCAAACTAGCAACAATAGCAGATGCTATTTTGCCAATAACATTCATGACTTTTTGTTCAACTAGTTGACTATTAAATTTATAATCTAGAGTTAACCCTGAATCCCCTAGCATGTAAGAGGAAACTGATTGATATTCTAGCGAATTGTCTATTGTTGAAAACTCAAGCCAGTCTCCTGTAAGTGTAACTGCATAGGTATCGCTATTTATTACATCTTTTAACAACAGATTTAAACTCGGTTTAAAACTAACAACGAGTGCCCCCTCACTCATTTCATTGTATTTTATTGGCACACCAAGTAAAAAATTTGCTACTCCTTGTTGTTCAATTAAAGAAACTGCATGCCTATTTTCATCTAGCAAAAGTTTTTCAAGCCACACACTATCAAGTTCAAATGGAATCTGATTTGTATTGCTATAAACCAGCTCATTAGCAATATTTATCATCCAAATTGGTTCTTTATTTCCTACTATTTGATAAGTATCTAAATAATCTGATAGTGAAGCGGTTGATATATCTGAACCCATAACACCGTTTATAAGCATTGGTTGCTTTGCTAGGTCATGAAGTAGCTGTAATCGTGTTTCTAAAAATTGCTGAACATAACGCGCACTTAATTGCGCTTCTGTTTGCGCCGTTTTGCTGTGGTATTGACGCATATTGTTATCAGTTGTGTAACCAACCAATACAGCACTTACTACTACAGATAAAAGCAAACTCAATAATACAAAAAGCAAAAAAGCATGATTAACGGATAGCTGTGCTTTGCGCGTATCTTTACTCATTACACTCTCTTAATTTTCAAACACATTTATACCGCCATCAGGCATGTATTTAGCCATGCATAAGTCTTCTAAACCAAGCGCTTCATGAGCATCTGGAGAGTCGCTCGACCAAACAGTAAATGGCTGTTTATAGGTTTTTATCAGCCCATTTACTGGCTGTTGTAAGTTTTCGAGTTGTTGATGTAATAAAGCTCGCGTGGTTTTTATATCATGATTCAGAGGTATTTTAGCTAACGCATTGAAAAATACATTCGCCAAGTCATACGCATGAATAAACCCTGCTGGGGCTGGTAATGTTGCTGCATCTTTAAACTGCTCTGGAAAGAGTATTTTTGCATTTTTAACCGCTTGCTTGGCAAGTTCTGACTGTGCATCACGAAGTGAAAAACAGCTTTGAATAAAGCTTAAATCTACGTCTTTTAGCAAATACTGTTTAACATTATTGAAAAATTCACCTCCTGTAATGCCCCAATGGCTAATAATTGGTATACGGATGCTTGAAGGCAGACTCGCCATTGCTTCAACAAATTGTTTACCTTCTACTGCGTTACCCACAAACAGCAAGCAATCAGCTTTGCCTGAGGCAATATCTCGCAGCATAATTTTTGCCTTGTTTAACTTTGTATTCCAACTAAACCAAGTTACATTGGGTTCACCTTGTTGTGCGAGGGCTTTACTCATCGTTGCGAAATTAGACTTACCCCAAGGCGTTTGTTCCAATAACATATGTGGCCGTTGGCAATTAAGCTGTTGTTTTGCGTAGCTAACGATTCTGTAACCTGCTTTAGTATCATCTACCGATAAGCGAAATACCCAATTATCCGGCTCAGCATGTCGAGTAATAGGCCCACCAGCAGCCCACGGGACTAATAATAAAATTTCGTTTTGACTGATAAATTTTTTGTATTTGATATAGGGAGGAGAATGCAAACCACCAAGCACAAATAAAGCATTTGGATCTGCTAAAAACTGCTTCATATGTCGCAAACTGCGATTGCTGTTGCCGCGGTGATCTTTCTCAATAAAATTAAACTCGATATTTTCGAAGTTAACTTGTTGTTGAGAAAGCGCCGTCATAAAGCCCATTTTCATTGCATTTGCCGACTGCCCATGCGTTGAATAATCAGAATCGTGATAAATATTGAAAACGCGTTTTTCAGCAACTACTTGTAATGACGTTAACAACAAAGCTAATAAGGTAAATCGGCATATCAACTGCATTTTTAAAGTCTTTTTGGTATCTCGTTACATAAACAATAGTCAATAAAAGCTAATTTAGTGAAATTGATAACCGCATCATTTTATTAATTATTATTACATTACATTTCAAAACGGCTACTTTGACTATTTGCTTTGCTGAACATCAGTTAAATTGCGTTAATCGTTTATATACTGTACCCTGCTCGGCCGCCGTCACAAGAGTTACTAAAAATGCATTTCTCAGACTTAAATCTTTGCCCTGAAATCAATCAAGCAATAAAAGAGCAAGGTTATGAAAGCCCTACCCCAATTCAAGAAAAATCAATCCCTGCAATTTTAACAGGTCGCGATGTAATGGCTGCGGCGCAAACAGGCACAGGCAAAACCGCTGGTTTTACACTGCCAATGCTAGAAATGCTGAGTAAAGGGCCAAAAGTTCGTAGTAACCAAGTGCGAGCACTGGTTCTTACGCCAACACGTGAACTTGCAGCACAAGTTTGGCAAAGTGTTGCAACCTACTCAAAGCATTTATCGCTTTCATGTCAGGTCGTGTATGGCGGGGTCAAAATCAACCCTCAAATGTTAAAGCTCCGCAAAGGCTGCGACATTTTAGTTGCCACGCCAGGCCGCTTACTTGATCTTTACCAGCAAAATGCTGTGAAGTTTGATCAGCTTGAACTTTTTGTACTCGACGAAGCTGACCGCATGCTCGATATGGGCTTTATTCACGACATTAAACGTGTGATTAAAGCACTGCCTGAAAAACGTCAAAATTTACTGTTTTCAGCAACCTTTTCTGATGATATCCGTGCGCTTGCAAAAGGCCTAATTAACGACCCGATTGAAATTTCGGTTGCCCCAGCAAACACCACTGCAAAAACAGTAACCCAATGGGCGTATCCGGTTGATAAAAGTAAGCGTACTAGCCTGCTTAAACACTTAATTAAAAACAATAACTGGCGCCAAGTATTGGTATTTACCCGCACCAAACACGGTGCCAACCGTTTAGTACGCGACCTTGAAAAAGCAAAAATTAATGCCGCAGCAATTCATGGTAATAAAAGCCAAAGTGCACGTATGAATGCCCTTAACGGGTTTAAATTAGGTGATGTAAATGTACTGGTTGCAACAGACATTGTAGCGCGTGGCCTTGATATTCAAGAGCTACCATACGTAGTTAACTTTGACCTGCCAAATGTGTATGAAGATTACGTTCACCGCATTGGCCGTACTGGCCGTGCAGGTGCTTCAGGCGAAGCAATTTCATTTGTAACCCAAGACGTAGCTGCAGACTTATTTGGTATTGAACGACTTATCCAAGAAGTTATTCCGCGTAAAATTGAAGCTGGATTTGAACCACAAAACCCTGTACCAGAATCAAAATTAGATACGCGTCCAATTAAAGCTAAAAAGCCGAAGAAACCGAAAAAGCCAAAAGAAAACGTGAGTACCAACGAAAAGGTAAAAGCCGAGGCAAAAGCCGCAAGCAAACCAAAGAAGAAAAATACATCACAAAAATCTAAACCACAAAGTGCTAATAAACCAAAACAAAGTGGCAAAGGAAAAAGTGAAAACAATGGGCAAAGCAATGCTAATAAACCAAAACAAAGTGGCAAAGGAAAAAGTGAAAACAATGGGCAAAGCAAACGCCCAAGACGTAAGCCAAATAATGTGAAATTTAACGCCAACAAATAAGCTGCAAAGCATAGTGTAAGTATGCTTACCAAGTTAAACGAATAATATCACTTTGTGCACTTAACGATTCCACCATAACTAGGGTGGAATCGTTTGGTTGAATATCAAAATTTAAGCGAAACATGTTTTTACCTATCGCGGTACATTGCCCTTCACCTACGCTTGTTTGGGCTTTAATTGTTCGCTGACAAAGCAAGCCAACCCGCTGTTCCAATTTTGTGTAATAAAACACATCGCCCAAGTAATCCCAACGATGCACATTTGCTGAGTGCACCTTGCCGAGCGCATTCACTTTTTGCCATTGCCCATCTTGTTTTGTTAAATGCCACGCCATTAAGCTTGGATCAATTGCAACTGCATTTTTATTATCCGAATTCTTTTTAAAACTCAAAAACCCATCAATAACTCGACTTCGTTCATTAGTTTGCGTATTCAATTTAATAATGGCAGGTGAATTACCAACATAATGAGCAAGGTATAAATGAACATTATCTTCATGCCATACTGGATTTTCTAAACGCTCAAGCGCTTTACTTACAAACTTTGGCGGGTGTGTTGTTTTTATCGAGTGAATATCATTAACAATAAATAAGCGCCCATCAATAATTCCCGCAACTCGATTTCCATCAAAAGAAGCAGCTATTGCACTAAGCCCTTCTGGCGTAGCAAACGCAACAATATCCTGCTCTTGGTTGTTATCATTTAGTAACGTCAAGGCAAGCTGATTATTCTCTAATGAAGCATAAACGAGCGCTTTACGCTCACCCACATACTGCGGTAAGTCCTGCGCGCCAGTTTTTTTCAATACCCGAGTATTAAAAAGGTGCGGTTTTTCGCTCTCATTCACTAGGTTTATTTGGGGCTGTGGTACTTCTTTTAAATCCAAGTAGTCACCATTGTGCTGTCTTAAGATCAAACAGCGTTTGCCACAACTTGCGTAAATATCAATTGCATTAGGGGGAAGATCGATATCAAAAGCAAAGCCGTTATTTGCCAACTTGAACGTGGCAGCTTGACCAAAAAAGTTACTAATAATCACACCGCTATCATCAAACAACCATACCATGCGGTTTGCCGTAAAAGGCAGCAAGTGATTTGCAATCAAATCGTTACTCGTCAAATCCACAATGATTAAAGATGATTGATTGTTTTCGACTTCTCTCAAAATAGCTATCTGCTCACCATTTTTTGACTGCGCAGCATAGTAATCACCACGACCAGAAACATTGGGTAAAGACACTGGTTCTAATTCTTGCGTCTTAAAATCAAAACGATAAATGCTGTGAGGGGTTGGATTCGTTACTTCATCTGCAAGCCATAGCCCAGACTGGTCATTTTGCCAGCCAAGAATGTATTTTGGCGTATTTGCGGTTATTTCAAACGGTGTTACTTCAGTGACATTGCGGTTTTCATCGAAACTTGCGACAAAGTGTTTTACCTTCGGACCAAAGCCAGATGTAAAGACTAACTGCTTACCATCTGGCGACCAAAAACTATCAGTATAGTGTTTATCGTCCCAACTTAAACGTTGAATTTCATTTGTAATCAAATCTTTAATATAAAGCTGCTGCGCACTGATGTTTGATTCGCGGTGAAGAAACACCAATTGTTGTGATGCTTTATTGTAATCAGCAAATATTTCAGAGCCAGATAACGTGGTTAATCGCTCAATAATGTTTTGTGGCGCAGCTTCAGAAACGTGTTTTGGGCTAAAAATCCAGAATAAAAGTACCAATACCATAATCATCAAAACGATTAATACTGGCTTGAAACCTTTGCGCTGTTGTTTTTGCTCTAACGATGAGGCAGTGATTTTCTCAACTGACGCCAGCCATTTATACCCTTGTTTAGGTATTGTTTTAATAAATAGGGGTGCACGCGCATTATCACCTAATAAATCACGTAGTTTTTTAATCGCAGCCCGAATCGATTCATCCGTTGCAGGACGCCCTGCCCAAACAGCACTTTCTATTTGCTCTCGCGAAACAATATTAGCGTGGTTTGTAACCAACAAATGCAACAAGCTAAATAACTGCGGTTCAATCGCAATACGATTTCCTTGTTTAAAAAATTGCTCAGAGGTAGTGCACAACTCAAACTCACCAATGCGATACCCTGTGCGTATTTCATTATTTTCTTCCATTTAAAACAATACCTTATTGAGTTGTGACTTTTTGTGAACACGCTATTTTTGCATACTATCACAAGACATAACAAAACTTTCTTTGAATTTAGAAAAGCATTAAGCAAATCATGTTGCCATCTCTTCGTCGTAATTAATAATCAAAAGGTGAATACGTGAAATCTTTGTATTTTTTGATAAGTTTGTTACTTACAAGCTTAATTTTTAGCTATACCAATCTAGCCTATGCAAACAACAAATATGCGCTTGATAAACAAATTAGTGAAATAGTAAAAAAACATAAAATACCCTCGATTGCATACGCAATCATAGAGCCGGGTAAGCCGCAATATATCAAGGTAATCGGTAAAGCCAATCAAAAACAGGCTCTACAAGCTACAACGTCCACACAATACCGAATTGGTTCCGTGAGTAAACTGCTGGTTGGGATTGCTGCATTGCAATTAGTTGAACAAAATAAACTGTCTTTTGACGATACACTCCAAACCTTATTACCTGATTTGGAATATCATAATCCATGGGCCAATAGCCACCCCATTAAACTGATCCATTTATTGGAAAATACAGCAGGTTGGAGAGAAATATCGTTAAGCGAATTTGCTTATTCCAATAATCCACCTATGTCATTAGAGCAGGTGCTGGCGATTAACCCCGAAAGCCGCACCTCTCGTTGGCCTGCCGGCACACGCCATGCTTACACCAACACAGCATCAACTGTTGTCGCACTGATCATCGAAAAAGTGACAGGGGTTACTTTTGAAAGTTACGTTGAAGAACACATTCTCAAGCCACTTGCGATGGAAAATACGACCTATGAAGGCTTTAAATCAGAAGCGTTAGCAACAGGCTATAGGAAACATAACCCTGTCGCTTACAAACACATTCTTATGAAACCAGCGGGTGCGGTATCATCAACAATTACCGACATGGCAAAGCTGTTAACGCTATTTATAAAAAAAGACTCTACAGTATTAAGTGATGGCATGCTTAGCAGAATGGGATTCTCACATTCTACCAACGTGGGTAAATTTGATGCTGGTTACGGTGTTACAAATTCAGCACGATTTTATAAGGGTGTAAAATATCGCGGTCACGATGGCTCATTGCCTGGCTGGATGACTGAATTCGTTTACTCGCCAGAATTCAATGCGGGGTTTGTGTTATTACAAAACAGTGATAATGCTCGAGCAATTAGAGAAATTGGTTTTGCAATCAGTAAATCGTTAGAAAAATATACTGACACAAACGCGCAAACGCCTTCCCCTATCCCAGCGGCTTTAATAGAACAATCTGGTTATTATCAATATATCAATCCGCGCTTCCAAAACCGCTACTTTCTTGAGCGCCTTACTGCATTTAACAAACTACACATAACACATGATGGCGCCTCTTTTAAGCAAGTTTTTCCGCCTGGCTGGCAGCGCTCTCTTACATTGAATGGTCAAAGTGATTGGCAAAACAGCCATGGAAATGTAGTAATGAAGCAAGGTATTGATCCCATCGAAGGGCTTGTTTTTCACTATGGCGATCGTGTATTTAAGCCAGTTTCCGCGCTCAATGCATGGTCAGATAAAATCATTTTATTTATTTGGCTAATACTATTATTGGGTATGTGCTTTTACAGCATTATTTGGCCAATTCAAGTTAAGCGTAAGAAGCTTACCAACCAATTTGCCATATCACTTCGCAAAAACGTGTCATCTGCCGCGCTATCAAGCTTGCTATTTTTAGTATTGATTGGATTAGGCTTAGCCGAACCAATTGCACGCTTAGGTACACTGAGTATTTTCTCACTCGGCATCCTGTTAAGCAGTGTAATGATACTGGTAACTAATGCTTTATCACTTCGCTGCTTATATTTGGTTAAATCGAAGCTAACGCATAAAACGTTTTTTATTATCTCTCTGATTTTTACCTCTTTACAAAGCATCATTGTTATCTATTTAGCATGGCATGGTGCCATTGGATTTCGCACTTGGGCATAAGCCTTATTTAACCTGAACCCGGAGTAATAAGTTAACTAACAACATGCAATATGTGACTTTTACTTTTGAAACAATAAGTTAAGTGAATAATATCACTTTGTGCACAAAACGATTCCACACTTCATAGTGGGATCGTTTAGCATGCTTCTTTAAAAAGTATGAATCGTGAAAAACAGTTTTCACATCACAACCAAATTGTTAATCTGGTACTCAATATAGGTTTTTTCAGGTTTTTCATTGGAATCCATCGATACATTAATCATTGGTGCAGGGGTAATCGGTTTAGCCATAGCTGCTGAGCTGAGTAAACAACAAAATGTAATTGTAATTGAACAAAACGCACATTTTGGTGAGCATACCTCTAGCCGCAATAGTGAAGTGATCCACGCTGGTATTTATTACCCCAAAAACAGCTTAAAGGCGAAACTGTGTGTTTCTGGTAAAAATCGTCTGTACCCGCATTGCTCATCATTTCATGTGCCTTTTCATAAAATCGGCAAACTTATCATTGCAACAAATAATGACGATGCAGAGAAACTTGAAACAATAAAACAGCACGCTAATGATAATAGTGTTAATGATTTACGCTGGCTAAGCGCAACTGAAATTAAACGCTACGCACCTGAAATTAACGCAGTTGCTGCCCTTTTTTCACCTTCAACAGGTATTATCGATAGCCATCAATATATGCTTTCGCTAATAACCCAACTTGAACAAAATAATGGCGCATACGTCGCAAGAACTCGCTTTATAAACGCAAAAAAGTGCTCCAACGGATTTATTGTTACTCTCGATTGTGATGGCGAGATAATGCAACTTAACTGTCGCAATCTGATAAATGCCGCTGGGCTTTTCGCACAACAGGTTGCACAAACGATTGAAGGACTGCCAAACTCTTACATACCAGCGCTTTATTATTGTCGCGGGCAATATTTTAGCTACCAAGGTAGTCACCCATTTAAACACCTAATTTACCCTGTACCAGAGGAGCATGGCTTAGGCATTCATGCAACAGTAGATCTGATGGGTCAACTTAAATTTGGTCCAGACACTGAGTTTATTGATTCACTTAATTACCAAACAGATGAACAGCAAAAAGCCAAATTTGTTACTGCTATAAAGCGCTATTGGCCAAAGCTAAACCCCAATAAACTACATATAGATTACGCAGGTATTCGGCCAAAACTGCAATTAAAAGGTCAGCAAGATTTTGTAATCCAATCCCATCGCGATCATGGAATACAAGGACTTATCAATTTATTTGGAATTGAATCACCAGGTTTAACCGCTTCACTTGCAATAGCAGAGTATGTTTGCTGCCAACTTGGCGAATAATTCCCTCTCTATCTAACCTGTTTGATCTAAAAATAATTGGACTTATCACCCGTTCTTTCTGGTCGGGTAACTAAATAGCCCCACTTCTTGCCAACAGCGTTTCACTTCAAGCGCTTCTTTAGCGATATTTTTAAAACGACAAAAACAATCAGTATTCAGTTTTAAAGCCAAATTAACACCATATAAGGTACAAATGAAAATAACACAATAATGATATTGAGATCGATTATTATTTAGATTAACATGTCCGCGAAATTTTTACTTACTCTCAATGTTAGGTCTTTTGATATGAAATCTCGTGCTTTTAAATTAAGTACTTTGTTTGTTGCCACTTCTTCAGTACTAGCAACTCCCCTTTTTGCCAACGATGAAACGGATAAAAGCATCGAAAAAATCGAGGTTTTAGGAAAAAACCATTCAAACTACCTTGCAGTTGAAGCAGAAACCGCTTCAAAACTAGGTATTTCAATCAAAGAAACACCTCAATCGGTGCGCGTAATTACCCGTGCCCTTATGAACGACTTTTCACTTGATGATGTTAATCAAGTACTTGAAACCACACCAGGTGTATCTGTTGAGAAAATTGAAACCGATCGTACTTATTACAAAGCACGTGGTTTTGATATCACCAATTTCCAAGTTGATGGGTTAGGTTTACCACAAGAAAACGGCTCTCTTCAAGGCACGTTAGATACCGCCATTTACCAACGAATTGAAGTAGTTATGGGTGCGAACGGCATGATGACAGGTGCCGGTAACCCATCTGCCACAGTTAACTTTATTCGTAAACGTCCTACCGATGACTTACGTACAGATGTGTCAATTACTGCAGGTTCTTGGTCGAATATGCGTTTGGATGTTGACGTTTCTGGCCGCTTAAATGACTTTGCTGCTGGCCGCGCTGTAGTTGTTAAACAAAAACGCGATTCATACCTTGACCGTTACAGCGTAGAGCGTGACGTATTTTACGGTATTGCTGAATTAAACCTGACGGACACAACCACCCTAACAACTAGCCTTACTTATCAGCAAAATGACGCCGATAGCCCACTTTGGGGCGCGCTTGCGTTATATGATTCAAAAGGACAACCAACCAATTACGATACATCTACTTCGACCGCTGCTGATTGGGCGTATTGGGATAACACATCAAAACAAGCCTTTGTAGAATTAGAACAACTTGTGGGTGATAACTGGAGTGTAATCGCACGTTATGCGCATACTCAAACAGAGCAAGACTCTAATCTATTTTATGTTTATGGTACGCCGGATGCTGAAACTGGTTTAGGTTTGACCGGCTATGCAAGTGACTACCAACTAACAGATCGCCTTAACTTGTTTGATGTGTATGCAAAAGGCAGTTTTGAGCTATTTGGTCAAGAGCATTTAATTGCTGCAGGTGCGAGCGTTGCTGATATGGCATACCAAGATAGCTCATTATACGACTACACAACTGGTAATGGTTTCCCTGCAATGCCAAATCTAAATGACTGGGATGGTGTAGCGCCAGTACCAGTGTTAAAAGATGGCTTAAATGGCTCTCGTGTTGATAGTGAACAAATTTCAGAATACGTTTCTGCACGTTTTTCAATTACAGATGACTTAAAACTACTTGCTGGTATTCGCCACACAGCTTGGGAAACAGACGGTTTATCCTACGGGAAAAACAAATCTCGCGATGTAAGCGACACCACTTCGCACTTAGGGTCAGTTTATCAAATCAACGACGATATTAATGTTTACGTATCGTACAGCGAAACGTTTGCCCCACAAGCAGAGCAAGATATTTCTGGCCAAACGCTTGACCCTATAAGTGGCGACACCAAAGAAATTGGTATTAAAACTGAGCTGTTTAACGATTTAATGATGTTAAACGTTGCATTATTTGATGCTGAGCAAGAAAACATTGCCGTTGCAGATGCTGAAAACTCAACGCCAGACAATACCGTACATATGGCTGCACCGGGCATTCAATCACAAGGCTTTGAACTTGAGCTAAGTGGTGAACTTGGTTACGGCGTGAGTGCCAACTTAGGCTATACCTACACCGATATTGATGTTTCAGATACGGTAAATGCGGGTAATACATCTGCTGAACTTGTTAAAAATTACACGCCAAAGCAGGTATTTAAACTTGCAGCCAAATACGACGCTGAGTTTGTTGAGGGCTTATCGTTTGGTATGAATATGCGCTGGCAAGACGATATTAGTCGCGTACAGAAACAAGCTCCTCGTGTTGTCACGGAGCAAAGTGCCTATGCCCTAGTTAACTTTATGGCAAGCTACGAAATTAATTCACAATTAAGTGTTACAGCCAATGTGAACAATGTGTTTGATAAAAAATACGTTAACTCACTTTATTGGGCACAAGGTTACTACGGTGCACCGCGTAACTACGCATTATCACTTAACTGGTCACTATAATAAAACTCAAAACGTTAAGGTCGCGCTATGCGGCCTTTTGTTGTTTTTATAAACGGACGTCACCGAATTATGAAAAAGAAACTCCACTTATGGCATCGCTACTGCGGGTTAGTCATTGCCCTACCGCTGATTATAATTTCGCTAACAGGCAGTATTTTAGTCTTCAAAGAAGAAATTGATCATTTCATAATGCCAAAGCTTGCCACTGTAACTGCCGCGCCAGGTACACGTCTTAGCTACGATAGTCTTCACAATACGATTAAGCAAAATTTGCCTAACTATCAAATTGGTAGTTGGGAAGTGTTTGACGATGGTAAAACTGCAGATAGAGTTTATGTACTAAAACACGGCACAGATACCTGGTCTAAAATCTATTTAGATCAATACCAAGGTGTTCTCCGATCCAACCCTCAAGCGGTCGATTTTTACCTCACCGATTGGCTTTTAGACTTACATTATAAGTTTTTAATTGGCGACGTCGGGCTTTGGTTTACAGGCACTATTTCGCTTATTTTGATGTTTATGGGCATTTCTGGCCTCATTATTTATCGCCAGTTTTGGAAGAAGTTTTTTACCTTACGTGTAAAAGTTAAGCGTATGGCCTTTTTCAGTGATTTACATAAATTAGTGGGAATTTGGTCAGCCCCTATTTTACTGATATTGGGCTTTACAGGGGTGTATTGGAATATTTCAGAGATCATCCATCATGAATTTGAGCATGCGGATGAACCACCACATTTAGTTCAAGGTCCTTTATATAACCATCAATTATCTATCGACAACTTAATGGCAACCGCTAAAACCCAAATGGGTGGTTTTAGAGCGACTTATTTAATGTTCCCTTATGAACCCGACTTACCCATCACGTTTTTTGGCGAAGTTGCAAATACCAGCTTTGTTACAAGCGAATATGCTTCAACGGTGAGCTTTGATAAAGAAACAGGAAAACAACTGCCTAATTATGATATTCGCGAAGCACCGTTTTTTTTAGTTGCGGTAGATAGCTTTCGCAAACTGCATTTTGGCTATTTTGCAGGGTTACCGAGCCGTATAATTTGGTGTTTAATCGGTTTAACACCGCTCATATTTGCGATTACCGGATGCTATTTATGGCTTAAGCGCAGAAAACCCAAACGCCGAATGCAACATAAAAATGAGTACGTCACCTCGTAATTATGCCCGTTGCCGATTATAAATATATTCGGCAACGAAAAAGCATAAATAGCAATTAAATTCAGCAAGTTAAGAAATTTAATAAAAATTAAATAAATTTTTTATAAAAATAGATGTTGAATTATTGTGCGGACAGTCCCACTATTAATTTATAAGTAATTTTAAAGTTGTACCTTATGCTTCGTTTGTTGTTTGTAGTTACAGTGGTGTTTATGGCGCTTGGTCTAAGCCCTGCTACTGTTATTGCCAGCGATGTACAAGCATCCGTCATTAACTCTGATATTTCAGAAGATCTTAATCAGAATCAACTTGATTTAGATGATGTTGCGTTAGAGTTAAATTCTAGCAACAACCTTATAGCTAACTACTTCCAACCAACCTCAAAAGTAAGTTCTGTTGTCTTTTCGCCAAGCGCGGTTAAACCTATAAGAGCACCACCTCTACACTGCTAGTTTTTATTCATATTTTGTCTTAAATCTAACAGTATTATTAAGGTGGTCGTTATGAACCAATTCACTTCATTTTCAACAAAACCGCTTCTTGATGGCGCAAGTTTATTTGCTCAAGTTCATGTAGACACTAGTGTGTCACTTTCAAGCCCAGCGTCATTTGTAATGCACGGGTTCCATCTTGAACCTTTGCAATATATCGATATAGACACCAATTTGGATGATGCCAACCGCATTTTAGAAAAAACCCATATGCGTACTAGTTTTGTAGTTGATAGCCAAAATCAATTAAAAGGGGTTATTTCAAAAGCACGTTTAGCCAGCAGCTATGTACTTAAAATAGCAAGCAAAAAAGGCTTAACACGTGCACAGCTTACAATTGGCGACATTATGGTGAAATTAGAAGAGATTGACACCGTATCGGAAACAACACTCGCCAATGCCAAAGTAGGCGACGTGTTAAAAACCATGGAAAAAGCCAGTTACGAATATTTACTGGTAACAGGTGCTAATCAAAGTGAATTACGCGGTTATTTTGATTTAATCGATATAGCAAAGATCACAGGCTATTCACTTAATCAGGCTAAAAGCGCCAAGACCTTCAGCCAGTTAGTTGATTCTCTGGTCAATCACAGCGAAATTTAAACGCCTGTTCCTTGCAATTAGTAAAGCCCAGCTTAAGTTCTGGGCTTTTTATTGGTATTTAGTTACTTAAAACTTCTGCCTGAAATATCCACATTAAAGGTTTCAATGGCGCCGCGTTTTTGCATGGTTACAAATACGGTTTTCCCGTCTTTACCACCAAACGCCACATTAGTTGGAAATTGCCCTTTTAGTTTTATTTCTCTTAGTAATTTACCTTTAGGAGAAACCACTGTAATAACACCTGCACCATAGCGTGCAATATATAAGTTACCGGCTTTATCTGTGCGCATTCCATCAAGGCCAAAATCATCAAATTCAATCAGCAGTTGTTTATTAGAGACATTGCCTTGGCCGTCAAGATCATAACGCCATACTTTGCGCTGCACACTTTCGTTCACATACAAGGTGTTGTTATTTGGGCTTACTTCAACACCATTAGTGGTGCCCATATTTGCCTCTAATAGACTCGTTTCGCCTTGTTGGTTTATACGCCATAAATTACCTGTGCTGGTTTGCCAGTTTGGGTCGCTCGCAAATAAAATACCGTTTTCCATAATGGCGAGATCATTTGGTTGATTCATTTTTGCATTATGGGCAAACACCTTAACTTTGTCTGAGAGTTCGCTGCCTTGCGCTAAGTCTTTCGCGGTAATTGTCAGTACATTGTGATTAACGTAGTCAGCAATATACATATTGCCTTTTTTATCAAAGCGAATGCCATTACCGATAGAGCCATTTTTAAGCGTAACGAGCTTCTCAACTTTATCTTTACCAAGCACTTTACCGATTGTGCCTTGGTGGTTGTAATTCACCGCATATAACACACCATGCGAATCAACCGCAGGTCCCTCCACGCCATTGGTAAACGCGTTATCTTTCACCCAGTCACTGGTCTCAAATAACGTGCTACTGCTTGCATGGGCGGCAAATAATGCCAGAATTAGTGCACTTGCTATGTTTAATTTCATTGTTATTCCTTATTGTTCGGTGCAAGCAAGATAGAGATCTCGCATTGGATAAATACCTGCAATCACAAGTTCATCTGTGAGTTTTTGTAAATCAAGCAACTGTTCGTCTAACCCGGTTCCTTTTATTTCACCTTTACAACTACTTATCACCTGTTGTGAAAGCCCAATAAATTGCGTTAGTGATACAAGCGTCGGTTTTAGCTCGCTTAATTTTTTACTTGATGAGAGGGTTTCAAGCCCCATTTCAAGGCCTTTTTGCCATTTTATTAATTGCTTATCTAATTGCGTAAGCGAGTCACCATCGCCCGCTGTATAGGCTAATACCCAGCGTTTAATTTGGCGTACTTGCTCGCTTTCAACATTTAAATAATCAACAAATAAATTTAATGGCGCCTCTTGATGATATTCATCGTTTAAATATTTAATATGGTGGCGCGTGTAGTAATGAGCAGGTTCAAGCAGTGCTGCCATCGTATTCAGAAGCGCTAAGGCAGTGGCTTTTTCTTCTTTACTCATCGACTTAGAGAGCAGGCTTTCAAAGCCACTTTGTTGCTGCGATAAATGCGCTGCCCCAATCACATTTGCAGCAAATGTATTAATAAAAGCCAAGCGCAAATACATGCCGTTTTCATCTGTATTTTCTTTATTTGACCACAAGCGCTCGCTTATCACATACAAACGTGGCCAAATGCGCAAATCAATATTGTCATCAGTCACCATTTCGCTCCAAATAGTCGCTTCAGCACCCAAAATATTCGCTGCATTTGAGCTTTTTAATGGTTGGGATAGCGATACGGGTGATGGCGTGTTAAGCATTGATAATTTAACTGGGTAACGGCTATTACCAATCATCACTGCGCTATTTTCGCCCTTTAAATCAAATTCAAAGGTCAATGGCCCCATCCAACTATCCATTTTGGCTTTAAATGCATTTGTTGCTTGATTAGGTGTTTTATTAACTAATGCCAAATGATGGTGGTTATTATTAAGTTTAATTAAAACTTGCTCACCTAAAACAACCAGCTCACCTTTAACATCGCTGCCTTTTAAGCGGCCAATCACAAACGACTTTGCCAATACCTGCGGTTTTGATAAATCAACTTGTGGCAATTTGCGTAGTGGATCATTGCGATAGTGGTAGTCGCTGTATTGTGGCTGATCAATGTAAAACCCTGTCGATAAAATACCTAAATGGCCGCTATTAGCTACTTCATTTAATGAGTCATGACCGCGCCATGATTGCACCACAATATCTTTTGGTAAATCTTGATGAAAAATCTCATCCCAGCCCATCATTATGCGCTGGTGTTTAGCAATAATAGGTTGAATTTGGGTATTAAAATAATTCTGCAAATCATGGCCATTTTTAAGGGAGTGCTTGGCCATTAGCGCTTGAATATCCTTATTATTTAACCACTGCTCGGGTTCCACTTCATCACCGCCAATGTGTAAATACTTATCAGGGAAAATAGCCGTCATTTCTTCGATTAAACTATCGACAAACTGGTATACCTCAGGTTTAGAAATATCAAGTAACGGCTTAAATACGCCCCAATGACGCTCCATTTCATAGGGCTTTACCTCTGCCATAAGCTCAGGGTATGCAACAGCAATGGCACTAGCATGACCCGGCATACCAAATTCAGGCACCACTCGAATACCTAAAAGAGCGGCATACTCAATAACTTCCTTTACCTCACTTTGGCTGTAATAGAGGCCATCTGATGCCTTTTGCGTAAGCTTTGCAAAGCGTTTACTTTCAATGCGCCAACCTTGATCGTCCGTTAAATGCCAGTGCAGCACATTTAATTTGGCCGAAGCCATGGTGTTTAGCTGACGTTTAATTGTGTCAGTTGATAAAAAATGCCTCGCACTATCAATTAATAACCCACGCCAAGCAAAACGTGGCGAATCAGTAATCGTTGCATGAGGTAATATCAGTTGATTGTCAAAATGGTTTGCCGCAAGTTGTGTGAGCGTTGTTAAACCATGCTGCGCGCCAAAAACGGTATTGGCGTTTAGTGTGATGCCATTTTGGTTAATCACTAATTGATAACTTTCGTCGTTATTAAGCTGTGGCACCAATAAATCGCTTTCCTTGTCGCGCACAATTACTTTAAGGGTTGCCTTATCTGGCGTTTGTTTTTTGTTATTAGCTAAGTCTATTAAGGTGATTTTATACTTTGCTATACGTGTTAAGTGCAACTCTAAACGCTTTGCTTGAAATTCTTTTCGCTTGTCACTAAATCCTTCAAATGAGAATTCAATTTGACTAGGTAAGTGCAGTTCACCTGTTTGCCTCTCAAATGATTGTGGTTGTGGCATTAAGCTGGTTTCGGCAAAAAGTAATGAGCTAAACAGCAATAAACTACACAGCTTTGAAAATACACATGCTTTATTAATAAAATGTATCGACACCTAAACACTCCTGGTTCGAAAGTTTGGGAAGAAAATGAGTTGGGATAAGCGCACCATGCTGCTGAATCACCGAAGCAGCTACCTTATGCGCAAAATGTGCGGCACTTTGTGTATCACGTCCAAATAACATTGCCGCTAAAAAACCTGCGGCAAACGAATCGCCCGCGGCGCAGGTATCGACAACTTGCTTTTGGGTAAGCTGCTGCGCTGCCACATAAAGCAATGCGTCTTTGCCAACTTCTTGAATCACACAGGGCCCTGCACCTTGCCTAATAACAAGGGTTTGTCTAGAACTCTTTCCTTTGAAGTGTAAGTCAATTATATCGCTCACCGACTGCGTGCCATAAACGGCATATTCATCTTCATTGGTTAAAAATGCAATGTCGGCAAGTGCCATTAACGAAAAATAATCATGAATGGGCGATATCGACTGCCAAAGCGCTGGGCGATAGTTATTATCAAAATAGATAATGCCACCCTTCGCTTTAAATTGGTGAAGTGCATTTATAAGCAAAGCTCGTTGCTTTTCATCTAAAATGGCGAGGCTTATACCCGACAGATAAATGGCATCCACTTGTTTTGTTTCAAGTGCAGTAAGTAGTTTGTGTGACAAAGAAAAATAATCCCTAGCCGCACTATTTTGCCTATCAAAACGAAAAGAGCGCTCGCCGCTATCACTAACATCAACCCAGTATTGCCCTAATGTTTTGGTTGGGTGGCGCTCAATAAAATTGAGCAGCATTCCAGATTGTGTCATTAACGCTTTTAGCATTTCACTTTGGCTATCTTGCCCTATTGCCGTTGCGTAATAAATTTGAATAGGTTTTTCACTTTGAGAAGCAATTAGTTGACTCAGGTAATAGGCAGTATTAAAGCTATCGCCACCAAAAAACACATCGCCATCAGCGCGATGCTCAATCATACATTCGCCTAAAAACACAATAGAATTAAATGGTTGCAGCATCACATTAACTCCACTGTATTTTTCTGCACTATTTTTGATGGCGTTTTTACTTGTGTAACTAGGCTTACAACAATGCCAAAAAACGCACCGCTGATTACCGCCGGTATTGAAGGGTTACCAAAAAATGCGAGCCACGTGGGGTTAAAACCTATCAGTGCTGCCGTTAATGTACTCGCCACTAAAATTGCAATACTGCCTTGCCATGTAAGCTTTTGCCAAAAACGACCAAGTAACCCCATCACAAACAAACCGCATAGTGCGAGCGAGATCATTTTAGTGATATAGGTAATGATATTATTTGATAAAAGGGCAAATAACAGTGCGATGGTCACGGTTAAAATCATAGCGAAACGTGACAATACAAGTTGCTGTTTATCTGTTAGAGGTTGCTTGGTCAGTGATTTTTTGAAAAGCCAAGCATAAATATCACTGACAAATACACTCACCCCTGCTATAGCATCGGAGCTTGCGCTTGAAAGAGTCGCCGATATGCCCGCTAATAAAATAAGCCCGCCCATTAAGAGTGGCAGAGTATTAAGTGCAATATACGGAAAAGCATACGCGGGATTCTCCAAATCACCCTTAATCAAATAAGCACAAATACCGATAAGTGCTGGTACTAAAGAAAACCCTAGATAAAGTACGCCCGACATAACAAACGATTTGCGAATACTGCTTACATTGTCACCTGAATAGATGCGCTGGCGAAATGAAGGGGTGGCCATTACCCCAACTAATACTGCAAATGACATAGAGATTGCGGGAATAAGGCCGATATTCTGATAAGACAAAAAACCACTACCGTTAACCAGTTGGTTATTTTGAATCGCTTGCCAACCACCGACAGAATCAATCGCAAAATAGGCCATTAATAAAAAGCCTACAAATAGAATCACCGCTTGAATGGCATCGGTCCACACCACTGCAGAATAGCCCCCTAGAGTGACATAAATAGCAAGGCCAATGCCGATAATTAGCTTTGCAGTGGTATCATCTATGCCCGTAAGCCAGGCTAAATACATGCCACCGCCAATTAAATGCGCACCTAACCAGCCAATACTTGCGGCATAAATAATCACAGCGAGTATTTTTTTTACAAGCGCGTTATTGCCAACATAGCTCGCAAGCTCTTCACTCATGGTGGCAAATTGTTGTTTGCGAACAGGTGCGAATACCCACGCCAATAACAGTATTCCCACTGCACCACCTATGCCATAAAGCGCACCCGCCCACGCATTTTGATAGGCAAAACCCACAGCCCCCATCGAAGAGCCGGTGCCGACCATAGTTGCAACCGTGGTACCGAGTGTGAGAAATAAAGGCACTTTTCGCCCTGCTAACAAAAAGTCACTACCGGATTTTTGCCAGCGAGAAACAAACCAACTAATTGCAATCATGGCAAGCAAATAGGCAAAAAATGCAGCCAAAAACGTCATTTGTTGTGATGTCATAAGTGCCCCTATTTTTTATTATTCTTTTGAGGTTTTAGTTCCCTTATTGACCTTTGTAGCAGGTCACATCAACTTCTACTTTACAGTCAACAACCAGGTCAGCCACCATGCAAATGCGCGCAGGCGGGTGCTCACCAAATACTTCTGCAAACACTTTATTAAATGACTGAAAATAACGAGAGTCAGTTAATACCACCGACACATGTGTTACTGTTTCAAGGCCGTACCCTGCTTCAGTCATAATGTCGATACAGTTTTGTATGGCAAGACGCGATTGCTCAATAATGCCGCCTTCAACAACTTCGCCATCGCGCATCGGGGTTTGCCCTGAAACCTTTAACCAACCACCCGCTTCTACTGCGCGGGAAAAAGGTAAATGTTGGCCACCTGTACCTGTGCCGCCTTCTGCGCCAATACGTCTAATTGTCATAATTTCCTCTTTTAAATGCTGCGTTGAGAACTTTCTCTCAACATTTCAAAATTCTTATTTAGTACGCGCTAATTTTAAGTGCGTGATAAAAATCGCCCGGCTCTGCCATATTGCGTAATGCTCAGTTCATCAAGACCCTCAACAAAGCTGTTTTCACCATTAACCCATACATGTTTAATACCTACCGATTGCGCAATAGGGCTATCAAAGGTTGCATTGTCTGTTATGGTGTTAGCATCAAATAGCACTAAATCTGCGAAATAACCTTTGGCAATTTTGCCGCGTTTATTGAGCTTAAACTTTGATGATGGCAGCGCTGTCATTTTGTAGATAGCCAATGCCAATGAAAGCGTTTGCTGCTCTCTTGCGTAATGCCCTAATACTCTTGGAAACGTGCCCCACAATCTTGGATGAGGATGCGGATCACACGGTAAGCCATCCGAGCCAATCATGCTATTTTCAAAACTTAAAAACTGTTTTACATCGTCTTCTAACATGCAGTGGTAAACCGCACCTGCTGGCATTAGTTTTTTAGCAGCTTCCATTAAGGGTAATTGCCAAGCCTTTGCAATATCAGCCAGTGTGCGCTTTGCCATTTCAGGATGGGTTTCAGACCACGTAATATAAATTTCAGTACTATCTGTTACTTGATTTAAATCGAGTGTGCTTGAACTTGCAGCGTATGGGTAACAGTCACAGCAAACTGGTTGTGATTTTCGTTTATCTTCTAAATGCGCTAAAACTTCTGCTGCACGGCCCCAGTTATCAACGCCAGCGCATTTTAAATGAGAAATAACCAGCGGCAGGTTTGCTTGTTTCGCTGTTGCAAACGCCTCATCCATTGCATCAATAATGCCTTGAAACTCCGTGCGTAAATGGGTGGTATAAACGCCTTCAAAAGGTGTTACTTGTGCTGCTAGCCTGTTTACTTCATTACTGCTTGATGCTTTAGCATTTGGATAAGCAAGGCCAGTGCTTAACCCTAATGCGCCTTGTTCCATTTGAGTACGCAGTAACGACTGCATTTGGGTAATTTCATCTTCTGAGGCTGGTTTGCTCAAATCACTCATCACTTGCGCGCGAAGGCTAGTATGACCAATTAACTGAGCAAGATTAACGCTTGGCTTTACCCTTTCAAAGGCATTTCTAAAATCAGCTAAATTGGTGTATTTGAAATCTGCTTTTTGACCCAATAAATTAATAGGATCAACAGGTTCAATATCTGTAACACAAGGCACACTACTAATACCACAATTGCCTGCAATTACCGTAGTTACACCTTGGCTTACTTTGCACAGCATATGCGGGTTACGGATCACTTCAAAATCGTCATGAGTGTGCACGTCGATAAACCCTGGAGCTAATGTTAACCCCGTTGCATCAATGACTTGCTCTGAGTAAAAGTGTGAACAATCACCTAGCGCAATAATGCGCTCACCAGCTATAGCAACATCGCCAACAAACCATTCATTTAGCTCGCCCGTGTAAACAGTCGCATTACGAATAACAGTGATATTAAGGTTGTTATCACTCATCTTTAATCACCGAGCGGGAAGCGAGTGTCAGCCGGTGGTGCGTCGCTCTTTTGGTTACGATGCTGATCTAATTGAATTTTTAAACGACGTAATTTTTCTTTTGAGCGGCGCTGATTTTTAGTCGCCACTTCGCTTGATAAAATATCAATCGCCGCCATCATTGCATAGCGCGCAGCACTTGGCTTAAAAATGTAATCGGATTCTTGCGTTTTTATAGGTAAATGCACATCCGCGAGTTCGGCAAGTTCACCTTCTGGGCAAATAGCAATAATGCTTGCGCCATATTCTTTTGCGATACGCGCGGCATCAATCACATCTGGCGATACGCCACTTAACGATAAACACAACACCACATCATTTTTATTGATTGTTGATGCCGTCATACGCATCATCATGGGGTCGGAGTGTGCATTGCATAACACATCTAAACGAAACAAACGGTTTTGACATTCCATCGCCAGCATACTGCTGCCGCCACCGACACCAAAAATCAGGCAGTGACGTGTATTGCTGATAAGCTCAGCTGCTGCATTTACTTCATCTTCTTTAATAAGACCTACATTTAGCGCCAAGATTTCTTGTATCGATGAATACACATGAAAGATATCTTTTTTTTCAATCACGTCCGCATTTGTAAAACGCTCACCGATCGCTGCGGATTGGGTAAGTTGGAATTTAAGGTCACGTACATTTTCACATCCTAAGCTTTTGGCAAGGCGCGTAATACTGGCGTGACTCACATTGGCTTTATCGGCCAATTCATTAATTGAAGCCGTGGCTGCAAACTCAAGATCACTCAGAATAAGATGTGCAACCTTGTCTTCTGCAGGGCTAAAGTGCCCTAGCCCTTCTTTAATTTTGTTAATAATATCCATCTGTTACTGCTTCCTTGCTAAAAAAAGGTGGAAATAGTTTTTCGAATAACCCAATCGTCATCGGCGATGGCAACTTGACGCCATTTATCAAAGGTTAAACACGGGTGAGACGTCGAAAAGCATACCATATCGCCCACGTTAAGCGCGCAATTTTCAGGCAAGGTTAGCATCACATGCTGATCCATAATTTTAACCGTTTCAATTAATGCATCAGCCGCTTGTAATGTTTGAGAATCAACATGATAGATTAGCTCTGCTTTGGGTAGGCCAGCATCAAACGCTACATCGCGCTTACCTAAACCAACAATGGCAAATCCTGCTTCGGGACGCGAAACAACATACGCCCACACCGTTAGGCTCGATGCTAAATCGCCTGTTACATCGCATGCTAATTGGCTGCGTGCCATCACGGCATTTTGTGCGTCTTGATAAATGCCCGTGTCATGAATAAGGTAACAGCCCGGGCGAATAACCAAATTAAAGTTATGTTGATGATTATGCTTGCCTAATGTATTTGCTACGATGTCATACCAGGCAGAACCCGCACCAGTAATAATGGGTTTAGTTACATCAAACGCATTTTGTTGTTTTAGTGTATTTGCTAATTGATAGATTTCTTCAACAAAATTGGTCACTTTTTCAAGCGCATTACTACCACCTATCACCCCTTCATAAAAACCAATTCCTGCAAGTTTCAAACTTGGATGCTGTTTACATGCAGCTAAAAATGCCTCTGCATTATTGACATCACGCCAACCACAGCGACCGCCCTGCGCACCAATTTCTAAAAGAATGTTAATTGATACTTTTCGCGCATCAAAAAATGCGCCTATTTGCTTGGCGTTTTCCACCGAATCAACAAAGCAATAAAACTCTACATCGGTGCTTTCAAGTAATTCCGCAATTTGCTCAAAGTGATACTTGCCCACCAGCTGATTCGCCAAGATTATTCGCGTTACACCGTGGTTAGCTGCGTTAAGAACTTGTGCAACAGTAGCAAGGGTAATACCCCAGGCACCGTGTTCAAGCTGCATTTTAAAAAGCTCGGGAGCCATAGTGGTTTTACCGTGAGGGGCTAAGTTTACTTCGGCCTTTTCACAAAAATCGCTCATCCACTTTGCGTTATTATTAATGGCCGATTGTGATAACACCGCCACAGGAAAACTCACTTCCTCACGTAATATATGCCAACCATTTTTTTCTAAGGAATTAGGGTTTCCCGAACCTTTAACGACTTCATTCATGAAAACTTGTTACCAAATTGCTAACAGCAAAACACCAAACTAATACAATTCTATTCAATCTAGATGATTTTCAAACAAACTTGTTATCAAAGTGTTGCTTTTGTGGTCATGTTAATGTTAAAAAGTAACAAGTTCAAGATTTTTATTTGTTACTTTCTAACAGGTCAATGTAACACATTATCATTTTGAACCAGGTGAGTAAGCTTACGAGTACCAGCTAAACTGGGCAGTTACAGAGTTTAGCACTGCGTTTATTAAGTGGTAAAACGCACATGTTACTCCCTACTTACGACCCGTTATTTTTTTGTTATTTTTTGACAACGCTGTCAAAAAATAACAAGTAAGTATGTAAGTAATCACAACAATAAGGTTTCTCAGAAGTAATTTCTGATAGAACTAAACACTAATAGGGGAAGACTGTGTCCAACAGAACATTTAAACGAAGTGTGTTGTCTTCAACCATCGCGGTAGCACTCTCTGCGGGTTTTGCTCACAACGTTATGGCGGAAGAAAAGTCAGCTGCTGAAGCTGAAATGGAAGTTA
>NZ_JAPEHW010000090.1 GCF_028875915.1 Pseudoalteromonas sp. G4
ATATCCGCAATAACGGTGGTGGCGATGACGATATGTGGAAACAAGGCATTGTTAAGTACATCGCAAATAAACCGTACCAACATACCAGCAAATATACGAAAAAAATCATTGCAAAATATATGGATGACGGCGAAATCGAAGGCGAAGTTGTTACTAAAGTATTTGATCGTTTTGAGCAGCCAGTAAAAGATGAGCCATTAAAATTTAGCGGTAAAGTCTCGGTTGTAGTGGGAAGTTATACCTATTCATCGGCTATTTTATTTGCAAACACAATGCAGGATTTTGGTTTTGCTGAAATTGTAGGTGAAGCGTCTGCAGGATATTCATGGCAAACTGGGGGCATTCAATTTTTGACGTTGCCAAATTCACAATTAAAAGCCGTAACGCCTCGTTTTTATTTAGTAAGACCAAGTGGCAAACAAGAAGGATTACCGGTAATTCCTAATAAAGCGTTTCAAGATGATGTGCTAAAGCCACAGCAGTTAATTAACACAATAATGAATGAATTTAACGCGCCAGCCAACTAAACAAAAAAGCCTTTCCGTAGGTGTTTTGGAAAGGCTTATTTTAATTGTTTTTTATAATGGTAAAACAGTTTTATTGTTTGCTTCATAGGCTGTCCTAAAGGTTATTTTGTTAGCATATAAATGCCGCCAATAGCTGCGCCAGTTACAATTGCACTTGTCATACCGGCAGTAATTAAGCCAGCAATAACAAAGGTGCTAAGTGATGCGACCATTAATATATCGACTGTGTTTGCATTGTTCATTTGAATTATCTCTTAATTTTAATTGGTTATTTAGTTAATAAATAAGCGCTGCCAATTGCTGCACCAGTTACGATTGCTGTTGTCATACCAGCGGTTACTAAACCTGCAACTACAAAAGTTGTTAAACCAGCAGCCATTAAAATTTCGATTGCGTTTGACGTGTTCATAATCTCTTTCCTATTCAGTGTAATGTGAGTAAAGCGTGTTGCTTGAGTTAAAGAATAGGGGAAGTATGAATCGATTCCTGCCCTTTGTGATGTTTGGTCAAATAAGGTGATGTTTGGATAATAATAGGGATAAAACTATTGGCATGACGGAGATGGTTGTTAAGCCTAATTGATTAAGTAACAACTCGGGTATTAAAAAGGCCAGTATCACTGGCCTTTTTAATCACCGAATCTAATCTCTTAATAGATGTAAAAAGTGAAGGTGTTTTTCATATTGGTCGATTATATCATTAATAACTGCTTGCTCTGTCCAACCCATAATGTCGTAATCTTGTCCGCCCTCGGCTAAATGCACTTCAGCCCGGTAATACGTATTACTTTGTTCATCATTGCTAAAATCGGGTTGGCAATGTTGTTTTTTCTGAACTCTGTAGCAAAAGTCGTGTTCATCACCATGTTTTACAGAGAGTGTTAACCCATGCTCCCCTTTTGCAATACTTGCTTCTATATCACTCACATCAAGTTGTTCTTGGATCTTTTTAAACGCATTTAACACCGTTGATTTTATGAACCTATCGACATTGTCTTTGCCAGGAGTAGAGAGAATATTATCAAGACGCGCTTGCCAATTGTCGTTTTCATTTTGAATCTGTGAAGATGTTGAACTTAATGACAAGCTTACTTGTTTAGCAGACTCAATACGCAATGCTTTTGCTAGGCCATAACATGCAGCTAGTAGCACAAGGCTAAATGGTAAGGCACTGGCAATGGTCATTGTTTGCAGTGCTTCTAGCCCACCCACCATGGTAAGCGCAGCAGCCACACTGCCAACACATATCGCCCAAAACAGCCTTTGCCAAACGGGTGTGTTACTGCTGCCATTTGAGCTAAGCATATCAATGACCATGGCGCCTGAATCGCATGATGTAACGAAGAAGATCACAATCATAACAATAGACAATGACGTAAGTGCTGTTGACCATGGCAATGATTCAATAAACACAAATAAGCCGACAGCCGCATTGCTATTAACCATTTCAGCAAGGCGAGAAAATCCGACTTCAGTTATTTGGTATAGTGCAGAGTTACCAAAAATAGTCATCCAAAGCAGGGTAAACGCGGTCGGTACAAGTAACACACCGATGATAAATTCTCTGATTGTGCGACCCTTAGAAATTTTCGCAATAAAAAGGCCGACAAATGGTGCCCAAGCTAACCACCAACCCCAATAAAAGATTGTCCAACCGCCAATCCAACTCTTTTTTTCATAGGCAAAGAGGTTGAACGTATTCGACACAATATCTGATAAATAACTACCAATATTTTGAATGTAAGCTTGCAGCAAAAAAATAGTTGGCCCAACAATGAAAATCAGTAACATCAGCAAAATTGCGAGGCCCATATTAAGTTCAGATAAAAATTTAATGCCTTTATCTAAACCTGTTGCCACAGAAATAGAAGCAAGCAATGTGATACCGAGCATAATCAATAATTGATTGGATTCATTCACTTCGATACTGAATAAGTAATTTAAGCCTGCATTGACCTGAGATGCGCCTAACCCCAAAGATGTTGCCACACCAAAAACAGTGCCGACAACAGCAAAAATATCAACTAAATGACCTGGCCAGCCATAGATGCGATCACCAATAATTGGATGCAGTGCTGAGCGCAATGTCAGTGGCAAACCATGGCGATAGCTAAAATACGCTAAGATTAACGCTACAATGGCATAAATAGCCCAAGCATGAAGACCCCAGTGGAAGAAGGTCACCTTCATGGCTTCTTTTATTGCTGATAGGGAGTTTACTTCAGCTGTTGGTGGCGCCAAGTAATGCATCACAGGTTCAGCAACCCCAAAAAACATCAACCCAATACCCATACCGGCTGCAAATAACATCGATAACCAAGTAGGCATTGAGTAATCGGGCGTTGAGTGGTCCGGGCCAAGTTTTATTGCGCCAAATTTAGACACACCCAAATAAATTACGAATCCTAAAATGATTGCGACAGTTAAAACATAAAACCAACTGCCATTGGCTGTAATTTCAGCCTGAATATAATTAAAGCTATTTGATGTGATTTCGGGTGCAATAAATGCAAAGAGCAGTAGTGTGAAGATGCTAATTATCGCAGGTATAAAGACGGGCTTATTAATTTTATCATATGATAAATTCATAATAATTATTTCAACTCAAATTATGTTTTCGGGGGTGTAAATTCAATTTATTTGAATTTAATGAATATTGTGATGGTTCTGAATTTATTTTAGTTTAAATTTAGTTTGATTTAAAATTATTTGAGGTCAAATTAAAAATGATGCATTATTATCTTCAAAAGTTTGTTCGGCTCATGACACAAAAAAGCCTTTCCGTAGGTGTTTTGGAAAGGCTTATTTAAATTGTTTTTTTATAATGGTAAAACAGTTTTATTGTTTGCTTCATAGGCTGTCCTAAAGGTTACTTTGTTAGCACATAAATGCCGCCAATAGCTGCGCCAGTTACAATTGCACTTGTCATACCGGCAGTAATTAAGCCAGCAATAACAAAGGTGCTAAGTGATGCGACCATTAATATATCGACTGTGTTTGCATTGTTCATTTGAATTATCTCTTAATTTTAATTGGTTATTTAGTTAATAAATAAGCGCTGCCAATTGCTGCACCAGTTACGATTGCTGTTGTCATACCAGCGGTTACTAAACCTGCAACTACAAAAGTTGTTAAACCAGCAGCCATTAAAATTTCGATTGCGTTTGATGTGTTCATACTTTGTTTCCTATTCAGTTTTGTTTGAGTAAAGCGTTTTGCTTGAGTTAAATAATAGGCGAATCGGCACTGAGAACCTGCCCTTTGTGATGTTTGGTCAAATAAGGTGATGTTTGGAAAATATCGGTGATAAAGTGTTTTTGAAAGGTATGAATACTGCCCTCATTATGGTGTCGGTGTTTTTTAGTTTTGCTAAAAAGTGCTAACTTGCTTTTGTTTGCACATTTTACTGTGCTTATAAGACTAGCTTTTAAATGTGGAGCTGCAGCGCAAGTGTTAAACAGCATTAAAAACTGCTAATTAAGCGCAAATGTATAGGCATATATATGTTATTAAACGTATGATTAAACAGTAGTAACTAAGAGGTATTCAATGCGACGTTTAATCTCATTATTTATTGTTATCGCTCTTTTGGCTGGGTGTAGTAATTCAAATTGGCGAACAGCTAGCCGAGAGCCTGCTGGGATTGCACCAAATCCAATGCTGGTTAATGATGCGGTTATTGAAATTTATGGTGCTGATGCCTTCAGTTGGCGAGGCTGGTTTGCCGTGCATACTTGGCTTGCGATAAAACCTGAAAACGCGAAAGAATATACCGTATATGAAGTGGTGGGTTGGCGTGTAAAGCGTGGCTTACCAGCTCTTAAAAAGTACACAACTCAAACGCCTGATCGTTACTGGTATGGCGCAAAGCCCGAAAAAATCCTTTCCATTACAGGCGAAAAAGCTAAAAAATTAATCCCGGATGTAATTGCCGCGGCCGAACGCTACCCGTGGGCAAATGAATACACGTTAGTACCAGGACCAAATAGTAATACCTTCCCAGCCTGGATTGGCTTACAAGTAAAAGAACTGGAATTGGATATGCCTTTTAGCGCAATTGGCAGTGGTTATGCTGATACAGAAGTAGAGACGCAATAAATTAGATTGTTTGAATCACTATTATTAACTTAAACCCATAAACCATTATGTACTGAAGTTAATTTTTTAATAGACAGCTATGCGTTAGATAGACTTAGAGATTTCAACGAAACTTTGGTGTAGTTTTTTATAATTGGATGAATTAAACCAATTGGGCTTTCAAATAACGCATTTATGCATCTTAACGATTTCGGATTTATTATACTCAAGAGCGTAATCACACTTTTTCAAAGCTGGAAGGAACAATTATTAATTAATTCATTCCAGTCCCTTTATAGTTTTTCTGTATTGTAGTGGAGTTGTAAGTTGTTTTTCTTGAAACAAACGTCGCAGCGAACTACTGCTCGCATAACCACATGCTTCAGCAATTATCTCAATTGAAAGATCTGTCTCTTTTAACATTGATTTTGCTTGTTCTAGTTTTAGATCTCGGATCCAGTCGCCATAAGTCATACCGACTATTTTTTGGAATTGACGCGTAAAGGTCCGAGGGCTGAGATTTGCTTTTTGAGCAGCTTCTTCAATTGTGGGGTGTGACAAAAGGTTCGATTTAATTTGGTTCAAAATATCTGGCAACTTTTGATGTTTATTTTGTGGTAAAACAGGTTGTGCAACATCTTGGGTTGCATTGCCAGAGCGTAATGGCGCGACGACCAATCGCTTTGCGACTTCATTTGCCTTTGTTAAGCCATAATCTTGTTGCACAATGTGGAGGCATAAATCAATACCGGCTGCACTCCCTGCAGAAGTATACAAATTATCTTCTTCACAAAATAGTGGCGCTTCACTGATATCAATTTCTGGGTATTCTTTTTTAAAATTTTCTAAAAACATCCAATGAGTTGTGGCTTTTTTGTTTTTTAACAATCCTGTGGCCGCCAAAATATATGCGCCACCGCAGATAGCGACTAGACGTGCCTTATTTTTATAAGCTTTTAATAATGCTTTAAGTAAATTTGAAGGTACATCGATGTAAGGTTCTCGCCAACCAGGAAGAATGATAATATCGGCTTCGGCTAAAGCCTCTAAACCTTTATCTATTTGGTAAGTAATACCACCTAATCCACTAATTGCACTTTCTTCAGCACTAACAATGTCAAATTGGTACCAATCTCCGCCAAACTCTGGTCGTGACAACCCAAATATTTCAACAGCGATACCAAATTCAAATTGGCATAACCTATCATATGCAACTACTGCAACGCGGGGACCATTTAAAGCAATTTTGGTCATATTCATTGTGAATTAATTTTTGACCATTTTTGCACGAAAAGAGCCATTTTGTATATGTAAAGCTCACAAATTAGTGTGCTATTTTATAAAAAAATCAAGGAGCCGCTTGTGAACATTTTAACCAAAACCTCAGAAAGTTTATTGTACCGATCTATTACTAAATTTACCTTTGGCATCTTTTTGTTATTTTCAGCTTTTATTAGCAATGCCAATGCTTTTGAAGATATTGCAATTGTTAACGCACGTATTATCGATGGAAATGGAGGGCCTGTAATCGAAAATGGCATGGTGTTAATAAGTGAAGGCAAGATTAAGGCCATAGGAACATCGGTGTCCATACCCACAAAAGCTAAAATTATAGATGTTGAAGGTAAAACAGTAATGCCAGCGTTGGCTGATATGCATACTCACTTAGCATGGGGAGGTGAAGATTTCGACTTATTGGGTTATCAATGGAAGTTAAATGCTTATTTATATGCGGGTGTCACAAATGTTTTTGATTTAGGCGGTGTACTCCCTCAGTTAAAACAAATACAAACTGGCATTAAAAATGGCGAAATTATAGGCCCTAATATCCACTATGTGGGGCCCCTAATTGATAGTGTTGACCCAGCATGGCCCGAAGTCAGCAGAAGTATGGTTTCTGAAGCACAAGCGCCGGGTTTAGTTAGTTATTTAAAGCGTAATGGCGCAAGTGCTGTTAAGGCATATGCGAAACTTAATCGCGCCCAAGTTTTAGCGCTAGTTCGTGAAGGTAAACGTGTGGAACTGCCCGTGATATTAGATGGCTGGGCACTAAATGGCGCATTTCACAATATCACAACAGGAATAACTGCTTTTGCGCATACACCACGTGAAGTCAGTGCTAACACCTTATCCTTAATGCAACGGTTTAAAACACAGGTCATCACAACTCGCTCGGTAGGCGGAGCTGTGCCTCATACTGTACTAAGAGGGGAGGCGTTTATGGAAAACGAGTTTATTAAAAATACCATGCCACCATGGCTGTTTAATAAAATACAACAAGATGTTCAAAAAGCCCAAGCTGACCAAGAGTATGTAAACAATAATTTCAGCCGAGATTTCCATAAAAAATTGCAAACAACCATAAAGGAAATGCATGATGCCGGTATTCCGTTAATAGCCGGAACCGATGACACGACTTTTTATGGTGACGCACTGCATTTTGAGTTGGAATTGCTGGTCGATGCCGGTCTGACTCCTTTGCAAGCTATAACAACAGCTACAATGAATGCAGCGGCTTTAGTGCAACAAAGTGATATTTGGGGTACGTTGGAAAAAGGCAAACGCGCCGATATTTTGGTTATTGATGGCAAGCCAGAGCAAAATATTAAGCACACGAGAAATATAACCATGCTGATAAAGCACGGCCAAATAATTGATCGTAGTGCACTTCTTTATAACCCCAAAGAACACCCTAACACATCAAGTATTAAGGTTAATTAATATATATTATCTTCAGTTCACCAAAAATTTTCTACGTTTTGTATGTTAATTGAAAAAAATGAAGGCTAATAGATAAAACAACAAATACCTAAGTTTTAAACTAAAAGGACAGAATCGAGGAGATTTATCACGCTATTTTTGCTAATTGCCATTTCAATTAATGTTGAGGCAGTAGAAGGCAAGAATTTTAATAATTTTGCCACCCAATATTTTGAAAAGATGGTGGCCACACAAATGCCCAATGCTACAGAGCAAGATTTAGATGACTATTTGGCTTTGCTCAAAGATGATGTGGGGCACTCTTATCTTCCTTGGGTAATAGACGATGGCCGATATCCCGATGGAAAGAAAACGATGAAGAAGGGGATGGAATACTACTTAGGTAGCCATACTCAATTTAAAGCAAAATTACTTAATGTATTTACTTTTAACAATTCTGCCGTAGCTATTCGCTACAAAAAGTGGCTGTACGCTGTTCACCCTGACAACAAACAACCCATTGAATATGAAAAAACGATCATGGAAATATTGGAATTAGAGGATGGCAAAATAGCCGTAATTCGTAAGTATCATGAGTAACGCTAACAATAAAAATTAAATAATTAATTAACTAGGAAATCATATATGAAAATGAATTATTTCGTCTTTGGCACAAACAATAAAGAAAATGCAGTCGCTTTTTATGATCAATTATTCGATGGGTTAGGGCTAAATAAAATACACGGCCAAGGTCGAATGACCTTATGGGGAAATGAAGAGTTTATGTTTGCCATTGCCGAGCCATTTGATGAGAAAGCGGCAACTAATGGCAATGGCACTATGTTGGGCTTTCATCTTGATTCCGTTGCTGAGGTAAATCGTTTACATCAAAAAGCGATTGAACTAGGTGGGGCAAGTGAGGGCGAGCCTAGAATTCGTTCAAACATGCACTCAGCTTATGTAAGAGATTTAGACAGCAATAAAATATGTTTTTATACGAGCAATTAGAGACGTAAATAAATGGGGTGTTTTAGTAAGTTTATAAAATCACTTGGTTGCTCACAGTTATTCTTTTTGATGTTGTTTATGTCTTGTTTTTCTTGGGCTAATAATGACAATCATATCAAGATCAGTAACTATGAGTTGGCGGTTAGCTTAACCAAAACTAATCAGTTCCAAGTGTCGGCTGCAATAACGCTTGAAAGCATGGCTAAACAGGATGCCTGGTTTATTTTGAATAGGGACGCCGTAATTAACAAAGTGACACTCAATGATGAAGTCATTGAATTCAAATTTGAAGTTGATTCTCCCTCCCCTAGCATCTACATAGATGATGGAAGAAAGCTATCACTTTCCTTAAAGTCGTTAAGAGGCAACAGCTCTAAATCGACTTTAAGCATTGATTATGTCGTTCCAATAGCAAGTGTTAATTATCTCGAGTCTTCTCAACATATTGAAACAGGGTTGTACAAAGCTTGGTTTCCACTTAATTTTTCTTATAGTCAATTTCCATTCCGTGTGTCGCTTGATGGATTAACACATCAACTCGCTGGCAATGGAGTCGTGAATAAAAAAGATAAACAAGTTGTATTAGAAAATAACGGAGAAAACATAGACATTGTTCTCATGACTTCTCCAAGTTTATCAACAAAAACGTTTAAAGCTGCAGATTCACAAGTTCAATTCATTCTCTTTGAAAATAGTAAAGAAACTGAAGCGCAGTTAGAGGGAGTCGTTAACAAAACATTAGCTTTATATCAAAATGCATTTGGCTCAAACAAAGGTAATGCAAAATGTTGCAATTTGCTTTTGTGCCAAGAAAATCAGGTCCCTCTTATTCTCGTGATGGGTTTGCGGTGTTAACTCAATCGGAAGATCCTACATCGCCTTTATTTGTAAAAACTTTAGCTCATGAAGTAGCCCACTTTTGGTGGAATAAAGCGGCAACCGACAATTGGCAAGACTGGTTGAACGAATCGTTTGCAGAGTTCTCAGCATTAATGGCAATTGAACACATCTTTGGAAAAGAAATGAAAGATAAGTTTTTGATGGAATTTGAGTCATTATCTTCAACACTTTCGCCACTATATCAATTTCAAAGAAGTGACAAGAATGTTCATAACCTTATGTACAAGAAAGGGCCCGTTATTTTAGAAGCGTTTAGTGCAAATATTAAAGAAGCTGAGTTTAAACGCTGGTTGAAAATGGTAAGTAAGGGCGATATCACTACTACGGAAAAACTTTTTTTGTTGACAGAGAAAGCATATGGCGAAGTGCAACGAAAATATTTAGAAGAACTTTTAAATAAGTAAAATATGAACACATTTTTTAAGTTTTCTAAGGAGGTTTTGTGAAAATTTATCTCGTTGTTGCACATCCTGAACAAGATTCTTTCAACTTTGCGTTGCACAATACAGCAGTAGGAGTGTTAAAAAACGCAAACATCAGATTTGACGTTTCAGATTTGTATGGTCAAAACTTCAATCCTGTGGCTGGGAGGGGAGATACTACTAATTTTCCTGCTGGAGATTTATTTCAATTGGCAAAGGCTCAAAGGTTAGCACTTTCAAGTAATTCTTTTGTAAACAGCATTAGTCAAGAGCAAGAAAAGTTAGTTTCATCGGATCTACTAATTTTTCAATTTCCGTTATGGTGGTGGTCATTTCCTGGCATATTAAAGGGTTGGATAGACCGTGTTTTAACGTCCGGCTTTGCTTATGGTCACAATGCGATACTTAAGCCTAAAAAAGTCATGTATTCAATAACAACAGGCGGCGCTGACTCTAAAGAAGAGTTGGATTATTACCAAAATAAAATCGATGGATTATATCAAGATATATTTGGCTTTATGCGGTGGGAAATTCTACCGGCGTTTATAGCTCATGGTGTACAACAAAAAACTCACGATGAACGGCAACAAATACTTGCAAGTTATCAAGAGCATTTGAAGATGGTTTTACGAATTTCAAATACCTGAGAATGGCAGCAATACCGCATTCAGTACTTCACAACCCCCAAAAAAGAATGGGAATAGAGTCAGTAGTGATATTCCAAAATGAAAAAGGTTAGCTTTGTTTGCTAACCTTTTTGCTCATTATGTTTTTAAAATCAAGCATACTGAGCGAGCTTGGTTCTTGACGTAATGATGGATTAAAGCGTTTGCCCACCAGTTGTCAGTTTTTTCTCTAAACGTGATAATTGTTCAGTAAGGGCTGTTTGAGTAAGTTCAAGCTGTGCAATGGTGCCACCAATTTCTACTTGTTTTGCATCGCGGCCTTGTGATTGCGCTTTTAATTCATCCAGTTTTGAATTTAGTGTCGCTAACTTTGTTTTAAGCGTGTTCGCTGCTTGTTGTTGTTCTTCTAAATAAGAGAGCTTTAACGTAAGTTCTGATTGTGCTTGTGACAAGGCACTGATTTTAGCACTGGCATCACCTACAGCTTTTGTTTGTTTAGATTGGTTGCTGGCAGTTAACTCTTCAAGCTTTTTGATTTCAGACTGATTTCGACGCCAAGCAGACGCCCATAGCTTATCCATTTGTGACCATAGTTCATCAGTTCGCTTACTCAATGCAGATAGTTTTGCTTTGATTGCGCCAGCTGATTCACCCATTTCTTCACCCGTTGCAGAAAGTGCACTTTCTAGTTCAGCAATACGCTGTTCAGATGCCACTAACTGCGCCTGTGTTTTTAAATTTTGCTGATGTAAAAAATAACCGCCAGCAGCTAACCCTAAAATTGCAGCAAAACTAATCCAAGTTGTGATATTGCTTTGCTTTGGTGCCGCTGATTGAAGAGTATCTTGCTCTGGTGCTGAGGTGGTGTTACTTGTTTGCGGAGCAGACTGTGTCGTGTTTTCAACCTGGTTTAAATCGGGCACATTACTAAATAATTCAGGTTCAATTCGTTTGTTCACAGTTCTTTCCTATTTCTTATTTTGTTACAACGTAAAGCAGCTTACTGTAAAACTCAGCAAGATGGAATCAACAAAAGATAAAGAGATTTAAACAAGCACTGATAGCGTGGTTTCTGATCAAAAAAACGAAGGCTGTTTAGCGTAGAGAGCTAAATAATTTTATTTAAATATGAACGATTACACGTTTTCAGGGGGGAACGTGTGAATAATATCTCAGTAAAAATATTTAGATCTCAAAATACTGCACACCTTGATAACCTGCATTGGTAATATGAACTTCAAGTGAAGCGCCATTTAAAATATGGTTTTGTAATTCTTTTGCAAACATTTCTAAATCACGCATTAGCTGAGGCGCTACATCACCACCTTGGTATACTGGAAACTTTATTAACCATTTTCCTGCATCTGTTTGTTTCAGTAAGAATAATTCACCAGTTTTACCTTGGTAAATATTCTTATCTAATAGAAACTGATGAATTTGCTGCGCCATTTCCTCATTAACACTTGTTGTGTCATAAACAAACTTAGCCTCACCATGTTGGATGTAATCAAAGTCATTGCTTAACACAATAGCCGCGACCACTAAAAAAATACTTATTACCGTAATCATTAAGCCTTTTAGCATAAATTTTCTCGTTCATTTAAAAACCAAAGCGTATTGTAATAAAATTAATGTTTAAAAAGCTGTTTTTAAGATGAATGGTAGGAAGATTAAATTCAAATGACTAAATTATTAGCTCTGGTTAATTAATAAACCCAAAAGGCATATTTATAATCCGTACTGCTTATTGATTTACGTCAAGTAAAAGGCAACTAATTAACACGCTTGTTATCCTAGGTTAGGTGTTGCGTAATAATTTCATAGGTTGCTTTATTTTCATAAGCTGTTGAATTTAATGGTTGTTTTTCATTTGTGTTTATTTGGACGAATATCAATAAGTTGCTGCTCGATAGAATTTTATAGCTAAAAATATGTTTTGAAGACTTGGGAATGTAAAACTTAACTTGTAAACTAAATGGGTACAACTGGAAGTTGTTAGGTTTTAAGCACACAAAATCTTAGCGTTTAATATTAAGGATAATATATGAAATACGCATTATGGACCCTATCAGTATTATATTCTTCTACGGCTTTTACGGCCGATTTCAACCAGCAAAAATCGCATTGTCTCGACGCTGCGAACATTGTTAAAAATCAAAATTATGGTGCTTTCTTGCAGCTTATCCCAGAACAAATACGAGGCAAAGAAGGGGCAATAAAACGTCTTGTTGATAAACAAAATGACAAGTATACAAAGTCACGGTACGCGGGTATTAACAATTTTCTTATCGAAGACTATGAGTTGGTAGAAAACCCAGAAAACCATCGCTCTCGAACAGTAAGAAACAGTTTTCAAAAGTGGCAAACAACCCAAGTGTTAAAGGTGAACTACAAATTCGACACAACAGTTGTGAGAACCAATAAACAGCAGTCGGTACGTGGTTATTGTTTGTTCGCGTTTATAAATGATGAATGGTATATGACAAATTTACTTAGATAATAATAGTAAAGGGAAGTGGTGCGTTCTAGTTTGATAGCCACTTTCCATGTTTAGCTTAAATAGCAAGGAGCAATGGTTGCCCGGATAAATAATATTTAATGCTAGTGCGCTAAATTTAACGTAAAATAGCGCCATTATTTGAGTTTATGAGCGCATAAAAATGCGGGCTTATAAATCCACTTCTTTTACTCAGCATGCTTATTGCACACTTGAGTATTTCTTATTTGAAGGCAACCATGAAAAAAACATTCGAATTAACGCATCCTAAAATCAAAATCGCAAGGCGAGTTGATGCGGTAAAGCATGAAGTTAAAAAATACATCAAGCGTGAGCGCAATAAAAAATTGCCTCAAGGTGCTGACTACTGGGACTTTGATTGTAAATTTGGTAACACCGAAGCAGAAGCTGAAGTTGTGCATTTATCACAAATCAATAAGATGATTGATAAAACTCAGCTTGACAACTTAACCTCATTTTACATTGAGATTTTAGCCAAGCCTGCGGTGCGCCAAGCTAAACCATCGCATGATGATTATGACTTTGAAGATGATTATGATGACGAGCTTGAAGACGAATAGTAAGGCTAAATAACGTTAGTTTTTAGCGAAAAGAAACCGAAGCATCCAGCTTCGGTTTTTTATTGCATTCTTTCATACAAACAGCTTATTTAGGATTAGCGACGCTTGCGCTTGGTTGATTTCTTTTTATTTGAGGCCTCTGGCATTGGCTCAAAATTGCCATATTCATCGTCTTCAAACTGCTGTTTACTCGCTTTCTTATTGCCTTTTTTGCTCTTAGTTGGAGAGTTATCTTTTGCGCCGCCCCACATTTGCTCAGCACGTTGTCTGCTAGGCACAAAGCCAGCAACAACGTCACGTGAAAATTTGCGATTAATCAAACGCTCTATGGCGTTTAATTGCTTAACTTCGTCGTCGCTAAAAAGCGAGATAGCTTGCCCTTTTTTACCCGCGCGACCGGTGCGGCCAATACGGTGAACATAATCTTCAGCCACATAAGGTAGGTCAAAATTGACAACACAAGGCAGCTGATTAATATCAATACCACGCGCAGCAATATCTGTTGCTACAAGCACATTTACAGTTTCATTTTTAAACTCAGCAAGGGCGATTGTGCGGGCATGCTGTGTGCGATTCGCATGGATAGAATCAGCTGAGATCCCAGCATTTTTTAATGTGTTAACTAACGCTTCAGCCCCTTGTTTTGTGCGACTAAATACCAACACTTGCGACCACATTTTCTTTTTAAGTAAATGAATAAGTACATCTGTTTTTTGATGCTTATCAACGTGATATAGCGTCTGCGTAATGTTTTCTACTGTACTGTTTGCTGCTTCAACTTCAATTAGTACTGGGTTTAACAGCATGGTTTCTGCAAGTGCTTTAATTTGGTTTGTAAAGGTGGCAGAAAACATTAGTGTTTGGCGTTTTGCCGGCAATAGGGTTGAGATTTTTTTGATATCATCAATAAAGCCTAAGTCCAGCATGCGATCCGCTTCATCGAGCACTAAAAGAGTTAACTGCTCAAAACTGACAGCGCCTTGCTGATATAAATCCATTAACCGCCCTGGCGTTGCGATAAGCACGTCTATGCCATTTTCAAGTGCTGCAATTTGTGGCTCTATTCGTACTCCACCAAATACTGCCAGCGAGCTCACATCTAAGTGCGCTGCATAATTATTAATGCTGGTAGCAACTTGGGCAGCAAGTTCACGCGTTGGTGTGATAATAAGCGCACGAATTTTTTTTGCTTGGGTTGACTGTGTTTCTGCTAAAAGCTGTAGAACCGGAAGTGAAAAACCTGCGGTTTTACCCGTACCTGTTTGGGCAATGGCCATCACATCTTTGCGCGCTAAAATAGCAGGTATGGCTTCACGTTGAATGGCTGAGGGGTCTTTATAACCTTGCTCGGTAATAGCCGTTAATAATGCGTTAGTTAAACCTAAGTGATTGAAGCTCATACAAGCTGTTCCTGATAAGTGCTATAAATTAGTGTACTGAAATGCCTTATACCAATTTTATTAATCATTTGATCATTCTAGCGAGTGAAATGACCCATAAACTGCGTTGTAAAATTCTAAAGTAGAACAACTACATGTCGAATTTTACGCCTTGTTTCTG
>NZ_JAPEHW010000091.1 GCF_028875915.1 Pseudoalteromonas sp. G4
GGTGGCGATGACGAACCGGATAGAAAAATTAAAATATCAAAGGGTGAAGAAAGTAACTTTATTTGGAGTGTTTTTTATTCATTGCTCGAACAAGTGATTAGCATCTTAAATGTACCTGAAGATGCTGGCCGCGAAACTGACCAGTTTAACCAATTACAATATGTGTTTATTGATGACCCAGTGAGCTCATTAGATGACAACCATTTAATAGAGTTGGCTGTTGATTTAGCTCGTTTAATTAAGTCGAGTGATTTTGCTATTTCTGGTCTTAAGTTCATCATCACCACTCATAATCCGCTTTTTTATAATGTTTTGCATAACGAGTTTAATCGAGCCCCCAAGTTCGTTTTGCGCAAGCTCGATGATGGCAAGCATGACCTGATTGAGCAAGAAAATGACTCGCCCTTCTCGTATCACTTGCATTTAAAGAATGAGTTAATGAAAGCGGCAGACTCAGGCGATATCCACAAATACCACTTTAATTTTTTGCGAAATGTACTCGAAAAAACCTCAACGTTTTTGGGGTACGAGGAGTGGGGTGAGCTGCTTCCCAGTGTTAGAGGTAATAGGGCTACGGGGCAAGTAAACCCCTATGCACGGGTTATTAATTTATATAACCATGCAAAACACGCAGGCCATGAAGTGGCCGAAGTCGAAGAAGATCATAAGCGCGTCTTTAAGTTTCTAGTGAAAGAGATAGACAATATTTATAAAGGGGTACGCGCTCCACAAGGGACACAGGCTTAGGAATAGATATGGCAGAATACAAAGCAATCGCAGAGTCTAAAAATTATATTGTTTTAGATAAATATACACGCCAAGACCAAATTGCTGAGGGCTACCAGAGCGAGGGTGATTTAGAACGTGAGCTGATTCAGGACCTAAGCAACCAGGGTTATGAGTATTTACCTGCGCTAACGACACCCGATGCCATGATGGCGAATGTGCGCAAGCAGCTACAAGCCCTCAATAAGGTCCAGTTCACTGATGGCGAGTGGGCTCGCTTTTGCGAGCAATACCTAAACACCCCAAGTGACAATATTCTTGATAAAACCCGCAAGGTGCACAGTGACTATATCTTCGATTTTGTCTTTGATGATGGCCATATAGAAAACATCTACCTGTTCGACAAGAAGACCATTGCTCGTAACAAAGTGCAGGTCATTAAGCAGTTTGAACAAACGGGAAGCCATGCCAACCGTTACGATGTGACGATTTTGGTCAATGGTTTGCCTTTGGTGCAAATCGAACTTAAAAAGCGTGGTGTGGCAATCCGTGAGGCGTTTAACCAAATACATCGCTACAGCAAAGAAAGCTTTAATGCAGAGAACTCGTTGTACAAGTTCTTGCAGCTGTTTGTGATCTCTAATGGCACCGACACACGCTATTTTGCCAATACCACCAAGCGCGACAAAAACAGCTTCGACTTTACGATGAACTGGGCAAAGTCAGACAATACGCTGATCAAGGATTTAAAAGACTTTACCGCCACTTTTTTCCAGAAAGAGACCTTGCTTGAAGTGATCTTGCGTTACTCTGTGTTTGACGTCAGCAATACCTTACTTGTAATGCGCCCTTACCAGATTGCGGCCACTGAGCGCATTTTATGGAAGATAAAGAGCGCGTTTAACGCTAAGAACTGGAGCAACACCGAGAGCGGTGGATACATTTGGCACACCACAGGTTCAGGAAAAACACTCACTAGCTTTAAAGCGGCACGTTTGGCCACCGATTTAGACTGTATCGATAAAGTCTTTTTTGTGGTGGACCGAAAAGACCTCGACTATCAGACGATGAAAGAGTATCAGCGCTTCTCACCTGATAGTGTGAACGGTTCAGACAGTACCGCTGGGCTAAAAAGCAACCTGGATAAAGACGATAACAAGATTGTCGTCACCACAATCCAAAAGCTCAATAATTTAATCAAAAGTGAAAGCGATTTAGCTATCTACAACAAGCAGGTTGTCTTTATTTTTGATGAGTGTCATCGAAGCCAGTTCGGTGAAGCTCAGAAAAACCTGAAGAAGAAATTTAAAAAGTACTACCAGTTTGGTTTTACCGGTACGCCAATTTTCCCTGAAAACGCCTTGGGTGCTGAAACCACGGGCAGCGTGTTTGGCCAGCAGTTGCACACTTATGTGATCACTGATGCCATTCGTGATGAAAAAGTACTCAAGTTCAAAGTGGACTATAACGATGTTCGTCCGCAATTTAAGAGCATTGAGACTGAGCAGGATGAAAAGAAGCTCAGTGCGGCGGAGAACAAGAAAGCGTTCTTACATCCAATGCGCATTCGTGAAATCTCGCAGTATATTCTGAACCATTTTAACCAGAAAACACATCGAGCCTATTCTGGTGCCAAAGGGTTTAACGCCATGTTTGCGGTCAGTAGTGTTGATGCAGCAAAAGCGTATTATGAAACCTTCAAAACATTGCAGGCTGAGGCTGAGAATGGACCCACAAGTAAGCCTCTGCGTATTGCGACTATCTTCTCATTTGCAGCCAATGAAGAGCAGGACGCGATTGGTGATATTTTAGATGAGAGCTTTGAAGTTAGTGTGATGAACAGCAGCGCGAAAGAGTTTTTGAGCGCGGCGATTAACGATTACAACGCCATGTTTAAATCTAACTATGGCGTGGACAGTAATGGCTTCCAGAACTACTACCGTGATCTTGCCCAGCGCGTGAAGAATCAAGAAATAGATCTGCTCATAGTGGTGGGGATGTTTTTAACGGGCTTTGATGCGCCTACGCTCAATACCTTGTTTGTTGATAAGAATTTGCGCTATCACGGCTTGATGCAGGCGTTTTCTCGCACTAATCGCATTTATGATGCGACGAAGACCTTTGGCAATATTGTTACCTTCCGTGATTTGGAACAGGCAACCATTGATGCCATCACCTTGTTTGGTGACAAAAACACCAAAAATGTGGTGTTGGAGAAGAGCTACAAAGAATATATGGAAGGCTTTAACGATATTGCTACTGGCCAAGCGCGTCGAGGTTTTGTTGATATCGTAAAAGAGCTGCAAGAACGCTTTCCAAACCCAGAAAATATTGAAAAAGAACAAGATAAAAAAGAGTTTGCCAAGCTGTTTGGTGAATATCTAAAAGCAGAAAATATTTTACAAAACTACGATGAATTTGCTGGCTTGAAAGCACTGCAAAGCTTAGATACCAGTGATGAACAAGCTGTTGAAGAGTTCAAGTCAAAATACTATCTGGATGATGCTGACATCGAGGCAATGCAAACCATCGATATGCCAAGCGAGCGTGCTATTCAAGATTATCGCTCTACCTACAACGATACTCGCGACTGGTTGCGCCGCCAGAAACAAGGGGAAGAAAAGGATAACTCCACTGTTGATTGGGACGATGTGGTCTTTGAAGTGGACTTGCTTAAATCGCAAGAAATCAACCTCGATTATATTCTTGAACTGATTTTTGATCACAATAAGAAGAACAAGAGCAAAGAGGGGTTGATTGAAGAAGTTCGTCGTATGATCCGCGGTAGCCTTGGCAATAGAGCGAAAGAGAGCTTAGTGGTTGACTTTATAAACCAAACAAACCTAGATGAGATCAATGACAAAGCCAGCATTATCGATGCTTTCTTCAAATTCGCCCAAGCGGAGCAGATCAAAGAAGCAAAAGAGATTATTGAATCAGAGTCTTTAAATGAAGAAGCTGCAAAGCGATATATTTCATTTTCTCTAAAACGAGAATTTGCGTCAGAAAATGGCACTGCACTCACTGATGCTTTACCAAAATTGAGTCCTTTAAATCCAAAATATCGCACTCTAAAGCAACTCGTTTTCCAGAAAATTGCTGCTTTTGTTGATAAGTTTAAAGGCGTTGGGGGTGAGATTTAATATTATTTACACGACAATACAAAGTAAAAGGGCTCATTGAGCCCTTTTACTTTCCAACTTTATTTATTTGTTTCCATCTTTATTTAGACGTTTCCAACTTTATTCAGAATCTACACTTTTTTTGGAGTTTATAAATGCTTACTCAACCGTAACTGATTTTGCGAGGTTACGCGGTTGGTCAACATCGGTACCTTTAATTACCGCTACGTAGTAAGACAGTAATTGCAGTGGAATGGTGTACACAATTGGCGCCAGTACATCGTCAACTTGATTGACGTTAATAACACGCATTGTGTCATCTGAGACAAACTCTGATGCTTTATCAGCGAATACGTAAATAATACCGCCGCGTGCACGTACTTCTTCAACGTTTGATTTCAGCTTTTCCAGTAGCTCGTTGTTTGGTGCAACAACGATAATTGGCATATCAGCATCAATCAGTGCCAATGGACCATGCTTTAACTCACCTGCTGCGTAAGCTTCTGCGTGAATATACGAGATTTCTTTCAGCTTCAGTGCACCTTCCATTGCGATTGGGTATTGATCGCCACGGCCTAAGAATAGCGCATGCTGTTTATCAGCAAACTCTTCAGCTAAGTCTTCAATACCTTCTGCAAGAGAAAGAGATTCTTCAAGCTTGTTTGGTAATGTTTTAATAGCGTTAACAATTTCAGCATGCTCAAGGCCTTTTTCTTGGGCAATAGAAGCTACTAACATTAATAAACCTACAAGCTGAGTAGTAAATGCTTTGGTTGATGCAACGCCAATTTCAGCGCCTGCTTTAGTCATAAACGCAATATCTGATTCGCGCACTAGCGAGCTGCCAGGCACATTACAAATCGTCATTGAGCTCATATAACCTTGCTCTTTAGCTAAACGCAGGGCAGCTAAAGTGTCGGCTGTTTCACCTGATTGTGAAATGGTTACGAGTAAGCTGTTTTCATGAACAAACGATTTGCGATAGCGGAATTCAGAGGCAATTTCAACGTTACAACTAACACCGGCATATTGTTCTAACCAATAGCGTGCAACCATACCTGAGTGGTATGAGGTACCGCAGGCAATAATCTGCACATGCTTCACTTGTTTGAAAATATCTGATGCTGTATCGCCAAATGCGTCAACCGCAACTTTATCGCCATCAATACGCGCTTCTAGCGTATTACGAACAGCTACTGGCTGCTCGTAGATTTCTTTTAGCATATAGTGGCGGTATTCGCCTTTGCCTGAGGCATCTTGAGTGATATTAGATTCAACTACATCGCGCTCAACAGCATTGCCATTGATGTCGTAAATTTCAACAGTTTCACGAGTAATGCGGGCAACGTCGCCTTCTTCTAAAAAGATAAAGCTGCGCGTAACAGGTAGTAATGCTAGTTGGTCTGAAGCAATAAAGTTTTCACCTAAACCTAAGCCAATCACAAGTGGGCTGCCTGAACGTGCTACAACAATTTCATTTGGGTTTTCTTTGTCAAAAACCACTGTGCCGTAAGCACCTTCAAATTCTTTAACTGCCGCTTGCACTGACGCAAGTAACGAATCATGACTTTGACGAAGCTGGTGGATTTTATGCACCATTACTTCTGTATCGGTATCCGATAAAAACTCGTAACCATCGCCACGCAGCTGAGTTCGCAGTTTTTCGTGGTTTTCAATAATACCGTTGTGCACAAGTGCAAGCTGCTGGCTCGAAATATGTGGGTGAGCATTGGCTTCAGTCACGCTGCCATGAGTTGCCCAGCGGGTATGCGCGATACCTGTTGTGCCTTTTACATTCGCAGCCGTAAGTGCTGCATCGAGATTTGCAACTTTACCTACTGCTTTAACAGTATTAAGTGCTTTATCGTTGTTGCCTAATGCAACACCAGCTGAGTCGTAGCCACGGTATTCAAGGCGTTTTAGGCCTTCAATTAAAATTCGGTTTACTGGGCGTTCTGCCACAGCGCCAACAATGCCACACATAGTAATCTCCTTAAATTGCACGGTATGTGAGCGTTAAATGGGTTACAGGTTTGTTGTCGGAACCTGTAAATGCGTTACTTGGCGCAAATAACAGTAACTTGATGTTGTTCAATTGCTTGCTTAGTGTTGTCGTCTAAGCCATCATCCGTTACTAAATAATTTACTTGCTGCCACGGTATTTCTAAATTCGGTATCTTCTTACCAATCTTGTTTGATTCAACAAGCACAATTACTTCTCTTGCTGAATCAGCCATAACGCGACTCAAACCGATCAATTCATTGAATGTAGTAGTACCTCTATCAATATCAATGCCATCGGCACCAATAAACAGTTGATCGAAGTCGTATGAGCGCACAACTTGCTCGGCAACTTGCCCCTGAAAAGATTCCGAGTGTGGATCCCAGGTGCCGCCAGGCATTAATAAAGTTGGCTCATTTTCCAATGAAAGCAATCGGTTAGCTACGTTGATGGCGTTGGTCATAACGACTAAACCACGCTTGTGTGAAAGCTCAGGGATCATTGCCGCTGTGGTGCGACCGCTATCAATAATAATGCGGTTATGATCTTTAATGAGATCTGCTGCGGCTTTTGCTATTTGCATTTTGCGAATTGGATCGAGCTTTTCGTCGCTATTTGCAACGATCTCTTGCGGTAATGCCATTGCACCACCATAGCGGCGCAGCAACAGGCCACTTTGCTCAAGCGCGGTTAGATCTTTACGAATCGTAACTTCTGATGTTGCAAATTGTTCAGCGAGCTGTTCAACGCTTACTTCACCAAGTTCATTTACTTGCTGCAAAATATTATGGCGTCTTTGTTGGGTGTTACGTTTCGTCATTTTATCAATAAGTTTCGTTTCGAAATTTATGGTATTTTAATCGAAACTTAACAGATCGCAAGCGCTTATTTTATGGCCGTTAGATTGTTTGTTGAAGATTATCAACGAACACCTAGTAACAATTACCAATGTACCCATGTTGTAGTTGCTTTGTGATTTATTTATAGTGCTTAAAGCGTATATAAAAACAACAAGATACAATGAGCGAAAAAGCAGAATCTAAAATCCATTTTTCTCAGGATAAGGTCAACTTATTCTTAGCGCTGTGCGCTATTATTATTTCGGCAGCGTCTTTTTATGCGACATTTCTACAAGCAAATGCTGCGGAAAAACAGGTAAAAGCTGCAACTTGGCCTTGGATGCAGTTTGTCTCTGGCAATGCGAATTTAGAGCAGCGTAGTCAAGAAATTACCTTTACCTTGAAAAATTCTGGTGCGGGTCCGGCACTTGTTAAGTACTTAAAGTACACCTATGACGATAAAAGTTATTACAGTGTGTATGATTTAATTAGTGCATGTTGTTTTGATATTCGTGCTTATGAAACAGCGCTGCAAGAACTACAAAAAAAATCACCAAAGGTAAATTTCTTTAAAGAGTTTGGTTGGATCACTACTTCATTTGCGCAAAACGCACTGGTGCCACCGGGGGACTCGCTTAATCTATTAGCATTTGAAAAAACTAAATATAACGAGAAATTTTGGCAAGTACTCGATAAAAAACGCTTTAAAGTAAAAGTTGAGGTGTGTTACTGCTCATTACTAGAAAATTGCTATATCAGTAATGGGCAAGGGGATACCAAAGAAGTTGCAATGTGCCCTGCAATTGTCGAATCAAAACCTATCGTAAAAGCCACACCCTTAGAAACAAAAAAAGCCGCAAATTAGCGGCTTTTTTTAATGTTGTTGCTCTTAGCCTTTCTTTACAGGGCGCTGCCAACCATCGATGTTGCGTTGTTTGGCGCGTGATACAGCAAGCTGTTGATCCGCAACATTGGCTGTCACTACTGAGCCAGCGCCAATAGTGGCTGTTTGACCAATTTCAACAGGTGCCACAAGCGAGCTGTTTGAACCAATAAACGCGTTATCACCAATAATGGTTTTAGATTTGTTTACACCGTCGTAGTTGCAGGTAATAGTGCCTGCGCCAATATTTACTTTTTCGCCTACTTCGGTATCGCCCAGGTAAGTTAGATGGTTAGCTTTAGAACCTTTACCTAAACGTGTTTTTTTCATTTCTACAAAGTTACCAATGTGCGAATCTTCTTCCATAATCGCACCTGGACGAAGGCGCGCAAATGGGCCTAGCGTACATTTAGCTGCCACTTTTGCTTCTTCAACAATTGAGTTAGCTTTGATCACAACACCATCGCCAATTTCGCAGTCTTTTAGCACGCAGTTCGGGCCAATAACAACATCGTCGCCAAGTACTACTTTGCCTTCAAATACTACGTTAACGTCAATTTGTACGTCTTGACCTGTAGTTACTTCACCGCGCACATCAATACGGGCAGGGTCAGCTAAACTTGCACCATTTAGCATTAAATCTTCAGCTTGCCACGCTTGATAAGCGCGCTCTAATGCGGCTAGTTGAACGCGATTGTTTGCACCTTCTACTTCCATTAAATCGCTTGGTTGTGCAGAAGTAATTTCAACGCCATCAGCGTGCGCCATTGCCACGATATCAGTTAGGTAGTATTCACCTTGCGCATTATTATTTGATAAACGACCTAACCAATCACGTAACAAACCGCCATTAACTGCCATAATGCCTGAATTGATTTCGGTGATTTTGAGTTGCTCAGGTGATGCATCTTTTTGTTCAACAATACCTACAATACTGCCGTTTTTGCGTTCAATACGGCCATAACCCGTTGGGTCTTCTAAATCGACGGTTAAAATTGCAAGACCTTTAGTTGGTGTTACATCAAGAAGTGCTTCAAGTGTTGATTTTTTGGTAAGCGGTACGTCGCCATAAAGAATTAATACGGTATCGTCATTTGCGATATGCTCTTTTGCCTGTGCCACCGCGTGGCCTGTACCAAGTTGCTCAGCTTGTAATACCCAGTTCACATCATTGTGCGCTAGGTGCTCTTGCAGTAATTCACCACCGTGGCCGTATACTAAATTAGTGGTTTTAGCGCCAAGCGATAATGCATTATCAATAACGTGTTGCACCATAGGTTTATTGGCTACAGGGTGAAGAACTTTTGGTAGTTTTGAACGCATGCGAGTGCCTTTGCCCGCAGCGAGAATTACAGTGGTTAGTGCCATTTATTTAATTTCCTTTTTTCACATCGATAACAACGTCACATGATTTACGTTAAATAACCCCACTCCCTGTGCTGATTAAACTCACTAATAAAGCTGAGTACTTTTTCATGTTTGGTTGTTAAAACGGCGGATATTTTAACCTTTATTTATAGTTAGATTAAATGACAAAACACAATTAATTGCGAAAAGAAAAGCAAACAAGCACTTAGTATTAAGTGCTTGTTATATGAGATGTGCAATTATTTCGTTAGATATACGAGAGGTAAATTACAAGGTTGGCTTAACAAATTTAAGCGTAAAGCGGTTACTTTCACCAATGGCTAAGTATTTTGCCTTATCTTTATCGCCGAGTGCCAGAGTCGGTGGTAATGTCCAAACGCCTTTCTCATATTGAGCTTGGTCAAGTGGGTTGGCATTAACACCTGAACTTGCAACTAACTTAAAGCCTGCTTTTTTAGCGGCAGCTTCAACCACACTTTGTTTGATATAACCTGACTGACGAAACGCTTCAGCATCGAGGTTTTCAGGTAATTTATGATCGACCACACCTAGCACACCACCAGGTTTAAGCGCTTTAAATGCAGAATCTAATGTTGTTTGCATCATTTCATCACTTGTCATATAAAAATTATGCAAGTTACGGAATGTTAGCACCATATCGGCACTGCCTGCTGGGGCCATTTCTGGGCTGAATTTAGGGTGGAATTCGGTTATTTCAGTTTTGCTCAGCGCAGGCGTATTTTTTATTTTTGCTTGATACTTAGGTAAGTGCTTATTGAAGTAACCAACATCGGTACCTGATGGGAAGTGCGCCGCAACAAACTTACCTTTTTCAGCCACGATAGGCGAGATAACTTCTGTATACCAGCCGCCTCCAGGCCAGATCTCAACCACTGTCATATCTTCAGTTAAACCGAAAAAGTTAAGGGTTTGTTGTGGGTTACGGAATTCGTCACGAGATTTATTTTTATCGCTGCGCACTTCGCTTTTTACAGCTTCTTGTAATGTGGTTGCGTGCACTGCGGTGATTGAACTTGCTGCAATTGCCGCTGTAATGGCTAGGTTTAGTATCGTTTTCATTTTTAGTCCCTAAATATAATTTTTCAGTACAAGATAATCATAAAACTGTTGAATGTTTAAGCATTTTGCGAGCGAACTTGTTGCAAAATATTTCCAATTTGGTTGTTGATAGTTTTTTAATCGAATTTTTAAGTGGTTTTAACTCACGCAAACTAGCTAATTAACCGCTATTTTGTTTCAATTCATTACAGAATAAACGTGACAACAAGAAGACTCCCAGATGAAACAAATTTTAAAAACCTCACTTGCGATGGCAGTGGGCTTGGCGCTGTGTTCGCATGTAAGCGCTGAAGAAGCAAAAAAAGAAGAGAAAAAAGAGTGGCAAGTTGAAGCGCCACAAGGTGAATTTTTAGATGCAAACATCAAAGTACAGCAAGGTACTTGGATGAATGTAGATATCAGCCCAGATGGCAAAACTTTAGCATTCGACCTACTTGGTGATATTTACACAATGCCAATTTCAGGCGGTAAGGCAACCAAGCTAACGTCAGATATTCCATGGCAAATGCAACCACGTTTTAGTCCTGATGGTAAAAAAATCGCGTTTACCTCAGACCAAGGTGGTGGTGACAATATTTGGGTTATGAATATTGATGGTTCAGAGCAAGTTGCGGTAACCAACGAAACATTCCGTTTATTAAACAGTCCAGTGTGGAGCCCAGACGGTGACTTTATCGCTGCGCGTAAACATTTTACGGGTACACGTTCTCTTGGTGCTGGCGAAGTTTGGCTTTATCACAAAGCCGGTGGTAAGGGTGTGCAGCTCACTAAGCGCGCTAACGACCAGAAAGATCTTGGTGAACCAGCATTTTCACCAGATGGCCGTTATGTTTATTTTTCGCAAGATGCGACACCAGGTAAAACATTTCACTATTCAAAAGATTCTGTTGCCGGCATTTATAAAATTAAACGCTACGATCGCGAAACAGGTGAAATTGAAACCATTATTGAAGGCATGGGTGGTGCAATTCGCCCAACACCATCACCAGATGGTAAAAAGCTAGCGTATGTTAAGCGTGATGATTTCCAATCAAGCCTTTATGTATATGACTTTGCAACGGGTGAGCATACCAAACTGTATGGTGCGCTTGAGCGTGATATGCAAGAAACATGGGCAATTCATGGTGTTTACACCTCGATTGCATGGACGCCAGATAACGAAGAGCTGATCTTCTGGGCGGGTGGTAAAATTCATAAGCTGGATGTTGAAAGCAAAAAAGTAAGCGACATTCCATTTGAAGTAGAAACTAGCAAAAAACTACAAACAGCACTTCGTGTTGCACAAAATCTTGATACCAAAGAATTTGACGTAAAAATGCTTCGCAATGTACAGGTTTCGCCTGATGGTGAGACTGCGATTTTTGAAGCGATGGGCCATATTTATAAGCGTGATTTAGAGTCTGGCCAAGTAAGACGTTTAACCAAACAAAACGATCATTTTGAATTCTTCCCATCATTCTCTCGTGATGGTAAGCGAATCGTGTATGCAACGTGGGACGATAGCGAACAAGGTACTATTCGCGTTGTTTCAACGCGTTCTGGTCGCGGTAAAGAGGTTGTTGAAACCAAAGGTAAATATGTTGAGCCAACGTTTAGCCCAAATGGCGAGACAGTGGTATATCGTAAAATTACAGGCGGTTCTATCTTAGATCCAAGTTATTCTGTAGAGCCTGGTATTTATGCGGTTAGCAGTAAAGGTGGTAAGGAAGAGTTCATTACTAAAAATGGTATTCAACCACAATTTGGTGCTAAGAACGACCGTATTTATGTGATGCAAGCATGGCCTACACCTTCACTTTCAGTGGTAGAGCTAGAAACTAAAAAAGAGCGTAAACTTTACGAGTCTAAACATGCGACTGAATTCCGTGTATCACCAGATGGTAAATACTTGGCCTTTGCAGAGCGCTTTAAAGTATTTGTAACGCCTTTTGTTGAGCGCGGTAAAACCATCAATATTGGTCCAAAAGACAGCCAGTTCCCAATTGAGCAGTTATCAGTACGTGCTGGTGAAAACATTAGCTGGAACACCGCAGCAGATAAGCTTTATTGGTCGCTTGGTCCTGAACTTTATCATGCAGACTTAAACGGTGTGTTTGATATTGCTAAAGATGAGACAAAGTCGTTTAAAGTTGAAAACGGCCAAAATATCGGCTTTAAGCAAAAAATGGACGCACCAAAAGGTGTAATTGCACTGACTGGCGCACGCATCATTACCATGAAAGGCGATGAAGTCATTGAAAATGGCGTTATCGTTACCGACGGTAAACACATTAAAGCAGTTGGTACTGTGGGGGATGTAACGGTGCCAAGTGATGCATTAATTATTGAGATGAATGGCAAAACCATTATGCCTGGTTTAGTTGATGCACACGCCCACGGCTCACAAGGTTCAAATGAAATTATCCCACAGCAAAACTGGGAAAACTTAGCAGGCCTTGCGTTTGGTGTTACAACAATTCATGACCCATCAAACGACACAACCGAAGTGTTTGCCGCGAGTGAAATGCAAAAAGCAGGTAAAATTGTGGCACCGCGTATCTTCTCAACGGGTACCATTTTATATGGTGCCAACATGCCGGGTTACACCAGCCATGTTGATAGCCTTGACGATGCTAAATTCCACATTGAGCGCCTGCAAAAGGTCGGCGCTATTAGTGTTAAATCATATAACCAACCGCGCCGAAATCAGCGTCAACAAGTTGTGCAAGCTGCACGTGAACTAGGCATGATGGTGGTGCCAGAAGGTGGTTCATTACTTCAGCACAACCTAACCATGGTTGTTGATGGACACACAGGGGTAGAGCACTCAATCCCAGTGGCAAATATTTATGATGATATTAAGCAGTTATGGAGCCAAACTAAGGTAGGTTATACACCAACATTAGGCGTTGCTTACGGTGGTATTTGGGGTGAAAACTACTGGTATGACAAAACTGATGTATGGGCGCATCCCATTCTTTCTAAATATGTACCAAAGAATAAGTTGTTACCACGCTCAATGCGTCGTGTGAAAGCGCCAGATCATCACTATAACCATGTAAATAACGCGCGTGTTTCGAAAGAGCTACAAGACTTAGGTGTGTTAGTGAATATTGGTGCACACGGTCAACGTGAAGGCTTAGCTGCGCATTGGGAAATGTGGATGTTCGCGCAAGGCGGCATGGCACCACTTGAGGTGATCCGCACTGCAACAATTGACCCTGCTACGCACTTTGGTTTAGATAAACACATTGGTTCACTTGAGGTGGGCAAACTTGCTGACCTAATGGTGATTGATGGCAACCCGTTAGAAAATATTCGCGATACCGATAAAGTAACGCACACTATGATCAACGGTCGTTTATTCGATACTGCAACGATGAATGAAGTAGGTAAGAAAAAACGTGAAAAGCTGTATTTTGAAAAATAAGCTTTAAGCAAATTAACTATCAAAAGGCTGAACTTAGGTTCAGCCTTTTTTATTGAACTGTGAAAGAGGTGATATAAATGCATCGTTCTGCTCTTTGGTAATGGCAAATTAAATGACTATAGTTGAGAAATAAGTTACATCGGCTAGCTGCTCTGAGTTGTTGAGAACTTACAGCTTTATTTTTGTTCACGTTATATACTGGCAGCCATCTAGCAGTAGAAAAGTGTTGTGTGAAAATGAAAATTTTAGTGCGCTTATTGTTTATTTTTATTCTCTTTAGCTCTGCATTTAGCGTATTTGCCAATGCAAAAATGAAAGTGGTTTTTATTAATCCAGGCTCAGAATCGACCAATGATTCAGGGGATTTTTGGCCAAATGTAAACCGTTTTATGATGGCTGCAGCAGAAGACTTAAATGTACAGCTGACATCACTGCACGCTGATAGAAATCATATTTTAATGAAGCAGCTAGTTACAGATGCTATTGCCAGTAAACCTGATTATCTAATTTTGGTGAACGAAAAAGAAATGTTGCCATATATGCTTGAGCAACTTGCAGGTACCAACATCAAAGTATTTCTGTTGTTAAATAAATTTAGCCGAGCACAGCAAAAAACCTTACCAAAGTCGTTATCAAGTAAGGTCATTGGTTGTTTATCGCCGAATAACCAAGAAGTCGGTGAGCAATTGGCAGACGCCTTAATTGCCCGAGCGAGTAAATTAAATAAACCTTCGCTAAACATGTATGCCCTGTTAGGTGATTACAATACGCCAGCGGCAAGGGAGCGCCAAGTAGGCCTAACTCGCGCACTTAAAAAACACCCTCATGTAACCTTGATTGATTCAACTGTAGCTAATTGGTCAGAGAGTAAAGCCTTTGACAAGACCTATGGCGTGCTGTCAAAGCATCCTGCGGATATTGTGTGGGCTGCGAATGATGCAATGGCGTTCGGTGCAATTGCGGCATTAAAGCAACTGGCACAAGCTGAAAATGTGGTTGTGGGTGGTATTAACTGGGATGTGCATGCAAAAGGGTTGATGACCGATGTTTCGTTTGGTGGTCATGTGACGTTAGGTGCGAAGGCCATCTTAATGCTTAATGACTATCACTTTTACCCGAAAAAAGTCTCATCAATGAGTCAGCGTGTTGCCATTTTTGAATCGTCAGATTCACCCGTTCGCGACAGGTTTGTCACCTTATTGCGTGAGCAGCAGTTTAGCCAGATTGATTATTCACGCTTTACTGTTGCAGCTGAACATCCGCTGGAATTTAATTTAACTAATCTAGTGAATACCACACACTAGAGCGTGTTGATCTTTGTGGTCTAAATTCTGTTCAAATCCACAACTTTTTGAGCGCGACGTTGCTTTGTAGGCCTAGCGAGCTAAGTCAAGAAGCAACAACAAAGAACAAAAC
>NZ_JAPEHW010000092.1 GCF_028875915.1 Pseudoalteromonas sp. G4
CCGACTGAGCTATCTGGGCGTTTTAATTCGGTAAACTAGAAAACCTCTAAAGGATTTTCAATGCTATTCCAAATCACTCTACCGACTGAGCTACTTGGGCATTTCATGAAAATGAATTTCACTAGACATTTGAGCGCTACTTGCATCTTGCTTTTGCGTTCTGCCTGTCTGGGCGTGCGGCGTATTAAAAGGGTTTTGCCTCTTTAAGTCAACACTTTTTTCAAGATTTATATTTGTTTGAACACTTATCACCCAACTTGCACACAAAGAATGCACTACAAATGAATTCACTTTGCTAAATTCGTATGTAATAGTAAGATTTGTAGTGATTTTTTACTAGTTGTAAGGGTAAATTAACAATTTATTTGCTCTTACATTGAATAAATTACAATAATAACCAAATAAGCCCCATTAATTGGAGTAAGGTTTTTAAAATGCTTGCTAACAAGTTTTTGTCCCTCAAACTAATTCACACTATCAATACTATTGCCTTTGTCTTTTTCGCAGCCACACTATATATGGCAATAAACAGCTTTTCTCAGCAACAGACAAATACAACCCCCCCTTCAAGTTATACTAAACTTGATATTCAAACTATTGCAGACAAAGTTGATAGACCTTTAGTTGATGCGATTACCCGATTTGGTTTTAATAATGCAATTCAAATCATTCACTCTCTTAAATCGGTAGACAAACAACTCGATTACTACTTATTCAACTTAAAGCGAGATGAGCTACAACTTATTAGCAAAACGGGTGGTAGCTTCGATAACCCACAAAATAAAACTTCTGTAATTGAGAATGACAATGCAATCATTGTAAGCCAGCAGTTAAGCCTTGATGATAAAATTCATGGTTTATTGGTAATTGAATATCAGAAGCCTTCACAAATTGTTGCAGCTGCAACGTCTTCAAATGCTGCTTATGTTTGGTTTGTACTTGCAGCTATTAGCGGTATTTTCTGTTTAACGTTTTTACCTACCGCATTGTCTCGTAAAATTATTGCCAATACCCAAAAGTTAGATAATGAAATTAGCATGATCACAGAAAAAGGTGATTATCAACTTCGGGTTGATACAAATATTGGATTAGGTTTGGCACCTACTGCTGAACGTGTGAACTTATTACTTGATGCAGTAAATAAAAGTGAACAACTTCATATTAAAGCAGAAAATGAATTACAAACGCTGCAATCAAGCTTAGAGCACCAAGTAGTAGCGCGAACTCAAGAACTGCAAAAAGCAATTAAAGTAGCTGAACGTGCTAATGAGGCTAAAACAACCTTCTTAGCCACCATGAGTCATGAAATTAGAACGCCGATGAATGGTGTGATTGGTACAATTGACCTACTGCGCAATACGACTCTCAGTGGTTCACAACATCGGCTAAGCAGCATTATTCGTGAATCCGCTTTTTCTTTACTAGGTATTTTGGACGATATTTTAGACTTCTCAAAAATTGAAGCCGGTAAACTTACGGTAGAAAACAAAGCTTTCAGCGTTGTGAATGTAGTTGAAGAAGTTGCAAAAGTAATGAGCTCTATTGCCCATAAAAGCAATCTTGAGTTATCGCTTTATATTGACCCAGAAATCCCTGAATCAGTGCTGGGCGATGCAGTGCGTGTTCGCCAAGTGATCTATAACCTATGCTCTAACGCAATCAAATTCACACAAACCAATGACGATATTCAAGGTCAAGTAAGCATAGAAGCAAAACTTACTTCAAACAGCCATGACTTTGACACGATTGATTTTATTATTAGCGATAATGGTAAAGGTATGGATAAAACGCAACTAGCGCGTATTTTCCAGCCATTTAGCCAAGCTGAAGAAAGTATAACCCGTGAATATGGTGGTACTGGCTTAGGCTTATCAATTTGTAAAAGTTTAACCGAGCTAATGTACGGTAATATACGTGTAAGCTCCGAGCTTGGTCTTGGCAGTGAATTTATCGTACGAATTCCATTTACTAAGGATGAAAATGCTGCAAAAGGAAATCGCGGGCGCCTACAAAAACGTCGCGTCGCACTATTTAGCTCAATAGAGAAAAATAAAGAGCGTTTACGTTCCTACCTAACTTATTTAGGTGCAGAGGTAACACCTTTTAATCAAATTACGGATGAGCTTGCAGAATGGCAATTAAAGCAGGGCCTAATTTGGGTAATTGATGGCACCAATGAGATGGACGAAGCCAATAAAATATTACGCAAAATTGCTTATAACCTTGAAGAGCAAAATCAGCAGGCAATAGTGCTTGGTCATTTAACTGAAGCAAAGCTAAGTTTAAACAACCTTTTCTATTTATCTGCGATGCCATTGTGTAAAACGGCGTTTTTTAACTCGTTACTTATTGCAGCAGGCTTGCAGTCGCCAAAAGTTATCAATACACAACGTAAAATTAGCCCACTTACGAATGAGCAACATAAAGGTCGCTGCCAAGTACTTTTGGTTGAAGACAACCTAATGAATCAGCAAGTGATTTGCGATCAGTTAAACTTACTTGGTTACAGTGTAGATATTGCATCAAATGGTGAAGAAGGCTTTGAAATGTGGAAAAACGGTTCCTATGAGTTCGTGTTAACCGATCTGCATATGCCGAAGATGTCTGGCTACGACTTAGCACGAAAAATCCGCCAAGAGTCGCCATATCGTAACGATCTAAAAAATGCCACAACCATAGTTGCAGTAACAGCTAATGCATTAAAAGGTGAACGCGAAAAGTGTATCGAAGGTGGTATGAACGACTACATCACTAAGCCAGTTGAACTTAATGTACTGGAAGAGTTAATGGAGAAATGGTTACCAAAAACACAAATACAAACCAGTACAACGCCTATTTTAATTGATAAATTAGAAAGCTATGTGGGTAAAAATGTAGAGCAGCATCAACACTACCTAGATATGTTTGCCAAACATGGACAAGACCTTGCTTTTGATATTTCAAGAGCATTAAAACAGGAAGACTTAGAGCAAGCTGGCAAATTGGCTCATCAATTAAAATCAACAGCTAATACTATTGGCGCGATTAACGTAGCTGATGCAGCTCAAGCTATTGAAAAAATGGTTGAGCAAAAGCATGAGGTTTCAAGCATAACACTTACCCACTATGCAGATGAGTTAGAGCGCAGCTTCTTTGAAGCAAATGAATACATTCACGATTACTTAAAAAATAGTCTTAAAAAGTAAAGTATGCTGATGAAATAAAAAGGCGCCAAAATGTTGGCGCCTTTTTTTATTTTTCTACAGGTTTATAACCTTCAATTTCAACATCTTTATTTTCAAATAAAAAGCCAACCATTTGCTCTTCTAGAAACCCACGATGTTCTGGGTCCATCATATTAAGGTGCTTTTCATTGATCAGCATAGTTTGCTTGTGTTGCCACTGTGCCCATGCTTCTTTACAGATATTGTTAAAGATACGCTCACCAATTTCACCTGGGTAAAGTTGGAAGTCTAAGCCATCGGCTTCTTTTTGTAACTTTTGACAAAAAACAGTACGTGCCATAATCAGTCTCACTTTAAACTTTGAGTGAAGTTTACCCTTTTCTGGTTAAAGTTTTAATTATTTTCTTTGTCGGAGTAGCAAGACCAACCTGTTGCTGCTCACGCAGATTAAACGCTAGTACTTCTTTTTCTGCAACTTGCAATGGCATTTTATCAACATTAATAACCACTGGCGTAATCATTAAGTTAAAGTGGCTAAATACATGCTTAAACTCAGTTAAAATGTCTTTTTCACCTGTCAGGTTAAGCGCTGCCAGCCAATTATCTAACTCGCCTTCATTTGTAAATTCAAAAAAGCCAAATAACCCTCCCCAAATACCAGAAGATGGGCGTTTTTCCATTAATACTTCATTTTTTGATTTTACAATTGCCATTAAACATGACTTTGTCGGATTGGTTTTCTTCGGTTTAGGATTTGGAAATTCTTTTACACGCTCAGCCTTATGTGCACCACACTTATCAACTAATGGGCAAGGATCACAATCAAACTTAGTGCGTGAACAAAGGCTTGCGCCTAAATCCATCATGGCTTGATTAAACTCTACTACATTTCCTTTTGGCGTGACTTGATCTGAAAGCTGCCACAATAAGGTTTCTACTTTCTTTTCACCATACCAACCTGACACCATAAAAAACCGCGCCAATACACGCTTAACATTACCATCTAAAATTGGATGATGCTGACCAAGGGAGAGTGATAAAATAGCTCCTGCAGTAGAGCGACCGATACCCGGCAGCGCAATCACCTCTTCGATATTTGTTGGAAATTGACCTTGGTATTTTTCCACAATGATCTTAGCAGCTTTATGCAGATTACGAGCCCGTGCGTAGTAACCTAAGCCTGTCCAATGATGCAGCACTTTATCTTCATCAGCTTCAGCGAGTGACTCAACTGTAGGAAAGCTTGCCATAAAGCGTTCAAAATACGGGATCACCGTTATTACTTGTGTTTGCTGCAGCATAATTTCAGACACCCAAACTTTATATGGTGTTTTAGCTAACTGCCACGGCAAGGTTTTTCGTCCATATAAGTGATACCAATCAACAACTTGATCAGCAAACCACTTGCTTTCGCTTTTCTCTATTTTCACGCACGACCCTAAATAGAATTGATTTAAATCGTCGCCAGTCTATTAAGGCAAACTGAAAATTCAAGGAATTGTTGCTATTTATTATAAAAAAGCAACAGCTTTACTTGAGCTAAATCCAACTTACGGGGATAATACGCCCCCAAATTTTCAACGTCGGTGAGATATGAGCGATACATCTAAAACTGCTTTAGAGCAAGCAGAACAAGAAGGTAAATACATTCGTAAAGTTCGCAGCTTTGTTAAACGCGAAGGTCGTTTAACAAAAGGGCAAGCAAAAGCACTTGAAGATAATTGGGCAACAATGGGATTAAACCACCAAGACGGCCTGCTTGATTTCACCAAAGTGTTTGGCAATGACAACCCTGTGGTACTAGAAATTGGTTTCGGTATGGGTAAGTCACTTGTTGAAATGGCAAAAAATGCGCCAGATACAAACTTTATTGGTATTGAAGTACACCGCCCTGGTGTGGGTGCATGTTTAATGGATGCAAGCGAAGCTGATGTTACAAACTTGCGCGTTTATGAGCACGATGCAGTAGAAGTGCTTGCTGATTGTATCGCTGACAGCTCACTAGCTAAATTACAGCTATTCTTCCCTGATCCATGGCATAAAACAACGCGCCGTATTGTTCAACCTGAATTTGTTGAAAGTTTACGTAGTAAATTACAGATTGGCGGTGTTTTCCACATGGCGACTGACTGGGAAAACTACGCAGAGCATATGCTTGAAGTGATGATGGCTGCTGAAAAATTTAGCAATTTATCTCGAACAAATGATTATATGCCGCGACCAGATGATCGCCCATTAACCAAGTTTGAACAGCGCGGCCACCGTTTAGGCCATGGTGTTTGGGACTTAATGTTCGAAAGAAAGGTATAAACCATGTTATCAGCTGCCAGCCAGGTATTAATTCGTAATCAAGAATACTTAGAAGCCGAATCTATTTTATTGGTAAACCATGTAAATGATGGTTTTGCTGAGCAGCTGTGTCACCTTTATCCAAACACATCGGTAACCGCATTTACCAGTATTTTAACCAACCAAACAGATGCAAAAAGTCAAAATCTTGAGCAAATAGTTGCAGCTGAATTACCTAATAAGTCTTTTGATTTAGTGGTACTTTTTTACCCTAAAGCAAAAGCTGAAGCGCAAATGTTGTTGGATAATATTCGTGCTATCAGTACAGAGTCAACACGCTTATTGGTAGTTGGTGAAAATAAAGGCGGTGTTAAGTCAGCTATCAAGCAACTTAAGAACGATGTGCAATTTTCTCGTAAAGTTGATTCAGCGCGTCACTGCAGTTTGTTTCAGTTTTCAGGTTTAACTACTAACCCTGATTTCCAACTAGCAAACTATGCTAAGCAATTTGAAATCAATGTAGCTGGAACACCGCTTAGTTTAGTCACTTTGCCTGGCGTATTTAGCCATGGAGAGCTTGATAAAGGCACTGAGCTACTGCTTGAAACAATTGAGCTAAATAACCCAAAAACCCTACTGGACTTTGCAACTGGCTGCGGTGTTATCTCTACATTTTTAGCCAAACAGTATACTGAATGCCAGATTGTTGCATCAGACGTAAGCGCCTTAGCATTAGCTGCTGCAAAATTGACCTTCGCCCAAAACGGCGTAAGTGCAGAGTTGAAGCTAGCAGATGGTATTTCGTCAATAAATGCGAAGTTTGACTATATTGTGTCAAACCCTCCCTTCCATACTGGTCTTGCAACTAATTACGATATCACCCAATTATTTATCGCTGACGCCAAAAAGCAGCTCAATAATCAAGGTGAATTACTGATTGTTGCTAATAGTTTCTTGCCTTATGCAGATGCACTAACCGATGAATTCGGTGGTTTTAGTAAACTAGAAGACAATAAAAAATTTACTATTTACTCAGCTAAAGCCTGATTTTCCTCAAATTTTAAAAACTTAAGTGGGTAGCATTTAGTGTGCTTATTGATATGCCCAAGCTTCAGCGGCTTGTGCATACCTATTGTTTTTACTAAATAAAGAGCTTTACTCTTTACCACATAAAAGGCTTTTTGTTTGGCAAATTGGGCATAACGTTTTGCAACATTTAAGTTATTAACCTCCAAAGCAATCGACAGTTCTCGGTAGAGCATGCTTTCTGAACCACCCCAAAGTAAAGAGAACTTGATATGATTTTTACGAAGGTGCTGGAATACTCTTTGCTCTAAAACACGATTTTGTTGTTTACTTTGAATCTGACCAAACGCATTCCACACACTTAAAATAAGTGTCAATGAGCTCGCCTTTTTATGCTGTTTAAAGGGCGTAAATTTGGCTGTTTGATAAATTTGCCAAAGTGAAGATCTGTTATTTTCCATATGCTTGTTGATTATATACTCATATAACGTCTAAACTTGATGAGACGCCTTATCAAATTCGGCTAAATCGCGTTTATACAAAGATTTGCTTAAAAAGAGCGGCCTCAGTAACATGTAACTAACCCTGTAAAAAATAATGCGATATGCCAACTTCTCATAAAACAATAACAATTAGAAAGGCCTTAAGCCGTGCGGTGATCGTAATCACGTCTTTAAGCATACTGCTTTCAGTAATTGTAAGTACAGTGTTAGACGTTTCTAATCAAAAAAAGAACTTGATTGAAGAGCTTAATACGCTTGCAGGCATTATCTCGTTTAATGCTTACGTACCGTTGGTTTTTGTAGATAAAGATGAAATGCAAAAACAACTGAAGGCCTACGAAAAAATTGAGTACATAAAAAACATACACATTTATCAGGTGGATGACTTCACAGGCACTATTTCGCTTTTTGCGACTTATGACACCGGTGATAACCCACCAATTCCATCACGTGTTAAAAAGCTTTCAAATAAAATTACTGCGAATGTTGAAGGTGACATTATCGAGGTCATATACCCTATTCGTACTGATGATATTGATGGTGTTAGCACTACAAACCCAAAAATTGATGGATATGTTTACATTCTTGGTACCGACGCGCCAATACAAAAAGCATTAAAAAATAGAGTATCAATTGATGTTGTTGTTGGTTTAGTTATTCTCGTTTCAGTGTTATTAATAACACTTACTTTTCAACGCCGTTTTTCTCGCCCTATTGAGGCATTAAGTGCTGTAGTAAAAGACGTATCCAAAAACAAAAATTACGATGTAATTGTACCAAACGCAAAGATCACAGAACTCGACATGCTGGCAAAAAGCATTAATACACTATTTGCCCGCACCTTGGCACAACTAGAGCGCCAGAAAAAAGATGAACAAGAAATTAGGCAACTTAACCAAAACCTAGAGCTTAAAGTTAATCAGCGTACCGTTGCATTAAAAGAAGCTAATCAGGAACTGCTTAGCACACTAGAGCGAATGCATCAGTATCAAACCAAAATCGTTGAAAACGAAAAAATGGCGTCACTTGGGCAAATGGTTGCTGGCGTTGCCCACGAGGTAAACACACCTCTAGGCCTTGGCATTACAGGCTCAACACTATTGAAAGATAAACTTGAAGAGTTGAAGTCTCATTTTGACAATAAAACATTAACTTCTTCACATATGAGCCGTTTTATCGAAGATGGCGTTGAGAACTTAGACTTAATTTACCGCAACCTCAATCGTGCAGCTGAACTTGTATCAAGCTTTAAACAGTTGGCGGTCACCCACGAAACCCAAGAAGGTAAGCGGATTAATTTATATGATTTCACCCATGAGGTTATTTCTACTTTAACTGGTGAGCTTGCTAAATTTCCACACGAAGTTAGCGTCGAAGGTGATAGAACCCTTGAAATTTGGACTAAACCACCCGTAATTCAACAAATCGTTGAGAACCTTATTAGCAATAGTTTGATCCATGCGTTTAACTCCGAGCAGCACGGGCATATTGTGATAACCATCTCCGAGTTTAACAATAACGCAATTATTGATTACCAAGATGATGGTAATGGTGTACCAATTGATATTCGCAGCCGTATTTTCGACCCATTTGTAACTACGCGTCGTGGTGAAGGTGGCAGTGGTTTAGGTATGCACTTGGTGTATAACCTTGTAACACAGGCACTTGATGGCAGCATAAAACTCAATACTGAAGCGCAAAAAGGCGCACATTTTATTATAGAAATCCCAATTATAGAGGGAGATTTCTAATGCGTGCTTTTTGTTTGCTTTGCTTACTTGTATTTAGTTCTGTTTCTTTCGCTAAAACAGCAGAGCAACTTCGTGCTGCGTACCTTATGCAAATTCCCGCGTTTGTAAGGTATACCAACACCAATCATAAGCCATATCAAATAACCTATTGCTTTGCCGAGCAACTTGGAAAGGTCGGCGGCCTAATTGACGCACAGCAATCAGTCCTAAAAGAGCGAATGAACTTCTCTTTGGTTGTTGTAAAGCAAGCAAACGCTGATGAATTAAAAGAGTGTACTTACCTATATTTGGCCAAAAATACTGATAATATAGATCAATACATCAAGCAAGCAGATACAAAAACAATTGCGATTGGTGAAGAACTTTCGGTAATGGAAAATGGCGCATTAATGTCACTGGTGCAAGAGCAAAATAAAATTCGTATTCACATTAATCGAACTAAGCTCGACGAAAATACGGTGAGTTTTAATGCTCGCCTTATGTCACTGGCAAAAGTGGCCAACTATTAACTAATTGTAAGCTATCACTGACCCTGAAAACTTGTTTACTAATGTGATAGCCCCTATAATCCTAAATTGTAAGTAATTACTGAAAATAATTTTAATTTACCTATAAGGGTTAAATAAGAATGCAGACGCCTGTGATTTTAATCGTCGAAGATGAAGACGTAACTAGGTTAAATCTTGTCAGCTTATTTGAAGCTGAAGGCTATAAAGTGCTTGAAGCCGTTGACGGTGAAGAAATGCACGAGCGTATTTCGCAAAATGATGATATTAACTTGGTAATTATGGACATCAATTTACCAGGGAAAAATGGTTTAATTCTGGCTCGTGAAATTCGTCAGCAGCGCAATATTGGCCTTATTTTCTTAACTGGTCGTGATAACGATGTAGACCGTATTCTTGGTTTAGAGATTGGTGCCGACGACTATATCACAAAACCTTTCAACCCTAGAGAGTTGACAATTCGTGCGCGCAATTTATTAACGCGCACTAACTCAAGCGGTGAAGAAGTTGAAAGCAATAGTTCTGGCTTACTAACATTTAATGGTTGGGAGCTAGATGAAAATAGTCGTTGTTTAACGTCTCCAACAGGTGACGTTAAGCGTTTACCTAAAGGTGAATACCGTGCATTACGTTTAATGCTTGATTCACCAGGCAGAATTTTCAGCCGTGAACAGCTTATTAAGCACATGACTGGCCGCGAGCTTCGCGCTAACGATAGAACTGTTGATGTAACGATTCGTCGTATTCGTAAGCATTTTGAAAGCGAAGCAAATACGCCTGAGCTTATCAGCACCATTCACGGTGAAGGTTATCGCTTTATTGGTAAAATCGATTAATTAATCGTTTTCATCCAATACTTGATTAAGGGCTTTAAGCCCTTTTTCTATATCTGTAACAAGACTAATTAACCACGCTTCTAATTGCGCATCTTCTGCTGTTTCAGCATTATCTTCCATCTGTTTAGCAAGTTTCTGAACATCTTTTAACGCAACTGAGCCTGCTGCACCTTTTAATTTATGTGCCACAGATTTATATTCGCTGTAATTCTTGTTTTGTAATGCTTGTTTTAATTCATTTAAATAGTTTGGCCAAAGCTTCTCAAATAATTGAAAACGACTGCACCCCCATAGAATCCACAAAATCTGTTAATGTTTCCATATCAAGTAAATGACTATCGGGTATTTCAATATTTGATTGTTTAATAACCGGTGCTTTTTCAACCTCAACTTCTTTAGTTGAATGGGGGAAGAGCTCAGCAAGCACGCTGTCAAGCTTGCGGGTATTTATTGGTTTCGCAAGTGATCCTTGCATTTTAACGCCAGCTAAATCTTCTTCAGCGCGACGTACATTTGCTGTTAATGCAACTAATGGTAGATGATCAAATTCTTCTCTTGAGCGAACAATTCGCGCAACCTGATCACCATTAATGTCTGGCAGTTGCATATCTAATAGCACTAAATCAAGATCATCTTCTGTTTCAATAAATGATAAGGCATCCTCGCCAGTTTCAGCCCAAATAACGTCATGACCCCGTTGTTCCAGTAGGTTTGTTGCAATCTCAGCATTTAATGGTACGTCTTCTACTAATAGAATATTTAGCGGGCGTCCATCATATACTTGCTGCACTGGTTGCTCAGTTAATACTAATGGGATTTCAATATTGAAGGTACTTCCCTCTCCGATCTCACTATCTACATGAATATCGCCTTCCATCGCAATAATGAGCGCACGCGATACTGCCAAGCCAATCCCCGACCCTAGGGCATTACCACCAGATAGATCAGGCACTTTGTAGTATAAATCGAATATTCTACTGAGTTCGTCTTTCGCAATACCAATACCAGTATCGCTCACACTAACCTGCAAAAATGATTTACTACCCCGATAAACACGTTTGCAATCTAAAGTGACTGTGCCATGTTGAGTAAATTTCACCGCGTTATTGATTAAGTTCCAAAGTACTTGGCGTAAACGCGTAGGGTCAATTTCCACATGAACGTCAAACACACCTTCTTGCAGCACTTTGAATTCAAGCTCTTTTTGCTGTGCAATCAAGCCGCCAAAATTGAAAATATCATTGAGAAAATCAGCAAGGTTAACGCTTTCACATGCAATATCCAGCTGTTCTCTATCTACTTTGTCTAAATCGATAATGTCATTAAAGATATTGCCTAAGGTCTCGGCACTTGAAAACACCGTATTACACCAACTACGCTGTTCACTACTCAACTCGGTATCTAGTAACATGCGTGTTAAGCCAACAATACCATTGAGCGGTGTACGGAGCTCATGACTTAAAGTCGCAATAAACTTACCTTTATCTTTGTAGGCAGTTTCTAAATCCTGCTCAGCTTGTTTACGCGAAGTAATATCACGGCCAAAGCCCAGTAACCCAATGTACTCTTTATTGGGGTTAAAAAAAGGTACCTTACGCATTTCAAACCAACGTAAGTCTTCATTCACCTTGCAACTCACATCTAAGGTAACAGAGACATGATTTTGCTGAACCTCGTTATCGGTGTTTAATACTGAAGGTGTTTGTCCTTTACCGAAAATATCATCGGCGCGACGACCTATCAATTGATTGGAAGATAACCCCATCACCTCTTCGAACATTCTGTTGCAGCCAGCGAAGCGCCCTGAATTATCACGGTAATAGAATAAATCGGGCGATGAATCCACAATCGAGCGCAAAAGTACTTCTTGCTCATCTAATTCTTGCTGTGTGCGTTTACGTTCAGCAATTTCGCGACGAAGCTCTTCTATTGCGCGACGTTTTGCTTGGAAAGCGAGTTTTCTGTCGTCAATTTCATTATTTAAGCGACGAATGTTTTCTTTAAGGCTTTGGTTTAGCAGCTTTTCTTGCTTTGTTGCGCTCTCTATATAGTTGTTTGAGGTGTTTAACTGGTGGTTAATATCAAATATCGAGATGATAAAAAGCGGTGCAAGTATGGCAGCGAATACCAACATACCGACGACTTCAAGCCAAGGGATTTGTCCTAGTGAAATATAGTAATAAATACAGGCAACAGCGAGGGCGATTAATTGAATTAAAATGAAAATAACCGCTCCGGCCTTACCTGTGCCAAAGCGGTCTATTAATCGATTAAGGGCTAATACCCAGAAGCTTGTCGGTGAGCTAATCATAATTGTTAACTATAGTCCAAGTTATAACTCACCTTGAGAAAGTTAAAGTGGTTGAGCAACCGTCAACTTATTAGCTACCTGCGACAAAGAACATACTTGGAACTCACCGCCACGTACTTTCACAATTCCCAGACGCGCTAAAGCTGAACTATTTTGCGAAATCGAAATGTTAACTTCCTGCTCATTCACTGTGTCATTACCCAGAGCTTGCTTTGCACCTGTTTTACACATCATTTCATTTAACTTATAAAAATTATCGCGAGCCAGTGCCTGCGCCGAAGTTACTTGTGGTTGAGAGCCGGTTAACTGAGTCGCATATTTCCAACTTGGAAACTCAACAGACACGTTACCATTACGCAGTGAAATTTGGTCGCCATGGGTAAAATAATGGCTGGTAAACTCGCGCACACCTTCTTGATTATTCTCTTTTGCTACTTCAAATAACCACAAACCTCCAGAGCCAATCACTTCAACTTCTGAATGCGTTTCTTTGGTTTGAATTATCACGGATGTTTTATTATCCAAACCAAATAAGCGTTGATTAGAGCTAAATAATGCCGCATGAATACCACGCAATTGCTTACCACGCTCAGAGACTTGTGTATCAACAATGCCATTTGGTAAGAAAGGTAAAATGGCCGACTCTACCACAGCGAACTCACGTTCGCTTTCAAGTGCAATACAATCTGCACCTAGGCTACATGCATCATTACCTGAAGCAAATGAAACAGGCTCAACTGTATTAATCTCATTCACAACACCGGTTAAAATGCTTAGCGGTTTTGAATTACTGGTAATAGCATTAACACTGCCACCTTCAACGGCAACCAGCACTTCGTTGTTTTTATACATATCAACGATTTTATCAAGCGCAGCGCTTTGGCTACCTGTAGGTGTATAAAATGCGTGATAACTTAACAGCGGACTACCATCAGCAATATAGATGGCATCCATACGTTTAATCGTACCTAGTAATGGTTCTGATTTTTTACACTCACTCACTTGCTGTTTGAACAGATCAGGATAAAGCACTTCTCGACGGAAACTTGCTAAGCGCTTAACCTGAAAGTCTTCCAAACTATCACAGGCTGTTTTTTCATAGTCTTTTGCAGTAATTGCGGTTTGCATTGCGGCATCAATTGGTAACCATGTTGCTTCAAAACCAACTTGCTCGAATAAATTTAAGTAGTAATCCACTTTAGCGTATGGGTCGCGGTTAGTACCTGTAATAACAGCAATACGTGGTTTACGTTTACCACCAGCAATTTCCGCACTTAAATCATATAATTTTTGATAAGCAAGAGACGCTTCTACGTTTGTGCTCTGGGCTAAATTCACTTGGGTTTTTAAGCGATTGTTACGTCCTTCAACTTGTTTTTGCTCAAGTAAATCGAATAAATTGCGTCTTTCAAACTCATATAAGCTTTGCCAAATATCTCGACCAGAAACAGACTCTTCACCCGCTTTTGTCGTAACACCACGTAATGCTCGCACAAATTGACGCTCTGTCAGTTTTACATTTTCAAATTTAGGTTTAACTGTCTTTAAAATATCAGCAACTTGCTTTTTAAGTTCTTCTTGTTCTGTCCATGGGTATTCAGAAACACGGACTAACGCTTCATCAGTAATATCAAAAATAGCTTTTTGTTTTACATCATCAGAAAACGAATTTTTACCTGCTTCAGTACAGAAGCGT
>NZ_JAPEHW010000093.1 GCF_028875915.1 Pseudoalteromonas sp. G4
TTTTGTTTACTTTGATTGCTCGGTAAAATCACCGCTATTTTATTAACGCGAATTGGTTCAACATCAATGATTTTTTGCAGGTTATCTGGCAGTGCAAAACTTGCCGGATGATTTGCATAGGCATAATTCCATTTGTTTAATGCTGCCTGTAATGAAGTTGCATCGCCAATATAAAGCTGAGTATAGAGTGCAAGGCTAACCCAGCCGCGTTGTATACTGCTGCCAGTGTTTAAAGCATCGAGTTGCTTAATTGATAGCTGGTTAAGTACTTGCCACAACGCTTTATTTACTTTATCTGCGTTAAATTCGTGTTTATTGGCGGTTTCTGACGCGCGAATTAGATATGGAGCGGCTTGATGTGGCAGTGTTTGTGCAGCGTAAATATTGCCGTAAATTTCTTGGTGCAGATAAAAATGCATAGGGGAAGAAAGCTTGGCATTTAGTGATTCAAGCGTGCGTAATGCTGCGTGGTAATCTTTTTGCTGAGTATAAGCTAATGCGATATATAACTGATTACGCACAGAGTCTGGACCATCTGATGCAATCAGTAATTCACAAATGGTGATAACTAATTGCCAATCTTGTTCTTCAATAGCGCGATCTCGAGCGGTATAAAGCAATTGAATTTTATCAAAATCTCTTTTTGTTAACGCTTTTTGATATAAACTTTGCGCATTGAGATCGGCCTCAATGCTAGGCTGAGTTTTGACCTGTTCAACAACAGGTGTTTTTTCAGTTGTACTACACGCTGATAACAAGGAAAATAGAGCTGTTAACCCTAATAGTTTTAGTCGCACGCTGATCTCAGTCTTTTTCTATCCAATTAGGTCATATATTACAAACTGTTGTAGGAGAGCTCAATGACAAATAATCAGAAACTAAGCAATTTAGGAACATCAGACCAAGATAACAGCCAAGGTCAGTTATTTGTCGTAGCAACTCCAATTGGTAATTTAGAGGATATAACACAGCGCGCACTAAATGTTTTGCAAAGTGTTGATATTATTGCTGCCGAAGATACCCGTCATACCAATAAACTATTAAGCCACTTTTCAATTAAAGCAAAAGTGATCGCCGTGCATGATCACAATGAAAAGCAAAAGGCCAGTGAGCTGTTAGGTTGGTTAGAACAAGGTTTAAATGTGGCATTGGTATCAGATGCAGGCACACCGCTAATTAGTGACCCTGGCTATGCTGTTGTGAATTTATGTCGTGAGCAAGGCGCATCGGTAAGCCCGATTCCAGGTGCGTGTGCGGCAATTGCTGCGGTATCGTGTTCAGGCTTACCGACAGATCGCTTTCAGTTTATAGGTTTTACTCCAGCTAAAAGTAAAGCCCGTCAGGAGTTCTTTGTTGATGCCCATAATTCAGGCATGACCAGTATTATGTACGAAAGTACTCATCGAATTATGGCAAGCTTGGAGGATTTAAAGGCGGCTCTTGGGGATGAACAAAAAGTTGTGTTGGCAAAAGAGCTAACTAAAAGCTTTGAAACGTTTTTTAGTGGTACCGTCTTAGAATTAATCGCATTTTTAATTGAAGATCCAGCTCGCCAAAAAGGCGAAATTGTACTTATGCTGCCAGGTAAACAAGTCAGTAAAAGCGAAGTTTCACCAGAAGCAATTAAGTTAATTGAGTTATTACAAAGCGAAATGCCACTTAAAAAAGCCTGTGGTATTGCAGCTGATTACTTTAATTTAAAGAAGAATGCGCTGTATAAAGCGATGTTAGAGCAAGAATAACTAGCAGCAAAGCGTTAAATCCGTATAATAGCGCCTGAGTCAGCCAGATAATCGCTGCTTTATCGTTGTACTTTCGGGTATACGGGTAAAGGGGAGGAAAGTCCGGGCTCCACAGGGCAGGGTGCCAGCTAACGGCTGGGGGGCGCAAGCCTACGACAAGTGCAGCAGAGAGGAGACCGCCAACTTCGGTTGGTAAGGGTGAAAGGGTGCGGTAAGAGCGCACCGGGCCACTGGTAACAGTTGGTTGCAAGGTAAACTCCACCCGGAGCAAGACCAAATAGGGTTCCTTATGGTGTGGCCCACATCGGAACCGGGTAGGTTGCTTGAGCTTAAGAGTGATTTTAAGCCTAGACGAATGATTATCCACGACAGAACCCGGCTTATAGGCTGTCTCAGAAATTTTAGTAACCGCTTGATCCGTCAAGCGGTTTGCTAAAATCCCCATCTAAATTTAACTCACTCGCTATTCCGATACACCAAATGGTACACGGTCAATTCGTTTTATCTCGTTCAGAGACTCAATTGTATTTAGCTTTAACTTCTCTAAGGAATTGATTTAGGTGTAAATTTTATCCTGATAGCATTTCAATATCGAAAACTAGCTTCATCTAAAAATGAGATACACGGTAATTGAGATGGGTGCTTGGCTTGAGTTGAGTGTGAAACATGCACGGCATAACGGGTATTAAGTACCTATACAAACGAAAGTCTACCTTTTACATAAGAGTGAAAATACCCAAGCGGCTAGGAACTAGGGAAGTTAGGTTATGTCTGCGGACTAAAAGACTGGCAGTGGCGATCGCCAAACTTGATTTACTATTGCCAATGGTTAAACGGTTGAAAGCACTTGTTATTAGTTCAAGAACATTAGAAACTGACCTTGTAAGCAAACAATTAAATCAAATCAAGGATGCCATGTTAAAGCAGTTAACGATTGCAGATATAGACCCACTCATAGCCAAACTAGAGCAAGGTTACAGTGACGGAGGTCATACGATTAATGCATTGGGTACACAGTCTTTAACAGAACTTGATGATAGCTTTAAAGAGCGGTTCGTATATATTGCGGAAGCCGAAAGTAGTACAGAACGAGAAGCCCGATTTGATGAAATCGTCATTGGTTTAGAGCAGGATGAACGCTGGGCATTCATTGAATCTTTCTCTTCAATTATGAAGTTATTCCCACAAATGGAAGGGGCTGATGAACCGATTGACGCTTTGCCACTTCAAGCTAAAGAGTTACTTTTTAGCAATGGCTTTAAGGTAGAGCCAAACAGTGTGCCTTACCGAGTTCTACTGAGTAAGCTAAAGGTGACCAATGCCGTCCGTGATCAGCTACTAGTATCTATTATTGACGAAGATTTTCTTGGTGAACGCAAAACCCAAGGTTTGTTGTCATCCCAATCACAAATCAATGCTAACTTATCTCAGGTCGAAATTTTTGAAGAACCCTGTGGCCCTCTTTTTTCTCAGGTGTATGCTGAGTTTCTTGAGTTTAAAATCAGAAAAGAGAAGCTGACCGAAAAAATACAAAAAGACTATGAACGGTTTTATACCGTGTGGCAGCTAGTCATGGACGATAGACCAATTGAGCAGTATAGGCCAAAGGATATAGGGCGGTTTATTGATAGATGTTTTGAACTCCCACGTATGAATATTGCACCTTACAACAAAATGACATGGCAGGAACGGTTGGATTGTGAAGTGCCAGAGGAAGAGGTCACTTCACCTAAATCGGTGCAAGGTTACTATAAGTGGCTGCAAAGTATTTTTGCTTATGCCAAAAAAGACACTGTGGATTACATCAGCTCTAGTCCATGCAATATTAAACGTGACTTTACTTCAAACACCCGAGGCGCATTTACCGACCTTGAGCTAGTGCAGTTTCTTAATGCCGCCCAAGATGAAAGTACTCAGTGGAAAAAGTGGATTATACGGCTTGGCATATATACAGGTGCACGTCTAGGCGAGCTGGTGCAGTTGAGGAAGTCGGATATTCGTTTTGATGAAGAAACAAAGCGCCATTACATACTGATCACTGACGAACACAAGGACCAGAAGCTAAAAACGGATAACGCCAAGCGTAAGATCCCAATGCACAATTCTTTGAAGGCTGATGGTTTTATTGAGTATGTGGCTGCATGTGGTGAAAAGGTATTTGAAGAGTTAGATAAGTCAGTACGTGTAACAGGTTGGATGCCTAGGCTAATGGAATCTATTGGTGTATCAACCTTCAACGAACTAGGTCATAAACGCTCGTTTCACAGTTTCCGCCACACTTTCATTACCAAGTTGATGAATGATGGTGTGCCAGTAAATAACCTTCAACAGGTTGTGGGCCATGAAATTAGTTCGTTTGGTATCACTAGCAACTATACCCACAAGGCTACGAGTATAAAGAATTTAGTTGAGGTGGTGGACATGTTTAACGTTGGTGATAAGCAGTTTTCTGGTAGGGTAGAGTTATAGAATCATCCAACTAAGAACTATTGTTAACTGCCAAGAGGATTCAATGTATCTTAAAGAAATGAGAATTAAAGAGCTGTTGCAACTTCAAGTTTCAATTACAAACGAGCTAAAATCTCGAGGCGTGGTTAGAACCCAGAATAATCCTTTAGGTGACTACACAGAATGGCTTGTGGCAAATGCATTAGATCTAAAACTTGAAGCTAATTCTAAGGCTGGGTACGACGGTTTAAGCAAGACAGGTGTCCGAGTTCAAATTAAGGGACGTAGAGTTACTCCCAAAAATAATTCCAGACAACTTAGTGCCATCCGAAAGTACGATGAACAAGACTTCGATGAATTGGCGGCTTACTCATACCGCATGAGGTGGTTGGCGAATATGCTTCGTACCGAGAACATGTAAATGCTCATATTTTAATTCTTAAAGGGCCTATTCTTTCTGACCCGAGAGTGAAGTGTATTAAACATGTTATATGCAGTTGACAATGAGCAGTATATGTTTGGTTTTAAGCTTACTGGGGTAATGGCATCGATCTATTTTTATAGTGCGCCAAGGTCATTGAGCGACCTTGGCAGATTGATGTTAGGTTAGGCTTTTGTGATTGGTAGGTTGCTAGACAATGATGCTAGCGCTTTATCTAGTTCGCCATTGACGGTGGCATCAATCACGGTTTGGATCACCGTCGGTAGGCTTTCTTTATCACCAACTTCAATGGCGTGATTGCCTTTAGATAGCTCCAATGGCTTATTGGCGTATCGTACCTCCAAGTAATACTTGCCGCCTTTGGCGTAGAACCAAGGGCTTACTTTTTTGGCGACTTTAACTTTCTCCTGTTGGCCTGTTTCCTCGTTCTTCTGCCACTTTTCTTTGTAACAGGTGTAGGATTCAAAGTTAACCATAGCCGTTGCCATTTCGAGTTGGATTTGAAGGCGGTTGATTAGTTTGTCACGGCGTTTAGCCTCAGGTGTGGTGTTTTTCTCTGGGCGTGAAACGGCCTTGAGCGTACTCAATATTGATTTAGTCATGGTATTTACCTTTTGGTTTGTGGTTACTTTACAAAGCCGATGGGCCTTGTGGTTTGCTTGTGATTGGATTCAGTAATGAGAATGTCTAAGCAGTCTTGGGCGGATAGCTTAGTTCTCGAAAATTGCTGTCTGCGTTTAATAATCGCAAAATCGCCGACAGCGATGTTTTTAAGATTTGATAGCTTCTGAAGCTGATAATCTGTTATCTGAGAGCGTCCACAGGCTGTTTTGAAGAGCCGTTTTAGCTGTTCTGATGTCAGATGCTCAAAAGCTAATTTAAAGTCAAAGCGACGCATTACAGCGCGATCAAGATGTTTATCAAAGTTCGTCGCTGCAAACAGCGGAAACTCGAAGCAGTCGATTTGTGTCAATAGCTCGTTAACTTGCTGTATTTCAAAGTTTTGAGAAGCCCCCGACCTATCAGCCAATAAACTATCCACCTCATCAATAAAGAGGGCAGCCTGCTGTTCATTGGCCTTGGTAAAAATGCTCGCTATATTCTTCTCAGAGCCACCCACATACTTATCAAGTACATCACTACAACGGACGGTGATAAGTTCTTGATTGGTTGTTTTGGCTAGGTGGTTGGCTAATGCTGATTTCCCCGTGCCACTGGGGCCTGTGAATAGGGCGCGTACACCGCAATGCTTTTTCATAGCGCGTTCAATATGCGCCAAGGCTTTATTGCCACCTTTGATATTTAGGTTATCGAGTGAAAACGCCATTTGTGGTTTGTAGGTGGCTGTGCCACCTTTGATATTTAGGTTATCGAGTGAAAACGCCATTTGTGGTTTGTAGGTGGCTGTAGTCGTTTTAAAGCCACAGGCTTGGTGGACTTCGGTAATTAGGCTGTCTACCAAGGTTTCAGCCTGCTTACCTTGGTGGCCTATGGTATGGCATACGAAGGCAGCATTGGCGATATTGGCAGGAGTTATATTGTCCTTGGTGGCAAGCTGTGCCTTAAATGGTTTGCTCAATCTTAAACCTTTGGTGGTATTGGCGATAATGCCTTCCATAACACGGTTGTCTGGTACGAAAATGTGTTTAACGAAATTGAACCGCCTTAGGACGCTGGCTGGAATATCTTCTACCGAATTAACTACCCAAATACAGGGTATGGTGTTGGCTTCAAGTGTGGCATGTAGGTTATCTTTGCCACCTGAGGCGCGGTGGTTAAACACCTGTTGGACTAAAATATCCTCGGCCTCGTCCAACATAAGCAAAGACTTCTCGTCATGACTAACTATTCGCTGTACCAAATGGAGGTGTTGAAGCCTAAGGTTTGAACTTAATCTCTCTTGGTCATAATCCACCTCCCGCTGGTGGACATCAGAGCCAAAGGCTTTAATGGCAATAAGCGAAGCGCCTAAGGTATCAGCCAAAAAACGGCTTAGCTGAGTTTTACCCGTGCCAGGCTCGCCCCACAAAAGCACGTTACAACCTTGGATAGAGTGATTTAATGCCACATCAAGGAAGGCGATTAAGTCCTCCAATTCAAGGTGCTTAAAGTCACTTAACTTCAAGATGGATGGTGGTTGCATCTGTACCAATGGTTCAATTAGCTCGGTATAACTTGCAACCTTTTCACCTACTAACTTTTCCACCAAGGCATGAGGGATACCTGATTGATCTAGCTGAAGGTAGTGTGACCCCTGTACTAGGCCAGTTTCTACCAAGGCGAGGTTGATGTTAATTAGCGCCTCTTCAGTGATACCAACAATATGAGAAAACATCGAGTTGATATGAATGTCCGAAGGCAGACAGCAGTGTATCCACTCATAAAAGCCACCGTTTACGTTAAGCACCACCATGAGTTTAATCACCTTCCAGCTGTTGGCGGGTAGCTGCAAGCCATGTTCAAACACTCGGCAGTTATGGCCTAGGTCGCACCCTTTGGTAACAGATAACCTTTGGTGTAGGTGTTTAGTTAGATTATCGAAGTCTTCATTTTGCCCCGTGAACTTAAAGGAAGTACCACAGATGCTTTTAATGATGGCCCCTTTGACCGCCATTAAGTCAGTGGAATCGATAAAGCCTGAGGTCATCGCCCGATATGTATAGCCTGTGGCGTAGGACTGATACATATTTGAGGGCAGTAGTTTGTTGTATGTGCGTTTCATCTTAAACCTCACAAATCAGCACATTGATGTATTAGCTATGATTTTATGAGGTTTTGCTTTAGGCCTGTATGGTAAACCTTGGTCGGAAATAGGCGTGATAAGTTTAATCAGGTTTTGTATTTATCGTCTTGAAGTTAATTGGTGTCAAAGCTAGTTTTTTGTGTGGTCGGCTTTTTTTTAAGGCTTTCTTTGGGCGATCATCTTGCTTACAGTCTGCTATTAGTGACCTTTTCTCTAACGATGAAACCTTTTCTCTGAGTTTGGTAATCACTTCATCTTTGTGTAACAGTTGGGCTTCTAATTTTTCAATTTCGCTTTTTGCACGGGCCAATTGGCTACTGTCATGTTTCTGCCTTTTTTTGATTTCAAACAGGTCACTTGAATCTTTAATTCCAATGGCATTCAAATTTGTTATCAGGTTTTTGACAGCATCTACCAATTTTGGTTTAGTTGATGTTGGTTCTGAACAAACTTTATTGGTTACCTTATTACTGCGCATAAACACTTCTAGAGATTCGTATATATCGAAAATTTGTGAGGTTGAGTCTATGCCGACATCTACTAAAATGGAGCTCATATTTTCCAAATATTGGTTTGACGTCTTGTACCCTGATTGAGTAGCTGTAAGGTCAATTGTATTCCGACAAGAGCTGCTTACATAGAAACGAGACCTTTCTTTATCTTTGGCTTGTTGCCGAATTCGATCAACCCATAGTGACCATTCACTTTTCATCTTTCCACTTTTAGTCAGTCGATGTGGTAGCTTGTCTTTGAAGTTGTTTAGCTCTCTAACTAGGTCTTCTACTCTAGCTTCATTACTGTGAAAACTGCTCTTAAGTAGTTCAAGGTTTGCCGATATTTCTCGGTAGGCGATAGTTCTTTTACTTAGACGAGAGAGTAAATTTTCACCATGTTCGATCCACTCTATGGCGGTTCTGTCCGATTTAGTTTTTGGCATAATTAGGCCTCATCAAATTCGTATATAAAGCGAAGTCCTTGGTTTATAGGGACGGTTTCAGTGCACCATATTAACCTAGTCCTTGGTTTATTGATTGTCAAAATAAATGGTAGTCCTTGGCTTTCATAAATGCTGTTTTACAACTGCGCTGAAAATTTTTAGTGAGCGCGAACTGAGTCGATAGGCAACTTTTCTGGAATTGTAAAAGCTAATTTGGTTACAGCTGAGAGAATTAAAAACTTTTGCTGCCCATTGGTGTTGCGCTAGATGAAGTTACAGCGTGACGAATGTTAATACAGACTTCAAAGGCCCACATGGTGGGGGTTACTATGAAAAGACCAATTATTCGCTCTAATAGCACTGTAAGATCATCCTATCTATCCAATTACAATAAGTATAAGCACCTCCTAATACCCATAACCTTACTACCAACTAACCAATATGAACAATTGGCTCCAATAACCAAAAGGTACACAGACTTCTATGGTGCCGATGGTCACTTTAAAAGTATTAGTGATAATGCACTGCTCAGTTTTGTACGTGATGACGAATTTACTAATTTTAGTCAAGATGTACTAGTTCGAGCATTACAAAACCCAGAGCAATATGTAGAGCCAAGTATTGATGACTTTATTATGACCCTTGAACTTAGTAAGCGAACATGGAAACGGATGCGACGCAACATCGGTTTGTTAAAGTCAAAAGTAGGAGTCAAAGTGTCAAGTCACTCTGGTGGTGAGCTCGGGCACTTGTATAAGCGGCAAGTGGTCTTTAAATTTCTAGATGGTGGAGAGATACGATTCCATTTTGATCCTGTTTTGGAATCTGATGGTTGTAGTGAAGTAAGGCGGTCCTCTAGAGTTTCAACACGCATATCTCAACTTGGGTTCCGTAACTTCAGTATTTTCTTAGGCTGGCTCAAAGAGCAATCTAATGGTGAATACGATAAAGCTGTTAGGTTTGATAACAGTCGGGGCGCCAAAGGTACAACTCGTGGTGCATATGCCACAAGGTTAGACTTTGAATTTAAAATACACGGTTTGCCAATTCCGTTTCTGTTAACACGGGACCCTCATCATATGTCTAGTAGTTATGCTATTTGGCCTGAGGACGCATCTAATTCCATGGTAGAATCCTTTAGCCATGGCAACCATTCGGAGTCTTCTCATTGTTTGAGTTATGACCCTGTGCTAAAGCTGGTAGGTGACGGGACTATCACTTTACCCTATGCAAAACAATTGCTTCCGATGTCTAAAATCGAACGCAGGCAACTATCTAGTAAAGATGGTAATGGTGGCCTGTTGGTTTCAGCTTTAATTCCTAACTCTAGTCCTAAACTTGGTAGTAAAGGGAAAGGTGTACAAACTCATCTTGGTAGACTCGAGTTCTTCTCACCAAAACTCTATCATTCTTTGCCTGACGAACTTGCCGTCAAGGTAGCTCGTTTTAAACTGGATGCGGTATGGAAGCGTTTAGGTACGCGTGAAACTAGGCAGTTGAAAAAAGCATTGTCTTTAGACTGCCATAAGATTTTCGTAGACAGTGATGCAATTGAACGGTGCTTTTTTAAAAAGCTTGATAAGCTGTATTGGACCATAGTCGACCCAATTACATGGTGATTTGAATTCGCTTCTTAATCCGTTACTCCATTTTTGAGAGTGCTTTGTAAACTGTGGCTCTAGCGCAGCCTAGAGTCTTTGCTATTTGCATCTTATTTACCCCTTCACGATACATTTTCTGTATCTTCTCATGTAGCTCTCCATTAATACACCTTTGCCCTTGTACTTACCGTTGGCTTTAGCAATGGCTATGCCTTCACGCTGGCGCTCAAGTATCATAGAGCCATTGCTACCTATTCAGATGGATGGTGAGCGACCTGCGTTGGTCGAGCATAATCAACTTGATGAAGTGATGAGTTGGCTAGCAAATGACCTTAGCGCTAAGTTGAAAGCAGATTATGGTCTTGATTCAATTAAAATTTTGGTTCGTACAAACACAGTTAAAGACAAAATAGTTAAACACTTAAAACAAGCTTTTAAAAAACGTAAGCAAGTCAAAGGCTCAGATATTGAAAAGCTAGTAATGACAATACATGGGGCGAAGGGGCTAGAATGCGAAGTAGGTTATGTTATCGACCCAAGATTCTAGAATTCAAAACCTGATACCAAAGATGAACACTTACGCCTTGTGTTCGTTGCAATAACAAGAGCAAGTGATGAGCTCATTATTTGTAAGGCACTCTCTGGCAAGCGAATATATAGTGATGACCAAAGAAGTGACTATTCATTGGATGACTTGTGCGATCAAGACCACTTATTCAACATGGTTATCGATATCTAAGGCATCGCACATAATCTTATAAAAAGAGCCTGATTTTAAAGGGCGGTGTCTTGCAATGCCGGAATGTCTTTATCATATTTATGGTAAATTTTAATCAGTTCCCCCGAATGCATTAAAGATAAGAAACCTTTATCAAATATGGCTTTAATCTTTCGACCCCGGGTGCTGTTGGAAAACGCGGCTCTAAGAAGAACACTTTCAAAAGCACGGATATCGTAGTTTTTAAGCTTTTCTTTGTCTAATGGGCTGAGTGTTTGTTCCATCATCCCAATGGTATCAATGTAATAATCGGCTTTACTGTTTAGTAAACTCATAATTGCAGCTTCCCTATTTGAACTTGCAAATCCGTTTAATTGACGTTTCCCTTTAATGCTGAATTCTTTTTCATAAGCTTTTGGCCAAGTTCCTATGTAATGCTTTAAGTCAGTTCCTGGTGACCAAGTTATTTTATCTTTATTATATATAAGGCTAAGATGGGAACTTAAAATTGGTTGATCAGAAATTAATAGATTTTCTGAACGAATAACACCGAGCGTAAAATCCGCGCGTTGTTTTTCTAACAAATGGATGGCGCGTTTAAACGGAACGTATTCTTTTCTGACTTTTAGGTTAGCGTGAGCAAATACAGCATCTACAATTTCGTGATATAGCCCCCGCCCACTTTTTTCAGTGAAATTGTACCATGTTTCGGTTACCCATAGTACTTCATCAATATTACTATCGCTTGATTTAGCAAAAGAAGGTATCGATACCGCTAAATTTGTAAGCATATAGATTATGTAGAGAATTGGAGGGTAAAACTTTCTAAGGGGGCGCATCACGTAAGCTTCCTTAATTTTTCGAATATAGAAACGCATGCCTTGGTTTCAACTGCGGATGATAAAGTGTGTTCATTTTTTGATTTAAGAAATAGAGCAAATACCGAACAAGCTAAAAGAGCAGGTACGATCGTGAATACGATAAAAAGTGAGATGTACAAAGTAACCCCAATTATCATGATGGCTGATGTAATTATTTCGATTCTTAAACTCAATCTAACCGATTAATTTGGATAATTAAAGAGGTTATCGGAGTTTCTTTGAATAACTTAAACCATTGTATGAGGACTAATTTTTATCATGCCAAATGATGGAAGCATCACCTTGTTTTTTGGCAATATACATTGCTTCATCGGCATGTCTAATTAACTTGTTTGTGATATACGCACTATCTGTCCCAGATGCAACTCCAATTGCAGCACCAATTGAAATAATATTGCCTTTAATTTTGAATTGCTTAGTGGCTGCTAAGGTTAATCTCTGCGCAATCGATTCAATTGACTCAATACTGCCTTGTTCGTCAATCAACACCACAAATTCATCTCCACCCACACGACACAATAAGTCATAGTCTCTAAGCGCATCTTTAAATCGCTTAGCAACTTGAATGAGTAACTCATCACCTATCTCATGACTGAGTTTGTCATTAACCGCTTTAAACTTATTAAGATCTATATAAAGTGCATAAACTGTTATCTTTTTTCGGTTAGCGATAGAGGCTAGTTTACGTAATCTCAAAAACAGTTCCTTTCGGTTGTAAAGCCCTGTTAAATGGTCATGCCTGACTTCATGCTCGAGTTTCGACTTAAGGTTTTTTACTTTTGCAATTTCGGATTGTAAGGAGGAAACTGTATACTCAAGCTGTTTTTGCAGATATGCCCGCTCAGAAACCTCCTGTTGTAGCTTTGCTTTCTCTCTTTCCAGTTTAATGGTTTTTTCTTTAACTAACACTTCGAGCTGCGCTTTACGTGATTCAAGCTGCACATTAGCGGAAGACAAGGCTTTTTGGTTATTAAAAGCGTCAAGCGCGGATGCAATGATGTGGCTAACTACAAACAACAAATCAAAATCATAGGATGAATATTCAGTGTTCGAACGATAAGATTGAACTACAAAAGCACCTAATGATTTATTTTTAACTTCCAGTGGGAAGCATAACCACTGTTTAGGAATTGTTCCCATTAAATTTACATAACCATCGTTAATAAGATTTGCAATACTAACATTGTCAAGGTTTTGTGGTTTATGGCTTTTCAGGGCATAGCATGTCAATGAGTTGTTAATATCTTCCTTTTTAAACTGATTTAACTCTTCAATACTAAACATGTCTTTGGTGTCTTTAAAGTACGGAAATGAAATATCATTACCTGATTCAAGTACTACATAAAAATTGTCAGCATAAGTAATGCTATCCACGATATCATGAACATTTTCTAAGAAAACATTCATTGAAGTGCAATGGTTTAAGCAAGAGACTAATTCACCTACTTTTGAAACCACACCATCATTTACAACGGCTGAAGGGATTTCGTGACTGTTATTCATGTATGACTTTAAATCTCAAAGGAAATTCTTTTTAAATTTGTATTTTTGTCTACTCTTATAATCATAGCAAAGAAAGAGACGACGTTATGAAAAATGGAATTTTAATTGTTGCTGAGCATCAAGAATACGACGGAAGTAACCATACTTTGCTAGTTGACAACCTATTTGAACGAGCTAAATCGTTCAACGTGAGTTCGGTTTTCCACTGCGCAGAGGCTCGTTTATTTGGCTATTTTGAAGGAGCTGAAGAGGATATATCACCAGTCGTTGCATGTATTTTTCAGCTCAATAATTATGAAGTTATCTTTCATTTGATTGTTAGTGAATTGCAATTTTCGCCATTAGATGGATGCTATTTACTTAATTTTGAAAAAATGAGTCCAAGCATAAAATTCAATGCTGTTGTTCTAGAAAGTGCAATCGATAAATATGTAAATAACCTTTACTCGCACGAAGATGCAGTAGATATTGCTCTATTTTCAATAAAAAAATTAAGAAGGTTGATGGCGGTTACTCAGTGAATGTTTGCTTCAAGCGAACTTTTTTACTAAATATGATTTATTGGAATTAGGGAAAAGAAGCAATAAACATTTTTCCCTGTTTGTGCATTATTGAACTTGAATCGTTTCCTTCTAATCTTACTGTTATTGATCAATAAGTTTAAATTCACCTGACAAGAGCGGTCATTAGATTTGAATAAATATAATACTGGTTTTATGCTTTCTAATGACCTTTTAAATAGTAAAGGACTATCATGAAATACAGAATTGAAATTTTAATACCAATAATTTTGTTGGGTTACATTGCTTTTTTTCCAGTTACATCTGGAGAGATTACTCATCATTTTTTAAAAAATCATATATTAGTACCATTTGTTTTAATTCTCGTTGCTTTGACAGTACTTTCATTTGGATTATCGCAATTAGCTGAGTTAATAAAATCTTTCAAAGCTTTCTTCGTTTATGATTACCAACCAACTCGA
>NZ_JAPEHW010000094.1 GCF_028875915.1 Pseudoalteromonas sp. G4
TTTTTGTTTTACATCATCAGAAAACGAATTTTTACCTGCTTCAGTACAGAAGCGTTGGTTTTCACTAGAACAAACTGTGAGATCATCAGAGAGCAGCACTAAAGTACTGGCAGAGGCTGTTGTTAGCGGTGCTAAAGCAACAAAAGAAGTTGCAAGCATTGTATTAACAACAGTCTTTACGTTTTTGCTAAACGTTTTATTTAACAGGCAAAGTCGAGCGAAGCGCATAATTAACACCATTTATTGTTATTTTATTGCGTCAATCTAGATACCGAACAGTGCGTTGCGGCAATACCCAAATTCGAATGAGCACAACGGAATCTTCAAATTTTACCTAGGTTCGCCGCGAGTAACAAGTAGTGAAGGACGTTAAGCAGGCTAAAATCATCGTTTATATACTTAAAAACAAAATTAATTGTGGCATTCAAATTGCTTAAGTTTGTTTGTAAAAATTTGCGTCAAAGTTTTGATTTGGAGTATTTATGGAACTTGTTTCTTTATTAATTTTAGTACTGGTAGTTGTGGCAGCCTTTGTTGCTTCAAAGTTTACCCATTCGGGAAATCCCTACCCCTTCACACAAAAGAAGTCGCTATTTACACAGGTAGAAACCGCATTTCTTAACCTTTTAGAAAAAGCGATTGGTTCGGATTATAAGATTGTAAGTCGTGTAAGACTGGTTGATGTGTTAGATTTTCAACCAGGCACAGATGATAAATCTCGTCGCAGTGCTCTGGCAAAAGCACAAAATAAACAATTAGATTATGTACTACTTGATAAGGAAAGCCTTAAAATTGTCGCCGCTATTGACCTTGTGAATAACGCAAGCAAGAACGGTCATAAAGCGAAAAAAGACTGGTTTGTAAATGGTGCTTTAGAATCTGCTGGCATTCCTCTAATTCGTATAAAAGTGAAATCGGGCTACAAGGCACAAGAAGTAAGACAAGCCATCTTATTTAAATTGGGTAAACAAGTGAATGCGAGTAAGCCAATTCGTAAATCAACGATTAAAAATACTCCTGTGCTATCACCTTCACAAATTAAGTCACAGTCAACCGCACTGGCACAAGTTTAAACTTTCTTATAAAAACCCGCATATTGCGGGTTTTGTTTGTCTATTGCTTGTTAACCTAGCTATAATTCCGCCATATTTATTTTTTCGCTTTCTAAATAGGCAAAATCATCATGAAAATCGGTATTATTGGCGCAATGGAGCCTGAAGTAGCAATTTTAAAAGCTGCTATCGAAAACACGCAAATCACTGAACGTGGTAGTTTCACTTTTTACCAAGGTCAACTGGCAGATCAGGACGTTATTTTAGTACAGTCAGGTATTGGTAAAGTTGCTTCGGCACTTGCTACAACACTGATGATTGAGCTTTTTGCACCTGACTGCATCATTAATACGGGTTCTGCAGGTGGTTTTGAACAAAGCTTAAACGTTGGCGATGTGGTTATTTCAAGCGAAGTTCGTCATCACGATGTTGATGTTACTGCTTTTGGTTACGAAATGGGTCAAGTACCGCAAATGCCACCAGCGTTTATTGCACATAAAACACTGGTAGAAAGTGCTGAAAAAGCGATTGCTGAAATGTCGAAAGGCATTAAAACAATGGTTGGCCAAATTTGTACAGGTGATTCATTTATGTGTGATCCTGTTCGCATCGAAAAAACACGTGAGCAGTTTCCAAATATGCTAGCTGTTGAAATGGAAGGCGCAGCGATTGCACAAGTATGTCATCAGTTAAATACACCATTTGTGGTTATCCGTTCACTTTCGGATATTGCTGGTAAAGAGTCGCCAGAGTCATTTGAATCATACCTAGTAAAAGCGTCAGAAAACTCTTCTGAAATGGTTATTGCATTACTCAATAACTTAAAGCAGGTTTCTCTGTAAGTGGGATTTGAACTCCCTCTTTTTTCTATCAGTGCATGGAGCACCTTGCTGCTTGCACTGATTACTTCCTTTATATATTTACCCGCTGAATATCACCCAACACCGCTAATTCGACTATTAATTGGCAAACTTGCAAAACGCATTTATGACGATAAATCATCCCCATTTTATCAAGTATTTTCGTCTCTGTTTTTAACCTCATTAATCGTTTGCTGCTTTACCATACTAAGTATTGGCGTTATTAGCTTTGCCCATTTCCCTATCGCATTTGAGTTACTGGTTTTGTTTTTATTTATTTCAAATCCTTACAGTAACCCAAAACTAAAACGCGCCACTTGGTTGTTAGCACAAAATCAAAAATCTGTGGTACGCGATATTTTGAGCCAATTTTTAAGGCGCGACACCACTAATTTATCTGAAACGGGAATGGTAAAAGCTATTATCGAATATCAAAGCTTAAGCTTCGTGCGTCAATTTTTTATCCCCTTGATATTTTATTACTGCTTTGGTTTTGTGATTGCCTTGGTATATTGCTTAACACTTATCTGCGCCAATGCATATTCAAAAGAAACACCACCCAATAGTAAATTTAGCCTTGCAAGTAACGCTATTATTTCCGCGTTCGAATATATTCCATTACGCCTATTTTGCTTGCCACTACTATTAAAACCGCGCACCAAAGGTTTTCATTATCTTTCTTTATTTGTCAGTAATGGTTATAACAAGAATTCTTGCTTTCTACTTTCGTGCCTTGCCGGATATATTGACAAACAAATTGGTGGCCCTGCTTTTTATCAAGGGGTTAGGTACAGTAAAACACGCATTGGGCCAAAACATTTACCTAAAATAGATGCCATTAAACACGCTAAAAATGCACTTCTTTTTGCTAGCCTATTTTGGCTTGTGATCATTTTATTGTTGGAAACAATTTATGCGCTCACCCATTATCTATAGTTTTGTATTGTCATTTTTCTTTTTTTTCAGCCATGCTCTTTCAGCTTCACCTAAACGTATTGCCACACTTGCTCCTCACTTAACGGAGTGGACCTATTCACTTGGTAGTGGTGATCACGTAATCGCGGTAAGTAGCTATAGTGATTTCCCAGAAGACGCAAAAAAGCACCCAATAATTGCTGATGCAAACGGCATAAACTTAGCAAAATTAGTTGAGCTAAACCCCGACCTTGTTTTAGTTTGGCGCTCGAATGCCAAACTTGGGCAAATTGAAAGAATGAAGCAATTAGGGCTAAATGTATTTATATCAGATCCACATACGCTCGAAGATATCGAAAAAGAAGTTACAGCGCTTGGTGAGAAGTTATCGCAACAAGTCGCTGCCATAAACTACACCACACAATTTAAAAACGATATTGCACAATTAAAACAGCACTACCAAAAGTCACAATTCGCCCCAGCGTTTTTTCAGCTATGGCATACCCCTATTATGACTGCAAATAAGCACACTTTGGTTAATCAAATCTTTGAAATATGTGGCCTTGAAAATGTGTTTGCCGCAAGCGATGTTAATTACCCAACGGTTAATAAAGAACAAGTAATGCTGAAACGACCTGAATTTATTGTGATTTCAGAAATGGATGAAGACAATGTGCAGTCTGAGATTTGGCAAGGTATGGTGTCTATCCCTGCGGTGAAGAAAGGGCAAATAATCAAGCTAAATCCTGATCATTTACATCGCTACACCAACCGTGTGCTTATTGCTGCCAATGAACTTTGCCGCAAGGTTAGTGCTTTTTAATAGTAATGTTTGAGGGTTTAGATTAAGCCCTCAATCTCAAGTAATCGCTGCTTAGCATCAAGCCCACCAGCATAGCCAGTCAATTTACCATTACTGCCAATAATACGATGGCAAGGCACAATAATTGATATTGCATTGGCGCCATTGGCATTTGCTACCGCGCGAACCGCACTTGGCATATTCATCGACTGCGCTAATTGGCCATAACTTTGTGTGTTTGCAAAAGGAATGGTCATCAGTGCTTGCCAAACCTTTTGCTGAAAGTCAGTACCAACCAACTTCAACGGTAATGAAAATTCGCTAAGCTCTTTTGCAAAATAAGCTTCTAACTGATTTATTACCTGCTTATTAAACTCACTTTTAGCAAATATAAACTCAGCCTTAAGCCCATTACTAATTCGTTTATCAACACGCGACCTTGCTTTACGATTTTGCCAATCACACAAGCATAATTGTTCATCTATAGACCCTATAAGCAATTCACCTACCGGGCTTTTATATTCTGTGATAATTATTTTAGACATATAAAAAAGCCCACTTTCGTGGGCTCCTTTTATTAATTTACAGTCACTTTTGCAAATTTACGTTTACCTACTTGGTAAACTTCACAACTACCAACTTCAATCAGCATTTTGCTATCAGACACTTTTTCTTTCGCATTGATTTTAACAGCACCTTGCTTAATCATACGAATTGCTTCTGATGTACTTGCAACTAAACCAACTTCTTTAAGTAAGCTAGCAATAGTAAGTTCGCCATCTGCCGTAATTGTTACTTCAGGAATATCATCTGGTAACGCATTTTTTTGGAAACGCTTAATGAAATCTTGATGTGCTTCTTCAGCAGCTTCCGCAGAGTGGAAACGTGCGATCATTTCTTTTGCAAAATCTATTTTGATGTCACGCGGGTTAGTACCATTTGCAACTTTTTCTTTAAGTGCTTCAATTTCTTCAAGGCTTAACGCACTTAGTAGCTCGTAGTAACGCCACATTAAATCATCAGAGATTGACATTACTTTACCAAACATATCGTTTGGTGCGTCCGTAATACCAATGTAGTTACCTAATGATTTAGACATTTTTTGAACGCCATCAGTACCTTCAAGTAATGGCATCATTAATACTGTTTGCGGCTTTTGACCTTCGTCTTTTTGCAATTCGCGGCCCATTAACAGGTTAAAACGCTGATCGGTACCACCTAACTCAACATCTGCTTCAAGAGCAACCGAATCCCAACCTTGTACAAGCGGATATAGGAACTCATGAATTGCAATTGACTGGCCACCAGCATAACGCTTTTTAAAGTCATCACGCTCTAACATACGCGCAACCGTCTGGCGCGCAGCAAGTTTGATCATGCCTGCGGCACCTAACTTTTCCATCCACTCAGAGTTAAATGCAACCAATGTCTTTGCCGGATCAAGAATTTTAAATACTTGTTCTTTATATGTTTCTGCATTGGCAAGCACATCTTCACGAGTTAGTGGCTTACGTGTTACATTCTTACCTGTTGGGTCACCAATCATGCCTGTGAAGTCACCAATTAAGAAGATAACTTCATGGCCAAGATCTTGGAATGTCTTCATTTTGTTGATCAGTACAGTGTGACCTAAATGAAGATCTGGCGCTGTTGGATCAAAACCCGCTTTGATTTTTAATTTTTTACCTGACTTTAGTTTTTCAACTAATTCTTCTTCAATCAGGATTTCTTCTGCACCACGCTTTATTTCCGCTAACGCAGCTTGGATATCAGCCATGTATTTCTCCAATTGCCAAAGTATATTTGCGAACTTTGACAAAAATTCATTTTTAATGATAACAATTTCTTGATTCTACCCTATATTTTGGTCACTTTAAATGCACAAAACACTGGCACTACAGGTCATATAAGGTTATTCTGATTTTATTCTCTTTTATTTAATTAATGTAGCAAAAGGCACATTATGGTTTTGCAAGTAAAAAAACTACCGAAAAAACATAAAATGTTGCTCGCTGGGGTAGTTACATTTATTACAGCTTTGGTGCTTCTACCCTCTGAAAAGGCGAGTGCGTCAAGGCAAACCAATCAAGATGCGCTTGAAATTGGCAAGCGTTATGAACTTGCAATTGAAGTAGAAAAATTAGAACAAGAAGCTGTTACCACCAAAGCTGAAGAGGTGTTGCCGGAAGTAACTCTTAATTTTAAAGAGTTCAAAGTTAAAAAAGGCGATAACCTAGCTAAAATATTTAAACGCGCAGGTTTTTCAGCTTCTACTCTTCATAAAATTGTTAATGCGAATAAGTTAAACAAACAACTCACCAAAATTCATCCCGGTGATTCACTGTTTTTTGCCGCGAACGAAAATAACGAGCTTATTCAATTAAACTATCAAATTAGCCGCACAGAAACTTTAATTGTCAAACTCAATGATGATCAAACGATTAGCTCAAGCCTTGATAAAAAAGACATTGAAAAACGCACTGAATACGCATCAGGTATTATTGATTCAAGTTTTTGGAATGCGGGGATAAGCGCAGGCCTTAATGAGAAGCAAATCATTAATTTTGCAAATATTTTTGGTTGGGACATCGACTTTGCTAACGATTTGAGAAAAGGCGATGCATTTACCCTAATCTATGAAAATCATTATGTTGACGGTGAATACATTGGTACTGGTAAAATTTTAGCTGCTGAATTTATTAACCAAGGCGAAAACTATGCCGCAGTGCGCCATACCGATGATAACTTCTATACCCCAGAAGGTCGTAGCTTACGCAAAGCATTTTTACGCGCCCCAGTTAACTTTAGGTATATTAGTTCGAACTTTAACCCACGTCGTAAGCACCCAGTTACTGGTAAAGTTAAAGCACACCGCGGTATTGATTACGCAGCAAAAACTGGCACACCGGTTGTTGCAGCGGGTAATGGTACTGTGATTAAAGCAGGTTATAATAAATACAATGGTAACTATGTATTTATTCGCCATGGTCAACAATATGTGACTAAGTACTTACACTTGCATAAACGTAAAGTAAAACGTGGCGAAAAAGTTAAACAAGGTGAATTAATTGGTACTGTTGGGGCAACCGGACGCGTTACAGGCGCACATTTACACTATGAATTTTTAGTAAACGGTGTGCACCGAAATCCACGAACAGTTAAGTTACCAAAGGCACAATCACTGCCAAAATCTGAACTTGCTAATTTCAAGCCATACGCACAAGAGATGCTTGTAAGTTTACAGAAAAACAGAGAGTTACAACTCGCACTAGCAAAATAGCATAATAAGGCACCTAATGGTGCCTTATTCGTTCTAACAGAGACGAAATCTTCTGCCTATACTTAAATCTAAGGAGGCAGAGATTATGTTGTTTATTTTACTCGTCAGACGCGTCATTCTTATTAGCCTCTGTTCTTTTTTATTAACTTGCACCCCTGTACCCCACTCCCAGTTTCGCGTTTTGAACACAGCACCTTTACAAACAACAACTCAATTGGATGTTGAGTCGCACATTCGCTTTAGTAAAAGACCAACAGATTTTGTTAAATACCCAATTGCGCTTGGTTCAATAGGCCCCGTTACACCTCTTTATGCAGGCGCAAATCGCTATCCGTTTTCCTGTGACACAATGCGCTCTGGACTTGGTCAGCCCGAGGTAGACAACCAACAATCATTTGGAACTGCTGTCTATCGTGAAGATGAAACTGGCAAAATCACCAATACTATTGTGGGCTACAGTAAAGACTGTTTAGCACGCTCAAAATTACGTTACTTTGCTCTTAGCCCTGATGGTAAAAGTGATGAGATATTTTCCCTTTCACAATTTAAAAGAAAAGAAAATAGCCAACAGCTGCTACTCATTAGATTAGAACAAGGCACAATTAATCGACATATCTACACCATTGCTATGCCAATTACACCACACGAATTTGGTAGTTGGAAAACCCGCTCGCTTTGGAACAACAAACTCATTTATCAGTTTGCTGGCGGTGTTGGCATTGGCTTTAGTCAAGGTAAAGTTAATCCCGCTAAATTACTTAATCGACGTTATCGCGAGTTTCATAAAGGCTATGCAGTAATTACATCAAGCGCCAATAAAACGAGTTATACCTATAATATGCTCCTTGCCGAAGACACAGCTTGGCGCGTTAAACGCCAATTTGAGGCACTTTACGGTAAACCTCAATATACCATTGGCATTGGTGGCTCTGGCGGTGGCCTTGCCCAATACCTAATTGCACAAAATAGCCCAGGTTTAATTGATGCAGCTATTCCGCTCTACTCATACCCTGACATGGTTTCACAAACCATCTACGCTTTAGATTGCGATTTATTTAATACGTACTACCACTTTAAAAGTGAGTTAGCACAGTGGGATAACAGCGTAAAAAAACGCGCTATTGAAGGCTTAAATAATGCAAAAATAGAACATAAATCATGGTTTTACACACCCATCAATCAACTTATAACAGGCCAAACACTTTATCGTCCAAAAGTATATAGTGAATGTGTACATGGCTATTTTGGCTTAAGTAGTCTAGTCAATAACCCAGCACAAGGTTTTTTAAAGCCATTATTTAGTCAAACCATTAATCACCAAACTAACTGGAGTTATTGGCAAGACTTAGCGCTTATTACACAGCCAAAAGGTGAAAAAAATGTCCCAGCGCTTTGGGACAACCAAGGTGTGCAATATGGATTAAAAGGGTTACAACAAGGAGTATTATCACCCGAGGAGTTTTTGCATCTCAATTACCATATTGGTGGCTGGAAACAACAATCCAAACAGCAACCTGAACAGCTGTTGTTTTTTCCTTTTGTTAAAACCCCCATTTGGTTAACGCAATGGAGTCGCCACAATATAACGAGTGCAGACGACAAGCCAGCACAACGCACTCACTCAAATATTGCGGCAATTAAACAAGCCTATCGCTTTGGCCAAGTTTATTTAGGGGTAAATGATATTCCCACTATCGATATTCATCACTACCTCGAGGAGCAGCTTGATATGCACCATATCTCTACTTCTTTTGCGACTCGTTTACGAATACTGAAGTATCATGGAAACCTTAAAAACCACCGAATTTGGATATCAAACAAGCACTACACGCCACTTAATGAGGCATTTGAAGCTTTAGATTTGTGGTTAACAACACAAAAAGCACCGTTAAACGCCAGTGATCGTTGCTTTGGTGAAGAAGGTGAAGTCATCGCTGACGGGGAAGAAGTATGGAATGGTGATTGGAATAACCAAGACGATGGTGAATGCGCACGCCACTTCCCAATTTATACCAACTCACGGATTCAAGCTGGCGGCCCTTGGGCTGGCAGCGTATTTAAATGCCAACGAATTTCAGTAGAGCAGGCTATCAAGCAAGGTGTTTACCACCCTATTGATATGACACCTTATCGTGACAAGTTAGCACAAACATTCCCTAACGGTGTTTGCGACTACAGCAAGCCCGATTTAGGAAACCCATTTAGCGAATTAAATGGTAAATTAAGCTTATCACCATTGAAATCATTACCAGTGGCCAAATCCAGCGAGCAATCTTAGCAGTTTGCTGTTCTGAAAATCGAACACCTGATTTTTCAATCAGAGGAATAATGACAATTAATGCCACAAAAAGCACAATCAACAAAATGAAAACATTCATTTAAAACAATCCAATGCATTAGCTTAGAAAGTGATTGTATCGAGAAAAGTGCAGATAAAAAAGCGGCCGAATTAACGGCCGCAAAATGAGCTGGTTGAGCTCTACGATGAATATTATCCCACCATGGCAAGCAGTATACCGGCAGCAACTGCACTACCAAGTACCCCTGCTACATTTGGCCCCATCGCGTGCATTAACAAGAAATTATGAGGATTTGCTTCTAATCCAACTTTGTTAACAACACGTGCCGCCATAGGTACTGCAGATACGCCCGCCGCACCAACTAATGGATTGATAGGTGTTTTACTGAATTTATTCATTGCCTTTGCCATCAGAACGCCTGAACCCGTACCAATACCAAACGCCACCGCGCCAAGCGCTAAGATGCCTAAGGTTTCAACCGTTAAGAATTGATCAGCCGCAAGCTTTGAACCAACAGCCAAGCCAAGGAAAATAGTAGTAATATTAATTAACTCGTTTTGCGCTGTTTTACTTAAACGATCCACTACTCCTGACTCACGCATTAAATTACCTAAGCAGAACATACCCACAAGAGGTGCTGCCGCAGGTAAAAACATGGCTATAAGCACTAATACTAATAACGGGAAGATAACCTTTTCAGCTTTGCTTACATGGCGTAACTGTGGCATTTCAATATTACGTTCAACTTCAGTAGTAAACAGCTTCATAATTGGCGGCTGAATAATTGGTACTAATGCCATATAAGAGTATGCAGCAACCGCAATCGCGCCAAGTAAATCTGGTGCCAGTTTTGACGCTAAGAAAATCGCTGTTGGACCATCTGCACCACCAATAATCGCAATGGCCGATGCATCTTGCAGTGTAAACTCAAAACCTGGAATGTAGTTTAAGAAAATGGCGCCAAATAAGGTGGCAAAAATACCAAACTGCGCAGCCGCTCCTAGTAACAACATTTTAGGGTTAGCAATCAATGCACTAAAGTCAGTAAGCGCACCGACGCCCATAAAAATAAGCAGTGGGAACACCCCTGAATCAATACCAATTTTATACACGTAGTACAGCAATCCACCGGCTTCTGATAAACCAGCTAGTGGAATGTTGGTTAAGATTGCCCCAAAGCCAATTGGCACCAATAACAATGGCTCAAAGTTGCGTACAATTGCGAGATACAGCAATAATGCACCAACCAGCATCATAATCAGCTGAGGAAATTCTAAATTGGCAATACCCGTCGCTTGCCATAAGGTCATTAAGCTTTCCATTACAACTCCCCGACCTTTACGCTAACGACAATAAAGGTTCGCCAGTTGCAACTGAATCCCCTTCAGATACAAATATTTCTGCGATAGTGCCATCTTTAGCTGCGCGAACTTCAGTTTCCATCTTCATCGCTTCCATAATAATCACAACATCACCTTGAGACACTTGTTGGCCAGGCTTTACACTCACTTTAAAAATATTACCTGACAATGGTGAATTTAGCGTTTCAGCAGCATCAACAGAAGCTGATTGCGGCAATACATCTGTGTGCTGGCTTGCAGCACTTGGTGCTGGTTGAATATTGGTTAATTCACCACTTGGCGCCACACTTACCGCATACACTTTACCGTCAACACTGATGCTGTAATGTTCTGTTTTACCATTACCTTTTGGTGCTGGCGTTTGCTCAGTTGGTAACGGCTCATTGCTTGGTGCTGGCTCAAATGCTTCAGGATTATTACGGTTTTTCAGATATTTCAAACCTATTTGCGGGAATAATGCATACGTTAATACATCATCAATCACATCATCGGCTAAATCTAATTTATCTTTTTGTGCAATTTCATCTAATTCTTGCTCGAGTTTGCTTAGCTCTGGTTCGATTTGATCCGCAGGGCGACATGTGATTGGCTCTGCACCATCAAGTACACGCTCTTGCAATTCTTTATTTACAGGTGCTGGCGTTGCACCGTATTCACCTTTAAGTACACCTGAGGTCTCTTTAGTGATTGATTTATAACGTTCACCAGTAAGTACATTTAAAACAGCTTGTGTGCCTACAATTTGCGACGTTGGTGTTACTAATGGCAAAAAGCCTAAATCTTCACGTACTTTTGGAATTTCCAGTAATACATCGTCTAACTTATCTTCTGCGCCTTGTTCTTTTAACTGGTTTTCCATGTTTGTTAACATGCCACCTGGCACTTGCGCTAACAAAATACGGCCATCAACGCCTTTTAAACTACCTTCAAATTTTGCATACTTTTTACGTACTTCTCTAAAGTAGGCTGCAATTTCTTCCAATAGATTCATATCTAGGCCAGTGGCACGATCTGTATTCTCTACAATTGAAACCATAGTTTCAGTAGCACTGTGACCATACGTCATACTCATGCTCGAAATTGCGGTATCAAGCATATCGATTCCGGCATCAATCGCTTTTTGGTATGTTGCTGTACTTAGGCCTGTTGTTGCATGGCACTGCATTGCAATTGGTACTGCAACAGTTTCTTTTAATCCTGAGATCAGTTTTTCCGCATCATACGGATTGAGTAAACCCGCCATATCTTTAATACAGATTGAGTGAACGCCTAAATCTTCTAATTGTTTTGCTTGATCAAGCCACATTTGTAGGTTGTGAACAGGGCTAACTGTGTATGAGATTGTACCTTGTGCGTGTGCACCTACTTTTACCGCTGACTTAATTGCCGTCTCTAAGTTACGCACATCATTCATCGCATCAAAAATACGAAATACATCTACACCGTTTTTATGTGCACGTTCAACAAAACGTTCAACAACGTCATCGGCATAATGGCGATAGCCTAGTAAGTTTTGTCCACGCAGTAGCATTTGCTGTTTAGTGTTTGGCATTGCCGCTTTTAAGGCACGAATGCGGTGCCAAGGATCTTCACCTAAATAACGAATACATGCGTCAAACGTCGCCCCGCCCCACGATTCCATTGACCAATAGCCGACTTTATCCAGTTTTTCAGCAATTGGTAACATATCTTCTAAGCGTAAACGGGTCGCGAGTAATGACTGGTGTGCATCGCGCAGTACTAATTCGGTTAATTTTAGTTGTGACATGATTTGGCCCCTTCTTATTATTGCTTTTCGCGGTATTGCTTAACTGCCGCGGCAATCGCAGCTACGTGGCTTGTTGGTACTTGATTCCCTGATAATTTAACTGGATTTGGCGTTACCTCAGGCGTTTGAAAATTCGCAAGTACTTTAGACATTGCTTTGATGGTAAAGATAAGTATCGTCAAAAAGACAAATACCACCACCATACCTGTTAACATTAAAACAGCCGCCTCTAACAGCAATTCTGATACGTCCATTCCCCACCTCAATCAAGAATTTTTAGTTAAATATTTTTAATAAATATTCAAAATTGGTAATCAATATTGATCACTTAAACTTAGTTGTCAATTGGTAAAACCAATTCACAACACTATACATTATTAAACACTCCATTAACAATAGGCTAAAAAGATGACAAACATGAGCTTATTTCATGACTTATTTTGCTCCATGATTAGTCATACTTAACTAGCTAGGCAATAGAAATTAAACACCTAGTGTTATAATCAAATCAATCTATTCGGAATGAGTTATTCTAGAAATAACACATGAAATTGGTAAGACCATTTTTTATGTTCTAACTTATACTGTTAGATAAGAATGGTTATTCAAATTTAAATTCACACTTTACGTTAACGTAAAGTAACAATGAAAAACCTTTGAAAATGGGGAATTTAACCAGATACGTTTGTGGCTGGATTGAGATTTGAGATTAACTGAATTTCACCTATCAGCAACCACTTCAAATTAACTAATGCCACCTAAAATGAACGGTAGTTTACATCTAACTCTGATGCTTTCTGTCTAATTAATTTTAGATACAATAAACCGACGTTTGTCGATTGATGACACTTCAAAAGAAGTAGCGGACGCGGGACTTCTTTACCTAAAAGAGTAAACCTCCGACCGCCTGGTTCGTAGCCAGGTACTTTATCTAGCAGAGCTACGCGTTTACAGTTTCGTTTCATTGAATTTCAGACATAAAAAAACCGACGTTTGTCGGTTGATATCACTTCAAAAGAAGTGGCGGACGCGGGAATTCTTTACCTAAAAGAGTGAACCTCCGATCGCCTGGCTCGTAGCCAGGTACTCTATCCAGCTGGGCTAGGCGATCGCAATATGTCTTAGTGTTTATATCTAACTCTGATGCTTACGAACCGTGTTCGTTGCCAACTCGAGCTAGGTATAAATAAGTAATGAAATTTAGGCACAAAAAAACCGACTCTCGTCGG
>NZ_JAPEHW010000095.1 GCF_028875915.1 Pseudoalteromonas sp. G4
CAAAATATAGGGATATATTTTGTAATCCCGACTAACTCCGTTATACAAATTAAAATCAAACATAATTGTTGTGGGTTCTTTGCTTTATAGCCTCTAGAAAGTAAGCTCTTTTTTGCTTATTATTAATCCATTGCGATCACCGTATACCCAATCACCATTGTGAATAGTGATATTCAAAAAGCTTACCGCACTCACTTTCTCACCTAACCCTTGCTTTTGTGTTTTTCGTGGTGTGTTGCCTCTAGCCATAATTGGCAGCGGCATCTGTTCTAAAATCTCAATATCACGAACACAGCCATTAATGATGATGCCTTGCCAGTGATTTCTAATAGCATGTTCGGCAAGATTATCACCCAAAAAAGCAAATGCGGGAGAGTTGTTTGCATCCACTACTAATACTTTACCTTCACCATTGGTTTTAAGTAATTCACCTACTAGCGAGTTATCGTTAGGGCATTGAATAGTAATTGCTTGTCCACAGAGCTTTGTTTCTTTACCAAAGTGAAATAACCCTGCATTTGCGACTTGCAGAGTGTCACTATAATCATCGTAAAGATCGGGTGTTGTAAAAGAGGTCATAAGCAGTGCAATTAATTGTAAGTAACTAAATTAAAACACTGCTAAAAAGGTTGGATAAATTTATCTGGTTGATAATTAGTATTTTTAAGCGAAATAGCTGGGCTAATTCGTTATTTTGCGAGTTTAACAGCGGTACCATAGGCCAAAATTTCAGACATGCCAGCAGCAACAGCACTCGTTGTAAAACGCACATTTACAATGGCATCGGCGCCTAAGCGTTCCGCTTCTTCAACTAATCTTGCTTGCGCTACGGTACGTGCATCACTCATCATTTCGGTATAGCCTCTAATCTCACCACCAACAATGGTTTTAAGTCCCGCCATAATATCGCGGCCAACGTGTTTAGAGCGTACAACATTACCGGTTACTAACCCGAGCATCTGAGTTATCTCGTAGTTTGCGACGTATTCTGTATTGGTAATAATCATTTTCATACTCCTATGTGGTTTTAAATAAGAGTAACCGTTTGTTAGCAGATGCTTGATAAGAGAGTGATGGGCGGGTGATAAAACGGATAAAGGGAAACTACTACCGATTAGTTACTTTGCGAAATGTACTTAAGACTTATTGCAGTCCTTATATTCTATTTAAACTAATTGATTTTGATAGTGTTTAGGGCTGCAACCAAAGGTTTGTTTAAAGCGGCGGCTGAAGTAACTGAGTTCACTAAATCCATAGTCATAACACACTTGAGTAACTGCTTTTCCTTGCTTTAACTTACGCGCAGCAGCATGCAACTTTTGCTCAACAATAAAGGTTTGCGGTGTACAACCTAAATGGCGTTTGAATTCTAAAAATAGTTTACTGCGGCCCATGCCAGCACTTTTACATAGCATTTCAATGGTAATTGGCTTTTTTAAGTTCTGATTTATAAATGAAATAGCAGATTGCAATCCGTTATGGCCTAGCAATTGGTTGCAGTGTTGCAGCACCAGTTGGCGCGAACGATCTTGTAACATACGTACTAATAGTTCGCTAATTCCAAGGTCAATTAACACTTCTCTGTCGTGTTGATTCTCACTAAAAGTATCCACCAAACGTTGATAAAGCTGCTGAGTAAAGGGGTTATTGTGTAACTGCAGCGTTGCTGTTTGTTCACTGTAAAATGCTTGCTCCAAACGCATTCTTTCAGCAACTTCTTGCACTTTTTGACTGTCGACTTCAATGGTTAAGCATGACGTTGGGGCGCTTAAGTGAGCATCGGGGAAATCGATTTCGACTTGTTCACCACCTGCAATAATAAAGCTTTGTCCGGGTAAAAATTCTTGTCCAGATTGCAGGCTGTGGTGATGCATTACTTTTTTTCCAGTGTGCATCGCGCAAAACATAAGTTGCTCTGCTTGAAAGGGAATTCGTTCACAGGCTTGGTAAGTATCGTACACACACAATTGTACATGTTCACTATTAAAAGCGGCGCGGTTATCAATCAACGTACTGATTTTATTGCGTTCTTGCTGTAGCGACATGCCTGTCTCCAAAAATTCACTGTTCTTCATAATGGCTAAATTATGCACTCTCAGTCAAGTTATTTGGATGGAGAATCAAGCACAAATCAAATTGAACCACTAGGCTGTGGAAGCACATATTCAAGTTGAAGAAACTTTCTAACAATAACACACATAAAGGAAATAAAATGATTTATGCCAATCCTGGGCACGCAGATGCCAAAGTGCAATTCAATGCACAATATGAAAATTATATCGGTGGTGAGTGGGTTGCACCTGTTGACGGTCAGTATTTTGATAATACGACACCGGTAACAGGCGAAGTCATTTGTCGTATACCACGCTCAAATAGTAAAGATATTGAACTGGCACTCGATGCAGCGCATAAAGCGAAAGATGCTTGGGCGCAAACCTCGGTCACTGAGCGCAGTAATTTATTGCTTAAAATAGCTGATCGCATAGAGCAAAATCTTGAAATGCTCGCGGTAGCAGAAACTTGGGATAATGGTAAAGCCGTGCGTGAAACGTTAGCTGCAGACTTACCGCTTTGCGTTGATCACTTCCGCTATTATGCAGGCTGTATTCGTGCGCAAGAAGGTTCAATTGGTGAAATAGATGCTGGCACTGTTGCTTATCATTTTCATGAACCACTGGGTGTCGTTGGTCAAATTATTCCGTGGAACTTTCCATTATTAATGGCCGCTTGGAAATTAGCACCGGCATTAGTGGCTGGTAACTGCGTTGTACTTAAACCTGCCGAACAAACACCGGTTTCTATTTTAAAGCTGATGGAAGTAATTGGCGATTTGTTACCGCCGGGAGTGCTTAATGTGGTCAATGGCTATGGCGCAGAAGCAGGGCAAGCATTAGCAACAAGCACGCGTATTGCCAAAATAGCGTTTACAGGTTCAACCCCAGTAGGCGCTCATATTCTAAAATGTGCAGCTGAAAACATTATTCCTTCGACAGTAGAGCTTGGCGGAAAATCACCGAATATCTATTTTTCAGACGTAATGCAACAAGATGAAGAATACATAAGCAAATGTGTTGAAGGTGCAGTACTTGCGTTTTTCAACCAAGGTGAAGTGTGTACTTGTCCATCGCGTTTATTGGTTCAAGAAGATATTTATGAAGAATTTATCGCTCGCGTAATTGAGCGCACAAAACAGATTAAACGCGGAAATCCACTCGATACAGAAACCATGGTAGGCGCTCAAGCTTCTCAAGAGCAATTTGATAAAATTTTAAGTTATCTTGCAATAGGTAAAGAAGAGGGCGCAGAGTTGTTAACGGGTGGAGACGTTGAACAAGTGTCAAATGAGCTTGGCGGTGGTTATTACATTCAGCCAACTCTGTTCAAAGGTAACAACCAAATGCGTATTTTCCGCGATGAAATTTTTGGCCCAGTGGTAAGTGTTGCAACCTTTAAGGATGAAGCTGAAGCATTAGCGATTGCAAACGACACCGAATTTGGCTTAGGCGCTGGCCTTTGGACTAAAAACATGAATCTTGCGTATCGTATGGGACGTGGCATTGAAGCTGGCCGTGTTTGGACAAATTGTTATCACCATTACCCTGCACACGCGGCATTTGGCGGATATAAAAAGTCAGGTGTTGGTCGCGAAACACATAAAATGATGCTAGATCATTATCAAAATACGAAAAACTTACTTGTGAGCTATAGTGATAGGCCACTAGGCTTGCTTTTTTAAGGGCCTTTTTTATAGCAGATTGTTGGATAAATTTAGCAATCCAATTACTTGTTAATAAATTGTAATGGATTGTTTTGACTAATGTTTTATCTGTAAGAAAATATGTTAGCGATTGTTTTGTGTGTTAAATTGCAGTAAAAATGAACACAAACCAAGCAAACAATGGACTGTCTATGTTGTTCTTTAATGTTAAAGATCAAGCCTTTGAACATGACGAATACCTTCAATGTTGCCAATGTAACCAGCGAGCGGTGAGTGCAAAAGCAAAGCTAAAATTTCTTTGCTTTGGTTTAATTCCAATACTTCCTTTTAAAGTCGATCGCGAGTCCTACTGCGCTAATTGTGATTGCAAAAATTTGCCAGAAAACAGCCTTTCATCTCAAGTACCTCCGGTTGCGATACTGACTAAATTCATTGGTTTACTGCTATTGATTGCTTTTGTTTCGTGGCAATGGCAAAAACATGTGCGCGCAACTGAAATCGAGTTAGATATTGTAAATAACCCGCAATCTAATGACTTTTTCTTTTTTGATTACAGTAAATTACTAAATGAAGGCTATTACCAAAAACGAGTTGTAGCAGCGAAAGTGATCGCCTCTGAAAACGATACTGTAACCTTACAATTTAGCCGTTATAACTATTCGCGAGAGCGCGATCTTGAAATATCAGCACGCAGCGATAATTTTGTGCAAAAAGGGTACTTTTTTACTGAAAGTAAAGATTATCCTCAGCAGCAGATTAATGCGTTTTTTAAAAACGGTACTATTTATGCAGCCTACAGGCCAAATGCAATGAAACTGTTTGGTGGCTTTGTGGTAATGCCTTCTAACCCCAAGCCGCTCTATGATGGTTTTCAACTAAATAAAGCAAATCAAGAAGGTATTGCCTACTACCAAGAGAAAGAGTTTACCCTTGCATTTGAATCGTTTAAGCAAGCGGCAGAGCAAGGTGATGATTGGGGGCAATTGAATCTAGCTAAAATGTATTTAGACGGCGAAGGGACTAAAGTTAATAAAGAGCAAGCGGCTTTCTGGTTGATGCAGGCCGTAAACAAAGGAAACCACAATGCGAAGTTGTTGTGCCAAGAAACCCAATTATGTGCTGAGTTAGAGCAATAAGTTAGCTGGCACTTTCTAAATCATCAATGCAGGACTTACACAAATCAAGGTAGCTGTTGATGTTGTTTTTGCTCCACAGCTGCCTTTTATCTGTGCTTTCTTGCAGTATAAAGTTATTAAAATCTTCAAAAGCAAATGGTGTAAAGTTAGCAATATAATGCTTAAGGGCTTGTTGCACTGATTTGTGGCCGAGCGCAGAGTCACTGATAACACTTTCTGCTGCTTCGACTAATAAACCGGTAAAGCGCAGCAGTTCCACTTTATGTGAACCAGCACGTTGTACTTTGATAAAACGTTCACGCAAAAGGTGCTGCTCTTCTTTTGCAAGCTCTATCACTATTTCGCTTAAGTATTTTGTTTCGCGATTAGCGCCATCAAGCGTACTGGCCAGTTGTTTGGCTTTGCGTTTGTAGTTTTCCCCTCTGACATAGAGGAAAATCATGGCGAATACGGCCAGTGCAATACTGCCCATTACGGTGATATTCATAGCTATCCTAATCGCGCTTTATTGTTATTAAACTAGTCTTTAGTGACTGATTTATCAAGTATTATATCGTCAATAACTGACCATCTTCGAATGTAAGGTTTGCTGCCTTTACCTAAAATCCAATAGTCGTAAACTTCTTGCACTTTGCCATTTGCACGGCGAATATCGAGCCATGCATTAAGGTAGTTAGCAAGGTCATTATGACGCTTTGCTACTGCAAAACCGGTAGGGTATTTTGTTTTTACACCCTCAGGCACGATTACCCCAAAATCTGGATAAAACATGGTCCAAGCAAATCCTGCTTCAGCGCTAATTATCAGTGCATCGTATTTGTCGGGGTTGCTAAAAAAGTCTCGATAACTGGTGATATTTGTCAGTGTGTAGCGCTTATTTCGCTTAAATTCTTTACCCAGCAAGGCTTGGTATTCTATTGTGGCAAAGTTAAGTGACTCATGTTCTTTTAAATCAGCAAGCGTTTGAAACTCCTTACTGCGATGATCAAGTGTTACTAAAGCCAGCTGTAATTCGAGCACCGGATCGGTGAACAGCACTTTCTCGATATCATCTAAGTTAATTTCTAACCCTGACATCGCAATATCAAAATAGCCTTTGTTTAGATACTCGATAAGTTGTGGCTTTTTAAATGGAATAAATTCCACTTTGACACCTAAATCTTCCGCCAGTTTATGCGCCAAACTGATATCAAAACCCACTAATTCATCATTATGATTGAAGTAACTAAACGGCACATTATCGGCAATATAACCAACCCGTAAAAGATTACGTTTTTTAATTACACTAATGTTTGTAAGCGATAACTTACCGTCTTCATATGATTTTGGAACATGGTTGAGTACATGCTCAGGCACTTTATCGCTGACCACCATGTTAGCGATAATATCGTCTGCAGCGTCAGCATTTTTTAGTAACTGCGTATTCAAGGTGAAGGCTGCCAACATACAAGCTGGCAATAACCCACCAATCAGAGAAAAATATAAAATACTTTTAGCGCGTTTATAACTGAGTTGCTTACGCACATAAAAAATACTTAAGAATGTAACCGCAACGATATACACCACAGTGGTGGGTGATACGAATTTCGCGCTAATAACCGACATTGCGAGGTACAACTGGTAAGTATCTGCAGGTACACGAACGGTTTCTAACATGTACGGAATTGCAATATGCACATTGGCAAAATAGCTGAACAAAGCGCTGATGGTGATATTAGGCACATCAGCAAGCGTCGCTTCGTGACCTGTTAGCCAGGCTGCGAATAACACAAAAATTAGCGTCGTAAGTTTGCCTAAACTTGGGAAAGTAAAAGCAATAGGCACTAATACTTCAGCAATATGATCCGATTGGGCATCCGCGATATTATTTTTGTGCATATAGCTTTTAATGCCTTCGGTAATTACAGGCAAGGTGATAAACACATTACCTGTGGTAAAGGCGGTGATCAGTGCATTTCGTGCTACATCAATTAGTTCATGGTATTTCACAGGCGTAAGTGCTGAGACTAGCATTGGCAATAACACAAACATCAAAAATACGCCGAGCAAAATCACCAGTACCAAATACACTTGCAGAGTGCTTAGTTGGTCAATGCTCATGGTGCCTGCGGAGCTTGCGGTAATGGCAAAAATCCCAATTGGAAATATTTTAACGATTTTCTTCGAAATAACAGAAAGGCCTTCCCCAACCACATCTAAAATATTGAGCAAACTGCTTTTTCGTACATTGCCCATTAAGGCCATACCCAGAGCAATACAAAAAATAACTAAGGCGGGCACATTGCCTTCAGCCATCGATGCAAACGGGTTTGAGGGGATATAGCGAGCGACAAAATCGATCTCTTGCTTAGCAGAAATCAATGCCGTAGAGAAAAAGGTGCCAGCGTCATGCTTAGGTAAAGTAAAAGCAAAACACCAAATAACAAATAGGCCGATACCCCATAACGACAGCATCACAGTAGCCGCTTTCAGTAAAATGGAGCGCACCTGATCGGGTTCAAATTTACCAAGGCCAACAATCAAAGAAACAACAATATAAGGGAAGATGGTGATTTGCATCAGTTTGATAAAGCCGTTGCCAACTGGTTGTAAAAACGCCAACCGTTCACCAAAAATAACACCAGCCAGTACACCCCATATCAGTGCCCATAACATTAAGTTTTTCGTTGCAAAGTAGTCGAGAATTTTTTTCATTAAAACACAAATAATTAATAAGTTTTTCGTTGCAAAGTAGTCGAGAATTTTTTTCATTAAAACACAAATAATTAAGGGCCAATATGGCCCTCTATTTAATCATAAATTGACGCTTGTTTGTAACGCCAAGGTTATCATTTCAGCAAAGGAGGTTTGCCTCTCTTCGCTGCTAAGGTGCGTATCGTGCGTAATATGATCTGATACCGTTAAAATGGTTAGTGCATTTGCACCAAACTCGGCAGCAACACCATAAAGCCCAGCCGCTTCCATTTCGACACCTAAAATGCCCATTTTATCCATTAGCTCGAACATTTCTGGTTGTGGTGTATAGAATAGGTCAGATGAAAAGACATTGCCTACTTTCACTGGTAATTGTGATTTGCTTGCTTGTGATAAGCATGTGTTTAATAAATTAAAGTCTGCAATGGCAGCAAAATCATGGCCTTTAAAGCGCATGCGATTTACTTTTGAGTCGGTACAGGCACCCATTGCAACGACAATATCTCTGAGTGCCACTTGGTTTGATACGGCGCCACAACTGCCGACACGAATCAAGTTTATAACCCCGTATTCTGTGATTAACTCTTTTGCGTAAATTGAACAGCTAGGAATACCCATGCCACTGCCCATCACTGAAATGCGTTTACCTTGATAATAACCGGTATAGCCAAGCATATTGCGCACATCATTAACTAATACCGCATCATCGAGAAAATGTTCCGCAATGAATTTTGCACGCAGTGGATCGCCGGGCAATAAAATGGTTTCGGCAAAGTCATCCTGCTTTGCATTTAGGTGCGGTGTGGCTGCAAATTCAATTTGATCAAATGAGACCATTAGTAGTCTCCTTGTTTAGATACTGATTGCGTATCAACATGCAAAATGGCATTTACATCCGCCAGTAAGCCAGATGCACCAAAACGGAAGTTGCTAGGGTTAACCCAATCTAAATCAAATTTACTGGCTGCCAGTTCAATATATTGTTTGGCATCAACTACAGTACGCACACCGCCTGCGGCTTTAAAACCAACCGCTTTACCACTGGCTTTTATTGCTTCTAGCATGATTTTGGCGGCATTTAATGTGGCATTTACAGGTACTTTACCTGTACTAGTTTTAATAAAGTCGGCACCAGCATCAATAGCAATATGTGATGCTTTTGCTATGAGCTCATCGCTTTTTAGCTCGCCAGACTCAATAATTACTTTTAATAACACATTATCGCCACAAGCCGCTTTGCATTGCTTTATCAGTTCAAAACCAACGGTTTCGTCGCCTGAAATAAGCGCGCGGTAGGGAAATACCACATCAACTTCATTTGCACCAAAACTCACTGCTTGTTTAGTTTCTGATACTGCTTTTTCTATATTTGCGTCGCCATGGGGGAAGTTGGTTACGGTTGCAATTTTTACATCGGCATTAAGCTGTGTTTTTGCAAATTCAATGTATTGTGGGTAAATACAAATGGCAGCGGTGTTTCCTACATTACTGCTAGCTTGTTGGCAAAGCGTGTTAATTTCGCTGTCGCTTTCTGTACCAGTTAAGCTTGTTAAGTCCATGCAACGCAAGGTAATTTGTGCAGCTTTAGTTAAATTTAATTGGCTGTTTAAGGTCATACTTTTCTCCAAATAAAATACCAATTCTGTTAACGATGTGAGCCGGTTTAGGCCGCTAAAATAATTAGCCAGTTAAGTGAATTGGTATAAAAGTAATCCCAGAACAATTGAGGAGGGAGAGATAGACTCTCGATCAATAAGCTCACTCATATGCTCTAAGAACATGAGTGGACTTGGTTCCTTGAAGACTTATGGCTGTAACGATCCCCTGATCCTAGTGCCATAATTTAAATCCATTTATACCAAGCGCTATTGTCAGCTATTTTGCAGCTAACAGCTAGCGCTATTTTGGCGTTAGATGATCTAGTTCATATTTTTACGTACTTAAACTCGTTAACTCGAGTTCAGGTTAGTTATTTTTAAATTTACTTAGTAAAAGTGTGGCGGCCACAATTACTGCACCCGCGACAAATCCGATAATGGCATTAAATAGCGTAGGTAAGAAAAAGCTCAGGTCAGCATTAAGCGTAAGGTTGATAGTCTCAACGAGCTGTTCGATCGCATGGTGCAAAAAGCTACTACCGTGTACCAAAATGCCACCGCCCACTAAGAACATGGCAAGAGTGCCGACAATTGCTAAAAGCTTCATTAAATACGGGGCGAACGAAAGTAAACCTCGGCCAATTTTTTGCTGCCAAGCATGAGGTTGTTCGAGCAACAGAAGGCCTGCATCATCAATTTTTACAATTAGTGCCACTAAGCCATACACGCCAATGGTCATTAATACGGCAATGACACTTAATACCGATAATTGTGATGTAAAACTTTCGTTGGCTACGGTGCCAAGCGAAATCACAATAATTTCAGCTGAAAGAATAAAGTCGGTGCGAATAGCCCCTTTTATTTTTTGCTGCTCGTAGTGTTTGTCGTGAATATCCAAATGGCTGTCTTTATCTTCAGCATGTTTGCCATGAAGCCAAGGGCCAAGTACTTTTTCACACCCTTCAAAGCATAAAAATAAACCACCCAAAATTAGCAGAGGTGTGACTAAAAAAGGCGCAAAGGCCGAAATAAGCAACGCCAATGGCACTAAAATAAGCTTGTTGACGAAAGAGCCTTTTGCTACTGCCCATACCACGGGCAATTCTCGATCGGCTTTTACACCAGATACCTGTTGCGCATTTAAGGCAAGGTCATCACCCAATACACCAGCGGTTTTCTTAGCGGCCACTTTGCTCATTACCGCGATATCGTCGAGCAATGTCGCAATATCATCAATCAGAGTGAGTAAGCTTGCTCCTGCCATTTTTTATTCCTTTGATTGTAATTCACGCAGAGTTAAGTATTTTACAACTATAGTGTTTTTCTCTTTAAAAGGAATCAAGATGTTAAAACATGTTTTTATGTTACTGAGTACTGCAGTACTTACTGGCTGTAATACAGCTGCGCCAACAGCAAAAATTGAAAGTTCACCAGCCAAATCGCCAAAACAGGCAATTACTATGATGTATGAGTGCGAAAATGGTTTTAGCTTTGTTGCACGATTAGAAGAAGATACTTTATGGGCATTTTTACCCAAGCAAACCCTCGCGCTTGAGCCAACTAGAACAGCATCAGGAGCAAAATACCAAAAAGGAACGGATTATATTTGGATGAAAGGTGAAAGTGCGATGGTGAATTACCAGCAAACGCTTTACAAGCAATGTACTAACAATCGCCAAGAAGCGATTTGGCAAGATGCAAAATTTCGCGGCGTGAGTTTTCGTGCGGTAGGGAATGAGCCGGGCTGGTTAATGGAAATAAAACCAAATGAGTCGATTGAATTTAAGGGAAATTATGGCCAGCAAGTAATTAATTTTAAATATAAAGCTCCGATGGAATTAGCAAACAGCTCGCAGTTTAACTTGGCTCAAAACGATAACCTTTTAACTTTTGAAATCAGCAATACCCCTTGTCGCGATACTATGTCAGGGCAAGCATTTGCATCGTCAGTAAAGGGTAAGCTTAATGGCAAACCGTTTAGCGGTTGTGGCAGGGCGCTGTTTTAAAGCTGGCATTGTTTACATTCATAGCGTTTTTCATAACGGCGCTTAGCCCACGCGTTGTACAGCAAACAAGTCATCCAGTAAACGCCAGGCAGGGAAAGTAAATAAGACAACCAACCTATTGGGTGTGAGCGCCAAAGTACAAAATTTGCATCAAGGCCAATAAACCATTGGCCATTTTCATCTTGCACATGTAGCAAGCGTAACATTCGCGCTTTTTTGTCAGCTGTAAAATTTTGTTGATGAACATCTTTAAAATCAAAAAGATGACTAGATAATTTTCGCCACAGAGTTATTTCCCTACGGCACAATGGGCACTTTGCATCGTAATAGACTGTTTTCTTCATAATGATCCTCGTTTTTATGGTTATACGATGTAGTTTGAAAAAAGATTGAACAATTGTCTGAGGTATTGCGTATTGAGTGATAATTGAACAGTTAGGAGAGTCACCATGCGCCGTGAAGATTTTAAAAATCAAATTGAAAGACATTCATTGGTACCAACTATTTTTGGTTATGCAGACGCTAACCACTATCTAGTAGGAGCAGAAGATGAAGATGGTAACTTTTATTCACTTTCAGACGAGCAAGATAATGTGCAGGTATTTAATTCGATGTTTGAGGCGGAAACGTGTTTGAAGTCGCTAGGTTTTACTACTGCAAATCTGCATTTTCAAACGGCCTATGATGAGATGATAGGCAATGACAAAAGCAGTGATACCCGCATAACCATTAGCTTAGGCGAGCAATAAGTTCATCGCGTTTGGTTAACGCAAAATTCGTTGTATCGAGATAAAGCTTCTCAAAGCTATTGTCGATGTATTGTTGATTAGCAGTGTACCAATCTACCACTGTTTCGAGTGGTACAGGTTTGCTAAATCGCTTTCCTGTATTTTTTAAGGCAAGGGTAATTCCTGGTAAATTGCTGTAACTGGCAAACCAATCGTCACTGGTTATAAGCTGGGTTTTATGTTGATAATCGCTAGGTAAAACAGCATTGTAATTAATATTTTCATCTAACAATGTTTGATAAAACTGCTGACACAATGGGGTGTAATGTGCCCCTAGCTGTTTTGCTAATAAATGATCAAACAAAATATCTAAGCCTACTCCTGCATACCTGCGCATTGCGCCAAATTCACTTTTAAACTGTTGGCTCACACTGTGAGCATCGGTATAACTGTCGATACTGCGATGCAAACGAATACCAAGCTCTAGTTCACGGGGCAAGTGCGAAAGTTGGCTTCCTTTAATAAAATCACCTAATAGGTTTCCTGTTAAACTGGTATTGGTTAGGTGAGCTAAGTGTAAATGTGCAAAATAATTCAAATTTTGTTCGATCTTTAAGGTAAAAATAACCGTATACTGAGTATATTAAAATAACCGGAATTGCATATGAAACTTTTTAAAAAACTCCTTTTAACTTCGGTAGTTGTTCCATCTTTAATGGCATTTTCAGCGGTTGCATCTGAGTGTAATGATTTTACCAATCAAGAGTTACGTAAATTACGTTCAAAAGAAACCATTAACTTGTGTGAATTTAAAGATAAGCCGCTCTTAATCGTAAATACAGCAAGTAACTGTGGTTTTACGCCGCAATTTGAACAATTAGAAGCGCTGCACAAAGAATATAAAGACAAAGGGTTAGTGGTTTTGGGTTTCCCATCAGATAGCTTCTTTCAGGAAGAAAACGATGAAAAAGATACCGCTGATATGTGCTTTATCAACTACGGTGTTACCTTCAATATGATGGCAACAAGTGATGTAAAGGGTAGTGATGCCAACCCTATTTTCAAACACTTAGCAGAAAAAACACGCTCTCCAAGCTGGAACTTTAATAAGTACCTAGTGAGTAAAGACCGCCAAACAGTAACGCATTTTGGTTCTCGTGTTAAACCACAGAGTGATGAGCTAAAAGCAGCGATTGATAAAGCGCTTTAAACAAATACAATACCAATTTTATTAATCATTTGTTCATTCTAGCGAGTTAAATGACCCATAAACTGCGTTTTAAAATTCTAAAGTAGAA
>NZ_JAPEHW010000096.1 GCF_028875915.1 Pseudoalteromonas sp. G4
TTTTTCTTGGTTCGTTCTTTTTGGCCGTTTAAAAAGAATGAACGAGTGTGTCATGGATGACACAAGATATGCTCAGGGAGGCAAATGCTTGTGACAACTCAAGGGCTAATTCCACCACTAAATTTCCAAAATTCTGAAACAAGCTCAGGAAGACAATGAAAACCTTTATTTTCCTCAAATTATTAGTAGAAAAACTATCCAGGCCTTGCTATACTCCGCGTCCGCCACTTACCGTTCTACCTCGGTTAGTTTAGCCACAGCTGAGGGTTTTAAGTCTTGAGCTCGAAGGGGTTGAAGCAAGTGTAATAGAGCAGCAGAAGAATTTCTGCTTGTGGTTTTTAAATTGTAAACATTGGATTTTTAATAAATGAAAACGTTTGTTGCTAAGCCAGAATCTGTAAAACGTGACTGGTACGTAGTTGACGCTGAAGGCAAAACTTTAGGTCGTATCGCTACTGAAATCGCTCGCCGTCTACGCGGTAAGCATAAAGCTGAGTACACTCCTCACGTTGATACTGGTGATTACATCATCGTAGTAAACGCTGAGAAAGTTGTTGTTACTGGTAACAAAACTCAGGACAAAATGTACTATGCTCACACTGGTTTCCCAGGTGGCCTTAAGTCTATTAACTTCGAAAAACTTCAAGCTAAAAAGCCTGAAATGATTATCGAAAAAGCAGTTAAAGGTATGTTACCAAAAGGCCCTCTAGGTCGTGAAATGTACCGTAAACTAAAAGTATATGCTGGTGCAGAGCACGCTCACGTAGCTCAGCAGCCTCAAGTACTGGACATTTAAGGAGCTAACACATGGCAAATCAATACTACGGTACAGGTCGTCGTAAAAGTTCAAGTGCTCGCGTATTCTTACGCCCAGGTACTGGCAACATCGTAATCAATCAACGTTCTATCGAAGAATACTTCGGTCGTGAAACTTCTCGCATGGTTGTTCGTCAGCCATTAGAACTAGTTGAAATGACTGAAAAGTTTGACCTTTACATCACTGTTGCTGGTGGTGGTTCTACTGGTCAAGCGGGTGCTATCCGTCACGGTATTACTCGTGCGCTTATGGAGTTTGACGAGTCTCTTCGTTCACCACTTCGTAAAGCTGGCTTTGTTACTCGCGACGCTCGTAAAGTTGAGCGTAAGAAAGTGGGTCTTAAGAAAGCACGTAAGAACACTCAATTCTCAAAACGTTAATTTTTTACGTTTACAAGAATTACAAAACCCGGGTTTTTACTCGGGTTTTTTATTGCCTAAAATTCCTTTTTTCAGTTGTTATCAACTTTCTAATACCAATTCTGTTAAGTATGTGTGCAAGGTTAGCGCTGGATAAATGAAATGATAACTAGGCGTGGTTTTTCTTATGTAGTTGTTCTACATTGATAAATTCTAACGCAGTTCGCATGATAATTAGTCCGACAGGATGGCCAATTACTTGAGTGAATTGGTAAAAATTATTGCCAAAACCCTTTGTTACGCCTCACTACAATTCTCAACAATTTCCCACAGTCACTTACAGTGTAAAGCAGTAAGATTCTCACGGTACTTACTTTACAAATAACTTGTATCAAGGAAATGATATGACTTCTTTTAAACGTATGTCCTTAGTGGCAGGGTATGTCAATAGTGTATTTGCTAAGCAAAGCAATGAACCAAATATTGAACGTATTCAAGTTGTCTCAAAGCGTTCAAGTGTGCTTACTGAAATTACCGAAGATGCTGAAAAGCTGATTAATATGCCTGGTGCCTTGGGCGATCCATTACTTGCTGTGTATGCATTACCCGGTGTGGTTGCCGCAGGCGGTTCAATGGGAGAGCCTGCCGTTAGAGGGTCATCGCCAGATGATAATTACTTTGAAGTTGACTTTATGCCTGCAGGTTATATTTTTCATGACTTTGGAAGCTCGATTTTTAATAAATACTTAGTGCAAGACTTTCGCCTTTATTCGGCAGGTTATGGTACGAGTTTTAGTGATGCAACCGGTGCTGTATTTGATGTCACACTGCGCAATCCAAAAAATCAGGATATCAAAACCACAGTTGATTTTACTATGTTTAAAGCGGGGGTTTTTGTTGAAGGAGCACTGACCGATGATATCGCTTTTTACCTTTCCGGGCGTAAAAGTACACTGCCGTTATTTTTCTCTGAAGGAGATGAAATTGAAGACGAGGATGGTGAAAGCACAGGCATTACCGTAAATGATGCACCTGATGATTACGATTATCAAAGCAAATTTGTTTGGGATGTTAATGCTAATAATGTGCTAAGCGTGCTGTTTACAGGTGCTGAAGACAGTGCTGCTGCAAGCTTTAGCGAGCGCGCAGATTTGTCACTTAAAAATCCTGACTTTCAAGGTGATGCGGAGTTTGCACGCGCATTTGATAGCCAAAATATTATTTGGGACCATTATGGCAAAGGTTATCAAGCAAAAGTGGGGGTTGGCTCGTTAACACATTCTGGCCGATTAGATTATGGGCGCAGCAAGTTAACACCCAAAGGGTATTTTGAAGAAGAAAAAGAAGAACTACTTACCTACAAAGGGCGTGTAAGTATAAATGTGGTAGGTGATGACTTACTTACATTTGATGCTGCTTATTTTGATAAAACGATAAGCTATGAATATGATACTTTTCTCTATGTGTGTACTGAATTAGATCCAGATTGTGAGCTTGCTAAAGGGGAGCGCATAACAGGTAAACGAGAAGTCGATATTGGTAGTTATTTTGTTGGTGCAAATTATCAATACACGATAACCGACTCGTTAATTGCCGACATTGGCGTACAACATCAAAAAAATGATTACAGCGATGAGTCGTTTACTCACCCGCGTTTAGGATTGACGTATCACATTAATCAAGATCAATCAGTGTGGGTTAAATATGGCAGTTACAATCGCCTGCAAGATATTGGTACGATCTTAGAAGACACAGGTAACCCCAACTTAAAGTCGCAAACAGCAAATCAGTCGGTTTTTGGGTATCAACAGTTTTTGGCGGATGACTGGAGTTGGTCAATTGAAACCTATTACAAAACTATGGACGATTTACCTTTAGCACTGACTGAAAACGATGTGGATCAGCACTTACGTTATAGCAACGATGTAACGGGTAGAGCTTATGGTGTTGATTTACTGATTAATAAAAACAAAACCGATCGTTGGTACGGCTGGATGAGTTTAAGTTACGGTAAAAGTGAACGTACAGATGAGCGCCGTGATATCACTCGTGACTACTATGCCGACACACCGCTTGTGTTTAATATGGTGTTTAACTACCAAATTAGCGAACGCTGGAATGGTGGCTTTAACTTCACAGCGCGCAGTGGTCAATCTTACACGCCTATTGTAGGTGTGCGTGAAAACCCTGAATTTGAGGGGAATTTTTTACCGGAATACGGCGAACCATTCTCTGAGCGTTTTGATGCTTATCACCGTTTAGATTTACGCTTTGAACGCAAAACGGATTTCTTTGGACTCGATGCATTGCTGATTTTAGAAGTAATGAATTTATACGCTAAAGACAATACGGCGTATATCGACCTTGATTACGCTAAGGTAAAGTCGACCGATGATTTGATTTTGCAAGAACAGAGCGATGACTTTGAAATGCGCCCGTCAGTTGGTTTTAGTTTCACATTTTAGTCACAAATTAGTCTAAAGCGAGGAATTTCCTCGCTTATTTCATTGGTTAATCCTCCCGCAGGTTGCTATACTCTGGCATGCATCAAATGTGGCTCGAAAAGCATAATTTAGCGACTAATTACTTTGAATTTCACGCACACTTCTACGGAGTTTTGATCTCTATCAGGACACGCTTACTCAATTTTGGGTAAGCTCTGTAAAAGCACAGAATTTTCACAGTTTTAGGCTGTGTGTTCGTGATTTCAAATAAATCGAACTAAAATACAATTTAATTGTGCTTGAAGACCGGTATAACCTTGTTTTAATCAAGGCTTTTATTTATGATCGCACCTATTTTGTAAAGTCAAAATTTAAACTGCTGTAACTGATGTTCTCAATATGGCAAGTGTTGAGAATCATAGTGGAGATGAGTGGATGAGCAATGCGCCAGTAGACAATAGCCGCCGTCGCTTTCTAACTATCGCAACTTCTGTTGTTGGTGGTGTGGGAGCTGTAGGGGCTGCTGTTCCTTTTATCGCGTCGTGGAACCCAAGTGAGAGAGCAAAATCTGCAGGCGCGCCTGTAGAAGTTGATATCTCGAAGCTTGAGCCAGGACAATTAATTCGTGTTGAGTGGCGAGGTAAACCTGTATGGGTTATCAATCGTACACCAAAAATGCTTGAGCAGATGAAAGCTCACGAAGGTCAACTTCGTGACCCTAACTCTGACGAGCCGCAACAACCTGAGTTCGCTAAAAATGCGTACCGTTCGCAAAAAGAGAATATCTTTGTTGCTGTAGGTATTTGTACTCACCTTGGTTGTTCACCAACTTTCCTTAACGGTGGTTTTGGTGAAAAGGTTGAAGGTACTGAAGATGGTTTCTTCTGTCCTTGTCATGGTTCTAAGTTTGATATGGCTGGCCGTGTTTTCCAAGCTGTACCAGCACCATTAAACCTAGAGATCCCTCCTTACACATTCATTGATGACACCACTATCTTAGTTGGTGGAGAAGAAGGGGCTGCGTAATGTTTGCTAATATTATCGACTGGATTGATCAACGTATTCCAATGACTCGCGTTTGGAATATGCACATTGCTCAATATCCTGCGCCGAAAAACTTTAACTTCTGGTACTTCTTTGGCTCGCTTGCCATGCTAGTACTTGTTAACCAAATCGTTACGGGTATTTGGTTAACAATGAACTATGTTCCTTCAGCAGAAGGTGCGTTCGCATCCGTTGAATACATCATGCGTGATGTTGAGTACGGCTGGTTACTGCGTTATTTACACTCAACGGGTGCTTCTGCATTCTTCGTTGTTGTTTACCTACATATGTTCCGTGGCATGATCTACGGTTCTTACCAAAAACCACGTGAATTACTGTGGTTATTCGGTATGTTCATCTTCCTAGCGCTAATGGCCGAAGCATTTATGGGTTACTTATTACCTTGGGGACAAATGTCTTTCTGGGGTGCACAGGTAATCATTTCGCTATTTGGTGCGATTCCGGTAATTGGTGAAGACCTTACTCAGTGGATCCGTGGTGACTACGTAATTTCAGGTGCAACGCTTAACCGTTTCTTCGCACTACACGTAATTGCATTACCGTTAGTACTTGTTATCTTAATTTTCTTACACATTATTGCACTTCACGAAGTGGGTTCTAACAACCCAGACGGTGTTGAAATTAAGCGTAAGAAAGGCACTGTAGCTGAAGAAGATAAAGCGAAATTTAAGTTCCACGAATACTATACAAGCAAGAAAGATATCGTTGATGCGATTCCATTCCACCCTTACTACACAGTTAAAGATATTGTGGGTGTGACAGGTTTCTTAATCTTGTTCTGTTGGGTTGTTTTCTTTGCACCAGAAATGGGTGGTTTCTTCCTAGAAGCGCCAAACTTTGAGGCTGCAAACCCGCTGAAGACACCTGAACATATTTTCCCTGTTTGGTACTTCACACCATTCTACGCAATCCTACGTGCTATCCCTGATAAGCTACTAGGTGTAATCGCGATGGGTGCATCAATTGTTGTGCTTGCGTTACTACCTTGGATTGACCGTGGTAAAGTGAAATCAATTCGTTACCGTTGTGGTTTCCACAAGTTAAATATTGCTCAGTTTGTTGTTACTTTCATTATCCTTGGTTGGGTTGGTGCAACACCACAAACAGACTTTAAAACTGTGTTATCACAAATTACGACTGTAACTTACTTCATGTTCTTCGTATTACTGTTCTTCTACAGTAAAAACGAAAAGACTAAGCCACTGCCAGAGAGGTTAACGAAATGATGAAAAAGCTAATTATTGGTTTATTCGCTTTGTTGCCTTCATTAACAATGGCAGCAGGCCCGTCGGTTCCACTTTTAGATGCGAACCATGATTTAACGGATAAAGCATCTTTACAACGTGGTGCTAAGTTGTTCATGAACTACTGCTTAGGTTGTCACCAAATGCAGTACCAACGTTATGAGCGCACATTCCGTGATATCGGTATTCCAACTAAAGTTGGTGAAGAGCAACTTATTTTTGATGGTTCAAAAGTAGGTAGCCACATTCTTAACGCTATCGAGCAAGACGATGCAGCTAAGTGGTTTGGTGCTCCACCACCAGATTTAACACTAGTAGCACGTGTTCGTGGTGCAGATTGGATTTACACTTACCTTAAGTCTTTCTATGTAGATGAAAGCCGTCCATTTGGTGTAAACAACTCTGTATTCCCATCAGTGGGCATGCCACACGTTTTGCAAGAGTTGCAAGGTGTGCCAACGGCACGTTTCGAAGAAGTTGAAGAACACGGCGTGAAAGTTCAGAAAGTAGTTGAAATTACGACTGACGGTTCAGGCGAAATGAGCGACGATGAGTATGATCACGCTGTTCGTGACTTAACTAACTTCTTAGCGTATGTTGGTGAACCAACACGTCTACAGTCAGAAGCAATTGGTTATAAGGTATTAGGTTTCCTATTTATCCTATTTATCCTAGCGTTCTTACTGAAGAAAGAATACTGGAGAGATGTGCATTAATTTGCACACTTTTTAGCACAAAATTTGTAATAGGGGCTTAAGCCCCTATTGCTGTTTTTAATATACTGGAGGAAAGCATGGCTGTAGCTGCCAATAAGCGCCCTGTGATGACACTGTTTTCAGGTGAAAACTGTATGTATAGCCACCAAGTACGCATCGTGCTTGCAGAGAAAGGCGTGAGTGTTGATATTCACCTAGCAGAAAAGGACAATTTGCCAGAAGCATTACACGAAATTAACCCTTACGGCACTGTTCCGACCTTGATTGATCGCGAGCTTGGTTTATACGAAGCAAACATCATCATGGAATATCTAGACGAGCGTATTTAATGATGCACCGCATCGAAAATGACTGGTATAGCCTTGCAAAGAAAATCGCGGCAGGTGTTGATGTTGAAACTTCACGTCGTGAATTAACTGAAGGCCTACTAGCAGTAGCACCTATTTTTGGTGAAGCGCCTTACTTTATGAGCGAAGAGTTCAGCTTAATTGATTGTTACTTAGCACCATTATTATGGCGTTTACCTGAGCTTGGTATTGAGCTTACAGGTCAAGGTAGCAAAGAAATGAAAGACTATATGATGCGTTTATTTGAGCGTGAGTCGTTCCAAGCATCATTAACTGAAGCTGAGCGCGAGATTCGACTTTAATGACTTCAAATCGCCCTTATTTACTTCGCGCTTTTTTTGATTGGATTGTAGACAATCAATGTACGCCGCATTTAGTTGTAAATGCTGACTTTCCAAATGTGATTGTGCCAATGCAATTTGTGCAAGATGGACAAATTGTACTGAATATCAACCCAACTGCGGTTGCGCAATTTCATATGGATAATCACGAAGTGAGTTTTAATGCTCGCTTTGGTGGTCAGCCAATGCGTGTTGTTGTACCTGTTGGTGCAGTACTTGCCATTTACGCCCGCGAAAATGGTGAAGGTACGGTGTTTACCCCTGAAGACTTTTCAGAGTATGAAGAGCACGAGGAAAACCCATTAGAAGAAGTGTCGACTGAGGGTGACAATAATGATGAACCGCCTAAAAAACGTGGTTCACATTTGAAAGTGATAAAGTAAAAAACGCTACAAAAAAACCGGCAATTGCCGGTTTTTTTACATCAACCAATCAATAACATCATACTTATTTGGTAATGATTTGTGGGAACATCACCAACAGGCAAAGCATCATAAGCATTATTAAAAAGTAGGGTACACAAGCGCGTGCAAGCTGTGAGAGTGATGCATTGGTAAGCGACTTCAATACAAATAAGTTAAAACCTATTGGCGGTGTGATTTGTGATATCTCAACAACAATGACTAGATAAATACCAAACCAAATGAGGTCGATGCCAGCAAGTTCAACAATCGGTAATAAAATGGCTGCTGTTAGCACGATTATGGAAATCCCATCTAAAAACAGCCCCAAGATAATAAATGCCAAAGTAAGGCAAAACAGCAATTGATAAGTACTGAGTTCTAAACTTGCAATCCAAGTGGCAAGCGTTGCTGGTAATTGTAAAAAGCCCATAGCAATTGTGACAAAACTCGCACCAAGTAAAATCAATAAAATCATTGCACTGGTCATGGCTGCATTTATAAGACTTTCTTTTATCAAGCTAAACGACAGTTTCTTCTTAGCTTTTATCAATATAAAACTACCAACAATTCCGAGCGCTGCAGATTCACTTGGCGTCGCAATACCAAAGTAAATCGCTGATATAACAAACACAATCAGTGAAATAATGGGTAAAAGCAGCCAAGGGCTGCCCTTAGATGTTGCTTGAAAGGTCGCTTTTGGCTGTTTAAAACCGCGAATAGCAATATAGCTTGAAAACATTAAAAGCAAGATTAAGCCTGGTAGAATACCCGCGATAAACAGATCCGCGATTGAGATGTCGGCTGCGACACCGTAAACAATCAGAATAATAGAAGGTGGGATCAAAAGGCCAAGCGTGGCAGAACCAGCAAGTGAGCCATAAATATCTTGCTCGTTATAGCCGCGCTTTTTTAGTTCGGGAATTGTCATACGGCCAATGGTGGCTGCAGTTGCCGCAGAAGAGCCTGACAGAGCAGCAAAAATACCTGAGCCAAACACATTAATATGTAGGTGCCCACCTGGTAGTTTCTCGAGTAATGGGCTTAAGCCATTAAATAGATCATCGGCAACTTTCGCTTTGTAAAGTAATTCACCCATCCAAATAAATAAGGGCAGCGAGATAAGTGACCAAGGTGTTAAATGGGCAAAAGCAGTTCCTGCAAAAATCAATTCAATTGCTGTATTGTTATTTAGCATCAGAGCGATCAGTGCAACACCAATTAGGCTGAAGCCAATCCAAACACCGGTGAGCAGTAATAGAACAAAAACAATCGCTAAGATAGCGCTCAAACTAACGATGTCCACGCAACACCTCCCATCCTTTAAAACCTATGGTCAATGTCATTATCACGCTGGCATAAACTAATATAGCCTGAATAGGCCATTCTAAAATTGCGATTTCACCACTAGACACTTCTTTAAATTGATAAGAATCGAGTGTGAGTTGTAACAGTGCATACGAGATAAAAATACTCACCACAGTGGCAAGCGCATAGCTTATGAGCTCTGCTAAATGACTTAGCTTGGGGTTGTTGAGCTCAAATATTAGCGAAACGCGAATATGTTTGGCTTGTTCAAAGCTGTACCCTAATGCCAAAAAGAAACTGCAGATCATTAAATACCCTGAAATCTCATTAAGCGAAGGAATATATAAATTAACTATTCTCAAAATGACTTGCAGTAAGACAAGGGTAAAAATAGCAAAAATACACAGCACACTTAGTAGCGCATTAAAGCGATTAATTTGGCTGAGCATGCTGCGCCTCCAAGTATCGCTTGAAAGTTAATTTTTCGCTATCGCTTGCACTTACTTGCCACGCTTGTGCCATTTTTTTACCTACACTACTCAGTGCTTGGCTAAGTTGCGTTGTCACAGGAGCTATTTGTATGCCCTGCTTTTGTAGATGGTTTGTCATTAGTGTGGTTTGCTGTTCTGCTCGTTGCCAAGCGAGCTTTTGAAATTGAGTAGCAATTGTTTTTAGTGTGTTTTTGTCCTGCGGTGACAAACTGTCATAAAGCTGATGATTCATTATCACCATATTTTTGGGGATCCAAGCATTGATCGGTGTGTAGTATTGACTAAATTGCCATGCGCGGCTTGAAACGCCTGTTGCAGGAGAGGTGATCATTGCTTCAATCATGCCAGTGGTAAATGCTTGCGCAATCTCTGCGCTTGACACACTGGTTGGGATCATCTCTAAGTGATCGGCTAACTTTGCAGTGATTGCACTGTAGCTTCTAACTTTTAAACCTGCTAATTGTTCGCTTGAAGTGATAGCTTTTTGAGTGAATAAACCTTGAGTTGGCCATGGGTTTGCAAATAATAAATGTAACCCGTCTTTAGCTAAACGTGTTTTCAACTCTTGCTGCTGTACTTGCCAAAGCTGCTTCGCATCGTTAAAACTGGAAGCAATGAAGGGCAGATTATCCAGTTGGAAAATTGCGGCGTGATTGCTAAGTTGAGCAATAAAAATTTCGCCAAATTGGATTTGATTAGTGCGAACCGCACGATAGATTTCGTTGTGTTTATAGAGGCTTTCACCGCCATGAAAGACGATGTCTAAAGAGAGCTCTTTGTTTAGCTCAGAGGTAAATTCTTTAGTTGTTTGAGTAACGTAAACTCGCTCACTGTAAGGTGTGGCAATATGTAACTTGGCATGAAGCAAATATGGTGAGAAAAACAGTATAAAAAGTAAGATGATGCGCATTTTTTTGTTCTTATTTTATTAAAAAAGGCGCATCAAGCGCCTTTCGTTTTATAGGTATTCAAATACTTTTATGACCTTTTCGACCCCAGAAACATGACGAGCAACGTCTGCTGCCAAATTAGCTTCTTTTTCGGTTACCAAGCCCATTAAAAATACTTCACCATTTTCAGTTATAACTTTAATGTCATTTGCACTAACGTTTTCTTCAGAAACTAACATAGTTTTCACTTTTGACGTTAACCACGTATCGTGTGTTTTAGTGCTCATACCTGTGATATTGCCAATACGAATTTGATTATGGATTTTTTCAACACCTTGAATTGGCTTTACAATAGCTTCAGCTTTTGCACGCATCTCAGTAGTAGGTGTTTGACCAATCAACAGTACACGACCATTTAAACTTACCACAATGATGTTGCTAAACTTAGCCAGCTGTTCATCATCTTTTAATGCCAAAGTTGCTTTGATCTCAAGGTTGTTATCATCAATTTGTGTGCCTAAGGTACGACGGTCGGTTGCTGAGGTTACAGCGCCCGCAGTGCCAGCAACAATTGCAGCACTACAACCTTGTAATAGTAATACTGACGCAATAAATGCGAGTTTAAACTTCATTAACTATCATCCTGTGGAAATAGGGTTAAATCGATTAACTCACTTAAACAATGAATGTTAAATAAGTGAGATTCGATAATTCTGCTCGGTCTTTTTGATGGTACGCGTATTTCAACGTCGTTAGGGCCCAATAAGCCGGCTAACTCACCGCCATCATTGCCACTAAGTACAATTACTTGCATATCTTTAGTCAGCGCAGCTTCAACGGCACTGATAATTTCTTTTTCATTACCAGTTACGGTAATTACCACTAAAAGGTCACCAGGTTGGCCGTAAGCGCGAACTTGACGTGAAAAACTATCGTTTATTGCAGGTGTAGCATAACTTGATAAGTGCGTAAGCTCATTGCTAAGTGCGATGGCAGGTAAACAAGGGCGCTCTGTTTCGTAAAAATTTACCAGTAAATTGGCAAAATGAGCAGCTAACATGTAGTTATTACTGCCACCACAGCAAAGTACCTTATTGCCATTAATTAGGCTTTGTACAATTGTAAAAGCAGCTGATTCTAGTGCGCTAGGCAACGCTTCACCAGCCGCTATTTGGGCTTGAATACTTTCAGTGTAAATTTCTTTAACGAGTTCTTGCATACTAGAATGCGCTTTTTATCCAAGTAAATTGATTAGAATTTTGCCCATTTATGGCAACAAAGTCGACTCTAAATGGACAATCTTCTAGGCTATTTTGTTTCAAATAATAATAAACAGTGCGCGTTAATTTTTGCTGTTTTGTTTCAGATAACGCGTTAATTGCACCACCAAAAGCGTTTGATTTGCGATATTTCACTTCCACAAACACCAGAGTGTCACCGTCTTTCATTACCAAATCTAGTTCACCATAGCGGCAACTATAATTGCGAGTAACAGCCTGCAAGCCTTGTTGTTTTAAGTATTGCTCTGCTTGCAGCTCGAAAAAATTACCTTTTTCTTTACTGTTTTTGAATAACTTTGAGGTCCATTCCATAGTATTCCTTTCGCTTTATAATGATGCTTCCTGCGTTTCTTGCTGATGATTTTTAATAAACAGTGGCGTAGGCTTTTCTGACTTAATATCCAGAGTCACTATTTGCTTTTCTTGATACTGCGCCCACTTTAATTGTCGCTCAACATCACCATCTTGATTTACAGTAAGGTTGCCGGTTAGCCCCGTTAAGGTTTTTCCAGGAACCATTTGTAATTGCCTTAAATGTGGGATCAGTTTTACAGCATCAAAACCCATGGCAAATAACTGTTGCTCTAATGTTGATTGCTCAGGCCAAATTTCATCAAATTCACTACGCAACGCTTGTTGCTCGCCAGCTAAAGGCAGCATCCAAGGAATTTCAGAAAAGTATAAACCAGCTAAGTCTTTCTTATCTGTTTTATCCGATTTGATATCGTGACTACGTGAACTGGCAAAAATAGGGATGCGTTTGGCAAATGGTGAAATATTCACGTCAAATGAAGGTTTTAGTAAACGTGTCTGAGTTGCGTCTGCGATAATGTAAATGGCATCGATATCGCGACGCGAACGTGGCTCATCATGTAACTTGCCTTTAAACATTAGGCTTATTTCTTTAATGCGTTTCTTGCTTTTATCAACTTCCAAAAGTTCTTGCACCATTTTTTGAACATCACGTTTATTGGCATAAAAACCAACCTGAGGTTCATTTTCAGAGAACTCTAACCATTGGTTAGTAAAGTGATTGGCTAAGCGTTGCCCTAATCGATTGCCAGGAGCGATTACTAAAGGCTTCTTAAACTCTTGATTTACAAAATGGTAAACAGCTTGCGTTACTTCATGTTCAGGATTTAACGCAAATGCAAAGTGGTCAATCGACTCAAGCGCTTGCGGTGTTGTATTTAGGAACATGCTTGGGTAAGCATCTAGCGTACCGGCTTGTTGTAGTTTATCGATATTCGCTTTAAGCAATGGCCCAATCACAAAATCTGGGTTGAGTTGAGATAGCTGCTCAGCAATTAGCTCTGCACTTTGTGCGGAATTAATAAAATGTAATTCGCGATCTGGATGGTTTTCTGAAGCGGCTAATACACCTGCTTTTAATGACTGAGCAAGCGC
>NZ_JAPEHW010000097.1 GCF_028875915.1 Pseudoalteromonas sp. G4
TACACGCCAATCAATTGCGCGCACATCATCACCTGGTTGGTAGTGCCTTACCTCGGCAAATTCCATTCCACGTCCTTTGTGCGGAGCTAAGTATTGCCCCGCATTTGGGTGTTTAACTTTGCGCTTTGGCGATAACTCAAGCAAAGTGGTTTTATTGTGGTAAGTCATTAACTCATTGAGTGAAAGTGCCACACCATTACTTTGTAATTCAGCGAGTTGTGCAGAGTGTGTGTTCATAATAAATGTTAAGGCGCGACCACACGTGCAATAATTTCTGCTAATACATCGTCTTTACTTACCCCATCGGCTTGCGCTTCATAAGACAAAATAATGCGATGACGTAGGACATTAGCAAATACGCTTTGGATATCTTCAGGTGCAACAAAATCACGCCCTGCAAGCCATGCATGGGCACGGGCACAGCGATCCAGTGCAATTGTTGCACGTGGGCTGGCGCCATATTCAATCCAGCGGCCTAGCTCAGGGCTTAATTTTTCAGCCTGTCGCGTTGCAATAATCAGTTGTACAAGATAGCGCTCAAGCGGCTCGGATAAATGTAAAGACAACACTTGTTTACGCGATTCAAACAACGTTTCTTGTGAAATTTGTGGTGCTTTAACCTGTTCTTCAGCAAGCGCTTCGCCACGTGTTAATCGCAAAATGGCTAGCTCATTTTGTGCATCTGGGTAATCAATATTGAGATGCAATAAGAAACGGTCGAGCTGAGCTTCTGGCAGTGGGTAGGTGCCTTCTTGCTCTAGTGGGTTTTGCGTTGCCATTACTAAGAAAAGATCAGGTAATGGATAAGTCTTTTTACCCACGGTAATTTGCCTTTCGGCCATGGCTTCTAACAGTGCTGATTGCACTTTTGCTGGCGCACGGTTAATTTCATCGGCAAGTACAAGGTTATGAAATAACGGACCTGCTTCAAAGACAAACTCACTCGTTTGCTGGCGGTAAATATCTGTTCCTGTGATATCTGCCGGCAATAAATCTGGGGTAAATTGTACGCGTTGAAAATTACCTTCGACACCTTTTGCTAAGGCATTTACCGCACGTGTTTTTGCAAGCCCTGGTGGGCCTTCTACCAATAAATGGCCATCGGCTAAAAGTGCTAATAATAATGCTTGAGTAAGCTGTGGTTGGCCAATGATTTGGCTGTCTAAATAATTTTGTAGCTGAACAAACGCTGATACCGCCATGTTAGTCGCTATCCTTATTGTTTTAATTGGCTTAAATAGTTCTTAACCGCTAGATTATACTTAAGCTGCTTTGTAAGCCAAGCGCTTAAGTTAATAAATGTATCCGAAAAATCGTGTGTAGCTAGGATGGTGTTGGTAAGAAAAAGTTCAAAAAAAAGCTGCACCAAATATGCAGCTTTTATTATGTATTGATTCGGCTTATTTCAAAGGTCGTGTTAAGCGCCTTCGTTGCTGCCTTGCTCTTGCTGTAATTTACGGTATTTTAAACCATCGATTACAAGTTCAAGAATTGGGCGTTTCTCACCATTAAACCAATTGTTTGCGGTACGTTTACTGAGCGCACCTTGGGTTTGGTCAGAAATAGTGTTAGCGGTCCATTGCGTGCCTAGCTCCATTTTAATGTATTGAGTTAGCTTCATAGCGTTCTCCATCTAACGTGATTTTCAATGGGGAAATTGTTACTTCTTTGTTGGTTAAAAAATAGGTACCCAGCGTAATCCTTTGTTTTAATTTGTGATTAAATGTTATTCAGTTAAAAATAAACGAATGTGTTTGAACTACACTTAAGCTTGGCTTGATACGACGCATAATCGAATAGGCGAGTGGCATTGGAAAAACTTACGCTTTGCTATTGGCAAACAAAGATACCTTGTTTAGAATCAATAAACTTGATAACAGGTCAGACCTGTAACCAGAGGAACAACCTATGTCTGAACAAAATATACTAAAAACAACAAAAGGCGACCGTATAGCCGTTGTCAGCGGATTGAGAACTCCATTTGCTAAGCAAGCAACTTACTTCCACCACGTACCTGCATTAGATATGGGTAAGATGGTTGTAAATGAAATGCTTGAACGCATGAATCTTGATAAAAATGAAATCGATCAGCTGGTTTTCGGGCAGGTTGTTCAAATGCCTGAAGCACCAAACATTGCACGTGAAATTGTACTGGGTACTGGCATGCCGGTATCGGTAGATGCATATTCTGTATCACGTGCGTGTGCAACAAGTTTCCAAGCAGTTGCCAACGTTGCCGAATCAATTATTGCCGGTTCTGTAAATGTGGGTATTGCTGGTGGTGCGGACTCATCATCAGTGTTACCGATTGGTGTAAGCAAAAAATTAGCAGGTAGCCTTGTTGATTTAAATAAAGCACGTACCTTTGGTCAACGCTTTAAAATTCTTTCTAAATTACGCCTTAAAGATTTATTGCCAGTTCCGCCTGCAGTTGCTGAATATTCAACGGGTCTTTCAATGGGTCAAACTGCTGAGCAAATGGCGAAAACTCATAATATTAGCCGAGCTGATCAAGATGCAATGGCGCATCGCTCTCACACTCTTGCTGCAAAAGCGTGGAATGATGGCTTACTAACAAATGAAGTAATGACCGCTCATGTGCCACCTTACAAAGGTTTCCTTGACCGCGATAACAACATTCGTGAAAACTCAACGGTTGAAAGCTACGCCAAATTACGTCCGGTATTTGACCGTCAACATGGTTCGGTAACGGCTGCAAACGCAACACCGCTGACTGATGGCGCGGCAGCAGTATTAATGATGAGTGAGTCTAAAGCGAAAGCGTTAGGCTACCCAATTCTAGGCTATATTCGTAGCTTCGCGTTTAGCGCGATTGACGTACATGAAGATATGCTAATGGGTCCTGCACACTCAACACCAATGGCACTTGATAGAGCGGGTATCACGTTACAAGATCTTGATTTAATTGAAATGCACGAAGCATTCGCAGCACAAGCACTGGCCAACATGAAGATGTTTGGCTGTGACAAATTTGCCCAAGAGAAGTTAGGTCGTTCAAAAGCGATTGGTGAAATCGATATGGATAAGTTTAATGTGAACGGTGGTTCACTTGCTTATGGTCACCCATTTGCAGCAACAGGCGCTCGTTTAATTACACAAAGCTTAAATGAATTAAACCGTCGTGGCGGCGGGCTTGCATTAACAACAGCATGTGCTGCAGGTGGTTTAGGTGCAGCATTTGTTCTAGAGGGAGCATAGTATGACAGCTGAACAAGCGAACTCAGTTTTTGATTTTAAAGTGAATGATGACAACATTGCGATCGTCACCATTGACGTTGCAGGGGAGAAGATGAATACCCTGCGCGATAGCTTTGTTGATGATCTTAATGCAGTAATCAAGCAAGGTATTGAAAAAAATATCAAAGGTATGGTGTTTATCAGCGGTAAGCCGGATAACTTTATCGCCGGTGCTGATATCAAAATGCTTGATAACGCTAAGACCCGTGATGATGCGCTGTATTTATCACAAACGTGCCACAGCGTTTTTGCTGATTTAGTTAAACTACCTTTCCCAACCGTTGCAGCAATGAATGGTGCAACACTTGGTGGTGGTTTGGAGTTTGCACTGGCGTGTGACTATCGCGTAGCAAGTGATGCAAGCAATACCAAGTTAGGCTTGCCAGAAGTACAACTTGGTTTATTACCAGGTGGCGGTGGTACGCAGCGTTTACCAAAACTGGTAGGAATTCAAAAAGCACTTGAGTGGATGCTAACGGGTAAACAAGTACGCCCTAAACAAGCTAAAAAAGCCGGTTTGGTTGACGACGTTGTACCTAACAGTGTGTTACTTGATGTTGCGCTTAAGTTTGCTGTGAAAGGCAAACGCAAGAGCATTAAACCTAAGCTAGGTAAAGTCTCTCAATTGCTTGAATCAAACCCATTTGGGCGCAACATTATCTTCAAAAAAGCCACCGAAAATGTTGAAAAGAAAACAGGTGGGCATTACCCAGCACCATTTGCAATCATTAAAGCTGTTCGTGCAGCTGCCGAAATGGCGCCTGCTAAAGGCTATGAAATTGAAGCACAAGGGTTTGCTGATCTGGTAATGAGTAAAGAATCAAAAGCACTGCGCGGTATTTTCTTTGCTACCACTGAAATGAAAAAAGAGTGGAACGAACAATCTCAGCCAACAGAAAATGTAGCTGTGCTAGGCGGCGGTTTAATGGGCGCTGGCATCGCACATGTGAGTGCATGTAAAGCCGGTGCGCGTGTACGTGTTAAAGACATTGCTCAAAAAGGCATTTCAGGCGCACTTAACTATAGCTTTAAGATTTTAGATAAAAAGCAAAAGCGTCGTATTTTATCAAAAGCAGAAGTACAGCTTCAGATGGCTCGTATCACTGGTGGTACTGATTACGCAGGTTTTGAAAATACCGATATCGCCATTGAAGCGGTATTTGAAGATTTAAAACTGAAGCAAAGCATGGTTGCTGATATCGAAGCAAATTGTAATGAAAATACCATTTTTGCATCGAATACATCATCACTGCCTATTGGGCAAATTGCTGAAAATGCTGCGCGTCCTGAAAATGTAATTGGTCTTCACTACTTCTCGCCAGTTGAAAAAATGCCACTAGTGGAAATTATTCCTCACGAGAAAACAGCAAAAGAAACCATTGCGCGCGTTGTTAATTTTGCGCGCAAGCAAGGTAAAACACCGATTGTGGTTAAAGACAAAGCCGGTTTTTATGTAAACCGTATTTTAGCGCCATACGTTAACGAAGCGGCAAATTTATTACTTGCTGGTGAGCCAATTGAGAAAATCGATGCAGCGTTAGTTGAGTTCGGTTTCCCGGTAGGCCCGATGACATTACTTGATGAAGTGGGTATTGATATCGGCTCTAAAATTGCACCAATTCTTGAAAAAGAGCTGGGTGAGCGTTTTAAAGCGCCAGATGCATTCTCACGTTTAATTGATGCAGGTCGTTTAGGTCGTAAAAGTGGACGAGGCTTTTTTGTTTACGATAAGAAAGACAAAAAAGTGGATGAGTCGATTTACGAATTATTGGGCATTAGCAAAAACCCACGTTTAAACAAAGAAGAAATTGCTGAGCGTTGTGTGGCACAAATGCTTAATGAAGCAGCACGTTGTTTAGATGAAGGCATTATCGCAAGTGCCCGTGACGGTGATATCGGTGCAATCTTTGGTATTGGTTTCCCACCATTTTTAGGCGGCCCATTCAGTTATATGGATTCGTTAGGCGCAGGTCATCTCGCATCGCGTTTAGCAACATTTGCAGAGCAAAATAAGCACTTTACACCGTGTGAGCCACTAGTTGCGATGGCTGAAGCAAAAGAGGCGTTTTATACGGAGCAGGCAAGCGTAAGTTAGTCTAATTATTTAGTATAAATTTCACCCTGAAAGCTCAATTAATCATCGATTTTTTGAGCTTTTTTTTATACTATAGCGCCCCTTTTGTTCAATGAGAAAAATGATGTTGTGGTACTTGCTCGCTTTATTGGTCATTAATGGTTATTTGAGTGCAGTTGTTGCAGGGCGCTTTGGTTTAGTTGGTAAACGTTGGGCGATTGCTGGGTTATTAACTGGGCCTGCGGTTTATAGTGTAATCAATGTAAAACAACGAATGTTACTGAGAAAGTCATTAGGCTTTGTTTTCACACGCATCAGCGCATAAACATAAATGAACTGCCTAGCGCTAAAAATTATTGCACTAGGCTAAGTTTGACTTCTTTTTCTATTTCGCGGCGTGGCTGGTGTGCTTTTTTACAATGCTCTAACAAGAACTGCTCAAACTGTTCATGAGACAGTGGTTTAGAGTAAAAGTATCCTTGTACTGTGGCACAATTAAGTTCTTTTAATTTTTCAACTTGGTCTTCGTATTCAACGCCCTCAGCAACCACAGATAAACCGAGGTTATGGGCAATTGTCACGATTGAATCGACCATGTTCTTGCCTTTTTCATTGCCCATATCGTCAATAAAGGCTTTATCTACTTTAAGCGTATTAAGAGGGAATTGTTTAAGATAGGCGAGTGACGAATAACCTGTACCAAAATCATCTATGGCGAGGTGAATACCGCGAGCACTTAAAGTGTTCATAATGCGAATGGCATCTTTTGGATCTTCCATGATAGTGCCTTCAGTGATCTCAAGTTCTAAGTAATACGACGCGAGCCCTTCACGTTTAAGTATTTTATCAATACTACCAATGAGATCCGGCTGCATAAATTGCTTGGCAGAAAGGTTTACAGCAACACGACCATCGAATAAACCACGGTTTATCCAGTCCTTAACGTCTCGACATGCTTTTTCAAGCACAACTTCACCTACTTCTACAATTTGACCGGTTTCTTCCGCAATCGGAATAAATTGCGCAGGGCTTATCAAACCTTTATTCGGTGTAATAAAACGAACCAGCGCTTCCATGCCAACAAGTTCACCGCTGTTAATGTCCATTTTAGGTTGATAGAACACTTTGAAATGATCTTCTTTTAAGCCATAACGAATTAAGTTTTCGATTTGTAGGCGTTTAACAGCTTGGCGGTTCATCGCATCGTTGAAGAAGAGATAACGGTTACCGTGCTGTTTGGCGTGGTACATTGCTGTATCGGCGTTTTTAAGCAGTAACTCAGGTGTATTACCATCTTCTGGGAAAAGCACAATACCGACACTTGAGGTAATTACCAGCTCATGTCCAGACATATGAAACGGCGCTTCAATGAGTGACAAGAAGTTTTTCGCAGCTTGCGTGATAGTATGAATATCATTGGTATTTTGCATCACTAATGCAAACTCATCACCACCTAAACGGTAAAACTGGTCGCGTTCACGAGTGCGCTTAGATAAGCGAGATGCTAAACGGCATAACAAAATATCACCTGCGTGATGGCCTAAACTGTCGTTAATTTTCTTAAAGTTATCTAAATCAAATACCAGTAAAGCATGGCGATTTTTACTGCTCACCAGAGACTTCATATTAGTAAAAAATTGATTTCGATTTGGCAAACCTGTGAGACGGTCGCGATTGGTGAGTTTTTGCAGTGCAATTTCGGTTTGTTTGTTATCTGTTACATCGTTATAAACTGCAATGTGATGGCGTAAATTGTTTTTCGTGTCGTCAATGCGGTCAATTGATAAAGAAAAGAAGGTGTTTTGCTTGTCTTTACTCAGCGTTAGTTCTTTGTGCCAGTGCGGCGTTTTTTGAATTGCTTTATAAAGTTGCTGGGTTTGTTGTTTGTCGTGACTAGGAAGGCGATAGGGCATACCAATATGGTTAGCTGCATTACCACCAAAATAATTTAAATAAGCTTTGTTTACTTCTACGATGGTGAAATTGGCATCAAAAACAACGATAGGATCGGATAAGTTTTCAATACAGTTGGCCAATAAATTAAGTCGTTCTTGAGTTTGCTTGATAGATCCTATGTCTTTTACCGTACCCATCATTCGCATGGGTTTGAGGTTTGCATCGGTTTCTATTACGCGGCCTTTATCAAGTACCCAGCGCCAATTCCCCGTAGCATCTTTCGCGCGATAACTTGCTTCAAAATGGGAAATTTCACCAGACAGGTGTTTTTTAAGAATGTCTTCAACGTTTGCGATATCTAAAGGGTGAATATTGGATTTGTTTGGCGGCATATCAGGCGTATGGTCAATGGCATTAAACAAGCCATCATTAATGCGCTCTAGGCGATGTTCACTTATATGCCAATCCCAAACCGCATCACCACTTGCTAATATACTGTTTTTAAAGCGGTGTTCAGAGCGTTTAAGGGCAATTTGAGATTTTCGTAGGCGCAGCACAGCAACAAGCGCAACCAATAAACTCAATGTAGCGAGCGTTAGTGGTATTAATAGCTTGGAGTCTAGCAATGTGGGTTGGTGTGCATAGCATGCGAAAGCAGTAAACAAACCAGTAAACCCAGCAATTATTTTTATTATTTTATTGGGCATTGGCTTAACATATATAGTACAACCCCCTTACACTAAGGGATTGTTACTAACGTGTCAAAGCTTGTTTATCTGTTTCGGAATTAGTTGCTTGTTTTGCCATCTTTTTTTCGGTTTTTAGCTCCAGACGAGTGCTATTTTCAACAAATAAGCGTTTGGTATAGCTAACTAGTTGCGCCTTACTAAGTTGCAATAACGCTGTTTTTAACTGTGCTTGCATATCAAACTGACCATCACCATTGCCGATTGCGAGCCAAAAACGTTGCGACTTCAAACGCAGGTTTTTATCTTTTTCAACAATTTGCATCATCAAAGCTTGTTTGGCTTGCTCCCAATCATCAGCATCCATGGTGTTCAATTTAAGATGATAATTAGCCAAAAAGCGGTTGCTATGTTCTATAAGGATATCCGAGGTGACCTCGGGTGACTGAATATAAAATGCAATTCCGGCACGGTTATTTAATGGTGCAAATCCAGAGCCTACGAGGTAGCCGAGTTGTTTTTCAGTGCGCATATCATGAAAATAGTCTTGGCTAATTAAATGATTAAGCGCCATCAAGCGGATCTTTTCACTTATTGAATCATTATTGGCTTGAAAATAACTCACAATTGCATGGTCAGGATGCGGTACTTCGTGGGTTTGCATTGCAGGTGCCGCTAATGTGACGATAGGGCGATTTAAATCTGCAATTGTCGTTTTGCCAGAGAGTTTTTGTTGTAACATGGCAACACAACTGTCAGCTTCAGCTGGTGTCCAGTTGCCATGCATTAGCGTTTGACAATGTATTGCTTCAAACAACTGGCTACTAAACTCAATAAATTCACAGAAGCTGATTTGCTCAATTGCTTCAGCTAATTTTAACGGGGTTGGGTTCCATGGTAACAGAGTCGCACTTAGCTCTGAAAATAAAAGGCTTACAGGTTTATTTTGGTTGCCATTTTGCCAATGCCTAACCAGTTGTCGTTGGTATTCATAAAAACGGATAGCATCAAATTTACAATTCAAGAGTTCATCAAGAATTTCATTGATTAGCTCGATTTGATTGCCACTTAACCCCCAAGTATGCAGCGTTAAGCCGCCTTGGTGAGCTGATAATTGGTAATTTATGCCTGCTAATTCCGCAGGATAAAATTGCTCCGCGACTTTATCCATAAATAAGTCAGCAAAAAGCCGCGTCATCGCCATGTTTTTGGTGCTTTCAACCGTTTTTTTACTGTCCAGCGCCAGATAAAAATGGCCTTTGGCTACTCTGAAGGTGGTATCTTGCTTAAACCAAAATTCAAATTCGTTGCTCGATACGCGTTTTTCGGGGGTTTTATGTTTGTGCACAATGTCATGCAACACAACAGGTTTAGCCAAATAGGGGTTCTTTGACGGCAGTGTTAAATCAACAGCACTGGCATCCACTTTTTCAAGAGATGCAAGCCACGGTGATGGTATACTTCTAACACTATAAGGTGTTGCATACCATTTAGCATGAGAGTCTGTCGGCACATTTGGGTGAATGTGAATCAAACGCATGTTTTGGGCATTTAATAGTGCTAGCACCTTATCAAATTGCACGCGCTCAAAGCCCGTCATGATGTAATCACCATAAATCAAATGCTCGTCTGGGTAGTGGTGCATATTGACGCTTAAACTATTAACCCAATCCAGTACACGAGACTTTTCTTGATTGTTAAAAGCAATTTCCATCAAGGCTTTTTTATCGTGATAGAGCTGTTCTAACAAATTATTTTCAGCACGGGCGATCAGTTTTAGATAGCAAAATAGGTATTCAACAATGGCGGTTTTGTGCTTTTCGCCTTCATCGGTTAGTGCGATGCTAATATTAAAATCTTTAAAATTGCTACCATTAATGCCACCACCTGCACTAAGACCGTTGATCCAGCCTGCTTTTTTTAGCAAGGAATACAAAGAACCAACGCCTTCATAGCCAATTAAATGAGCGATAAAACTCACCGTTTTTTCACGATAAAAGTTATCAATACTGGGCAGCGCAAAAGACACAATCAGTTTTTGCATATGCTTGTGTGGCTCAATAAAAATCGACTTTTGCATATGCTCGGGTAAATACAGAGGCTCACTAACGGCTGGTTTTAAATTGTTTGGGTTGCCATTTAAACAACTAAACAGCTGCTTAACTTTAACTTGCATTAGTTCACAAGGCATATTGCTTGAAACCACTAATGTCATATTTTGAGCTTGATATTGCTGAGTGAAAAAGGCGCGAATTTCCTCGCTAATACACTCATTTTGATTACTCAGAGTTTGATGATTGCCTACTGAAAATTTAGCAAACGGATGCGCACTGTTGCACGTTTCTTTGTGTACTTGGTAAATGCGACGCGAATCGTCTTTCAGCTTTAATTTAAATTCTGCATCAATGGCATTGCGCTCTTTTTCGCAAGCAGACGGTAAAATAAGTGGCGCATGAAAAATATCGGCAAATTGCCCTAGTGCTTGTAAAAAGTGGTCGTTAAGTACTTCGAAGAAATAACTTGAATGCTCGGTACCCGTCCACGCATTACAATTACCACCATGGTGAGAAAGAAACTGCGAGAAAGAACCAGGCTCTGGGTATTTTTCCGAACCTAAAAACAGCATATGTTCTAAGAAATGCGCTAAGCCTTGGCGATTAATTGGGTCGTCAAAATGGCCGCAATTTACGGTCAGTGAAGCTGCAGATTTATCGCTGGCACGGTCTTCAATCACAAGGATTTTTAGACCATTGTCCAGTTTTAGGGACTGATAAATTCTGCTATCATTGCTGCTGGTAATCAATGTTTGCTCCGTATCTAAAAAGAAAGAGTTATCGCGTTTAATTGCGATTAGAGTGGATCAGGAAGCAACACAGCTTAACTAAAAAACTACCTGAGTTTTTATTGCTTTAAAGCTAATATAGCGGACATATCATAGATTTGGCTATAGCAAAGTCGTTATTTTTTGTAGATTTCGGATTTTGTTTTAATGAGCATTGTTATGAAGAAAATTTTTATTATGCGTCATGGTCAAGCACAGTCTTTGACTGTGAATGATGAAAGCAGAATGTTGACAGATTTAGGTCGCCTTGAAGCTCAGTCGATGGCTAACAAGTTGCAGCAAGATTGTAAAATTGATGCAATTTTAACAAGTACTTATGTACGTGCAAAGCAAACAGCAGAGATTGTTGCAGCAAAGCAAGAAAACATTCGCTATCAAGATAGTTTTGTTGATTTTATTCCAAGTGGTGATGCAGAGAATGCCGCTGAACTAATTAAAGCAATGGTGAGCTACAAACCTAATTTAAATAATTGGATTTTGGTCGCTCATATGCCAATTGTGAGTTACATCGTTGAGCAATTTTGTCCTGATAATATGCCAATTTTTGCAACAGCTGCGGTCGCAGAAATTCACTACAATGAAGAATCAGGGTTGGCTGAATTAGTTGCTATGCATTTGCCGGATATCGACAAAAAAGCCTCTTAATCAAAAAATGACTCTGTTGAGTCATTTTTTATTAGCTGAAAAACACTAGCGGAAAAACGGATCTTCTGGAATATCCACCAAAATAAGTAACGCGCCACGCCCACCATATTCGAGCGGCGCTTGATGAATAGCCAGTACATCAGGGTGTTGTACTAAATAATGCGGCACTTTGTGTTTTAACACACGTTCACCCACACCCGTCACAATGCATGCACAGCGTAAATGACGCTTTTTACAGGCGCTGATAAGGCCTGCTAATTCCAGCTTTGCCGTTTCTTTATTCATGCCATGCATATCTAAAATAAGCTCAGGAGCAAAGTCACCACGGCGTAGTTGTTTGGCTAAATAGCTATCTGCACCGGGCTTAACAAAGTTAACGGTACCTGATGTGTCTATGTCAGGAATGTATTCATCCGAAAAATAAAACTCAGCATCGAGCTGTTTTACCTTAGTGTTGGTAGTTTGCTCAGGTGCTTTTTGCGCTTTTTTAAAATGAACCGTGTCTTGGCTTATTTTTTTTGAGCCAGACATTTCACTGCGAAAAAGGGCAATGTCATCATCGGATAGTGAGTGATCTTTTTTCATGGCGCGATTGTATCCAAAAATATGTAAAAAACCTAGAGTATTGCGCCTTTAAACCGTTACAATAGTGCTTTTAAACACTAGTGAAACTTGATTATGGAACAGGCATTTTTAGATTCGGCAATGCAAACAGAAGCCGTTACAGAGCTTAATACAATTAACGATTGGTTACGTTGGACGACCAGTCAGTTTGCAGCGTCAGGTATTTTCTTTGGTCACGGTTCAGATAACCCGTGGGATGAAGCAGTACAGTTAATTATGCCAGCACTAAGTTTGCCGATTGATGCGCCAAAAGAGCTTGCAACCAGCAAGCTGACCACGTCTGAAAAAGAAACGCTGGTGGCGTTAATTGCGGCGCGCATTAATGAACGTGTGCCAGTTGCTTACTTAACTAATCAAGCTTATTTCGCTGGCCTACCATTTTATGTTGATGAGCGCGTATTAGTGCCGCGTTCTCCTTTTGCTGAGCTTATCAATAAAAAGTTTGATACTTGGCTCGATCCAGAGCAAGAAGTTACCCGAATTTTAGATATGTGTACAGGTTCGGCATGTATTGCTATTGCTCTAGCACAAGCGTTTGAAAATGCCGAAGTCGATGCGGTTGATATTTCGTTTGATGCATTAGAAGTAGCAGATATTAATATCTCAAATTACCAGTTAAACCATCGTGTTTTCCCAATTCAATCGGATGTGTTTTCTGGCGTGCCAGGGCAGAAATACGATTTAATTGTGGCAAATCCACCGTATGTTGATGCTGAAGACATGAGTGACCTGCCGGACGAATTCCATCACGAACCTGAGCTTGGCCTTGCATCAGGTGAAGACGGCCTTGATGTTACCCGCACATTATTAAATGAAGCAGCAGAGCATCTAACTGATAACGGTTGGTTATTTGTTGAAGTGGGTAATTCTATGGTACATATGGAAGCGCTTTACCCTGGCGTGCCATTTGAGTGGATTGAATTTAAACATGGCGGTTTAGGCGTGTTTGCAATTAATAAACAAGATTTAATTGTGCATTTAGGGTAATTACTAGGGTCTGTTGACCTTTCAAGTTCGTTTTTGC
>NZ_JAPEHW010000098.1 GCF_028875915.1 Pseudoalteromonas sp. G4
TTAAGGCGGAAATCTGAGCACTTATTAAGTGTTGAGAAAGAAGGTAAGCATCATTTCATAAAGCTCACTGGTGAACTTGTGTTAAAGCATACTGCAAGAGTGCCTGTTCATATTGAGCGAAAAAAAGTATATGTTGCAATTCATCGGTTCCTCATTTTCCAAAAAAACACACATTTCTATGTTGTATCACAAGCCAGAAAAGGGTTTGAACCTAGCTATGATCTAGACAGTGAAATGCTTCTAGGCATGGCCCATTGTGACAACGAAGATGCGAATTGGATCTCAAAAGGAATCCCCAAACTTCTTCACCAAGATGAAATAATAGATATCATTGATTCAATAGCCATTGAACTTGCTGAGGGGCGATTGATTCCGAATCATAACTTTAAATTTTTGGGCCAAGAGTTGAGGTTTTGTTTGAGGCGATACCTCATGAAGGAAGGATACTCATTACCTGATGTGATTGACATATCGAATAAAGAAGAGATAATCGAATAAACCCAAAACCAAACTGGAGTAATGCTCCGATAGGTTGGAACTACAACCAATCATTTAAGTTTCGCTTTGCGGTGCCACCACTGAGCATGACTTGGTGGTCGCATTACACTTAAAGGCGCTCTGAGATTTGCCACTGACGCTTAATAACCGAATCAATCCTGAGCTAATAGGGAATGGGGTGGGTAAAACCAAGCCACTTTTCACCAAGAAAGGTCGCTTGGTTTTTTTGTTTCCAACTTTGATTTAAAAACTTTTGGTAAATTCTGCTCAATCTAACGTTAGCCTTATTTTTGTTTCCGACTTTCCTCTAGCTGAGCTATTCATTTCGAACCAAAACTTGAGCTTCACATGGGATTTTTGTATCCAACTTTGTTCAACATCTACAAAAAAAGGCGCATTAGCGCCTTTTTTATTACCCGTTTAGATAATCATTAGCTCGGGTTATGAAGTTTAATATCTACAATCCAAGGCTCTAATCGCTGGCCCCAATTAACCGTCACGCTATAGCTTGACGCTTTTGTCCCACGTAAAGCTTTTAAACTTACGAGATCATCAACATAACGCGCTGGTACATTAATTTGGTTTACTAACAAAGAGCTCACATGCAAAAAGTGCTCTTTTGTTTGCTGGTTAAAATAAGGTTTTGCATTTCCTTTTACGATAACAATGTTGTTTTGCTCAGCATATTTGCTATCGAGTGCTTTATAGTCTTGTGACGCCTCGAGAAAGAACAAACGACTATTGTAATGTTGTTCTCGTTCATATGTTTCAAATGCTCGTTCTTTTGCATGACGACTATTGTAATGTTGTTCTCGTTCATATGTTTCAAATGCTCGTTCTTTTGCATGCATAAGTTGGCTATCACTAGTATCTAACTCAAAGCGAGAAAGCGCTTTTTGATAATATCGCTGCGCATGTGCTAATGACTGCTGGTATAACTCACCATTGTATTCAAGCGCAAAATATAGTGTTCGCTCTTGTGCCCAACCTTCTTTCAATTGTTCAATCTCACTAAACCCTAGCGCAATTAATTGCTGCTCCGTGAGTGCCACACTTCGGTTGTTGTAATAAGCCAATTCATTATTTTCATTTGGTAATGCACGCCAAGAAATTGAAAGCGCTACGCCTGAATTTTCTTTTTCAAAGCCAGATAAATATGGCAAGCGCGCTTCTCGCTCTGATAAAACAAGCTGTGCCGTTGGCTCACCAATGCGATTATAAAAAACACCACCCAAAACAAAGAGATTGGTAACTAGAATTAACGCAACGCCAAAAATTAAGTACTTTTTCATGCGCTTGCTCCAGTATGTTTAGCGAAATTTCTAATTCGTTTGAATACCATTAACGCCAGCAGTGCGCACAATCCAAGTACAAAGAAAAAGACATACTTTGGCATCCAATCCCACCACCAATCAAAAAATTTGGTATAAAGAAACAATACAAAAAACACATTGCCTGTTTGCATAACTCCAGGCCATTCTTTGCGCACACCTAACCAAATGATCAATGCACTTACTGCAAAACCAACTAATTGATAAACGCCTTCCACAATATCGTTATCGTAGTTGAAATAACTTACAGCTCCCCAGTTAGACAAAATAAGTACCACTAAGAAGAAAATAACAAGGGACAAAACACGGTACATCGTTGCAAAGCCACTAAATGCTCGCTGATTTATAAAATTTGGTACTAAAAAGGGTATTATGCTCGGGATAATAAAGTTTTCAGGGCGCTCACCAAAACTAATCCAATACATGCCACTCCATGTACCCACTTTCATTGCGATAAAGCCGCACACATTCACAATTGCAAAAAACAACAATACTCTTGCGTTAATGGCATAAGCCAAAATAAAGGCAAATAACGACCAAATAAGAAAAGCGTTGGGTGATGGGGTTAAGTTAAAAATTTGTCCAAGCAACATGAGATTTAGTACAAACCCTGCATACGCAACCAAGCCCGCTATTTTGGCAAAATAACTGTGAGATTCGTTTTCAGCTAACTTTATCGCAGCACAGAATAATGCTATGGGCGTAATAACTAAGATACCAACTTGAATACTTGTACTTAAATATCCCCAAAATTGATAAAACAAAAAGAATAAGCTCACCGCCATCGCCAAAGCACCAAACAGCGAGGCGATTTTCATACCTAATGTGAGGTGTTTGGATTGAAGTGAAGTATCAACATCAAACTGCTGGGCAAGCTCTGCTAGCAGTTGCTTATGATACTGAGAAACAGACTGTTGCTGTTCAGTTGATAAGGCGATTACGCCAGCATGCTGCAATTGTGTCAATTCAGACTCAAATGCGTGTATCTGATCAACCCGTTGCTGTGCATCCAATTGATTTAGTTGAGATTCATCCATGTAAAAAGCCAATCACTTTGTTTAGTTATTATCATGGCTCAACTAGTAGCTAAAAAAACAAGCAATATCACCCCATTTGGCTGGTGCTTGTAAATGTAAATTACATTCGAATGCCCAATGAACAAAAAGGCGGGTATTCAAAATTAGGAAAGCGCACTTATACCAATTCTATTATGTGTATGGTCACATTTAGCACTTTATTTAGCCCACTAGAAAAAGTGGCTGTAGAAGTGCATTGGTATTATGTGCGCTAATAAAGGATTACTTAATTGATAGCGTTAAGCTAATTGGGCAGTGATCGCTTAACATATCTTTGTAGTCTAACTCGCCTTGTTTACCAAACGCATCCACGTTTTGAGAGCCATCAACAATCCATTGGGTTGAAATTGGGCCGGTAATAATATGATCGATTGGCGCTTTGTATTTTGGGTGGCAACTCTGTAAGTTTTGCATACTACTTAACAGAATACGCTCGCCATCTTCTTTGCTGAGTTCTTGCCAAAAACGGTTTTGCTGATCAACTAAACGGTGGTTAAAGTCGCCTAATACAACAAATGCTTGTTTACTCTCAACACGCTGATTAACCCATTTCTCTAAAATTGGCCCTTGCTGCTGATACATAGTGCAGGCTTTTTTATTTTCTTTACGATAATCGCTAACAAAACAACCGCTTTTCATATGCACATTTAGTAGTTCTAACTGACCATTGTTAAGGCTAATTGATGTACCGTAGCGTAAACCTGGGTTATCAAGTGCAAGCGCTTTAAAGTCAGCTTGAGCTTGATAATTAATGCCTTTTTTTATCACAAATGCGGTGCGTTGTGGTGTTGAAAATAAGCCCTCATGACCACGGCACTCATACGCTTCATTATCAGGACGACTTGAAACCACATATTGCCATTGCGACTCAGGAAATACGCGTTTGAGTGCTTTTTCAGACTGCACTTCTTGCAGTGCAATAATATCGGCATTTAAGGTGGCGGCATAATTAGCAAGCGCTTGATAATCCGCTTGGCTACGTGGTTTACAGCCCTTACCAACTTCATCAGCTAAGTGTTCAATATTCCAGCTGACTAACTTTAAACTTTCGCTACTTGTCGCTGAAACTGGCGTTAGCGATGGTTGTTCTTTTTGCTGGCACCCCATCAGCGCGGTTAGCGCAGCAAGTGCAATAAGCGTTTTTTTCATATGTGTGTTCATTGTGAGAAAAAGAATTTCAGTATATCAAGTGGCAAAAGTAAAACACATAGAGTTTGCGATAAGATGACTTTTGTTTCGGTTGATTTTTAATGCAAATTTCTACAATAAGCGGTTTATTTGGTGAATTAGCAAAGTTAACTTGTGAAATAATGTCTTATATGAAATTTACTGATTTGCTAATTGATCCCGCATTAGTTATCTTGTTTTCTGCATTAAATTGAGTTCCCTGTTACAAGGATGCCTTATGAATTTATCTCCTTCTGTTACCGTACAACAAACCGATACGGGTCTTGAATATATCTCGGTAGATGCCGACTTTTGTAGCGCTAAAATATTTCTGCAAGGCGCGCAACTTACGGAATTTACGCCAAAAGGTAAAAAGCCGCTTATATGGGTATCACAAGATGAAGACTACCAAGTGGGCAAAGGTGTTCGCGGTGGTATTCCAATTTGTTGGCCTTGGTTTGGCATGAGTGCTAATGATGGTTGGCCACAACACGGTTTTGCACGCACTATGTTATGGCGAGCAGAAGAAGTAATCGAAAACGACGAAAAAATTGTCGTAAGTTTTTCTTTGCCAATGGCGCAAGTAAATAAAGAATACTGGCCGCATCAATCAACCTTGAAAGTCGTATTTACACTTACCGATAGTTTGCATATTGAACTCATTAATACCAATACGGGTAATGCTGCATTTGAATTAACACAAGCGCTGCATACTTATTTCCCAACCCCTGAAATTGAAAACACCACTGTCGATGGGTTACAAGGTGCAAATTACATTGAGTTTGGCGAAGGGCCATTTGCGCAAAATGACATTGTTAACTTTGCCCGCGAAACAGATATGGTTTATCAAAACACGCCATTAGTGCAAACCATCAATACCCCTGACGGCATTATTGAAGTTGGCCGAGAAAATTCAAGCTCGTGTGTACTGTGGAACCCATGGATTGAAAAATCAAAACGCCTAAGTAACTTCCGCGATGATGAATACCACAGCATGTTGTGTTTAGAAGCTGCCAATGTAATGGATGATAAAGTAACGTTACAACCAGGTGATAGCCATTCACTGGTGCATACGGTACGTTGGTTATAATTTCCAACCTTAAATCATAAAAACTCAGCAAATGCTGAGTTTTTTGTTTTAATAGGCACAGTTAAAAAAATAAGAGTTCGCCCGTGTTTAGCAATCAACAAATTTCAGAGCAAATACTGCCAGATTACAATCAAGCAGACTTTCAGCCATTAGATCAGCAAGCAACCAAAGAAGCACTTATTGGTACGTTTATATTTGTATTGCCGATTTCTATCGCAGTTGTGATTTTTCTTTATTTTTTACCGCCAGTAGCAAACCATATAACTGCACTTGTTGCGGGGGCTTTGGTGTTGCTCAACATCTATATTGCGTGGTTTACTAAGCGCAGTGTAGCCATGACAGGCATCGCGCTTAGAGAGCACGATTTACTTTTAAAACGCGGCGTTTTTTGGCAGCGCACCATCGCTATTCCATTTAACCGAATCCAACATATTGAAACTCACCGCAACCCGGTTGAGCGCAAACTCAAACTTGCCACATTAAAACTATTTACGGCAGGGGGCGCAGGAGCAGATTTAGAAATTCATGGCCTCACGCAAGAACGCGCAAGCAAACTAAGACAGTTTATTTTAGCTAACACCGCAAGTGAACAGCATGACGATGAGTAAAACTAACCCAGCGGCATGGCAAAAACTTTCGCCCGTTGCCATTATTTACTTTGTGCTGCATTTTATTGTGCGCTTTGTAAAAGATGGCCTGATTAATGTCGCACCAGCATTTGCCATTTGGGTAACACAAGTTGAAAATAAATTGTTTTGGTTTATTTCTGGTGCCAGCATTTTGGCAGTGGTATTGGTGATTTATGCGGTGCTTTATTACTTAAACTTTCGCTATAAAATCACCGAGCACGAAATTGTGTTACGCAAAGGTGTATTTAAAAAAGAGCGCGTAACACTTAACTTTGCAAAAGTGCAAAATGTTAATCTAGCAACTCCGTTTTACTTCGCACCATTCTCTTTAGTGAATTGTCATTTTGATGCGGCTGGTTCATCGCAACAAGAAGTAGTGTTACCAGGTATAAGTAATGACTATGCTAATTCTATGCGCGACCAAATTTTTAATTACCGTGCCAAGCCTGAGCCAGCTGATCAGCAGATTGAACTACAAGAAAAAGCCAATGCGCCCGATCTCACATTAGCAAATTTTGAAGTAGCTAAATTTGGTTTAATGTCAGGCATGATGTTTTTAGTATTGGCAGCACTTGCGCCTTTCACTGAGCAAATTACAGATTATATTAAGCAAGACTTTGCGGCACCTCTCACCGAATTGATTGCGAATTCATTAAACAGTAATGAGCATGCAGAAATTGCAGCTGGCACCATCATCGTTCTCAGTGGCATAGGTATTTTTGTATTAGCATCAGTGCTTGGTGCCCTTATTCGTTTTTATAACTTCGAACTAAGCCTAGATAAAAACAAAATTAAACGTGTATCAGGCCTTTTTGAACGTCACCAAATGTCGTTAAGTATCAACAAAATCCAATCGATTGAGGTTAAACAAAACTGGGTTGCCAAACTATTAAAACGCTATACTCTCAACTGCAAACAAATCAATAATAGCCACGCCAATACGTTGAAAAAAGGACAATCACTCATTGTACCGGTACTCACCACTGAGCAAGTAGGCGATGTTATGAACTTATGTTGGGATAAGCAAATCGACATCACCAATGTGCCTTTTCAGCCGATTGCCATTAATTACTTTTACAAAACTTTCGCACTCTATTGGTTATTCCCGCTGACAATTTTTAGTGCCATTGCATTTAAGCCACTTTTAAACGGTGCATGGCCACTATTAATTGTGCTTTTACTCGCTGGCGCAGGGTTAAGCTTTTTGCGCTATAAGCGCTTTGGCTTCTACTTTGATGGCGAGCAAGTATTCACCAGAAAGGGCTTAATTGGCGTAAGTTACAAAGTATTTAAAGGCTTTAAAATTCAACAAATTGCTACCACGCAAACACCACCGATGCGAAAACAACAGCTAAGTACATTGCGTTTCCAATTAGCAAGTGGTGGCATCACCATTCCTTATTTGCCAACAAGCCATGTAAATCAGGTAATGAATCAGCTTATTTTCTTGGCAGAAACCAGCAAAAAACGTTGGATGTAACTAAATTGCGCTGCAACCTCATGTTATGGAATAACAATTCTATAACATATATAATATCAAATTGAGCGTAAAGGACGCTCAAATGGATATTATAAGGAACATTATGAAAGCTCAATTCGTAAAACCTTCTTTAACTTTGTTAGCTATCGCGTTGTTATCAGCGTGTGGCGGCTCTTCAAATGATAAAGAAGAAACTAACCCACCCATTACTTCAACAAATGTTGCTCCAGAAATCACTTCGCAAGCACCTGTTTCGGCTACTGAGGACCAAGCCTATACATACCAGCTTGAAATCAATGATCCTGACGACACTAACAATGGCTCAGACCTTAATTTTACACTATCTAATCAACCGAATGGCATGACGATTAGTGACACTGGTGAGATAAACTGGACTCCTGTTGAGGGCATTTTAGAAGCTACAAATATTACTGTATCTGTAGCTGATGGTGGAGAAAATGGTGCACAAGCAGCGACGGAAACCTTCTCCATTTCAGTTACACCAGTGAACGATGCACCAACAATTTCATCACAAGCATCAACATCAGCAACGGAAGACATCTTATATAGCTATCAAGTTGTTGTAACAGATCCTGATGATGAAAATAATGGTACCGACCTAACATACTCGTTAGAAAATGAACCTGCAGGCATGCAGATTAGTGCAACCGGTAAAATAACTTGGACGCCACTAGAGGGAGTTCTTTTAGCACCAGAAGTAGTGGTAGTGGTCTCTGATGGCGGAGAAGATCAAGCTCTCTCAGCTACAGAGTCATTCTCAATTGATGTTACTCCAGTGAACGACGCACCAGTGCTATCGTTTATTGATGATAAATCTGTCGAATCTGGAAATGAGCTAAGATTTCAGCTTGAAGTTACTGATCCTGATGATGAAAATAATGGTACCGACCTAAGTTACCAAGTTATTTCTGCACCGGAAGGATTAACCATATCTAACGCTGGCCTAGTAAGTTATACATCTAATGTGGCGGCTAGTCACACATCACAAGTAACTATTTCAGTTAGTGATGGCGGGGAAGATGGCGCGATGGCATCGACTCAAACATTTAATTTAGATGAACTATTCTTTGTTAACGTCACAGGTACAGCCTACCACTATTATACAAATGATTTACTTCAGCAAGCTGAGATTAAATTATCTAACGGTGCAGATTTACTGGGCGATATTTTTACCGATGAGCAAGGGTCATTCACTATTCGCGTACAAGACATTAACCTTAGCGAAAGAATGGTATTAACTGGTAATGGGATTGGTTATGGTGAGTCATCGTTAAGTTTAAATCAGAGTGACGTAGTAGACAGCCTCTCTATTTACATTCCTCCAGTACACGCAACGGAAGTATTCGACCCTTCTGTAAATACCACACTACTTGTGGATTCAGAAGCAATTGTAACTTTACCAGAAAATGCCTTAGTTGATTCTGAAGGTAACCTAGTAACAACACAAGTTACAGCAGAAATATCGATTATTGACCCGCAAACGGATATAGACCTAATGCCTGGAGATATGGTTACAACAAATGATTCTGGTGAGCTATTACCAATTGAGTCTTTTGGTGCAATCACGGTCGATTTTCATGATGAAAGTGGAGAGTTGTTGCAACTAGCAGATGGCAAAGTCGCTCAAATAAATATTCCAGCAGTTGGTAGTAACAAACCAAGTGTCATTCCACTTTATTATTATAATACCAACCAAGGCATCTGGATTGAAGAAGGTGAAGCTCAGCTTGTTACTGCGGATAATGGGAAGCAATACTATCAAGGCAACGTGTCTCACTTTACGACTTGGAACGCTGATAGGGTTTATGAAACAGCTTATATTCATGGCTGCGTGGTCGACTCAAATGATAATGCAGTGACTGGTATACGTGTTCGTGCGGAAGGGCAATCATATATTGGTAGCTCTTCAGCACGAACAAACAACGACGGTAGCTTTTCTATTCCAGTGAAAACAAATTCAACAACGCTTATTTCGACTGCTTTTGGTCAGCAAAGCCGTACTCTTGCTCAATATGTTGGCTCCAGTGATATTACGTTAAATGAATGCCTATCACTATCGGCAAGTTTCACTAGTATACAGCTTAACTGGGGAGAATTTCCTTATGATCTTGACTCTCATTTTATAGGGCCAAACGGACCATCGCAGGCTGATGGCTTATTCCATGTTTACTTTAGTAACCAAAGTGTTACATTGGAAAACGAAGTCATTTGGTTAGACGTTGACGATACATCAAGTTATGGCCCGGAGGTTATCTCCATTCCTCACTTACCGTACCCTGGCACATACCGTTACATTGTTCACAGGTATTCTTCAATGGGCGTAATTGATTCCTCCGAAACGCGTGTAGAACTAAAAATGGGACGTAATCGTCAATTATTTACGCCAAACGAAACATCTGAATTACGCTATTGGCATGTGTTTGACCTTGTGGTTGATGACAACCTAAATATCACGCTTGAGCCTGCTAACCTATTTTATAATACAATCCCGTATCCAGGGACTATGACTACAGTGAATGCTGTGTTACCACAGATCTCTTTACTGAAAAAATTCTTAGATAAAAAATACTATGCAAAATAATGAAAGCTCTTTGAAAGCAAACTAATACTGATTCTCTAGCAGATAATAGGTTAGTAAAGATAGTATTTATAAAATCCGTAATCCATTTGGGGTTGCGGATTTTTTATGTGTTGTGTTGATTAAGATATTGCAATCAATCCAGCAATAATCGTATTTTGCCGTTTATCACTATTATTTCTTTCCGATTAATTGTTGCAGTAAGCTAGCCCGCATCAAAAAGGAACAAATAATATGAAAAAGTCGCTACTCTCATTGATGGTTGCAGCAAGCTTTGCAACAGCTGCCAACGATAACTGGCAAACCATTGAAACAGAAAACTTTAAAGTTCACTTTCCAAAAGCTTACCAAAGCTGGGCGACCTCAGCTGCGAATGAACTGGAAATTGTGCGTGAAAAAGTAAAAGAACAGCAAAATCGCGTGCTAGATAAGCAAGTTGATGTGATTGTGTTCGACCCATTTAACCAATCTAACGGCTTTGCTATTCCAAGCAGTGTTGATCCTATGATGGCGTTTTTTGCCACACCGCCACAATCAGATACGGTTATTTCGAATAGCTCAGGCTGGCAACAATTATTAGTACTGCATGAGTACGTGCATTTAGTGCATCTCGCACAGCCAACACGCAGTGAATGGCGCCAAAAGTTACGTAACTTTTCGAGTCTCTATGACCTTACTCACAACCCGACACCACGCTGGGCCGCGGAAGGTTATGCAACCTTACTAGAGTCGCAAATGACAGGCCGTGGCCGCTTACATGATAACTATGTAGAGTCACTAATTATGCAATTTGCAAAGGAAGGCAGCTTACCAAGTTACGGCCAACTGAGTGAAGAAGACGGCGGTTATATGGCGGGCTCAATGGCCTACCTTGTTGGTGTGCGTTATTTACAATGGCTTGAAGAAAACTATAGCAAAGAGCAGTTAGACGCTGTTTGGACACGCATGCAAGCGGTTAAAAAGCGCGATTTTGACTCTGCTTTCGAAGGTGTTTTCCTCGAAAAGCCAAGCAAGCTTTATCGCCGTTTTGTTGCGGAATATACCCATAAGGCACTTAGTAAAGAAGCAACGCAAACACCGCTAGATAGCAAAGAATGGTTTGATCTCGATTACATTCAAACAGCGCCAAGCATGTCTCCAGATGAAGATAAACTTGCTATCGTTAGTAAAGATAAAGATGGCAATACCAAGCTCACCATCTATGCAACAGAAGATAACGCTGATGCCATTGAAGAGTTTGAAGAAGCGCAAAAAGAGCTGCTAGAAGACGATGCGCAAGATATTGTAAACAGCAGGCCAACAAGCTTTAAAAAAGAGTCTAAAAAAAACCTGAATTCAATCAACCGAAAAGGTATTTTGAATCCGCTGTGGCAAGATAACAATACGCTTATTTACGGTGCATTTAGCACAGCAAATAACGAAATGAACACACTTCATCAAGATTTGTTCAGTTGGAACAGTGACACAGGTGAAACTAAACAACTTACCAAGTTCGCTAATGTGCGTCGCTTTACACTGGCGGATAACAATACCGCTTATGCAGAACGCGTAAAACAAGGTTATTCGCAATTAGTTAAAATTGACTTAACCACAGGCCAGATTAGCGACTTAACCGCTCCAGCTATAGATGCCGTGTATGATTTTCCGCAATTTAAAAATGGGAAACTGGCATATCTTAAAACCGAGTTAAATCAAAACTGGTCTCTTTGGATTAAAGATATTGCTACAAGCCAAGACGTTAATGTTCCTATGCCTAAAGGCTATCAATTCTTGTCTTATCCTCAGTGGAGCCCTGAGGGAAATAGCATTTATTTCGTTGCCGGTGTAAATGGTGAGACAAATATTTATCGCTATACTTTTAGCTCAGATACGCTAGAACAACTCAGTGCTGGGCAACAGGTTATGCAATACCCAATGCCAACCAAACAACACGGATTACTGTATTTAGCAGTTAACTCTGAAGGCCCTGATATTTATCAACTTGGCGAAAATGCCACGGTTACAAAAGTAACCCAGCGGGCGCAAACATTACACGCAACAACTGAAAAAGCTGAACAGCATATTTTGCCACCAGCCAAAATTTACCAACAAGAAGTAGGCGCTCAACGTGATTACTCAGCTGCAGACCAAACGTTGTCATTTGCCCTTGCCGAACAATACAACAGTGCAAGTACTGCGCTATTGCATGTAGGTGTCAAAGGGAAAGATTTATTAAATAAACTAAGCTGGCAGTTTGGTGGTGCGTTTGATAATAAAAATGCCTTGAATGGTGCCTATTTTGATGCGAAGTACCAGCACAATAAATGGCAGTTCTTAGCGCACGCATTTGACTATAAAATTAACGCCGAAAATCAGTATCAACACCCTGATGTACTTGCTATTCAAGAAGATACAACAGGTGCTTATTTACAAGCGAGTTACCCTTACCGAAGCGGTGCGTTTAAAGTTAACAGCCACCTTGCGTATTCTTATAAAGATACTGGCGATGCTTACAATCAGTGGTTTGCAGTAGGTGCCGAGCAAATATGGCAGCGTGATTGGCAAGCATTTGCTATCGGCCAAAGTGCATCAGCACGCATTTATAGCGGTGATGCAACAAGTGGCAGTTGGCAAGGCTTTGATGCCAGCTTGAAAGTGTTTGGTAAAGCGTGGTCGGTCCCACTTTATATTGACTACCATACCCAGCAACGCGATGACACCGTTATGAATATTGGTGGTTTTGCATCCAGTTTAATTAAGCCTGAAGCACAAGCAGATCGCTCACTTATCAATGAGTTACCTTTCTACACTGCACTAAGTGATGACTACCAACGCTTTGGCGCTGGGGTTGCCTTTAAGCAAGATATGCCATGGCTTTATGTTGCACAGCATGACTTGAATAACCAAGACTTCGCAACAAGTTACGGGGTGAAATTTAAGAGCAAATTAAACTTTGCCGTAGCACCCTCCATTTTAAATGATCTTAACTATGATTTTGGTATTGCCAAAATTGAAGGGGATACCATTCAAGATGAAGTGCGTGGCTGGTTAGGCATTTGGTATAGCCTATAAAAAGCATTGAAAACTAAA
>NZ_JAPEHW010000099.1 GCF_028875915.1 Pseudoalteromonas sp. G4
TGCATTGATGATATCTGGTAAGGCAGCGCTTTTATCTGCGATAGACTCTGTGCGTTTGTCTAGGTCAGCATCATGCTTTACTTGCGTTTTTTCAAACGCTAATCCTGCTTGGCTGATTTCGCTGATATCTTTTACCGACAGCAATGACTTACTCAACCAATCATTTTTATCGACACTCAGCTGATAGCCGCTGAACTCTATGGTGAACACATCGTTATTGTCGCCATTACGCACGTAGAGCTTTTTAAAGCTGGGTGACTCACCTAACAATATGTCAACTTCATCATCACCTAGCTTGTAGGTGATGCGCTTTTCGAAGTTGTCATCGGCCACTTTAAAGCGTTCATGACTGGCTTCAGTGCGTGACACAGGCCAATTCACCTTGCTGTTGATTAAAGTGTCGGTCAGAGCTGACACTTTATAATCAAGTAAAGGTAAGTTTGGATATTCAGCCAAATGCCAATTCTCACCGTTTTTTACCAATGTAAGCGGCTTTTCATTATCACCTTCTTTTAAGGTAATTTCGTTGATGGCGTGTTGTTCTAGGCTTAACAATGACACTGGCGCTTGTGTTTCAAAGCTATTTTGGCCGTTATAAAATAGTGCGCCAGCTAAAATCACTTGTGCACCTAAGACCATAGATAAAATAGTTACTGCTTTATTCATGGTTGCACTCCTATTGCGAAATCCAAGTTAAATACTCACGCTGCTTGCGCTTTCTTCGTTGACGATCAAATAGGGCTAAGCCCATTAACAATGCGAATGCCAGCGCATAGTTACCGTATTCCCATATAAGCTGCTGGTCGTGCTCCATCGGTGGTAGGGTGCGATTGAAATTGCCGCGCGCGCGAATGCTCATTAATGCTCGGTCTTCCAGCGACCAATCCACGGCGTTCATCATCAGCTGCAAACTATTTAAATAATCGTTTTGCGATACGCCTGCGGTTAGTTGCAGCACTTGGTCTTGTACAAAATCATTTGAACTGAACAAGATAATGCGTGCACTGTCTGGCGCGTGCTTAATCACACTGCTGACATCAAACTGCGTGTCGCTCTGGGCTTCACTGTTTTCAGACTCATTCTCGGTGTTGTCATCCGATGCATCGCCTTGAGTGTCAGACTCTTTGGCAGCTAAAAGCGGAGAGTTTTTATCCGCAAAGTATGAGGTAAATTTACCTTGTGCCATCACACCCATTAACTGCTTCGCGGTGTCACCTTCTGAGATGTAACTTGTCTCGCCTTGTGCGTTAAGTTGTGGCATCACATCAAGTGACGATGACGTCCACGCTTTGTCAGAGCTTTCAATCAATTTAGTGAATGTTACATTTTCTTTATTCTCTGCAAGGGTAATGGGCGACGACCAAGCCATAGTCAGTTGCGGTAGCTCAGAGGTAATTAAATTGTCTGGATTTAACCCTTCACGAATATCTGCAAAGTACGGGTAATCCAACATACGCATTTCTTGCAACTGGAAACCACCGACATTGCGGGTCACCGGAATTGGGAATGCCGCATTGGTAGCATCCATCACTAGGCTGTTTTCAATGTTTAAACCATGATGCGCCAACCAAACTGTCAGCCCACTGTCGACTGAGGTCATGTTCAAACTACCACCAGCAAGATTGATACTATAAGGCGACGTCGCCGCGATCACCGTCCCGCCTTTCATTAAGAATTGGTCTACAGCAAATAACTGTTTTTCATCCAGTGATTTAGGCGCGACGAGCATTAGAATATCGGCTTCACCCGAAACACTGCCATCGCTTAAATCTTCATTGATGATGTTCAGCTCACTGCCTAGCATGCGCTCTAGCTCTCTAAAGCTGCTGCTTGGCATACCGTAGCCATAACTCGGTGCTGAAGCGGGTTTTACCAGAGCCAAGTTTTTAGTAAATCCAGAGGCAAAACGCTTAATTGCCGCATCGAGGTTGCGCTCAAAGCTTGCGTCACTAAAGTCATCCAGTGGAATTTGTACAATTTGATCTTCACCCGCCAAAGTCAGATAAAAGTAGAAGGTTTGATCTGAGAAAAAGCTGGTTGCCATTGGCTCAAAGCCATAGTCTTCAGCAATTTGAGTTGCAACTTTACCGCCTTCGGCTTCTGGCTCGATAAAGTTTACACTCAGCTTATTGTAAGACTTGGCCTGCACATCATTTAAGTGCTTTTCAATGCCCTGCTTTAAGGTTTGTAATTGCTCTGGCAATTTGTCATTTGCCGACACATAAGCGTTAAACGTCAGTGTTTGCTTCACGGTATCGAATAAGTTACCACCGCTTTGATAGTTTTGCAGTACGGTTTTAATCGCGCGGGTAATGTCATGTTCAGGGTTACGTAACAGCACTTCAACATCTGACTCGGCGCGGGCATTAACCTCAATTAAGTCTCTAAACCCTAGTACTTGATGCTCGTCACCGTATTGCACCAGAATATTAAAATAAGAGCTGACAATGGACGCTTGATAACGGTCGGCCACTTGGAACGGCATTGGTTTAATGCCAAATTGAGTGTTGGCTTCTTCTTCAAGCTCTGGGTGCATTTGCGGATCAATAAACTCTACGCGCACTCTGCCATCGGCAACGACTTCGTACTCTTGCAATAAGTCTTTTACTTGCGGGACCAGTGGCGCTAGTAACGGGTGGGTTTTATTACTGAAATACCCTCGGATCAACATAGGCTCTTGCAACTGCACCAAATAAGACTCAGTCGCCTCAGAAATCGAGTATTGTTTGCCTGCGGTGGTGTCTAAACGCAATTGCGGTAACTGACTGAGCCACACGTTAGCTGTGAGTAAATTTACTACCAGCAAACCTGTCACTAGCTGCCAGGTTTTATGATGACTTGATTGTGTCTTTGCTTTGTTGTCGTTTTTCGCCCAGCGCTCTTGCTCTAAAAAGTATGTGTTTAAAGCCAAGAACACTAAAGTTAACGAAACATAATAGATCAAGTCCCGAACATCAATGACACCACGGGTGATGTCGTCAAAGCGCGCACCGGTGCCGAGTTGTCTTAAAAATTCAGCCCCTTGATGGGAGAAAAAGTCGGTTATCGCAGCAGTACCAATAAAGTAAAAAATCCCGCCAATCACACATGCAGTGATCAAACTGACAATTTGATTATCACTGCGCGCTGATACCGCCAAACCAATGGCAATATAGGCGCTACCCAATAACAACACCGCCAAATAACCCGAAATAACTGGGCCCCAGTCTAAATCGCCTAAAAAACTAACCGTGATCGGCAAAGGTAGTGTGATCACTAACGCTATCGCCAGTAGTGCCAAGCAGCCTAAAAATTTGCCTAGCACAAAATGCCACAAGGGCACCGATAAGGTATGCACATATTCGATGGTGCCGCTGCGTCGCTCTTCACTCCAGAGCTTCATGGTTAAGGTTGCCGATAGAAAGATAAGCAGAACAGGCATCCACTCGAACATCGGGCGCACATCGGCAATATTGCGAGAGAAAAATGCCTCAGCCCAGAAGAAGATAAACAAGGTTAACGACACAAATGCGCCAATAAACAAGTAAGCTATTGGCGATGAGAAAAATAGCGCGATTTCTTTTTGCGCAATACGAACAGCATTAAACTGCGCTGATTGACTAGGCTGCATGCGCGGCTCCTCCCTTAGTGTTATTCGCGGTCGCGACAAATTCGTCGTTATTGATTTGGTTAAAGACGGTTTCTAGGTCACGCTTTTGCGGGTAAATGGCAAACAATTGCGCGCCACTTTCAATAATGGTTTTGCTTATATTTGCAGAAACTTGCCGCATATTCGCCTTGTCTTCTAAGCTCACGATAAATTTTTGTGCCTCGTGCTCGACAGCAAAAATGCCTTTGATGTCGGTAAGTTTTTTCACTTCTGCTAAGTCGCTTTCGACCACCAGCTGTTTGCTGTGCTGCAATGCTTCGAGTTGTTCATCGAGTACCAGTTGCCCCGATTTCAAGATCAACACGCGATCACATAAAGCGTTCACCTCTTGCATAATATGTGTCGATAAAATCACAGTGGCTTTTTTGGCGATGTCTTTAATCAGCTCACGCATATGCTGTGTTTGCTCTGGGTCTAGGCCATTGGTTGGCTCATCCAAAATCAATAGTTTTGGTTGCCCCAAAATAGCCTGTGCTACACCCACACGCTGCTTATAACCTCGCGATAAGGTTTCGATGGGTACCAATAATTTTGCAGATAAATCAGTGGCTTTGATGGCGCGTTTGATTTCGGCTACTTTAGTGTTGCCCTTTAACCCTTTTAAATCAGCGGCATAATCTAGGTATTCGGCCACGCTCATTTCTGGATAGACAGGCAAACTTTCGGGTAAATAACCGAGTTGGCTTTGAAGTTTTTTAGGGTCTTTAGAAAGCGTTACGCCATTTAAGCTGACGTCGCCAGTGTCGGCTTCAAGATAGCCGCTGATCATTTTCATTATGGTGGTTTTACCCGCGCCGTTGTGCCCAAGCAGCCCGATAATTTCACCTTTTTGGATTTTAAAACTCACAGAATCTACAGCTTTAAAACTGCCATAGCTGCGAGTTAAATTACTCACCTCTAACATGGAAGTCTCCGAATTAAGCTTAACTAACCTGATCTCTGGATAATAAATCTATCTGCAGCGGCTACTTTCAACGCTAACTGCGTTAAATTTACTTGCAATAGGCCTGCTATTGACGCGCAAATTTGCCTTATTATCCCTAAAAGTTTCCGGCTGCAGACTTAAATGACGCTTATCGATTAAATATCGCTATGTCAGTAAATCTCTTAACCAAAGCTCAGCTTAGTATCTAGTTGTTTATAAATAGATTTTTATTTGAAAAGAGTGCTTGAGACGTTATCGAAAAATACATTGTTATTATCTCCATAGTTGCAGGGTAAATTCCCCAAACAAAGTAAAGAACGAATCGTATTTTCTGATATGGGCAAATTAAAAAAGTTCAAGAGGGAGTGATTATTTTTTGTTGCAATAACAAGTTAGGCAATAGAGCTAACCATAAATAGCGGAAGTTGACGAGTTTGCCTGTGTTGAAAACGGCTTATTTATCTTGTGGTTGCAGAAAAAGGAGGTGGGGCTAACAGATAAACAATACTTTCCAGCGTGTTAACATTTAGCTAGTTGTGCTTTAAGCCAACTTACAGCCTCGTCAAATGTTTCAAAAAATGCGATATTTTGCTTTTTAAGTGCCGGTGTACGCGCTAGTAAGATTTGTTTGGTGACGTTGTTATCAATAATAAAAGCTTTTGCTACAATTGCTTGCTGATTTAACCACTCATTGTAGTTATCGAGGGTTTGGTATGCTTCTGGTGTGCCTCCTTCTACTTCAAGGTTATTAATTAACATGGCGAAAGGTTGATTTTGAAAAGTGCTTACTAGGCGCTTAATTTCATTTGCATAGTGTTGTACGCCTTTGTCATTAAAGCTACCGATAAATGCAGCCGAAATAATGCGTTCACCAACTAAAGCGACTTCACATGTGCCATGACGGTTGCTAGCTTTGAATTTCATAAACAAAACAAAAAAAGAAATAAAATTAAGTGTAACGGATTTAAAACTAATGTGCAGTTAGCAATTGGTTTATATGTGGAGTGGATAGAGCTGAGGCAAGTAGATTACTTGCCTCCGGAATTTTTGCTTATAAAACCACTAGGTTTTCAGCTTGAGGTCCTTTTTGACCTGTCGTTACAGTGAACTCAACTTTCTGACCTTCAGTAAGGGTACGGAAGCCGTCACCAGTAATAGCACTAAAGTGTACAAATACGTCTGGGCCTGATGATTGCTCGATAAAGCCAAAACCTTTTGATTCGTTGAACCACTTAACAGTGCCGTTTACTTTTTCTGACATGATATAAATCCAGTATATAAATTTGGGTGTAACAATTGCTCATAATGAGCGTGAATAGCGTCAAAATAAAGCAAAGTGTTAGTGACTACAGGACGTCGTACATCAAATTCGGCGAAATGAAGAAATAATACTGTAACTCAACTTATTAGCTACAAAGTCAAAGTAACTGGCATGCAAGTCAAAGTCAATGATAATTTAATGACAAAATTGGGAAATTTTTACTCAAAATTTGTTTGTTAAGTAAACAGCTTCAATTTCTCTTGATAGTTGAGACTCTGTTTTACATCTTCTATTAATCAATTGAACAATAAGCGATTAATCAGGTTTTCTGAATAGTTTTAGGGTTGATAATTGTATTTGGTTAGAGTGATGGACTTAACATTTAGTTGTTAAGTCCATTGAGCTTATTGCGTGCTTTGAAAACAGTGTGTTGAGCTTTCACAAAGCATGGGCGTGTTTCACTGTTAACGATGCATACCTCTAATTGGGTAGTTGTTGTCTGGATTACGGATCCACGCTAAACCATTTACTAATGCTTCAAGTTCAGGACGCACAAATGGATTATTTGAGATATCCACAACTTGAATCTCGCCTTTTGCATTTACAACAAATAATCCGGGCTCTGCAAACGGATGGTCGGTTTCTTGCTCTGAACGTGGATCTGAGATGTAAAGGCCAAGTGTATTCATTTGCTCGATTGTTAAACCGTAGGCAATAGGAAAGCTTACTGTTAGCTGCTCTAAATGGACTGTGAGTTGTTCTTTACTGTCACCTGAAATAGCCACTATATCCACCCCAATTTCAGATAAACGCTCTTGAAAAGTTGCTAAGTGATTAAGGTATTTAGTGCAAAGTGGGCAGTGGCGACCACGATAAACCAACACCAATTGCCAATCATGACCGGCTTTAGGTGAGCCAATTTCAACAATGTCGTCAGACAGAAGTGTTGCATTAAATTTAGGAAACTCTGTTCCAGCATGTAATTTTTGTGTGTATTCAAAAGACATGATTTACTCCATTAAAAATGTTTGTTGATGTGTGCTTCAAAGCGTTTTAAATCGTTTTCTACATCTGCGTTTTTCATCACATCAAAACAAGCAAATGTTGGCAAGGCTTGCATATCAAAAAACTTAAAATTCATATGCATTGGAAAGAGCAGATCATCTATCGATTTACCGTTAAAAAATTCGTCTGGATTATTGAACGATTCTTCAGGTGCATTGAATGTAACCGACATCATGTATTTTGTGCCTGTTAGTGTGCCGCCACGGCCATAATTTTTTTTAGGCTCTTCGGCTGTTCTACCATCACCATTACACAATGCACCACCCATACCTGCTGTATACACTTCATCCATGTATTTTTTGAATGACCAAGTTACACCCATCCAATTAATTGGTGACTGAAAGATAACCACGTCTGCCCATTGATGGTTTTCAAGCTCTTGCTCGACATTGATTTCATCTTGCATTGTTACGACTCTGGTGTTGTGTCCTTTTTGGTTAAGTAATGTGACTGCAGAGTCAACCAATGTTGCGTTGAGTTTGCCTTCTGAAAAAGGGTAATACTGATGGCCATTAATGATTAAAATATTGCTCATAATTTACTTTCCTGTGGTTGCTTTCATCAAAACTGTATTTGAGGTATATTTTAGGAACCTAGTGTGCTTTTACAATTAGTATACTTTTAGTAACCTAGTTTAATGAGGACCTTTTTTAGTGGAAAGTTATGTAAAAACAGACGCTAAGGGACGAAAAAAAGTTTTTAATGTGTGTGATGAACCTTGCGCCATTGAAAAAGGAATGCGATTGATTGGCGGTAAATGGAAAGGATCAATTATTTATCATTTAAAAGATGAGCCTGTTCGCTTTAATGATTTAGTAAGAATGTTAGGCGGGGCCACTAAAAAAATGGTTGATCAACGCCTAAAAGAGCTAGAACAAGAAGGCTTGGTTTTACGCAAAGTCATTAATGAGCGCCCAGTGGCTGTGACTTATGAATTAACCGAGTTTGGTCGCTCTGCACTTGGTATTCTTGAATCATTACGTGTGTGGTCAGAGTCCAACGATATTGAGTTAAATAAATAACTTAAATGGCATTTTGTACCTTAGCTTACGTTTGACAATTACACCTTCAAATAAGGATTGGTAATAGATATCTTTTACCATAAAAAATATCTATTACTAAGCCAATAAGCCAATAAGCCAATAAGCCAAAAATAAGTCGTTGTACTTTTAATACCAAACGAATTAAATTGCACGCCATAAAACCACCTGATTTATTCGAAACTCAGTCATAAATTGTTTGATTACAGTTAACTTCGTGTGACTGAGGTGTGCTCTCGCGCAACTCTCTGTAATTAATGGGTAATTGATAGGTCTCGCTAAAAATATCATCACTCAACAATAATGCACTTTGATTAAAGGAAATTGTTTATCTTCTAAGCTACTGTTAAAGCTAAAAGTAATTTTTAACATGGTGATCAATGGTAAAGCACGGTAGCAACGCTAAATTTGCCGTAAAACTATGGAATTTGCTTGAATTTACAAGGCAATGAAAATGAGTCTTGTACGTGCTTTAAGCTATCTTTTTTGCTATTTCATATTATCTACTAAGTGCTTTGCCAACAGCCCAGTAGAGGTTCGTATTCTGGCAGATGATGATTACCCGCCTTACAGTTATGTTGAAAATGGTGTTTTAAAAGGGATCTATATTGATTACTTAAAGAAACTTTCTCGTAAGTTGAAAGATGATTACACCATTAGTGTGATGCCAGTACCATGGAAACGCGCTTTAAAGTTAATTGAAAGAGGTGAAGAGTTTGCTCTTTTACCCCCTTATATTCATTACCAACGTAGGCCTTTTATAGCCCATTATTCAAATTCGATTGGCATTGAAAAAGTCGTGGTGTTTTGTCATAAGGATGTATCTTTAGAGTATGCTTTTAGTCTTGGGCCTAAAGCTCGCCCTGCACTAAAGTTAGGGATTAATGCTGGGTACTTACTGCTTAATGAAAAATATAAATCGGCAGTAAGTAAACGGCGAATTATTTTGGCGACCAATAAAAGTACTGCAAGTAATGTAGAAAAGCTTATAAAACGTCGCATTGATTGTTACATAAATGATGAAACATCGACCTTGATTACCCTTAGCGAAGTGTTAAGTCATTACCACACGCAATTTAAGCGTGACTTTGTGGTGAAAGAAGTCATTTCGTCGCAGTCTGCACATATTGGCTATGCAAGAGATTTTCAAAAACAGGGGTTTTCAAATCAGGCATTTATTGATGCTATGAATGATGCCATCAATACGATTTCACCAAACGGTATTAATTTTTAGTATTAGGTAAGTTAGCTTTTTAAATATTACATATAGTGAGTGTTTTATTTTCTTGCTAATGTTCACCCAACTTATATACCCTATTATTTTTAAACACTTAAATTACTTTAATTTAGGTATCTAGTTAGCTACTAAAAGCATTAAATTGATATGAAACACATCTTTTACTCTTTGCTCGCATTACCTATGCTGGCAAGCGCAGCACAATTTGAGTTAACAGTTACAGCAATAGATGAAAATATTTACCAACATGTTTCCTACGAGCAAGTAGGTAAGTGGGGCATGGTTGGTGCTTCTGGTTTAGTTGTGGTTGACGGTAAAGACGCTTTTATTATTGATACACCTTGGTCTAACAGTGATACTGAAAAGTTAGTTGATTGGACACAAGAGCAAGGTTTTACGCTTAAAGCGGCTGTTGTTACGCATTTTCATCAAGATGCAAGCGGTGGTATAGCTGTGCTAAATCAGCGAAATATTCCAACTTATGCCTATAAAAAAACGAATCAGTTATTGGAAAAACATAAAGGGTTGTCGGCAACACATATTATCGAAGAGAATAAGTTTTCGCTGCTTAAAGACAAAATAGACGTGTTTTATCCAGGTGGTGGGCATACCGCTGATAATGTTGTGGTATGGCTTGAAAAGCCGCAAATGCTTTTTGGTGGTTGTTTTGTAAAGGGGCTTAACAGTAAAAATTTAGGCAACCTTGAAGATGCAGTTGTTTCAAAGTGGCCAACATCAATTGAAAATACGCTTAAGCAATTTCCTAACATCAAATTAGTGGTACCAGGGCATGGTAAAGCGGGAAATAAAGAGTTACTAACTCACACTTTGCATTTAGCAGAGAACGCGATGTCTAAAGAACGATAAATAACCTGAGATCAAAATAAAAGTCACTTTGTAGCGCAGCTACTTTTATTTATTAGTGTGTTGAGTTTGTTTGCAATGGATTCGTTATTTGCGCTCAAATGGCCTTGTTACTGAGAAAAGCAATAAAACACGAGTGTATAAAACAACATAATCTTTACATAACAGATTTTGCACAAACTTTTTAACTCGAGTTTAAGTTAAATCAATTGCGCCATAGTTTAACTAAAAACTATGGCGCGTTTTGTTTTTACAAATTAGCTTAGTTATACGCGCCACTTGCATAATGTAGCTCGTAGCTGTGGCTGTATATTTCTAAGATATTGCCAAATGGGTCTTCCATATAAATCATACGGTAAGGTTTTTCACCGGGGTAGTAATAGCGTGGTTTTGCCATGCGTTTTTTACCGCCTGCGGCAACAATTTTTTCAGCCAGTCCTTCCACATCTGGGTCTTGCACACAAAAGTGGAAAATACCTGTTTTCCAGTACTCAAAGTTATCTTCAGGGTTTTCTTGGTTTTTAAATTCAAATAATTCAACACCAATGCGGTCACCAGTAGATAAATGGGCGATGCGAAAACGCTGCCAGCCAGCACCAAACACATCGGTGCACATCTCGCCTATTGGCGAATCGTCTTCAATAATTTCAGTAGGTTCCATAATCAAATACCAACCTAACACCTCAGTGTAGAACTTTACTGCGGCTTCTAGGTCAGGTACTGAAATACCAATGTGCGAAAAACTTCTTGGGTAAGTATGTGACATTGTGCTTCTTCCTTTTTTAACAAGACTATTTACTTGTGCTAAGCCTAGTTAATAAACTAAATTAATTGAAATTATAAAATTTTAGAAAATCTATAATTTAAAATTATGATGTTAAATAACATATGGTTAAAAACTTATATCACCCTAGTTGAAACAAAAAGTTTTACTAAAACCGCAGATTTATTAGCAATGACACAACCGGGTGTTAGCCAACATTTGCAAAAGTTAGAGAGTTATTGCGGCCAAGCCTTAATAAAGCGCTATGGCAAAGCATTTGAAATTACTGAGCAAGGAAAGTTGGTATATGACTATGCGTTGTCGACGTTTAAGGGGCAGATTGATTTACTCGAGCAACTTAGCTTTGATGATAAACACAGTGGGGTGTGTCGTATTGCATGCTCTGGCGCAAATGCATTATCTCTGTATGAAAAGCTTATTGCACTACAAGTTAAGTTGCCAAACCTGGTGTGCGAGCTTGAAACTGCACCAAACGAACGTATTTTAGAGCACATTCAGCAAGGCTCAATTGATTTAGGCATTGTTAACCACTATTCAGCTGATAAAGGGTTTTCCGCAACGCGCTTAAGCCATGAAAAAATTTCTGTGGTGATGGCAAAAGCTTGGCAAGGTACGATTAGATCATTTGATGATTTATGCCAGCGCGGGTTTATTAATCACCCAGATGGCAAGCACTACCTAAGCATGGTGTTTACTCAACTTGATAAACACCCTAGCAGTATGGAACTTATGCCGGTTAGTGGTTATATCAACCAGCTCAATCAAATTCTTTTACCTGTATCTAAAGGGTTGGGTTTCACCGTGTTACCGCAAGTAGCAATTGCTCATTCACCTTTTAAAGATGTGCTTTGTGAATTTGAATTACCTAAACCAATTTCACAGCCTAGGTATTTAGTTAAAAAATATCAGCGAGACTTACCTGCTCGTTTCGATTTAGTTTTGGATTTGATAAGTGAGCATTTTGACGGTTCAATCGATGTATTATAAAAGTAACTGGGAAATAATCTCGTGTATTACCGGTAATACTGATAACACCAATAAACCAGCCATAGATAAATTAAATATGCGCCTGTGGCTTTGGCTATTGAGTGCGTTTTGCAGCATAGATCCGAATAACAACCACACACCAACACAAGGGAACGACACGATAAAAAATGTCAGTGAGATAATTAATTGCTGAGTTACTAGATCGCCACCACTTGAGGTAAACGCTGCAATAGCGCCTGTTGCAACAATCCATGCTTTAGCATTTACCCATTGAAACAGCGCACCTTTCATAAACGAAAAAGGCGTTGCTTGACGACTCTTTTCAACATCTGAACTGCTGCTTGCAATAAGCCATGCTAAATAAAGTAAACAGCCAACACCCACGCATTTAATAACGAAATGTAACGTGGGATAAAGGGCAAAAAGCTGGCCAAAACCAAAGCCTACAACCAGCAGCATTAAACTAAAACCAATACAAATACTTAGGGTCTGTTCATCTTTGCTGTTCTATTTTTGTTCATTTTGAGCGTGATTTTATCGAGGCGCTCGAAGTGTGGCCTAGCAATCTACGCGAATATCGAGCAAAGCTTCCGCGTCCTGCTCACGCCCCTTACCTACATCCATATAGGCAACAATGAGAAAAGTGCGCTCAAAAGAACCATTCGGCAGCGTTTGATTGGCTTTTTACTGTGTTATCGCCTGACTTACATAGAATAACTATGCTACGCAGCCTCTGCCTTGTATAAAA
>NZ_JAPEHW010000009.1 GCF_028875915.1 Pseudoalteromonas sp. G4
ACGCTTCGCTTTGTTCATCTAATGAGTCTTTTAGGGTATTTACCTTCACATCAAAGCAAGTTAAACCTTGTGGAACGGCAACTGTTGCAGCGCTCGCTAAGTTTAACTCGTTGGTGAAAGAAACCCCTTGGTCAAAACTAACAAACGCAGTGGTATCAATATCAGCAATTGTTGCAGTATTTGGGTTTATTTCTAGGTAGTAATCTTGTGTTTGGCTGGTGGTACCATCTAAACACACGTTAAATAGTGCGGCATTGCCTTCAGTTACTTTAAATGGTGTTGCAGTAATACTAGCAACCTCAGGGAAATCACCAGTGTTTTCGCTGCGATCGCTGATAGTAACGGTTGCCGTTTGTGTATCCTTGCCACCACTAATTAGATACGCTGCTAAATTAAAGTCTTCAGTACTTTCAGCTTCATCATCACGCCAAGTATGTACTCGAACATCGACATACTCAGTACCTTCAGGAATGCGAGGTCGCTGCTTAGACGATAAATCATATTCCATTGGCCATGTAATGCCACCATCAAGGGATATTTCTGCAAGTGGGTTATAATCTTTAGATGCTTCAGCAGCACCTTCATTTAAGCGTAGGCGTAATTTTGTATCTTCTGTTAATGCTTGATTAAATTTAACTCTGAAAGTAACAAATTCGCCTTCTTCCACGTTACTGTCTAAGGCGAATACAGAATGCACGGCATCTTTTGCAAGGTCGAGGTCTGCATCTTCATCATGCAAACGCACAATTTCAAATTCATGGTCAGATTGGTCTGCTCGGTGCCAAGCATGTAGTTTTAGGGCTTCAAACCCTTCTTCTAAATCGTCTTCATAGGATTCAAATTGAATGTCGACATATCGCCCACCAGGTGGCACTAAGATTTCTTTACGTGTTGCTAGATCAACGTTTTCTACGAATGTTTCGCCGCGGTCAAAAGAGACTTTTGCAAGCGTTGAAAAATCATCACCTTTAGTTGCAGATGACCCTTCAATTTCAAGGGTTAAAGGCGTTGGTAATACCAACTCTTTATTGAATTTCAAGCGGTACTTAATGGTACGGCCTTCTTCTACTAAATCATCAGTATGACGTGAGTAAACAGCATTTACACGCAAATCACCCTGATTACTTGAAGGGTCTAGAATATCTTGATTAAGTGTTAAGCGGTCTGAAAGCGTCTCTCGGTGCCATGCTTCAAGTGTGAAATATTCGGTATTTTCATCTTTGCCATCATTATTTAGGCCAATCAAAATATCAATATGGCGGCCACCAGGTGGCACGCTTATTTTTTGAGGGCTAGCAAGATCAATGACGTATGGGTAGCTTTCACCACGATTAAACGAAACAAATGCTGTCGTATCGAAATCTTGTCCTTTTTGTGCAGTGCCGCTGCTAAGTTTTAGATTAAGATCCTTTTCTTCATCAAGGTCTTTGTTGAATTTAACACGCAGATGCGCTTCATCGCCTTCTTCTGGGCTTTTATCTAAGCTATATACTGCACTGATTTTGTAATAGCTATCTTCACCGCCAGATGAATCAGAGCCACCTGTCCCACAGTTTGCGGCTGCTAAGTCAGTAAAACGATGGCTGCTTGTCGATAAATAGCTGAGCGATGATTTACCCATATCATAAGCAAAAAACTCAGAGCCACCTAAGTTGTCTTGGCGAGAAACAATTAATTCACCAACATGGTTTTTAGCTGCCCCAGTTGCTAAAGCCAAATTGTGCTTATTAACAATTTCAACGGTTAATGCATCTGTATCGACCCGATAAATACTGTTTTTGCTCACTAAATATAAGGTGTCACCGATAAAGGTTAAATCACCCCAGTTCTTATCTTGTTCATTACGAAAGCCGGTTAATTCACCATAAATTGACGCATAACCTGTGTTTGGATCGATAGTGAAAAGCGTGTCGTCATGTGCTGCCCATAATAGGTTTTGTTCAGGATCACTTACAAGTCGGTAAGTAAACTTTGTTTTGCCAACTTGATGATGAGAACCTGCATTAATATCGTAGTAAGCTAAGTAACTTACGCCATTAGTTTGAGGCACAGAAACATAATATAAACGCTGACTGTCTTTATCGAGCGCAATTGCGGCAGAATCGTATAAAGCGATTGAGTTCGACAGGCTTTGGCCTGTGTATTCATCTAGTGTGTGAATTACACCTTGACCAGCATCACTTGCAATACCGTACATAGGACTATGGCACTTCGAATGTGCAGAAAATCCAGAGGTAGCAAGGGCTGCACACACAAGTGTACGAACAGCATTTAGTTTCATAGGGGGCTCCAAATTGCTAACAGCTTATAATTAGTGGAAATTTTTTCGCGATTTTACGCGAAATAGGTACGAAAATAAAATATTTATCAGAAAAAAATATGAGAAAGTTATTACACTTTATCACACTACGTGAGTGTTCAATTCAGAGAATATGAATAATTATTCAGTACTATTTTCGCGATGGTTTGACCTTATATTGACTTTGGACTTTAGGTTAATTGCTTAGCACGCTTTTGATGGTATTGTTGTAGTGAACTAATAATAAAAACGACAGGAATTTATGCATGAATAAAACACTGCTTGCCCTCGTATTATCGTGTTTTTCATTGGGTACATATGCATCAAGTGACCTTAATTCACTCTTTAAACAAACTGAACCAAAAGTGATTGAGTGGCGACGTGATTTCCACCAAAACCCCGAACTTGGTAACAGAGAAACCCGCACAGCTGGCATTGTGGCAGCACACTTAAAATCATTGGGCATGGAAGTCGAAACAGGTATCGCTTATACCGGCGTAGTGGGATTATTAAAAGGTGCTAAACCAGGGCCAACTGTTATGTTACGAGCAGATATGGATGCATTACCAGTAACCGAAAAAACAGATGTGCCTTTTAAGTCGACAAAAACGACTAATTATCGCGGTGTTGATGTAGGCATAATGCATGCGTGTGGCCATGATACTCATGTTGCGATGTTAATGGGGGCTGCAGAAGTTTTGGCAAACATGAAAAATGAGCTAGCTGGTAATGTGATGTTTGTTTTTCAACCTGCTGAAGAAGGCGCACCACAAGGTGAAGAGGGTGGTGCTGAATTGATGCTTAAAGAAGGTATTTTTAAAAAATACAAACCAGATGTGGCCTTTGGATTACATATCACTTCGAAATTAAATGTTGGCCAAATTGGTTATCGCAGTGGGCCAGCCATGGCCAGTGCGGATCGCTTTGAAATTACCGTTAAAGGGGAGCAAACTCATGGTTCAACACCTTGGGCAGGCGCAGATCCAATTGCTGCCGCGGCGCAAATCGTGACAGGGGTAAACCATATTGTCAGTCGCCAAATTAATATTACAAAAGAGCCAGCTATTGTATCGTTTGGTAAAATAGCAGGTGGGGTACGTAATAATATCATTCCTGAACAAGTGGAAATGGTAGGCACAATTCGTAATTTTGATATGGACAACCGTCAAAAAATTTTCAAGAAAATTAAAACCACGGCAGAGCATATCGCGTTATCGTCTGGTAATACCGCTGATGTGACTATCTATGAAGGCTATCCGGTAACCGTTAATGACCCTAAATTAACAGAAAAAATGCTACCAACGCTTGAAAAGGTGACAGGTAAGGGGAATTTAATTGAAATGCCAAAAATTACTGGTGCTGAAGATTTCTCATTCTATGCAATGGAAGTACCGGGATTATTTGTATTTTTGGGCGGTACACCAAAAGGAACAGATCCTATAGATGCACCGAGCAATCATTCGCCTTACTTTTTTGCCGATGAGTCTTCATTTAAAATAGGCACAGAAGCCTTAACTAATTTTGCACTAGACTATATGGCAATGGCTAAGTAACTACTTAATCTGAAAAGCGAAACTGATATTAGTAATGTGGTTATCTTTTTCGCTTTTTCCAATCATGAAACTTTGCATGCACGCCTTGAGTCAGCGATGTAAAGTAGTCTTCTAATACATCCACACCATATAATATACCTACTACCAAAACACTGAGCTTTATTGCACTTAATTCACCTGCGATATCAACAGCAACACCAATGGCGGCAAGTACCCAAATGGTTGCGGCTGAGGTAACACCTACCACAATACCGTCTTTAGCAAGCATTACGCCTGCACCCAAAAAGCCAACACCGGTAACAACTTGGCCAATAATGCGTGATGTATCGGTTACATCATTATTTAATGAATTTGAAGCCGCAATAAACATATATGTACCAAGTACAATAAGTGCAGAGGTACGAATACCAACAGGTTTGCCGCGAAGTTGTCTTTCTAGTCCAACGATAAATCCACAGCAAATAGCAGCGGCAATTTTAGACCATTCAAACGGTGAAATTGAAAAAAGGGTTGTTAGTTCCAATGTTTCTCTCTTTTAGGTTATAAAGGCAATAAATTTAACTGCCTGTTTAAGTTGTTGTTTTATTTATTTTATAAATTTTCAGACGTTGCTGTTTCACTTGATTCAAGATGGGTGATCAGTAATTGATCAACACGAATTCCGTCAATATCTACCGCTTCAAATTTATATCCAGCATGTAGCACAAAGTCGGCACATTTGGGCATTCGTTTCATTTTATAAATGATAAATCCAGCTAAAGTTTCATAATAACTTTCGTCAGGAAATTCATCAATTTCAAGTAATTTCTTAACATCGACAATAGGTGTTGCGCCATCAACTAACCAAGAGTTTGCATCGCGTTTAACTATTTGTTCATCGCCACTAAATGGCACTAAGTCACCCATAAAGCTGCTCATTAAATCTTTTAATGTAATCACGCCTACAACCAGCGCGTATTCATTTACCACAACAGCAAACTGAGAAGATGCAGATTTAAATGCATTTAATGCGTCTGAAAGCGTTAGTGTTTCCGGTAAATACAGCAAATCTTTGTTTAAAGCTTGTAAACTGAGTTCGGCTTTTCCACCATTCAATAACTGATGCAAAATAGTTTTTGATTCAATGGTGCCAAGCAGTTTATCCAACTGTCCATCACACACTAAAAATTGGTGGTGAGGGTTTTCTAAAATTTTGTTGCTGATTGTTTCACTACTATCGTTAATATCAAAAAATACAATCGAATCACGTGTGGTCATTACTGTGGGTAATGTGCGGCCCTCAAGTTCAAATACATTGCCTATCAGTTGATACTCTTGCTGTTGCAATGAACCGTCTTGGGCACCAGCTTCCATTACGGCAACGATATCTTCCGTGGTGACAATTTCTTCGCGCTTTGTAGGTAGTTTAAAAATTCGCAGAACCACATTGCTAATACCATTGAAAAACATTACCAATGGGGTGAGAGCAAAGGTTAACAAATTCATCAAACTAACCACTCTGATTGCGACAGATTCAGGCATGATCATCGCAATGCGCTTAGGTAGTAAGTCAGCAAATAAAATAAATAACGAGGTAATTGCTAAAAACGACAGGAAAAAACTGATTTGATCAGCATGTTGTCCGTTATAAACCAAATTTACCAACTGAGAGGTATAAGGAGTAAGCGTTTGTTCACCCATGATACCGCCTAAAATGGCAATCGCATTCAATGCAATTTGGATCATGGCAAAAAAACCACCCGGTTGTTCTTGTAGCCGTAAAACTGCTTGCGCTTTTTTGTTACCTTCGTCAGCCATAACACGTAATTTAATTTTACGTGCTGCGGCAATGGCAATTTCCGACATAGCAAATAAGGCACCAAAAATGATTAAAATGCTTATACCCAGCAAGTCACTCATAGCGTTCTCCAAACAAAAGATGAGCATATGCTTTTTAATCTGAAATACATTAAAAAGCGCGCAATTATTATGCAAGTTTCACTTTGCTGCAATTACTTTTTACAAATAAATTTTTTAATTAAATTTCAGTTGGTTAGGGTTTGTATTTGCTGCGCTATTTGCAACAGGAATGCAACTGTGTTTTGAGTATAAAGGGGTTGATCGATTTTAATAATGAGCTTGCGATTTTTGCTGTTTACTTAAAAAGAGCTTTCCTGCAATGCAACCCGCAATAAAACCGAAGAAATGGCTACTCCAACTTACACCAGGTACAAACTGAGTAAGCGAATAAATAACACTGGCATACAAAAAACAAATAATTGCAGCTAGCATCAAATTAAAAATATTACGACTAAAAATAGCGTTACAAATAATGTAACCTATTAGCCCAAAAACCAATGTGCTAGCCCCTGCATGAAAACCTTCACTGGCAAAAAGCCATAACGTAAAACGCTTTAGACCTTGTTGCAACACAATAAATGCAAGCACTGCTAAGGGGGCCGCATTTGACAATAAATGTTGCCAACTGTGGTGTATAAAAGGTGCCAGTGGGATCCCGATTAAGCCGTTGATGTATCGTGGGTATATGCCGAAATTTGAAACTAACCCTGCAGTAATAGTATTTAAAATTTGCACCCCAAAGAGAATGACGAGCAAAATGCAAATAATATGTAATGGTTGTTTAATTAGCATATCAATAGTGGCTCTCATAAAATAAAAGGCACCTAGTTTTTTTCAACTAAGTGATTTTACTTTAACGCCTTACTTCTCTGAGCAACAGTTATTTTTATTAACTCATATTTTTTCGCAAAAACAAATTGGCTTTAACATTTACAATAGTCGACTGACTAAAGTTGTAGCAATATAAATTGCCGGAGTGATTTAAATCTATTGTAAGTCTCAATACTCTCGCTTTATTGCGTTTTAAATGTGTCATAACAGCAAGCATATCTAAAATTTCTCGATAATAACTGCCTCAAGCTCATATTTGCTAGTGAATATGAGCTAACGTGAAAAGTAATTTTGGTAATCAGTAGCCATTATAAAATCGAAAGATGCTCGCTTAATCATTGATCTTTAGTTGTTTTGCGTTATAACAAAGTAAAGGGTAAGAATTGCGAGGCGTTCACTTGAAAGAACTATTGATAGAACAAGAGGAATCACTTCATAACTATGAAACTCGCCACAATAAACGTGAAATTATCCGTTTAATTCATCCTGAATTTCGTGAAGTAGGCCAATCGGGCACATCATTTTCATTCAAAACCATTATTGAAATGATGTCTTCGGAAAAGCAACCAAGCGGACATGTCCATGCGCAAGACTATGAATGTATTCAGTTAGAATATTCAGTATTTTTAATGTTGTACAAAACAGCATGGGTTAGTAAAGATGGCTCGGCCAGCTATTTTGCTAAAAGATCATCTATTTGGGTACTCAATAATGGTGCATGGCAAATGAAGTACCACCAAGGTACGCCTTGTGATGAATTTACTTTAGTTTAAATGGTTATTGAATCACCACTCAAATTGATTGAGGGTTATACAACGTAATTTAATAAGAAGAAACTACAACATCCATGTTGTAGTTTACTATTTTAGAATTTTCACAACTTCACGAGTTGCTTCAATCAGGCGGATTATTCTGCCATCGATGTTTACGGTGATTAACCCTTTGTGGTCAACCGGTGCAATAATCTTGCTGTGGCTATAAATTTCACGGTCGATAGGTTTACCAACCTGAATTTTCTTTTGCCATCCTGGAGGTAATTCACCTGTGCGAGCCACTTTTTTCTGAAGGCCAGGTGGTAAGCTGTTACCTTTATTGTGTTTATCATTTTTGGCGTGAAGTGGAGACACCATCAAACAAAGACTGGCTAATGTAACTAAAACGGTTTTCATTAAAATGTTATTCCTCAAAGCTTTCACAACGGGTATTAAACTAAACGTTTGTAGTTTCTGATGTTGTAAAATTTAAAAGCGTGAAGCCACTATAAAACTAATTACCCTCAAAAGAAAACCAGTCTTTTATCTTAATTCCTTTTAAAATAAGGGTTTCTAAGTATTTTATTAATGACAGTATTCACTCGCTTCTATTTGACATTGAAAGCAATGCGCCTGCACCAATAAACACGCTGCCAGAGAGTTTATTAAAAAATGCAGTGCGACCTTTTTCGAACAACCACTTTGAAGACTTAACGCCTAGCATGACATAAAACAACAACCAGGTCAGTTCTAGTAAGATAAATGTACCTGAAAAAATAAGGTATTGTGTTAAAAGTGACTCACCTGGGTTAATAAATTGTGGAAATAGCGCTGTAAAAAACACAATGGCTTTGGGGTTACTTGCTCCAATTGTAAAGCCACTAATAAAGTGCTGCATGCTTTGCTGATTATTTTTATCTGGTATATCAGTGAGCGCAAAACCAGTGCTCTTTGACAATAACGCCTTTATACCAAGGTAAATCAAATAACTTGCACCAAGCCATTTAATAATATTAAACGCAAGCTCTGATGTAGCAATTATCACGCCTAACCCTGTAAAAGATAAACTCAAAATTAGAGTGATTGCAGTTAAGCTACCGAGCGCTGCATATATACCCGAACGTTTTCCTGAGGTAATGGCTTTTGACATACAAAAAAGTGCGCTGGGGCCAGGCGACACGGTTAAAATGAGCACCGCAATAAAATAGAGTGTCCATGTACTTATATCCATTTTGAAACCTTCAACGTTTTTTCTTTAAGCTAGCATTTTTAACAAGAAAACAAAGACAATTATTTAATGATTATCAAAAATTTTCACCTTGGTTTGTATAAGCATTGAATTGTTAAGAAAAGCCCATATTAATTTTGATGGGGTAGGCCAAAGAAAAGGAAGAAAACGGTGCTTAAAACAACGCTAATAATTTTATTTGTTATATTTTCGTTGTTACCGTTTAATTTAGCACGCTCAGTTATTCCATCTCATCAACAAACGTTAAACTCCTTTCAACACCTAACACACTTAGCAAGTAATAACAGTTCTGTTAAAACATTTATAGATTATTCGACCTTAAAAGTTTTTGCTAATCGTTTTAACTTGCGAAAATCAGCGAATTCACTTTACAGCTGCCCGTTTATAAATTTTTTAATTCGCGAAAGTTATCTTTTTAATCAATCATACTGCCAAATATGACTGCTTATCTTTTTTGATTATTTAACAACTTAAAAGATAAGGAAAATTATGACACAAGTAATCACCTTGTTTGTTTTGGTATTTGCGTCGGCTTTCTTGATGTTGCTTTGCTGGAAGATGATTGGCTGGGCAAAAAAGCGTAAAACTGGCGCAGTTGTATTTGGTGCTTTGGTTAATATGGTATTACCTGATCCCAAAATTGAACATACAATCGCCATTGTAAGAGAGCAAAAAGAAGAAAAACCACAACCAAGTGACGAACAAAAAGAAAAATAACCAAAAGCCAGCGGATGCTGGCTTTTTTTCAATTACGTTGATTTACAATTTGGCCTTGCCTTAATAACGAAAAAGTTCGTACTATTCAACTATCTAAAAATAAACGGATTTTCTTTTGGAAAATTTAATTTCAATGTCACTGGTATTAGCCAGTGTTGCTCTTGTAGGATGTGAATCTACTCCTGAAGTTAAACCACGCATGGCGCGCTTTAATAGCCCAGAAGTAAATAGCCAGCCTTTTAATTTTAAATTAGCAGTTGGCTCCGATACATCCAATGAAATATCAAATAATAATAGCAAAAAAGCAGATAGAGATTCAGCACTTCGCTTTTCTGCGGCCATGACATTAAGCCATGGTTTTGAAGCGCGCTATGTTGATAATGGTGAGCAGCAACTTAGTATGAAGTACCAGTGGTTTGGTGCTCCAGAAGAAGAAAAGCAAAGTGGTAATGTCTCGCTTGCTACAAGTGTTGGTTATATATATTCAAAGCGCAATGAAAGTGCAACACGTGCTTATAATAATTGGTCACTGGAACAAAAAAGTTATGATCTTTCGATGATTGCGGGTTATCGTTTTAATAAACAGACACTAATGTATGGCAGCGTTTTTTATCAAGATGGCGATATAGACGGGAGCTATTACCTTCTTGAAAGTTATGATGATGTAAATCATGAGCAAGTAAACCAAGGCTGTGGTTATGACAGAACGTGTGTAGGCGATCGTTTTTCAGATAAAGGTAAAGCTTATGGCGTAAGCTTAGCTTTAGAATATGAGTTTTTAACTTGGTTAGTTTTAACAGGCGAAATTGTTCATCACAGAGCTGATTGGTTTAACCGTAGCAATAACGAAACTGGTGCAAATATTAATCTTGAGTTCTGCTTTTAATACCAATTGCATTAATTGATAGGTCACTTATTGCGACAGAGAAACGGTTCATAAACAAGGCGAAAAATTTAATGTGTAGTTGCTCTACATGAGGATTTTTTAACGCAGTTAATGAGGCGTTTAACTCGCAGTAATGACATAGTAGTTAATAAAATTGGTATAAATAAAGCCTGCAAATGCAGGCTTTATTATTTTTTTACAATGATTGGAAGTAAGTTTCTAAATCATCCGAACCACCAATGTGTTTGCCACCAATAAACACTTGCGGCACGGTATCGCGGCCAGACATTGCTTTTAAGCTTGTTAATGATGCATCTTTGCCAAGTACAATCTCTTCATAGTTATAGCCATGCTTGTCTAAAAGTCGTTTCGCATTTTGACAATATGGGCAGTTTGGTTTTGTGAACAACGACACCGGTTTTGGTTTGATTGCATTTGGATTAATGTAATCTAACATTGTATCTGCATCGGATACTTCAAATGGGTCGCCTTCAACTTCAGGCTCAATAAACATTTTTTCAATAATGCCATCTTTCACAAGCATTGAATAACGCCAACTGCGCTTGCCAAAACCAATCTCGCTTTTATCTACTAACATGCCCATACCATGAGTGAACTCACCTGTGCCGTCAGGAATAAGCCTGATGTGTTCGGCTTCTTGCTCTTTAGCCCAAGCGGCCATCACGAAGCTGTCATTTACTGATACACATAAAATATCGTCAACGCCATTTGCTTTGAAGGTATTGGCTAATTCATTAAAACGCGGTAAATGTGTTGAAGAGCACGTTGGTGTAAATGCTCCCGGCAAAGAAAATACCACAACAGTCTTACCTTTAAATAGGTCATCAGAGGTCAGTGTTTGCCATTGGTTATTAGCAAAAATTGGTAAGCTAACCTGTGGTACTGATTGTCCAGAAATATCATTTAACATTATTACGCCCTTGATTTGGTTTTTGTTGAATTGAGATAAGTATGTCTTTTAATAAGCAATCAATCCAATGAATTATACTGCTCGATTCAATCTAAAAAACAAATCGAATTGCGGTAATGACTAAAAGATATACTGTTAGCTTTGATTAATTACAAAATAAGAATAAATATCATCATAATGACGTATCAAATCCTGTTCTCTCTACTACTATAATGTTGGTAATTATGAAAAGTTGGGGCAATCATGAAAAACTATTTAATTATTTTGTTATCCGCATTAATAGCTGCATGTGGAGGCAGTTCTTCTTCCAATGATAATGATGTTGTTGTGCCACCTGTGACAGGTGTTGAACAAGCAAAATTTTCATTAGGACTGAGCGATGCACCTGTTGACGATGCAATCGCAGTAGTGCTTGAAATAGATACAATTAAAATCATTAGACTAACTGATTCTGGTGATGCAGCAGAAGAAATTTTAGTTGAAGAGTTTGTTATGGAAGATGGTTCTAGCGCATCTTCGATTGTCACTAACTTACTTGATTATCAAGGTGCAGATCAAAAGAAAATTATTGATGAGCTGGCTGGCATTGTACTTGACGAAGGTAACTATCAACTAGAACTCGTAATTATCGATGCAGGCTCTTATGTTGAGCTTGATAATGACGCGACATTATACGCTATTAAAGTGCCTAGCTCGCGTTTGCGCCTAGGTGAGTTTGCGGTTGACGCAAGTTTAGTGCAAGTTGGTGATACTCCAGCTTACACCATTGAATTTGATTTAAGAACATCCCTAGTACAGCGAGGCAACAACCCAGCTAAAAATGGTTTTATTTTAAAACCACATGGTATTAAAGTTGTGGGTAGCTCGGGCACTATTGCTGGTACTATTTCATCTGAATATCTCAATTTAGGTACATGTACAGTGTATATGTACCCGGGCGATACTACTGAGTTTGGTGATTTGTTTGATAGTGAAGATGAAGCTTTCACAGGAGAAGTGCCAACTGCGACTGCGCCTCTTGCATCAACCGTTGTAACAACTGAAGGTAGCTATGAGTTTGGTTTTGTCAAAGCGGGTGATTACATGGTGGCTCTACGCTGTAATGATTTAGTAGATGACAATATCCAATTTGATGGTTTAGTGATCCCATCACCAGAAGGTCAAAGTACATCTATTACAGTGACCTCAGGTAATACAAGCGAAGCTAATTTTTAGTTAAACACCGCATGATTCATAACAGCGATTGATATAAGCAACAAGGTTAGGTTTGTTTTCAATCGCTGTTTTTATTGGCGTACTCAGTTTTCCATTAAGTAAATTGGTAAGTGTTGCATAAGCGGCTGCGTCGTATTGTGTCATTCGATCTGTTACAAAATAAGGTTTATCACCCAATAAACTGGCCAAATGTTCAATTGCTTCAACGGCAAAGTCATAGATTTGTGTTTTGCTATGGCGGCCTAAGCCTTGGGCATAAATACTTTTAATTAAGTTCTTTCTTACCAAATTAGGCACAAACAATTTTAACAGTGCCGGCATCTCTGAAAATAACTCCTGCTTAGTTAAAGGCCAAAATTCCTCGTCAACCCATCTACTAAACACTAAGCTCCAATATAGCTTCTCTTCTACTAATTCTTTAATTAGATAGCCAATTGCATGCTGTTCTTTAGAGAGATTTGCATCGAGCTTGGCGTTTTGTTCAAGGGTTGCCAAAATAATGTTTGAATCTGCAACCATTTCATTGTTAATAATGGCAACAGGAAACTTCTTTTTTGGCATTTTTTCTGAATCAATGCGATATTTAACTTGATAATCAATGTTAGCAAGTTTGCAATAAGCTTGGAGTTTTAGTGCAAATGGACTTGCATTGGTGAGTCCAAAAGCAGGAGGAAATTCATATATTGTAATCATTTTACTGTCCTTGTTGTTTTTGCACATAATACGCTGTAGTTTTGTCAGCGAGTGTCAGTAGCTTAACTTGCCTATGTAAAAATAAGTTTATCAGTGTTTAGTATGCAAGTGTCCGATAGCTAAAGTAATTATAAAATTGAAAAATAACACTATGACAGAAATCCTCTCATTAATTGAAAGTAATCCACAATTTGTACTGTGCGCCTTGATTGTATTAATCGCAATCATTTTCTTTAATGAGCGAATATCGCGAAGTTCCTTATATAAGCTTAAAACCGGAAATGGAAATGAAGCGCATTTGAAATTATTTGAGATGACAGCGTCTCAACTGATTGTATTTCAGAGTTTGTTAGGCGAAATGATTTATCGTCATAAATCTGTAATTGCCGATGAACTTGATAATGCCTCAAAAGTATTCTTAGAAGACATTAATGCAGTAGTGGAATTAAATAATCCTAAAAAAGAAGCACAATTAAAAAAACAATTGCTTCAGCTTATTAGTGATAAGCGACAGGTAGTTGCGAATGACCGATTGAAAATAAGTTTAGCCGTGAAACAGTTAGAATTATTGGCATCAAATGAACTTGCGTTATGTATTTTTAATATTCAAGGCAAAGTACTTAGTATGATCCAGCATACTGATGCCTATTTAACGCATTTAGTCAGTGTTGCTGAAAGCCCTTTTGACTCTAGATTGCAAACAAAACTGGCATTAAGTGACGATGATCAAGAGGTACTGCTAGCGCTTGGCGCCTTTTATAAGGCGTTTTAATTAATAGCAGAGCCTTGTTTGATAGCTGTAATATCATTTTGATTGTGCTCACTTAAACCAATACTTTCTTGTTTTTTATATCTGTATAAAACATACAAACCAACAAAAGCATGAGCCAAGCTTAAACCGATAAATAACCCTTGGCTTCCAGCAAAATAGACACCACTCAAGCTTAGTAATGGCACAAGCACTAAACGATGTATCACAATAACTTTACTTGCATCAAATACATAACCAATCGCATTTAGACAAGAAGGCGCTAGAAGTGCAATGGCTAAAAAGAAGTAAGTAAAAGGCACATAACTTAAGTAGTTCAAAATAACTCGTTTTTGTTCACAATCGGGACACAAAAAGAATAAAACATCACTTTTGAATACCAGCAGTAAAATGCCAATGAGGGATTGAATTACTACCAGTGAAATTAATACATGGCTGATTATTTTTTTACAACGTTTTACCTGTTTCGCCCAATAGTTAATGCCGATGACCGCTGGTAATGCTGCAGTCAAAACCATAGGTAAAACTAACAGTAACATTTCTAAACGGAAAATAATGGCAAATGCACCTACATACTCTGTGCCAATGCGGCTTAAAAAAATGGTGAGGATAAATAAAGATAGAGCAGGTGCGAGTTGCTGTAAGGTCAGAAGTAATGATAGCCGTTTATCGCTAAACAAGGTTTTGAGACAGATAATTTTAAAGTCGATACGCTTGTAAACAATAAAAATAAGCAGGGCAGCAAGCGCAAAGCAACTATCCACAACAAAATGGAGCTGTGCAAGATCTGAAATTAAAGTTGGGCTTTGATTATCGATAATTAATAACAAAAGCACGGTTTTGCTTGTCATCCAAGCGAGTAAATACATAGCTGAGAAATGACACCAGCCTAAAGCACGCATTACACTGCTACTTTGCCAAACCAAAACCAGTGGTAAAAATGAAGCAATTTTGTATTCGTAAAAGAGAGCGATTTCACTTTGATAATGGGCTAATTCCCCTTTGTTGAACTGTGATAACCATACATTTAAATTGACTAATTCGCTGTAATGATCTCGGCCAAAATACAAGGTAACTAATAAAGCGCTGGTTACAATAAGTGTAAATATAAAGAGCGTTGGAATAAATGATTTTTGATGCTGTTGTTCTTTTACCAAAATCATATTTGAGCGGACCGCAATGGCTATTGCTATCGCATTCATAGAGATAACAAGCGGCAAAAAATAACCAAATAGTGATAAGCTATTATCACTGTGTGATGCAATCAGACTCGATTCGAGGACATCAAATAGCAGCAGCATAAAAATTGCTGGCATTAATAAAGAGCTTGAATTAACAATTGCTCGCCAGGGGGAGCTGACCAAATATGGATGAAGACTCGTTGTTTGCATTATGCTGATATTTAAATCTTATAAAAAAATGCAGCATACAAGAATAAATACGTGAATATGTGTACAGAATGTAAGTGTTTATGTCGCTGATAGAATAAAAAAATACAAACAACACATACTGGTTATAAACCGCTTCTGCTAAGCATATTTATACTATCTTTTGCAGACATTAAACTACAAAATCAATTTGTTGAATAAGGCCTGCATTACCATCATTGTTAAGATAATAACCAGATTGTCGGATTGCCCCTTTTAATTCGCCATTGTCATTGCGAATATTTAAGGGTGAATTAACACTTTGTGTTGCGATAGCCCCAATATTTGCATCGTCCAAGGAAACTAACTTATCCTCGGCGCTATTTTTTACCCATATTTTTAACGAATCAAAGATTACGTCATTTTCATCAATAAAGCCGTTACCATCTTCATCGTATAGCGAAAGATCAGCAAAGCCGTTACCACTCAAAGCGCCAAACAATTCTTGTCCGTCATCAATTTTGCCATTGTTATTGCGATCAAATGCGAGATAACCATAGCCTTTTCCAAGTTGGGTTAAAGTGTCTTGGTTGCCATCAGCATCAATATCAAATTGATGCGTGCTTTCGCCAAATTCAACCGGTTTACTTATAAAACTAATAATAAGCGGATCTTTCATATTGATTGTTTCAATTGAGCGCTGATACTCGGTAAAGCTTTGCTCAAAATTAAGCTTAAATTCAAAGCTAATATCGCGACCGGCAGCCGTTGTTATTTTTCCGGCCATTTTAAGCGAGTTGGCTTGGTGTTCATGGTGAAGCTCTTCAACAATCACCTGAGTAGCCCCTTGTTCTGCATCATCATTTTGTGCTGTTGGTGTTGTTTTAGCAGCTAAATTCGCCGCAGTAAATTCATCCTGATTAAACCACTCTATGTCTTTGCCTGCTAGTTTTTGTACTAGCAGCTTGAGGATCATTACCTTTGCATTATCTTTCATCTCAAGGGTGGAATTTTGTTCTTCAACACTGTTTGCCTGCGATTGATCATGAGCTTGAATTGGCGGCTCAATTGGCGTTTCAATGCGCGTTTTTACAAATTCACTCACATGGTGATTTTCAAGTGTTACCGCTGAGCTTTCAATTTTCATAACAAAACCAACTTAAACGGGTACATATCAAGTTATCGGCAGGTTCGATTGATAATTGAGCAGTTATAAAGTTTGGGAGCGAATTATTAGGCTATAGATAGTGAATAGATTTGAAAACAGTTTTTTCTCAATTCTTCATTTTCATGTAGCATACTAGCGTTTTTGAGCCGTTAATTAAGTAGTGTATTGCTGTATGTTACTCGTATTCTTCTTTTCAATTGTTTTGATTGTATTGTGTTTTTTAAATTTCATAAAGAGCCAATTGTTGGCAATCTATTGTGTTATGAGTGTATTTGCATTTGTTGTGTATGGTATTGATAAATTCAAAGCTAAGCGTGACAAAGCTCGTGTGCCTGAGAGTACTTTACACATTTACAGTGTTTTAGGAGGATGGCCAGGTGCAGTGCTTGGACAACATGTGTTCCGCCATAAAACTGTTAAACAACCCTTTAAAAAGCATCTTTATATTTCTATTGTAATGAATATGCTTTGTTTATTATTTTACCTAATTTATCCTCATATCTTGTAAAACTAGCTTAACACAATACCTACAAGACAATTTCAAAATATATGTATTTCACGAACATTTATAAGCATTAAAATTTAGAAAACTTTAATCGTAAATGACTGTAAATATTATTAAAGATCAAAACCATCAGATGATTTGTCCAGTTTGGTATAATAAAGGTTACTAAGAGTCGTACGGAACAAATGAATGTTACAAATTTCTAACACTGTTTCAATTTCTGACTGGGAAATTGAATTAACGGCTATTCGTGCCCAAGGAAGTGGTGGTCAGAATGTCAATAAAGTATCCTCAGCAATCCACTTGAGATTTGACATCAAGCACAGTACGTTACCGCAAATATATAAAGAAAAATTATTGTCTCTGAATGACAGTCGAATCACAAATGATGGTGTCATAGTCATTAAATCTCAGTCATTTCGAACACAAGAGCAAAACAAACAAGATGCGCTTGAACGATTGAAATTGCTGATAAAAAGCGCGATGGTTGTGCAGAAAAAAAAACGCGCTTAGATAGCAAAAAGAAACATAGTCAAACAAAAGCAATGCGAGGAAGAATTGTGTAAAAAGGGATGTTTTGCTCAAAAAATCAACTAACAAATGTAAAAAATCGACTTTTTACTTGAAATTTCCCCAATATAGTCTATTTATTGTAAACAACATGTTAAGTTCATGTTTACAATAAATAACTATACAAATGCTAGGGAAATTATGAAAATTAACGCGCTACGCAAGGCAATATTACTCGCCTGCTCATCAACTCTCGCTTCAGCAATGTCTTATTCTGTATCTGCGGAGGAAACACCTGCCGCAGAAGAAAAGAAAGATGTTGAAAAAATCGCCGTTGTAGGTACACGTTCAGCACCACGTTCTATTGGTGATTCGCCAGTACCAATTGATATTATTGGTGGTGATGACTTAGAAAAGCATGGTTCTTCAGATATGCTTGAACTGCTAGTAAGTCAAGTGCCTTCATTTAATGTTCGTCAGCAACCTATTAGTGATGCTGCAACGCTTATTCGCCCAGTAAACCTACGCGGTTTATCTTCTGACAGTACTTTAGTGCTTGTAAATGGTAAACGCAGACACCGTGCATCTGTAATTGCTTTCCAAGGTGGCGGTGTGAATGATGGTGCACAAGGACCGGATGTTTCAGTGATCCCTAGTATCGCACTAAAACAAGTTGAGGTGCTTCGTGATGGTGCTGCAGCACAGTACGGTTCGGATGCTATTGCGGGCGTTATGAACTTTGTACTGAAAGATGCATCAGAAGGCGGCAGTGTATCAGTAAAATATGGTGAGTACTTTGAAGGTGATGGTGATACTACAACTATCGAAGGCAATGTAGGTTTACCTTTTACTGATGATGGTTTTGCTAATTTATCTTTTGCATTAAAGAATGCAGATCCTACTAGTCGCTCAGTACAACGCCCTGATGCGGCAGGTTTAGCAGCAGCTGGAAATTCATATATCAATAACCCAGCTCAAATTTGGGGTAACCCTGAAATAAAAGACGATTTAACTATTTTTGGTAATGTAGGTCTTGATTTAGGTAATGATAAAGAATTCTACATGTTCGGTAACTATTCTGAGCGTGATGCAATCGGTGGTTTCTATTATCGTAACCCACACAATCGTGGCAATGTTTATTCGATTGATGGCGGCGAAACTCTGTTAGTGGGTGATATTGGTCAAGCAAATGGTGGCCCAAGAACATGTGCGGTAGTGCCTGCAAATGTTCCAAATGTGCTAGAAACACAAGCATACAAAGACATGGTTGCTGATCCAAATTGTTTTTCAATGAACATGATTTTCCCTGGTGGTTATACACCGCAGTTCGCAGGTAATATTGTAGATACTTCTTTAACTATGGGTGTTGAAGGGGAGTTTAAAGGCGGTTGGCTTGATGAAGTTTATTTTGATATTAGCGGCTCTGTTGGTCGAAACGCTTCAGACTTCTATTTATACAATACACTGAATCCATCGCTAGGTTTAGAAACGCCAGTTGATTTCGATACAGGTAAATACATCCAATTAGAAAAAACATTTAACTTCGATTTAGTTAAATCAATTGAAGTGGGGTTAGATGAACCGCTAAACCTTGCTGGTGGTTTTGAATTTAGAGAAGAATCGTTTGAGATTATTTCTGGTGAAGAAGCTTCTTGGAAAGCAGGCCCTTATGCAGATCAAGGCTTTAACATCGGTTCTCACGGCTTTAAAGGGTTTGGACCTGAGTCACAAGGCACTAATACTCGTCGTAACTGGGCAGCGTATGTAGATGCTGAACAATATTTAACTGATAACTTGCTTGTAGGTGCTGCGCTTCGCTATGAAGACTACAATACTTTCGGTGACACAGCTAACTACAAAATAACCTTACAATATGCAATTTCTGATGATTGGCAAATTCGTGGCTCAACAAGCACCGGCTTTAGAGCCCCTACGGTTGGTCAAGCAAATGTTGTAAATACTGCAACATCGTTAGTAAATGGTGAGCTAATTCAAAGCTTCTTAGCGCCACCGACAGATCCGTTATCAGCGTTTTATGGTGGTAAAGAATTAACACCTGAAGAGTCTACAAGTTATGCGCTTGGTACAGTCTACGAGTATGAAGACTTCTTCTTAACGGTCGATTACTACAATATTGAAGTAACTGACCGTATTGCACAATCTAGCCAGATTGATGTACTTGAATCTGATTATGCAGAACTGCGATCGCTAGGTGTACAAAATCCAGAACTTATCTCTGCGGTAACGTATTTTGCAAATGACTTTGACACAACGACTAAAGGTCTTGATGTAGTTGCAAACTATTCAGCAGATTTACTAAATGGTGCCACTAAATTTGCCCTAGCGTATAACTGGAATGAAACTAATGTTGATTCGTTTAATCCAGCTACAACAAGTGACGGTAAAGTTAAACGTTTAGAAGAAGGTATGCCACAGCACCGTGCAACATTCACAATTACGCAAAATTGGGATGATATTAGCATGTTTGTTCGTGCAAACTACTTTGGCGAATACTTTGCTGTGCATGCGGATGATGATTGCTTAGATGGTTGTTGGAATGAAATTGCAGATTCTGCGTTTACTTTTGATGCTGAAGTAAGCTATTTCTTCACAGAAAGTTTTAAAGGTGCAATTGGTGCTAATAATATTTTCGACCAAGAAGCACAGAAGCTACCTTCATCTTCTTACGGTGTTCTTGGTGCACAATACTACGAAAGTGGTCCGTACGATTATAACGGTGGTTTCTACTACGTTAAATTAAGTTACTTATTCTAAAAAGAAGTTATATAACAATGCAAAGCCCAGATATCTGGGCTTTTTTTATTTTAATTAAAGTTATATTTAGCATTGTTTACAAGCAAAAAAAGTAATCCGAAAACTAATGAAATCGTTTTTATTGAATAACTTAGAGGTATAAAAGCAAAGTGATGATAATGGCTATTCAAAATGATTAATAGCGATAAACAAACAGGGGAATTCAGAAATTGCCAATTTAAATTGGCTAATTAAAGAGGACTTTCTTGTGTGCAATTATAAAGAATATCGCTCCATTTTATTGCCTCAAAATAAAACGCAGGTAAGTCTGCTTGGTCCAATTTCAATTTATTACATTGTGCTTCAATTTTCTGCCACTCGCCAGATTCATAACTTAAAACAAGCTCTAAAATATTACGATTAATGTTATCTTGCCCAATCAAAGCATCACTGATGTCTTTTCCTAGGGGAAGCTGTTTTAAAATAACTTCCATAGAGCGATCAAAAATTGCATCTAAAAGCGAAAATAACCCCACCAAGAAAGATTTACTTTGAAGACTTGGCGCAACTTTCTGCGCTATTACATCACAGAACTTAGCGCGAATGGTTGACATGCGAATAAGCTCATGTGGTTTGTCTTTGGCAAAATGAGCTGTTACAACAAGATTTAAAAAACGTTTAGCATTCTGTTCACCTAAATAGATTAAACCTTGCTTGATAGAGTTAATTTCTTCACGAATTGGGAATAAACCCGAGTTAATAAAACGCATTAATTTGTAGCTGAGAGCTGCATCTTGTTCGACGAGGTTTGCGATTCGATCGTAATTAAGTTCTACTTTTACTAACTCAGTATAAAGCAGTACAACAGTTTGCGCGTGGCTGACCATATCTGGCTGTTCTATTAACTGAGGTTTACATAGAAAATAACCTTGAAAATAATCAAAACCAAGTTCTTTAGCTAGCTCAAAGTCTTCGTGTGTCTCAATTTTAGTCGCCATTAACTTAATATTTTTAAGTTGCTTTAGCTTGTGAATGTCTGCAATCACTGTATTTAATGGTGTTCTACTGATATCAAATTTAACAAGGCGACATAAATTACAATAAGGTTGCCAATCAAAATGCGGTGTATAAGGGTCTAAGGCAAGGGTATAGTTTTTGTGAAATAAGTTACGACAAGCTTCATACACCTCAGGGTTAGGGATAAAGTCAGTCATTACTTCAACTATAAAGTCGTTACTCGGTAAAAGCTCAGGCTGTTGTTGTAATATCCCTTGGTGGTGAAACTTGATAAGTGCTTTTTTACCGGATGTAAGACGCCTTAATCCAATAATAAACTGACTATCAGCAATGAGTTTAGATGTTGCAATAACAGGATCTATTTCGGGAAAGGAATTTGCTCGACTGTTACGGAATAAAAGCTCGTAGGCAACAAGTCTTTTCTTATGGTTCAATACTGCTTGTCGAGCTGTGTATATTTTCAAGTGATTGATAAATTAAAGTTATTTTATATTAATTTAGTGGAATATCACGAAATTGCAATAATAAAAAAGGGTCAAAAGACCCTTCTTTAAAGTAGAATTAAGCTTGATCTTGCAATGGCACTACATTATTTTGTGCGCGAACTTGCTCTAGTTCAAGTTTGGCATCGTCTACTTCTCGTTCTAAGTCTCGCACACGCGCCATTGCTTTCTCAGCACTGCGAGTAAGACGCTCTACGGTAGTAGCAGAGTTTTGCTTGATAAACTCAAGTTGCTCAAGAAGTTTTTCATTTTCATTTTCATAGCGCCATGCATTGTTTTGCTCGCTAGCTAGTTTTTCTTCTAGCAATCTAATTTTAGATAAGTTCTGATCAGAATTCTGAGTTAAACGCTGGATAGTTGCTGTTGAGTTATTCTTAACGAAATCCATTTGTTTAAGTAAGTTTTCTTTTTCAGACTCAAAGCTAGATGCTATTTTCTGAGCTTCAACCAGCTGAGCCTGCATTTCTTCGATTTGGGCCTTAGCACCTTTAACAACAGATTGTTGATCTTGACTATGTTGAGAAAGCTCAAGATTTTGCTTTTTCATCATCTCAATATTTTGTTCAGCCTGTTTGAGCTGCGCTTGAATTGCTTCTTTAGCTTTACGAAGATCTTCTACTTCTGATGTGTGTTGTTCCGCTTTTGCTGCATGCGTATTAGCAGTTTGTTCTAGTTGAGAAAGTTGTGAAAGCGTAGAATTCTTTTCTTGCAACAGACTTTGGATCTGTGAGTCTTTTTCTTGTAAAGCAGCTTCGAGAGTTTGTACTTGTGTAGCAACTGTTTCAGTTAATTCGCTAACTTTAGCTTCACCTGTTTGTTTAAGCTCAGCAATAGTTCGTTCACTAGACTCTTTTAACTCTGCAACTGTTGCAGCATTATTTGCTTTTAGTTGTTCAATGGTGTTCTCATTGGCAACACGCATGTCTTCAATTGTCTGATTCTTAGACTCGGTAAGTTCTTGAAGTTGTTTTTCTTGATGCTCTTTTAAAGACGCAATTTCAACGTCTGCGTTGTCTTCAACTTCAGCGATAGTTTGTTTAAATTGTGCTGTTTCTTCTTCGAGGCGCGTTTCAAGAAGTTTTACTTTTTCACTTAGTTCGTCAGTGATTTGCTCCGTTTTTTGAAGGCTTAAAATGGCAAACTTTTCAGCCTCAATTGCACGCTCAAGTTGGATCTCAAAATCACGGTTAATAGTGTTAGAAAATCGTTTAATTTCACGATGGAAAGCAGCAAGGTACTCCTCACTTAGAGAGCCTGTATCAGCGGCTGCTTGGCGGGTATCTTGTGACTCACTACGCCAACGTTGGTAATGAGCTAAAATTGTTGCAGTACTGCCTTCACATTCTTGTAAAATAACTTCAACGGAAACAGGTTTTCCGTTTTGTACTAATTCATCGCACAGTTCTTTTACTTTTGCGTAATTTGTTGTCATTTCTCTATCCTTGTAGAGCATACATAGTTTTGGAGACTAAATCTGAAACCGTTAGTGATAAAGTATTATTTACAATTCAAGTCTATAGACTTTCACTCTATCTAAAGCAAAATAACGGCATGTTGTAACAATAGCAATTTTGTCCAGAAAAGATCAACACTCGTGATGTGTTTTATTAGTGAATTTAGAACTAGTTAGTGGTTTTATATACGATAATTTTATGTAAATGAATGTTTTATAACTAATGGCTACTAATTAGGTACTACAAATTTAATTAATAGAGTATGTTATTGAATGAAAATCGTGATGTTTGATTTTCTTTCATAATTACTTTGTTCATAAAATGAGCTATAGATTTCAGAACAACCTCATCATTTTGCATTATGCGTAGCAAATAACTTCAAAAGTGCAAGTAAGCTATTTGATTAATAACTTGCCATTAGATAAAACACTTTTCACAATAAACATGAGTTGTTCAAAATTGGGTTAACTATGTCAGAAGCGAATTTATCTGTTGGTGTTATAGCGAAACGCGCAGGTGTAAATGTAAGTACGTTACATTTTTACGAAGAAAAAGGCCTTATTAGAAGTTGGCGTAATGCCGGTAATCAAAGGCGGTTCAAAGCAGATGTGTTAAGACGAATCGCTTTGATTAAGGCTGGCCAAAAAATAGGTGTCAGCCTCGGCGAAATAAAAGCGATTCTAGCTAAACTACCAAATGAACGTACCCCAACAACAAAAGATTGGGAAAATATAGCGACAGCTTGGCGAGATAGATTAACGCAACAAATCAATTATATCGAGAAGCTTAAAAGCTCACTTACAGCTTGTATTGGCTGCGGTTGTTTATCGCTTGAGCGATGCCACTTATACAATCAAGATGACTGCCTAAATCAAGAAGGTGATGGGGCAGTCATTTTAGAACGAAATGATGTTTAAACTGGTTGTGTCATGTTTTCTGGCTTTAAAATAGTGGTAAGTTCTAATTCGTTTAAAATGCCTTGTTGAATTACAAGTTCTTTAACTGATGCACCTGAAAGCAGCGCGTCTTTTGCAATATTTGTTGCTGCTTCATAGCCTATAAAAGGGTTAAGCGCGGTGACAAGTGCAAGGCTATTTTCAAGTAAATCTGTGCATCTTTGTTGGTTTGCTGTTATGCCTGAAACACAATGCTGTTCAAACATATCACATGCATTAGTCAACAATGAAATAGCATCCATTAAGTTTAATGCAATCATAGGCTCCATTGCATTTAATTGTAATTGGCCTGCTTCAGCGGCCATACTTATTGCACAGTCCAAACCTACCACTTGATATGCAACTTGGCTAACCGCCTCAGGGATCACAGGATTAATTTTGCCTGGCATAATTGAGCTGCCTGGCTGCTTCGCTGGGAGGTTTATTTCACTAATACCTGCACGCGGTCCCATGCTAAGAAGTCTTAGGTCGTTAGCAATTTTAGATAATTTAAGTGCTAAACGTTTAAGTGCTGAAGAATAAATTACAAAATCACCCATATCAGAACTTGCTTCAATTAAATCTTCTGCTTTTTCAAATGGTATATTTGTCAACTTAGTGAGTTCTTTAATTGCTAAGTCTGCGTAGTCTTTATGTGTATTAATGCCAGTACCAATAGCAGTACCTCCCAGGTTAACGCTATTCAGTAAACAACCTAACTGCTTAATTAACTTTATATCTTCTTTTAAAGTTGATGCAAAACCATGAAACTCTTGCCCTAGCGTCATTGGTACTGCATCTTGTAATTGGGTGCGCCCTAATTTAAGAACTGACGAAAACTCATTGCCTTTTTGAGTTAAGCTATTAGTTAAGCTCTCAAGCGCTAACAGTAGTTTAGGTTGTTCTAATAATACACTTAGTCTAATTGCCGTTGGGTAAACATCATTAGTGGACTGCGACATGTTTACATCAGTGTTTGGGTGAATATGTTGATAGTCGCCAAGTTCATACCCAAGCTTTTTTAATGCCAGATTAGCGATCACTTCATTAGCGTTCATATTTGAAGAGGTACCTGCACCACCTTGGATCATACCTACAGGAAAATACTCATGGTATTGATCGTTGATGAGATCACTACATGATGCACAAATTGCATTAGTTTTTTCGTTATTTAATAAACCTAATTGGTTATTTGCACGTGCACAGGCTGCCTTTACATAAGCAAGGCCTTTTATAACCGCCGGGTAGTGGCTTAAATATTTACTGCTTAGTGGAAAATTAACTATAGCCCTTTGAGTTTGAATGCCATAGAGCACATCATTTTCGATGGTCATTTTGCCGAGTAAGTCTTTTTCAATACGCATTTTTATGTCTTTTACCTTGGTGAGAGTGCGGGCAAGGTTACCTAAGTTATAATACGGTGACTAATGCTAATAAAGGTTTATGGTTATGCATAAATTGCATAATGTGATGCTGTGCAATTGTAAATCAATCAAACTCCAGTGCTTGCGTTATACCTTGCCAATAGACGGACTTTGTATGATCATTTGTTGGTAAGCGATAAAGACAAATACTTAAGTCAGATATTTCATTGAAAGTTTCGAGAACAGTAAGTTTCCCATCACGTAATTCGTGTTCAATCGAATAATCGGGTAACCATGCAAAGCCTAAGCCTTGTAGCACCATGGTTTTTAAACTGTCAGCCATTGATGAACTAGCGACTTTATCAAGTTTGGCTTTCACTTCCTTTGTTAATGCATTATCAACTGTTCTGCCCAAAAATATTGATGATTGATATGCAAGATAAGGCATTTTCTCATTGTTAACCCATTGCGGAAGTGTGGTTGATAGTGCTACTGGTAGAAGTCTTATATTCAATAATTCAAAACGCTCATATTCCTTACCGAGCAATTCATTGTCATGGAATGCCAACAAATAATCACAATTATTACTTTTAAGTAGTTTTGTACAATCATCGGCATCGGCTATTTGTAACTGGGCACTGACATTGGGTAATTGACGTTTTAATGTTTTTAGAATTTTGGGGAATACACCTAAGGCAAGCGTATGTGTTGCAGCAATTCGAAGTTCTTGTGCATAGCTGTTTGCACGCAGCTTTTCTGCAGAGCTATTAAGTAAGTGAAGTACAGATTGAGCCGTTGGCTTAAATGCTTCACCTTCATCAGTCAGTGTTAATGGTGATGTACGTCTGTCAATGAGCTGACAACCTAGGCTTTTTTCAAGAGATTGAATGCGTCGACTGAATGCTGGTTGAGTGACAAAACGTAATTGTGCTGCTGTACTAAAGTTACGCGTTTCACTTAGTATAAGAAAATCTTGTAGCCACTTGGTTTCTATGTTCATTAGCTGTATAAAATTAGTTATATCGAAAGGCGAGCAAGGCTCAAATAATTTAAAAGGATAATACTATGCGCTATTTAATGACGTTAGCTTTTTTAGTGATAACTTTTGCAAGCCAAGCAGAGCAGTGCCTTCAATCTCCGCCAAAAAGTGCAAATTTTGTGTCAGAACCAGCTAATAACAAATTAACTCGGTCACAAGAAGCCAGTTTAAATCGGCTATTTAAAGAGTTATCTCGTTCATGGGTTGGCAAAAGTAGTGGTTATTATTGCGTTGGTGAAGAACCTCAAAGCGCGCATAAAGAATATAAATCACATCAGTTAGAAATCACGTTTAGCAATGACGAATCACTCATATTAAGAGCTCATTCCCAGGCACAAGATAGCGATGAGTTCAGTCAAAAATTATCGAGTTTAACTGTATATGCTGATCAGGGTTTTTTACGCTTTGATCAAAATAATGCTGCGGGTGATATTTGGATTGAACAGCTTTCATCAACACACTTAAGTGTATGGTCAATCAGTCGAGCGGGTACGGTTTATCACCTAATTAATCGCGTTATTAAACGCAGCGCGGGTGCTTTTACAATTACAATGACGACTTATAGTAATAACCGTTTAACAAGCTATTATGAAGGTCACTTGCGACATTAAAATTTAACGTGTTATCCATTTTGTAAATTTTAAATAATCGCGCTAATTAACCGTAATCTTTGATGGCTTTTTGGGATACATGACATTGCCTTTGTCATCGAGCTGAAACCAACCAAGTTGGCTATTTGGTTGGTTTTTATTTTTTATAGCGCATATTAGCAAGGTGCTTCCAACCTCGATTATTGCACCTTCAGAATACTTTTTATCTTGATACCAACAAACATGTTGCAAGGTTTCAGCGTTGAGCAATACGTGTGCTTTTGTTTCTTTTGCACTTGCCAAAATGGGGGGAAAACAAAATAACAAACAAAAAACTAAAGTGAAATAACCTTTCATATAACAAATCCTTCAAAGCTTTCATTTATTATTTGATATAACATAAGAAAATACAAAAGGTATTTTTGAGCTAGCGTTAGCTCATGTTTTAAAAGGATGTTTATGTTTCGATTTATTTTTTTATGCGTATTACTACTTAACTCTTGTACGCTTTTTGCCGAGCAATTATTAGCACAATTTGTTGACCCAATTGATGGCAAAATTGATGCTTCAAATTACCTTTCTGAAAATGTTTATGGTTTTTTACCTGTGCCTATAATAATTACCGATCCTGCGCTTGATAGTGGCCTAGGAATGGTCGGTCTCTTTTTCCATGAATCAGAAGAAGATGCCAACAAGCGTATTGCTGCGTTAAAAACATCAGAAGGTGCAACTCCGCATTTATTTCCTCCAAGTGTCTCTGCATTAGGTGGTGCTTATACAGGAAACGACTCTTGGTTTGGTGGAGCTGCTCATCTTGGCTTTTTTAAACAAGGGGATATACGTTATCTTGGCGCTACTGGTTATGGTGATGTAAATTTAAATTTCTATGGATTTGGAGATTTCAGCTTTAATCGGCCTCTTGAAATTAATACACAAGCAATTGCTGTACTACAAAATCTTAAGTTTAGGGTAGCTGACACTAAGTTATTTGTAGGAATAAAACAAAACTATACAAGCGCGTCACTTAAACCTACTAAATTACCTGATTTTAGCAATATCCTGCCACCAAATTGGCAAGGGCCAGTAGAAGAAGTACTCAAAAAGATGCTAAGTACTGACATTACAACTTCAGGCTTGGGGTTAGTGTTTGAATTTGATAATCGAGATAACTTTTTTTCACCAAATAAAGGCTATCGTTACAGCTTAGATATTACCCGTTTTGATGAGCATTTAGGCAGTGATATTGAATATGACTTATATTTTGCCGAAGGCCTGAATTATTGGCAATTAAATGATTCTTGGCGTTTTGCATTAAAGCTGTCAGCGGAGCATGCTAATACGAATACCTTGCTACCTCCTTATGCGCTGCCGTCAATTAAATTACGTGGCGTGCCTATGGGGCGTTACCAAGGTGATTACGTGTTTTCAACTGAATCAGAAATAAACTATGACATTAATAACCGTTGGAGCATATCTGCGTTTACGGGTTTAGGTCGTTTTGGTACATCTCTGGATTCCATTAAATCGGGCAATAGCCAAATTGCGAAGGGCGTTGGTTTTAGATACTTAATTGCACGACGATATGGCTTTAAAATGGGGTTAGATGTGGCCTTTGGGCCTGAAGAAACTGTTTGGTATGTTCAAGCTGGTACCGCTTGGTAAAAATAGCCTTAACATTATTTGTTTTAATACATTTTCATATCTAGGCTTAACATAACTGTTTAGTTTTAAAATTAACTGGTATGTTAAGTCGCTTCTGTGTTTTGCTTTATGTTCTTATTGTATTTCCACTGAGTGCAAAAGTAATTGATATAACCGTTGAAACGGACATTTACTTCTACGCGAAAGACATTATTGGAAAAAAGCCTATTTTAGAAATTACTGATTATTCGGGTAAAAATGCGCAGCGTGATGTGGTGGAATTTATCTTAATCCAACAAGCATTGATACTTGGTGGTGCCGACATCGAATTTAATTTTCTTTATGGCAATTATGATGCTCGTAATTTAAAACTGTTGAATGAAGGGCTACTTTTACTTTCTTTTGACTCGTTATGGTTAAGTGCTACTGAAAAATATCAGGACAATCTCTACATTAGTGAGCCTCTTATTAAAAAAGGGGATTATTTTGCTGGAATCTTTACCTCAGAAAGTAACATAGAAAAATACAGCAAATCGCCTGTTACCATTAGAGATATGAGCATTGTTTCAAGTAAAGATTGGCATGTTGATTGGCTAACTTTACAGAGTTTAAAACCTAAAAAGCTAATACATGAATCTGACTGGATAGTTATGGCCAAAATGGTTAGTCGTGGCTGGGTTGATGGCATGTTAGCCCCCTTTAAAAAACAGGATAGTTTTTCTTATATAGGTCCAGATTATAAAATATTTGCCATTCCAAATGTGAAAGTTGCATTGGAGGACAGTCGTCACTTTGTAGTATCTAAAAAGCACCCTTTGGGTAAACAAACCTTTGAAGCATTACAAAAAGGATTAGTAATCTTAAAAGAGCGTGGATTAATTGAAAAAGCCTACCGACAGGCAGGCTTTATTAATGAAGATGTAAAAGAGTGGCGGACGATTACATCAGACAAAGTGCAGTTTAATTAGCGTCAATTTGGTTTTCAGGGGCTGCTTCAATAAACGCAGGTAATTGATTGCATCGCTCATAAATAGCACTAATTTTTGGGAATTCACTCATATCGAGGTTAAATCTTAGCGCGTTGAAAACTTGCGGCACTAAACATACATCAGCAAGGCTCGGTGTGTTGCCACAACAAAAATCGGTATCACCAATTTGAGACTCTAATTTTTCAAAACCGATGCGTATCCAATGCAAATACCATTCGGTCTTCTGTTCTTCAGAAATCTGCAATTCACCAGTTAAGTATTTGAGTACACGTAAATTATCAATAGGATGAATATCACATGCAACTGCGTAGGCAAAACTGCGCACCTGTGCTTTTTGCCATGCATCACTTGGTAACAAAGGCGACTGCGGATAAAGTTCATCGAGGTATTCTAAAATTGCCAGAGATTGCCCAAGTTTGCCATGCTCTGTTTCGAGGGCTGGCAATAAGCCTTGTGGGTTCACTTGTAAGTAATCTTCGCTTTGCTGTTCACTTTTCAGTAAATTTACTGGCACCATTTCATGATTAATATTTTTTAGATTCAGTGCGATACGAACACGATAAGCAGCCGATGAACGAAAATAGGTATATAGTTTCATTTAGATAATTCCTTTAAGCACAAACAAAAAAGAACGGCTAACCGTTCTTTTAATTAGCAATTATTGATTGAAATACTTTTTAATGCCTTTCCAACAATCAAGGTAATTTTGTTGACGCTCTTTACCTTCAAGGGCATATTTTGTTGGTGAAATAACGTAACGTGATTCAAACATAAATGCGAGTGTATTTTCATAACGTTGTGGTTCAAGTTCTGCATTAGAAGCTTTCTCAAACACATCTGCCTCAGGTCCATGCGGTGACATACAATTATGTAAACTCATACCGCCTGGCACAAAACCGTGTTCTTTTGCGTCGTACACACCCTCAATTAAACCCATAAACTCACTCATAATATTACGGTGATAATAAGGTGGTCTGAAAGTATTTTCAGCAACCATCCAGCGTGGTGGGAAGATTACAAAATCAACATTGGCAACACCTTCAGTGCCCGATGGCGAAGTAAGTACTGTGAAAATAGATGGATCTGGGTGATCAAAACTCACTGTATTCATAACATTAAAGCGAGCTAAGTCATACTTGTATGGCGCGCTATTACCAGTCCAAGCAACCACATCAAGCGGTGAGTGGCCAATATCACAACGGAATAAATTACCATTGAACTTTGCAACAAGCTCAAAGTCACCTTCTTTATCTTCAAATGCCGCTACAGGGTATTGGAAATCACGCTCATTGGTATAACCATTAGCGCCTACAGGCCCGCGTTCTGGCAAAATATAAGGATGACCATAGTTTTCACAAATATAACCGCGTGCGCTGTCATCTAACAATTCAACTGAAAACTTGATGCCGCGAGGGATTACTGCAATCTCACCTGGCTTAATAGCAAGTTTGCCACACTCAGTATGAAGTACAATTGCACCTTGCTGTGGTACAAAGAGTAATTCGCCATCAGCATTATAAAAATAACGACCATCCATTGAGCTATTAGCTACATACACATGAATACCGATACCTGTTTGACCATTGGCACTGCCGTTTGCCGCCATGGTGATTAACCCGTCGATAAAATCGGTCTTTTCACTTGGAATATCAATAGGGTTCCAGCGCAGCATTGTTGGTGGGGTAGGCACTTCAGTAATTGGCGCCGTTCTTAGTAATCCATTATCTAATGCCTGATAATCACCTTGCACAACAGAAGGACGGATACGGTAAAACCAATTACGGCGGTTATCAGCGCGAGGTGCTGTAAATGCAGTTGTATTGTATTGCTCTGCATACAAGTCATATTTTACTTTTTGCGGTGAAAATTGACCGATTGGTAACGCACCTTCAAGTGCTTCGCTTTCAAACTCATTACCAAAGCCAGTTAAATAATCAAATTCTGGGAAATTCATGGGTCACTCCTGTTGTGATTTTGAAATAATATAGTCTCACGTGAGAGTAATTGCAAGTGGCTATACATTATAAACTCAAACCATAAAGTAATTTGATTTAGCAGTTCCATTAATAAAGGCATACATGTAAATTTAATGTGCCAAAGCAAAGATAAAATAAAAGATACATTTATGATTAAGTTAGCTACTTTTTTGCCTTACAGAATAGCCACACTCAGTAGTAAGTTAAGTAACAGTTTTGCTGAAGTCTATTCAGATAAATATCAATTAACCGTACCACAGTGGCGTGTAATTGCGCATTTAGCAGAGAAAAGTACCTTAACAGCAAAAGAAATTTGTATTGAAGCTGGGCTTGATAAATCAACAACTTCGCGAGCTGTGAAACAGCTGTTGGATGGAGATATCATTATTGGTAGACAAGCAGAAAGAGACAAACGTGCTACGGAACTAGCGCTTACAGAGAAAGGTAATTCGCTTTATCGAGAATTAGCAAACGATGCAGCTAAGTGGCAAGACAACTTATTTGAAAGCCTTTCAAGTGAAGAACAAACTATGCTTTTTTCCATTTTACAAAAATTAGATGAAAACAGTTATTAACGATTAATAGCAATGCTTTTATTTTCGGGCTTAAGAATAGCACTGGATAAATGAATTTCAACAAGGCGTGTTTTTTCTTATTTAGCTGTTCTACATTGATAAATTAAAGTGCAATTAGCATGAAATTTAGTTTGCGAGGATGATCACCTACTGAACTGAATTGGTATAGGTATTAAAAGTAAAATTAGTTTGCGAGGATGATCACCTACTGAACTGAATTGGTATAGGTATTAAAAGTAAAAAAGCCCCGCATTTGCGGGGCTTTCACTATCAAGGGGTATCTAAATATTTAGATTAGAAACGGTAGTTAACACCTACACGCATTTGCCATAGTGAACCAGAGTTCTGAACATCTTGCTGTGCAGCATTTTTGCTGAAACCTTCATAGATGTACTGGTCATTATCGCTGTCGTAAGACATATCAACCATACGGTTACCTACGAATGCACCTTCTTTAAGTACACCCCAGTCATCGTTAAGGAAGTTACCTACGTTCTTAATCGTGAAGAATACATTACCTTTGTGACCGTCCATAAGACCTGGGATTTCTTGTGAAATCTTAACGTCAAATTTAACGTACCAGTCGGCATTGAAATCGTTACGACCTACAGTTGAACCGCGCTTAAGACCTTCTTTCTCAATCCATGCGTTCATATCAGCGATTTCTTCAGCGCTCATGTCGTATACAACGTTAGGATCGTTTTCTAACGGGATATACATTAACTGACGTGAACCATTCCAGTTATTGTCGCCGAACTCACGGTCGCTACGGTTGTACGTGTAGCTGTATGGACGACCTTCACTTGCTTGACCGAATAGGTTGAAGCGCGTTAGGTAACCGTCAAAGAACTCATGCTTGTAACCTAACTTGAATGTGAAACGGTGAGGTACTTCATAGTTTGATGTAGCAAGACTTGGATCATTCGGGTCAGTTACTGCTAAGTTACCGAAATTAGAACCCGCTACTGATGATGTCATTGGGTTAACATCTTCAGATTGCGTGTAAGCATATGAAACAGTGAAATCTAGGCCATTGTCATACTCTTTCGAAAGTGCGAAAGATAATACTGTTGATTCACCGTCATCGCCATCTACGTTAGTAAGTAAGTATTCGTTAAAGCGACGAACTGTATTACCTTCGCTATCCGTAAGCGGTGTGCTTGTGTAAATTGGACGACCATCAAATGTGGTTTCGCCAGTCTTAGTAAGTGCTAAATCACGAATAATTGCACTGTCTTGCTTCTGAGTGTGAAGTAAATCAGCAGTGATGATGTAGTTATCTTCAGTGAAGTAAGTACCACCAAGCGCAAATTTCCACTCTGAAGGAATTTCAAAGTTGTGATCAATCGCGTTCACAGAACCTGAACCACCTGTTGAATTAGCAACTTGGTCATATTGGTTTTGAGGCACTTCAAAGATTGGTGTACCACCGTTAACCATAGGTGTATTGAATAGATCAACACCACGCTCTTGTGTCGCGATGTTTACAACACCGTCATTAGAGTATGAGTTTGATACCCAAACGTTCGGGTTACCACCAGAGTAAAGACCAATACCACCACGTACTTCAATGTTATCAGCTGCTTGCCAGTTGAAGCCTAAACGTGGTTGAAGTAAGTCAATGTCATCCATGTTTTTCGTGTTATTGAAGCCATATAGCTCAGTGAATAACGCGTTTTCGCGAGGCTTGTCGCTACTTGTGTACATGTCATAACGAAGACCGAAAGTAACGCTTAGATCATAATCTAAGAAATTATACTCGTCTTGTAGGTAGAAAGTATGCTGTGCGAATCCAAACTCAGCAGCTGCATCGTCTGGGTTATTCGTACCTGCTGAGTTGTTGTAGTAAACACGTGCAGCAAGACCAGCTTCAAAATCATCAATTGAATCGAAACGGAATTCACCTTGCGTGTGCTGCATGAATAGGTTGAATACGTTAACATTTTCATACTCGTAACCACCTGTGATTACGTGCTCGTCTAGGTAGTATGTACCTGCTAGTTTGAACGTTGTTGTATCGTAATCTAGGTCATTTGATTGACGAGAATCATCTGGGCCTAAGAAAATTGTTTGGCCACCGTTACGAATTTGAACTTCACCAAAACCGCTTTCAGCATCAAGTGAACGCTGACGCATATCTACATCAGACTTACCAATACGCATTTCAGTTGAGAAGTTGTCAGTCCAATCTGAGTATACAGAACCTACGATTGACTGGAACTCAACACCACGCTCATAGAAGTGGCTATCAAGTGTAACAGCCCAATCATCAGACTGGCTTAAACGGAAACCATCATTGTAGTTGTAAACAACACTTGCACGGTGATCATCATTGATGTTCCAGTCTAACTTTACAAGTAATTTCTGGTCATCAACTGGCATGCTTGCTGGTGTAGAACCTGCATCATAGCCATAAACGTCTTGTGCGATTTGACGTACACGATCAAGGTCTGATGGTGTTACATCGTCATCGTCGCTTGTACCAAGGCGAGGGTATTCAAATAACTCTGCACCTTCTAACTCTTCATAAGCTACGAATACAAAAAGTTCATCTTTAATGATTGGCGCACCAACAGAGAAGCCATAACGCTTTTCTGAGTAGTTACCAGTATCGATGTCTTCACCTTCGATTGAATCACCTTGCATTGAATCGTTAGTGTAATCGAAGAAAACTTTACCGTGAACTTCGTTAGTACCTGACTTAGTTACTGCGTTGAAGTTACATGATGTAAAGCCACCGTAGTTTACGTCAAAAGGCGCAAGTTCTACAGCTACTTGGTCGATTGCATCGTATGAGAACGGCGCACGAACAGTAGGATAACCATTGCTGTTTAGACCGAAGTTATCGTTCATACGAACGCCATCAAGCGTTAAGCTGTTAAAACGTGGGTTACCACCACCACACTGAATCGCACCGTCACCACGGCTGTCATCGATGTAAATACGAGGATCAGCTTGTACAATGTCTTTTAAGTCACGGTTAATCGCTGGTTGGTTTTCAAGATCACGAAGGCTAAAGTTAGCAGCAGGACCTGTACCACCAGAGAAAGAGCTGATAGGGCGACCAGTTACTACGATTTGCTCGATGTCTGATTTTGACTGAAGCTGAACGCTTACTGGGTATTCTTTACCAAGTGTTAGGTATACATCTTCAACCATAGTATCTTCAAATTCTTTTGAATCAACGATGATTTGGTATGGACCACCAACACGTAGGCCTTTCGCACTGAAAAGACCAGATTCATTTACTGTTGCCTTTTTAACAGAACCAGAAGGTACGTGAATAATAGTAATTTCAGTACCAGCAGCTGGGTTGCCGTTAGGGCCAACAATAGTACCGCGTACAGATGATGCAGTATCGTTAGCATAAGCAGCTGTAGAGCCTAAACATGCAGCAATTGCAAGAGGCAATACTTTTTTGCGTAGTTGCGTTTTCATTAGTAGTTTCCCGTGTAACTAAGTTTGAAAGTTAGTTTTGTATTTTATTACTTATTATTTTGTTCAAGATAACCAATTGCATTAACTTGAACTTCTGCAGATTTATCAAAAATTTTATTTAATAAACCAGCTAATCTAATGCCACCTTGAAGCAGACGTTCTTTGACAACAGGCATCTGTTCATAAATATAGTGGTATTTGAATTCGCCATTGCCGATATCGTAAAGTTCTTCAGCAATATGAAATGATTCGAGTACCCAATCCTTTGGTTCTGACGCTAAGTAGCGAGAAATAACTTGTGGGTCTTTAGTATCAATAAATTCAACAAATTCAGTGTAGGAAAGGTTTTCACTTTCGACCAATCCTTTATCCCAAAGTGAGTGTAAGTTAGTTTCTTTACCAAAAAATTTAACTTTTATTTTATTTCCACCCCAATCTTCACTACGGCCAGCATGCATAGGCTGATGAATGTCTCCAACAAGGTGGGTTAAAAATCGGAAGTAAAATTGTTTCTTTTCTAAAGAAGTATTGGGGCTTTCAAGCACTGCAACCGCTTTTAAAATACCTGAGTAAATATCAGTAACCTCACCTTTATTGTGGGTAATTCGGTATTCATTTGGTTTGAATTCAGCAGCAGAAGAGATATTGATGTAGTGCCACTTGCCCGATTCGTGTTTCCAAAAGTCGGCAGGGTTTGAGCGCATTTCGTCAGCCCAAGTGGTAACTTCAGCAAGTTTATCTCCTTGTAATAAAGGATAAATTGCACGACGAGTTTCAATCGTTAAATGGTTCTCGGCAATTTTGCCAATAATTCGGTGTCCATTTTGGCTCCAAGCACTTGCATTAGAAGTGGTGAAAGTTAGAGCAACGAGTAACAAAGAACTTATGCGCTTAATCATCTTTTTAATTGTGTTTAGTTGTTATCAACAAGGCTAATTGTCCTTAGTTTTACAAAAATAGAAAGGACTCATTAGGATTCATAATTACTTGTTAACAAAGCTTATAAAACAATAAGATAGAATATTTAAATAAAATTACTTATTGCAATAAGTAAATGTACGTGATGAAATGAGGGCTTAGTTTAGGTCTAGATTCTAACAATAAAAATGAAATATAACTTTTTGTTTTCAAAAGCGGTAATAACTGCTGTTTTTTGTATATTAATTGTGCTTTTTGGCGTGCTCGGAGCAAGCCAATATAAAAGTAATTCTGAGCAACTTGCTTTGTTTATCGAAGTCAACAAGCAATGTGATGCTAAATTATCTGAAAATGAAAATTTATTTCATATTTATGTCCCAACAGAGCAGTTAGCAAATCAACTTATCCCGTATTTCTGTAACAACCCTGTAGTTGCCAAGCAGTTCGGTCAGGTTAAATTGAACTGGGGTTATGATATGAGTGATGCACTTGAGTTTATTGGTCGAGGCAATGCCGACTTAATAATGACGAAAGAAAATTTAATGCTGGCATTTAAAAGTGAGTACACATTTAATTATAAAACATTGCTTTCTTACCCGGATTACACAGCATTTTTTATTTCACTAAATGAGAAACCGCGCCTCGAAAAAGAATACTTTATTGATAAGCGAATTGGTTTATTAGATTACCCAAGTAGCCGTTCAGGCTATATCTTACCGAGAACCTTGTTCAAACAATTAAATATCAATGTTGATAATTTGGATATTATTCAAGCAAGTTCCCATAGTGCATTAAGAGATTTGTTGGCTGAAGGTAAAGTCGATCTTATTGCATCTTACTGGAAGCAAGATGATATGAATCGTTTCTTAGAAAACTACATTACGCCAATTAGCAACAATGTGAGTGGCAGCCGCTGGTATTTTAAAATGGAAACACAAAATACTGAATTAGCCTGTGCCATAAATGGCATTATTCATCGTCATGCCAATGCCCAAACATCCCCTTATTTTAAAGATGTAGAAAGTTATGTTGAATGTTAGTCGTAACAAAATAATTTTAATAGCATGTTTAAGCTATTTTGTGTTTCAGCTTAGTTATGCGCTGTCAAAATACAGTAGTATTAACTCTGCTAAAAACAACTTGTCGGTACTTATCGAAAATCGAATCGCTAAGGATTTAAGTCGTTTACCATTACCAGATCCAAGTAAGAGTAGTGCAGGTAACCTGCTAGCAATTGAAAATTACATTTCAAATTTAAACCAACAAATTGAAAACTTACCACTTGAGCCTAAACTATTAGCAATTCAGTCAGATAAATTTAACTTTGAAAGTACGCGAAAGTTAATTAAGAAGTCGTTTCAAACGCCCAATAAAACGATTACTTTTGTCTATTCTGTAAAAAAACCATCGTTATGGGATTATTTTTCTGTAGCAGCGTTGCTTGCAGCGTTCGGTTTTTATCTTTTAGTTGAATATCGCTATAAGTTAAAATCACAAAAGCAAAATGTGACAATTGAACAGGATAACGAAGAGCGCGCGCGTTTAGTTATCGATCTCGAGAAAAAGCTTTTAATAAATAGCCGTACACATGCAACAGTACCGCTAGCAAATAAACCGCTTTGCTTTTTTACTGCATTAATAGAATACTGTGTTTTACACCCAGATGTTTTATTGAATCAAAATAAAGATTTACCCGACGAACTGGTATCACTATCTAATAAGTACTTTTATCGCTTAACTGAACTTGGTCATACCATTCGAAAGCGTCCAAATTTCTCAAATAGTTTAGAAAAAACATTAAGTGAAATTCGAGCTGCACTTGACGAGATCTTAATGGATGACTTGCAGCTAAAAGAAATGTTCTTCCCACCGAAAGCGCATGGTGAAGGGTCACGTTCAAAGCTTCATCATTATGGTTTGAAAGAAATTGATACTGAGTTAGTTGAGGTAATTGGGAAATAGTTGAGACTTTAATTTTAGAAAAATTGAGCATTCAGAGTCTTAACTGAATGCTCATCAGATTTAGATCTTTGACGCATCAATAGGCGAATTTTTTAAGAAGTAATTCTTTAAAACTTCCGCATCTACTGTATCGGTGGCAACAAAATGTGCATGGTTTGTTACATTAGGATAGCCATCACCGCCAGCCGCATTATAACTATTTAATGTAAAGCGATAGCGCTTTGACATATCGAACGGCTTACCAGCAATCGATTTAATAACAATTGAATCACTACTTTTTTCATATTCAATACCGTAAAACTGACAATATGCGCCAGAATCAGGCGGAAAATTTGCCGCTATTGCAATGTAATCAATCAATTCTTGGCCTTGAAGTTCAAGGTAGGTTATACGATTTTTAAAGGGATGCACTTGCAAAATATCTTTGTAACTTACATCACCGGCTTTAATAGAGTCACGAATACCACCACCACTAATAATACCAAAATCAGCAGCAACACTTTCACTTTGGGCTTTGGCAATCAAACGCCCTAAGTTAGTTTGTACAAATCGAACTTTATTACGGTCGCCTTCTAAGTGGCCAATTAGTTTACCGATTGGTTGTGAAATTTTGGCAGCACCTTTTTCTTGATAAGGTGTTAAAAAAGCAAGCATTTCAGGGTCTTCTGGTATTTTCTCACCAGCCAGTGATTTAACTGTTTTACCTTCAACTATGTCCTCGCGATACATATTTACTGGAATTAACTGATAATCGACTAAGGTTAATTGGTTATTTTCAAAGACAAACTCTGCTTTACCAACATATTTTCCCCATTCATGTGCTTGCATGATCCAGGTGCCATTTTGTTGATCCGGTTGGCATTTATCACCAGGTTGAAAACTTGTATTAGCAGTGTTTTTGCCTTCCATACAAATCGGCTCTTGTGAATGGCCACCTATAATCATATCTAAAGAGTTTTTTGGTAGATTACGGGCAAGAGTGACATCGCCAGGGGCGTTAATACCGTGTTTAGCGTCTACATAATGGCCCATATGGGTTACTGCAATAGTAATATCAGGTTGGTATTTTGCTTCAAGCTTGCTTAATAGGGGCTCTGTTGCAGCCACAGGCTCTCTAAATTCAAAGTTGCCTATGTATTCTGGGTTAGCAATTTTTGCAGTATCAACAGTGGTTAAGCCTATGATGGCAATATTAAGATCGCCACGCTTAATAATGTGATAAGGGGTGTATGCGTGTTCACCCGTTTTTTTATCGAAAATATTAGCAGATAGTAATGGGAAGTTTGACCATGCAATTTGTTTATCAAGTACTTCAAGCGGGTTATCAAATTCGTGGTTACCAATTGCCATCGCATCGTAACCAAGTAAACTCATCCCTTTAAAATCGGGCTCTGCATATTGTAAATCTGATTCGGGTACACCTGTGTTAATGTCACCACCGGAAAGCAGTAATACATGGTGATTTTTTTCTTTCGCTTCTTTGCGTAACTGATCAATCAGTGTTTTACGCGCAGACATGCCATATTCACCTTGGTCGTTTCGCCAAAATCGACCGTGATTGTCATTGGTGTGAAGTACCGTTAGTTTTTCAGCTGCAGCTGACGCAAAGGTAGTAAAACCAGATAAAGTGACAGCTAAAGCAAAACTTGTTCGCATATTGATCATTGTAAATTTCATTTGTTAGCGAAAAAACGTGAATATTCTACCTAGCTAAAATTACGATGGGGCGGACAAATGTCCGCATGATTGCAGCTTCAAGTAAATTAAATGCAGAATAAGTAAAAAGAGTGTTATCAATTGTTACTGTAATACCTTGCTATGTAGCTTCTATATCCATTTATAGGTAATATTTTGCACGATAAAAATTAACAAAATATTCACGGGAAATTATGAACAAGCTAAAAATGGCAGTATTAGCAGCAGGCCTTTCAGTTGGCTCAGCACAAGCAACCATTGTTGAAGTACAAACAACACAGGGGAATTTTCAGATAAACTTGTTCGATGAAGGCACGCCAAAAACGGTTGAAAACTTTCTTAAGTACGTTAATAACGAAGATTTTAATGGCGTTGTTTATCATCGTTTAGTTACTGATTTTGTATTACAGGGCGGTGGTTATACCTTTGATGGCTCAACGTTTAACGCAATAGATAATTATGGCAATGTAGTTAATGAACCTGTTTACTCAAATGTGCGCGGTACCATTGCAATGGCAAAGCTTGCAAATGATCCAAATAGTGCAACGAGCCAATGGTTTATTAATTTAAGTGATAATAGTGCTAATTTAGACTTACAAAATGGTGGTTTTACCGTTTTTGGTCAAGTTATTGGTAATGGTATGGATGTTGTAGATGAATTGTCAAAGTTTGAATGTAATGAATATCCGCTTGTAAATACTACCGATGAACAATGTGCCGATTTAAAAAGCGGCACTTTAACACTTGATGCACAGCGCTTAATTACCATTGAACATGTTGCGATCATTGATAGTAACACCAATACACTTGGTGATTTATCGCCAAAAGAAAATACTCTAATTAAAGAGTCAGTTCAGCCACCTGATCTTTCAAATGATTCAGGCGGTAGCTTTGGTGCGTTACTAACACTTATGGGTGGACTGCTGGTATTTAGACGCAAGCGTACAACACATTAATGTAATTGAGTTTTAGACACGTTTTATTGACAAAATGTTACAAATATAATGTGTTAACTGTTGCATTTAATTACTGCTTTTTTATAGTGGTGATATGAAAGAGCGCTCTGTTTTTTAAAAGATCAGAGCGTTTTTTATATATGTTAATAGGGAACCATTATGAAAAAAGCGCTTACATTAAGTGCATTGGCACTGGCTGTTCTGGTTGGCTGCAACGCAAACAATCAAGCCTCATCAACTTCAAATACGACGAATCTTTATTCAGATACCTTAGTAGTTAGTCCAAATGATAACCGTGAATACAAAACGTTAAAGCTAAGCAATGAAATTGAAGTTGTTTTAGTTTCTGATCCAAATGTAGACAAGTCTGCTGCGGCCCTAAGTGTTGGTGTTGGTTTATTACATGATCCAATGACGCAACAAGGCATGGCGCATTATTTAGAGCATATGCTGTTTTTAGGTACTGAGCGCTTTCCAGATACCAATGAATACTCTGAATTTATGACTAAAAATGGTGGTGCGCATAATGCGTATACATGGTTAGACATTACTAACTACATGTTTAAGGCAAATAACGATGCATTTGAAGAAGGGTTAGATCGTTTTTCAGACTTTTTTAAAGCACCAAAGTTGTATCCTGAATACACTGAAAAAGAAAAAAATGCGGTTAATGCTGAATGGTCGATGCGCCGTGAGCTAGATTTTTTTGGTCAGTTTAAACTCGCGCGTAAAATGATGGGTGAGCATCCAGCCAACCGCTTCTTAATTGGTAATCTTGAAACATTAGGTGATAAAGAAGGTAGTAAGCTGCATGCAGAGACAGTTGCATTTTTTGATAAATACTATTCTTCTAATATCATGAAAGTGGCGCTTTTAAGCAACAAACCAATTGCCGAAATGGAAACGCTTGCGAATAAATACTTCTCAGATATTAAAAACAAAAATATTGAAAAGCCAAGTGTGACTGCGCAAGTTGATTTTTCAAAAATTGGCGGTAAAAAGGTTTTCTACAAGCCAAATAAAGATGTAAAACAGCTTACGCTTGATTTTACCATTGAAAATAATAACGATGAGTTTGCGCTTAAACCAAACCGTTTCTTATCTTATTTGATTTATTCTGAAATGCCGGGTACTCCTGCAACATTACTTCGTGAAAAAGGGTGGATCTCAGGTTTAGGTGCTAATGCATCACCAGCCCATTACGGGAATTACGGTACATTCTCAATTGATGTAACACTTACAGATGACGGTATGAAACACCGTGATGAGATAGTTGCAATCATAATGCAGTACATTGATCTAATTCGTGAAAAAGGTGTTGATAAAAAGTATTTTGACGAGATCAGAACGTCACTTAATAACCAGTTTAAATTCCTAGAAAAAGGCGATGAATTTGGTTATGTGTCAAACCTTGCTGGTGCAATGCAAGTTTATCCAACAAATCATGTTATCAATGCGCCATACTACTATGGTCAATTTGACGAAAAAGCAATTAATGATGTACTTGCACAGCTAACACCAGAGACTTTAAAAATTTGGTATGTAAGTCAGCAAGAAGAAACTGATAGCACGCTCCATTTCTATGATGGTAACTATCGTATTGCGGATATTACGAAAGAAGAAATTGCAAGTTGGAAAAAACCAACAAAACTGGCAATGAACTTACCTGCAGTTAACCGTCTACTACCAGAAAGTTTTGATCTTAAAGTCGCAAGCGATGAAATCAAAGCCAAGCCGCAATTAGTGCATGACACTAATCACATTAAAGTGTGGCAATTCGCAAGTAAAAACTTTGCGCATCAGCCAAAAGGCATGCTGAAAGTATATGTAAATAACCCAAATACGCTGACTGATATGGATACCTCAATTTTGTTAGCAATTTGGCAAGATCTTTACAGTAATAAAGTGGTAGCGCTAAACACTGAGGCCAGTGTTGGCGGCATGTCAATGAGCCTATCTGATTCAAATGGCGTTATTTTTACCGTTAATGGTTTTACGGATAAGCAAAGTGAGCTGATTGTAGCAGGCATGAATGAACTTCGCATCGCACCTACAGAACTTGAATTTAACCAAGCGAAAGACCGATTCTTACGTGGTGTTGCTAATAAGAGCAAAAACTTCCCTTATAGCCAAGCATTTGATGCATTTTATAAAGCAACAAGCCAAGGCAATTATGAAGATAATGCGCTAATTGCACGAGCAAAATCACTTTCAATCAGCGATTTAAGCAAGGTAATTGATAACGTACTTACAAATAACCAAGTACGCGTGTTTATGTTCGGTAACTATGACGCGAAAGACGTTAAAACCGTTGTTTCTAGTTTAGAAAAAGCACTACCTAAGGATGTTAACACAACCCAATACACGCGAGCTAAGTCATGGTTGCCAAAACCTGGCCAGGTATTTACAGTACAGCGTGATATTGATGTGGCTGACGTTGCCCTTGTAGATATGCATATGCACCCTGTAAAAGGTAAAAAGCAAGAAGCGCAGGGTCTAGTGTTACAAGGCCACTTTAGCAACAAAGTATTTGATAAATTACGCACAGAAGAACAACTTGCTTACGCTGTTGGCGGTTTCAGTACAGCCTTAGATGATTACATTGGCTTTGGCATGTATATTCAAACACCTGTTAAAGGGCCTGGCGAAATGCAAGCGCGTTTTGATGAGTACAAACTTGAATACAAAAAAGAGCTTGATGCCATCAGTGAAGAGACGTTTGCACAGCTTAAAAATGCGGTACTTATTAAACTTAATGAGCAACCTAAAAACTTAGGTGATGAATTAAGACCGTATTTATCAGACTGGTACGATGAAAATTTTGATTTTGATTCAAAAGCAGAGCTGATTAAAGAAGTTGAAAAAGTAACACTTGAGGATGTGAAAGATTTCTACAAACAAACGGTGTTAAATAAAAATGCAGCGCGTTTAAATGTTCAAATGCGAGGTACAAAATTTGCTGACAAAGCATTTGGCAAGCTTGAAAATCAAACCGTTATTACTGATTTTACAAAAGCAGATGATTTACTTGATTACCAAAAATAATCGGTAAATTAGAAAAAAGGCGAGTAAATACTCGCCTTTTTTTCGTCATAATTGTTCAATATATTATCAATAATAGCGTCACATTTGATTCATAAGCTTGGCTAAAACAGCTTAATGGCAAATGTTATGATCCAAGTTGAACAAGTAATAGAAAAGCAATTTCCACAATTGACCGCGAGTCCTTTACTGTATAAATCGAGCAGTAAGTTACTTAAAAACTTAATGCACGAAGATGAATTTCAACAATTTGAAAAAGATTACCCACATTTATCGGGCTTAGATTTTGTTGAGCAAGTGCTTGATTACTTTGATATTAGTTACTCAGTAAGAGATAGCGAACGACTCCATATTCCGTCATCTGGTCGTTTAGTGATAATAGCAAACCACCCAATTGGCTCTTTAGATGCGTTAGCATTAATTAAACTTATCAGCGAAGTGCGTTCAGATATTAAAGTAATGGCAAATCAGTTGCTCTACAGTTTAGCGCCTCTACAAGAATTACTCGTACCGGTTGATAATATTAAAGGCACCACTAGTAAAATCACTGTTAATAGCATGAAGCAACACCTAAGTAATGATGGTGTGCTGTTAATATTCCCTGCTGGCGAAGTATCGCGATTACGGCCGCAAGGTGTTAGGGATACTTTTTGGCAAAAGGGCTTTTTGAAAATAGCAAAAGCCTATAAAGCCCCCATTTTACCTATGCATATAGACGCTAAAAACTCGCCTATGTTTTACAGCGTATCCATGCTGTATAAACCACTTGCCTCATTTTTACTTATTGAAGAAATGTTTAAACAGCGAAAGCGTAATTTTCCAATACGCATTGGCGCACTTATTCCTTTAAGTTCATTTGAGTTTTCAAATACTTCAAGTGAGCAGCAAGTAAAACTATTTAAAAAGCATGTGTATGCAATTGGCGAGGGTAAAAAGGGCTACTTTGATACGCAAACCGGCATTGCATTACCAGAAAATAAAGCAAATTTGAGCCGCTTACTAAAAGAAAAATGTGAACTGTTAGGCGAAACTCAAGACGGTAAACATATCTATCTTTATGAGCATGTTGAAAGCTGCGTGATTATGCGTGAAATTGGTCGCCTACGTGAGATTGCATTTCGTGCTGTAGGTGAGGGCACTAACCGTAAACGCGATGTAGATAAATATGATTCAGATTATCTTCACCTTATTTTATGGGATAAAGACGAATTAGAAATTGTGGGCGCATATCGTTTTGGTCGCGCTGATGTGTTAACGAAAGATACGCAAACATCAGGTCTGTATTCTGCCACGTTAGTTAAGTATGAAAAGGAAATGGCCCCCTATTTTGCAAAAGGATTGGAACTCGGAAGAAGTTTTGTACAGCCAAAGTATTGGGGAAAACGCAGCCTAGATTATCTTTGGTTTGGTATTGGCGCTTACTTAAAACATTATCCTGAAATCCGCTATTTATTTGGCCCTGTTAGTATGAGTGGCACTATGCCAACAGCTGCAAAAGATGAAATGGTGGCATTTTATTTAAATTACTTTGGCAGTCCAGAAAAGCTTGCTTCGGCTAATAATCCATATCGTTTTTATGATAACGATAAGTCGGAATTTCAAAAATCAGATTATAAGACTGATTTCAAAGCGCTCAAAGCATCGCTTGCTAATCAAGGTGTGGCTATCCCAACGCTGTTTAAGCAGTATACAGAGCTCTGTGAAGAGGGCGGAGTGAAGTTTTTATGTTTTGGCGTTGACCCTGATTTTAATAACAGTGTAGATGGTCTAGTGTTAGTGGATCTAGCAAAATTGAAAGACAATAAACGAAAGCGTTATTTAACCTGAACTCGGGTTAAGAAGTTAACTAAGCATTTGAAATATATTAGCTATGTTGTTTCATACTTTCTAGCTTGATAGTTTTTCTTAGTGCAAGGCAAATTTGTGCGTCAATAGCGAGTCTATTGCAAATAAATTTAACGCTGTAATAAGTAAAAATAGTTGCTAGAAAGTAATTTATTATCCCGAGCTCAGGTTATTTAGCTTAAAACTAGCTATCTAGTTAAGAATATGTCAGGTTAAGTAAAAATGTTAAGAGGCTTAACCTGTGATTTCTATTATCCCATTCTACGCAGCATTACTTGGCTTACTTTATGTTTACTTAAGTGTCGCAACGGTATCACGGCGCAAAAAAGTGCTAGTTGCACTCGGAGACGGCGGCGATAAATTACTGCAAAAGAAAATGCGTGCACATGGCAATTTTCAAGAATATGTACCTATCGCAATCATTTTAATTGGATGTTTTGAGTATTTAGGCGCATTTAGCTGGCTTATTCATATACTTGGTATGTGTTTGTTCACAGGGCGAGTTTTACATGCCTTTGGCGTGAGTATGGCGCATGAAAAACTGGTCTTTCGAGTTTCCGGTATGGGTTTAACGTTTTTAAGTATACTTATTAGCTGTTTTGGCATTTTGTATTTTCAACTTATCCAAGGAATATGATGAACGACAACAAATACTCACCGCCTAAGGTATGGCAATGGCAACAGGGAAATGGTGGCAAGTTTGCCAATATAAATCGCCCAGTTTCAGGGGCAACACATGAAAAACAATTGCCTGAGGGTAAACATCCACTGCAGTTATATTCTTTAGCCACGCCCAATGGTGTAAAAGTGACTATTTTACTTGAAGAATTACTTGAAAAAGGTTTTGCAGATGCTGAATACGATGCATTTATCATCGATATTATGGAAGGCGCTCAATTTAGTTCTGGTTTTGTTGAAATAAACCCAAATTCAAAAATTCCGGCTTTACTCGATAAATCCACAGAGCCTGCAACGCCTGTGTTTGAATCGGGCGCTATCTTGTTATATTTAGCTGAAAAATATAATTGTTTTATACCCAGTAACCCACAATTAAAAGCAAAATGTTTATCATGGTTATTTTGGCAAATGGGTAGCGGTCCAGCATTAGGTGGTGGTTTCGGTCACTTTTATGCCTATGCACCAGAGCCAATGGAATACCCAATTAACCGCTTTACCATGGAAGTAAAACGTCAGTTAGATTTGCTCGACAAACATTTAGCTAATAACAAATACATTTGTGGCGATGAATATACGATTGCAGATATGGCTATTTGGCCTTGGTACGGTGTGCTTGTACGCGGTGACTTATATGATGCTGCTGAATTTTTGGCGGTGCATGAGTACACTCATTTAACTGCTTGGGCTGAACGTGTTTTTGCAAGGCCAGCAGTAAAACGCGGACGTATGGTTAATCGAAGTTGGGGTGATGAAAATGAACAGGTACATGAACGTCACAGTAAAGAAGACTTTGCAAATAAGGGTTGATTTATAGCACTAAATGCATATGTTGTATATTGTATTCATTGTGGTGTAATAAGGATTTTTGTGAAAAATATCGAACTATGTGAATTAACTGAATCAGATGCTGAATTCATTTTTAAATTGGTAACTCAACCTAGCTTCAAAGCAAATATTGGCGATAAAGGGGTTATTGATTTAGAAACCGCATTAACCCATTTAAAAGAAAAGTATATTGCACCCTATAAAGAGTTTGGTTATGGCCTCTGGGGTATCAGAGATAAAGATTTGAACTGTTATGTTGGTGTATGTGGTTTAGTATCAAGGCCAGACTTTGAAGTGCCAGATTTAGGCTATGCGTTGTTAGATGAATATACCAAACAGGGCTATGTTGATGCTGCAGCGAAAATGAGTATAGCGTTTGCTCGTGGCTTGGAAAATTTAACCCAGTTAAACGCAATAACCTCACCAAGCAATCAAGCCTCAATTAATGTGCTTGAAAAGCTTGGTTTTAAGTTTGAAAAACAATTCACGTTAACGGGCTATGAAGGTGTCTCTAACCTTTATCAACTAGCTCTTTAATTTCAGCGGCAACAGCTTGGTTGGTGTTAAACCAAGCTGTGTTTAATGCGCTAACCAGAGCTGGGTAGCCATCATCTTTTAATTTAACTTGCTCCGTAAACCCTTGGCTATAAACAATATTGGCTATTGTATGTTCTAACTTATAAACCGTGACAACACCGGCAATAACACCTTCGCCATTTAACGTTGCTTGAAACTTATTTAGATAATAATCAATGCGATAGGTAGGTAGTTGAGCATTAATTGCCGACTCTAGTTGTAGTGGTATAACACGCATATCATTTAATTGAGTGTCCAAGCTGACAACACTTGCCTGTAACAAAAGCTCACTCGGAATACTGCTCCAAAGGTGGCTATTTGCACTTTGAATTTGCAAAGGCGTGACTTCAACAGCAATACCCCGATTGGCAAGGTGGCCAATTAGTTTTGGGCTACTGACAATAATGTTAGCGCGGGCATCTTTACCCAGTTTGTTGCTAGCAAATTCACCACCGTCAAGTTGATAGTAACTTATTGGATCAACACTACTGCATGCGATAAGTAACACGCTAAAAAATGAAACAAGTAAAAAACGCGACATGTTATTGTTTCCTCGGAGTAGGATCAGTTTGTAAGTCTTTATCGAATATAAACATATTTGGTTGTTCATTTAAGCCTTTTGTTAAAGGCTGAAGTTGTTCTGCCAATTGTTTAAGCTGATTAAGCGTGCTGTTAAGTTCGTGATAAATAGCCGAGCCTTTCTCATAGTCAGACATGGTTTTTTCAAATTGCAGCATGGTTTCATCAAAAGTGGCCATTGATTCTTCAACTTGCGCCAGTGTTTCATTAAACTCTTTTGGTAATACTTGAGTATCTTTACGGTTTAATAATTCACGTAATTCAACCGCAAAGGTATTGTATTCTGTCATTGTTTGATTGAAGCTATTTAACGGTGTTTGCATATCCAAGTTATTAAATTTTGCTAATAATTCAGAAACTTGGTTTGCCATCACACTAAAGCCACTGGAAGTACTAGGGAATACTTTTAAACCAGCCATTTTAGTTGCAATAAAGGGCTCTACATCTTGGTATAAGTCAAAATCAATATAAACTGAACCTGTAAGCAAATTACCGGTTTTAAGTGATGCTCTTAGCCCTTTTTCAATCCAGCTATCCACATTGCCTTGCCAAAATTCTTTGGCAATTTTAGCATCATGGAAAATACGCTTATATTCAATTTTAACTTTAACTGGTACCGCAGTATTCTCAGTTGAAAAATAAGCAGGGCGGTCGCCAACAATTAACATGGCAGGTGCTTCTTCAACCGTACCTATGCGAATACCGCGATACTCTACAGGCGCACCAGGGGTTAAGCCTCGGATTGATTGTTCAAACGGAATTACGTAGTAATCATATTCATCATAACGATGTTCAAGGGCTTTTTTGTAATCACTACTCAGTCTAAAGGTATGCTGTTGTTTCGCTAAAGCTTCTGGCTTTTCACCTTCAGGAATACCAAATGAAATGCCGCCTTTGAGCATTTTTGCTAATGAGCTTGTTTTAAAGTTGATACCATCTGCTGATAGATCTACTTCAATTGCAGAGTTAATCCAAAAAACCACATTTTCAGTGACTAAGTTTTCGTAAGGTGAGCGGATAAAAATACCGTAGCGCATGATTTGTTGTTGCCAATCAAACTTTGCAGTTTCAATTTGACCCACGTTATAGCCATTATAAAAAATTGAAGTGCCAACATCGATCACATTGGTATTTTTACTGGTGAGTAAGTAGCGCTGACCTTTTATATTGTCTGGTATCTGTGGCGGGGTATCTAACAAAGTAAATTGGCGTGTTTCAGTATCGCTGTTACCCGGTAAAAACTCAAAATAAACACCTGATAAAAGTGTACTTAATCCAGAAATGCCGGATTCATCAATCCGCGTTTTGACTATCCAAATTTTGGCATCTTGGTCAAGCAGGTGCTCATAATCTTTATCAATTACCGCACGGGCAACGACCGTGGTTTGATCATCAGCTAAGCGAACTTGTGCAATTACGCCCATTTTTACCGAACGTACCTTTATTTCAGTTTTGCCAGGGATCACTCCTTCTGCATTAGGCATAGTGATATAAATGCTTGTACCCTGACTTTTGTGATATTGATAAAACATCCAACAGGCGACAAAAATCGCAATCAATGGAATTATCCAAATAGGAGAGAGTTTACGCTTTTTACTAATCGCTGCAGCGTGATTCATTCAGAAGGCCTCTTTTTATCCCAAATTAGGCGCGGATCAAATAATTGAGCGGCAATCATTGAGGTAATTACCATTATCGCGAAAAAAATTGCGCCGATACCAATTGTTATCGACATTAAAACACCTAATTGTACAAGTGAAACTAAAATAACAACAACAAAGACATCAATCATCGACCATTTACCAATCAGCTCAATAAGCACATAGGCTTTACTGGCTTGCTGTTGGCTAATATGTTGTTTTGAAGATACTAAATAACATAACCAAAATAGTGTGAGCAGTTTGCCGATAGGAATACATATACTGGCAATAAAAATAATGATTGCAATGGGGTAAGAGCCAATGTTCCACAAGGTAAACACACCTTGCAAAATGGTTGATGGCTCATCAATTGAAAACACCCAAGTATGCATTATCGGAAAAAAATTTGCGGGCAGATAACAAACAAGAGAAGTAATACTAAATGCTAACACCCACTGAATATGACGTGGATTGCGTACACTGGTTTTTGTATTGCAGCGTGGGCAAATTGGTTCGTTTGTGAGTAATTGGCAAACATGGCAGGCTGATAAATTTTGTTCTTTAGCGCGTTGAACCTCCCCAGAATTCACAATGACTTTATCTTGATCAGCAATTTGTTGCCAAAGTGAGTTACTGTCGAAGTAATAAAGAGTTAGAGAATAACAGACAACAAAACCGGAAAAAGCCCAAAAACTAAGACCAAAGCTAATTTCCGCCATTGCCATAATTTTGATCATACTGATCAGCACACCGATTAGAAATATCTCAGACATTACCCAAGGCTTTAAATAAAAAATAGTTTTCAAACAAATGCGAGAAACTTGTTTGGGCAGCACTTTAAGCAGGCCAGCATGTAAAGGGATAAAAAGCGAAAGTAATACAAAAGGTAAACCGATAATGGTTGCATCAATTAATGCAGCAACAAAAAAGTTATCTTGATAAAATAAGATTTTAGCTGCATCTAATAAACTTATAGTCTGGCTTAGGCCTTGATTGCTAAATGAAATAAAAGGGTAAAGTAGTGCACTAAACAATAAAATAAGAGAGCTAATACTCAGAGCGACGACTTTTTGATTGCGGTATTCAATGGTACGACTTAAAAGAGTATGGCAGTTTGGGCAATACGCATGCTCTCCATGATTTAATTCAGGGATGCTGACAAGTTGATCGCAATGATGACATGCGAGTTGTATTTCCATGAAGCCACTTATTTGTTGTCGTTTCAGTTTAATTTTCTTATATCCTTGATTGTATAGCAAGAAATTGTGCTAGGATATTTGCTCTAATAATGATTAGGCACAATAGGTTATGGAAAATACGCTAAGCCCAGTAAAGGCACTGCTTTATCGAAGTTACCACTTTGCACTTCGTGTTGCGTTATTAGTTTATCCAATTCCGCGGCCGCGCTGTTTTACATCACAGCAGCTTGATAATTGGCTTAGTGAAGTGAAAGAAAATCAAATTGAGCACATGTTGGTGGTGACCGATGATGCCCTTTTGAACTTGGGTATTCCTGAAAAACTAATCTCCTTTCTTAATCATAATGGTATAAAAACCACCGTATTTTCAGGTATTTTGCCTGATCCAGATATCAAAGAAATTGAACAAGGTTATTTGGCTTATTTAAACAATAATTGCCAAGGTATTATCGCTATTGGTGGTGGTTCAGTAATTGATGCAAGTAAGTTAATTGGCGTTCGTATCGCCAGACCTAAAACGCCCTTAACTAAATTAAAAGGTCTGTTTAAAGTTCTTACAAAACTGCCAGTGATTACTGCAGTACCGACTACTGCAGGCACTGGATCTGAAACAACGGTGGCAGCGGTTGCCTCAAACAGAAAGACACACGAAAAATTTGCCATTGCGGATTATTGTTTAGCACCAAAATATGCGCTTTTAATGCCTGAATTAACGCAAGGATTACCAGCATTTATTACGGCAACGACAGCAATGGATGCATTAACCCATGCTATCGAGGCTTATATTGGCGTCAATGGTACGGCTTTTACAAACAAACAATCACTAAAAGCATGCAAGCTAATTTTTGATAATTTGCCGTTAGTGCTGAAAACGCCACAAGATTTAACGTGTCGTGCGCATTTACTTAACGCATCATTTTATGCTGGTGAAGCGTTTACCCGAACCTCAGTGGGCTATGTGCATGCCATTGCCCATCAACTAGGCGCTAAATATCATGTACCTCATGGACTTGCGAATGCTGTGTTATTAGACGTGGTTTTAACTGAATTTGGTAACGAGATTTATGGCAAGCTTGCTGAAATAGCCGATTATTGCGGCTTATCAAAGCAGCAAGATAACATTGAACAAAAAGTCTTTTGCTTAATTGAGGTAATTAAAAAGCTAAAACTTGCTTCAAATATTCAAGCCACTTTACCAGACATTAAAGTTTCGGATATTCCTCATTTGGCGCATGCTGCTAGTAAAGAAGCGCATCCAGATTACCCTGTACCTTCGTTTTGGGGCTTGGCACGCTTTGAAAAGGTGCTCCATAAAATTTGTGAAAAGTGACTTAGGCTTTCACCTAAGTCAGCCTTTTTATAATGCTAAGGTGTTCAGTAATGTGACTTTGTAACCGTCGCTTTGTGTATAATCTTCTTCAAGGATCAAAATATAATTTCCCTTATGTGAAAAATCTAAATCGGCTAGCTGCAAGATACTAATTGTTTGATTGTTAGCTTGGTAAGTAATTGTTAAGTCGTAATTTTGTGAGTCTAGATAGAGTGATTTGGTTTCAAATGCATCGATATCTTTAATATAACTTGTGGTATCTTCAATTGTTTCATTGCCCTCAGTAAAATAAATATCAACTTCACTGACATTTGTATCAAATGGCGATGTATCAATTAAATTAACTACCTCGACTTTATGGGATACTTCATTCGGAGTGAGATCTTCAGTAACTGAAATCATTGCAGGGTAGCCAGCGCTATGCTGATAGAAAATACTTAACAAAGATATGTTTTTATTAACGGCTTCAACATAGTTACTGACAATTAGGTTATTTGAGCTATCTAACATTGATAATGTAAATGTACCGGCATTCACGCTGTGGTATTCAGTTGCAATATCCTTACTTACAAGATCAGTATTTATATCATCTTTAGTACTGATGGCCTTGAAACTCACATTTGCGTATTCATCAATTGCATTATAAAAGCGCATTTGGGATTTTGCATCCACATGGGTAAGCGATGTAACACTTGACGCATCAGAGACAATATCAAGAATTATACCCCCAGCCTCAGCTGAGAAGCTTGGTCTTATCATCACTACATAGGTCTCTTCATCATCAAAATTAACCATACTTGATTGAAAGAGTATATTGCTATCACCTTTTAACGTGACGTAAAAGGTGTAGTTATCTTCTGTTAACTCGTTAAGCTCTGGCAGCTCTAAATAGCTGGTAGTTGTTATAAATTCGGCATCAACAAAGTCATAATCATCTTTTGCAAGGTAAAGGTCGTATTCTTTATCGCTAGCTACGGTATTGATTACTGCTAATTGAAACTTATCTTCTTTATCAAACTCGGCAATTTCAAATTGTTTTATTTGTGGTTCGTTATAGTCACCAGCAAGCACTTTTAGGTGCTTTACATCACTTTTAATGGATAGGTTTTCGTTGTCATCCAATAACGCAATGTAATCGTCATTGTCATTAATGTAGAGGTAATTCAGTTCATAATCATCATTGTTATAATTATGGCGAGTAGTGACTTGTCCAAATCCTGCACCGGTGCGGACCACATCATCGATTTCTAAATAGACATTTGGGCTATTGCTACTGGCATTATACATTTGTACATAACCTGTTCCAGATGATTCATCACTGCTATCACATGCTGCTAGTAACGCAGTTAATATTAAAACTGAAGATTTTTTTATAAGGGTCATTATTCTTTTTCCGTGAACGATTGATTTATCGTCAATGAGTATGTCACGGAAAAAATGACTAGATAATGAGTTTTACTTATTATTACAATGGGTTACGAATAATAACATTGTTAACAAAAGTTAACGTTTTAGTAAATAAATCGTACTCCAAAATAAATTCGTCGTCCGTTACGATAAACAGCTTTAGGTGAATAATGATTACCTTCATAGAGGTAGGTTATTTCATCTGTTAAATTTAAACCTTCAAGGTTTAAAGACATATTCGGTGTCAGATGGTAACTAAATGTGGCATCTAATTGCGAAAAATCATCTGCCATTTCAAGGCCTATGCCGGTAGAAAACTCAGTACGATAATTATGCGAAATGCGCGCACTAAACAATTCATTCTCATAGTAACCCGTTAAGTTAATTGTATGTTTTGATGTGCCTGGGATGTCCGATTGTGTCGGTTGCCCATCTCTGTTGCCATTAACATAGGTATAATTGGTAATTACACCAAGGCCCTGTAAAAACTCTTGTTGGTAACTTACTTCAATGCCCCATAAGTTTCCTCCTGCACCATTAATAGGCCTATCAATAGTCATTAAAATGCCTTCATGGGTTTCTAATTGGCGGTTGAACTCAATAAAAGATTTTACGTCTTTAGCAAATGTGGCAACTGACAGTAGCCCTAAATCAGAAAAATACCATTCCAAAGATAAGTCATATTGAGAAGCCCTGTAGGGATCAAGCTCAGGGTTTCCCCCTTGTCCTTGCGCTTGAGTTACATTGTAGTTAGTTGATGGCATTAAGTGATGGTATTCCGCTCGGGCCATTACTTTTGCTGCACCAAACCTCAGTAAAACATCGTCGGCAAGGTCAAAGTTCAAATTAAAACTGGGAAGCACGTCAGTGTAGTTTTTACTTTGTTGCTGCCAAACATAACTTGGTTGTGACGCTAAGGTTGAAGCTATTTGTTGATATGCACCCGCATCTTGCTGTGTGTTTACAATTCTAACACCAACATTCGCATTAAATAGCTCGGTTAAAAGATTCAGCTTACCGTAAAGCGCTGTGGTTTGTTCTTTAATATCAAAGCGACTAGCTTGTTCTACTTGCTTTGAAAAATCATATTGCTGATATTCATTGGCAAGTAAATGCGTATTAGCAAATGCATAGGCTTTTAAGGTTTTATCTGAGCCAATACCAGCAAGGTAATTGTCAGGAAAGGGGGCAGCAAAATCTGCTAATGTCCAATTGAGTAATCCATTAATATCGTTATAGCCGCCATTGTTTGAGCGGTTTCTAATAAAATCTCTTTCGTGATTGCGATATTTTGCACCAAAGTCGATGCTATCAATAATATTGTGAATTAGGGCTTTGGAAAAATCGGCTTGTAAATACCACTCTTGATCAACCGAGTTTTGAGAGTCATTGCGAATTTCACTTATTTGCCACTCGCTAGCAGTTTGCGGGTTTACTTGATATGCAGTTTGAATATCACGTTTATGACTTGTATCGACACTAAATGCCGAATTAGATGACCACTGTGATGTGTTATCATCATAGGTTCCTCCACTGCCACGTGTGAAGCCAAACTGGTAACTATTTTGCCAAAAATGAATGGTGTGATCTGCTTTGAGATTAATGCTATTGGTTTTTATATTTGATTGACGCCAAATAGCTTCCATTGAGGTACTAAACGGAATGCTGTCATCATCACTTACTTGGCTGTAATTAGCATAGCTAAGTGTGCCATTATCAATGTGGTGATCTGTAATAACTCCGCCACGTGCAAATACATTAGACGGCAGCCAGAGAAAATTTTGATTGGTATTGTCAGCGTCGAGTTCAGAATAAAGAAGGTCTAGCTCAAATTGCCACGCAGTATTGGGTTGATAATCAATTGCCATGGTAGCGCTTGTACGTAAACGTTTTTGCTGAAATAACGCAGAGCCACCACCACCGGGTGTCCAAATATTTTGTATGTCAGCGCTGTCATTGTCGCTATAACGTAAATCGCCATTGTCTAATACATCAAAATTGGCTTTATGCCATCCCCAAGATTCCAAACCATCTCGCCTTAATGTGCGTTGATGACGGGTTAGGGTGAAAAGCACACCAAAGTCTTTTTCAGAATTAACATGGTTATAAAAAATAGATAGCTGGGGATCAGTTTGCTCTGATAAGTCGCTATATTGGCCTTGGAGTGTTGCAATAAACTGGGTATCAGTCGTCAGTGGTCGATGGGTTTTAATGTTTATCGCACCACCTAAAGATCCCTCGTCTTGATGTGCTTGAGGCGTTTTAAACACTTCTAATTTACTGACTAGCTCTGCAGGTAACATGGTGTAGTTAAAGCCACGATTGGGTAAAGATGAAATCCACCAATCTGCAGATGCGATATTTTGGCCATTGAGGAACGTGCGGTTTTGGCCTGGTGTAGTACCTCGCACACCGACACGTTCACCTTCGCCCATTACTCGCGTTAACGAAATACCGGTAACACGTTGTAAGGCTTCGGCAACGTTTTTGTCTGGAAATTTTCCTATTTCTTGTGCGCTTAAAACATCGGATATCGCTTGATGTTGTTTTTTGTCGGCAAGAGACTTAACTAAGCTTTTGTGAATACCTCTTATTTCGATGGTATCTAGATCAATCAATTTTGCTTCAGTAGCAAATAGAGTCGGGGATGCAACACATGCACAAACAAGTAACGATTTATGCATAATGTTCTTATTAACTAAGAATGTGTGTTTTGATTTTTTGTGTTGCTGCATCTGCCCCCCCTTACATTTTAGCGCCAGAAGAATATCCCTTCTGATTATTTACTTGTGTGTTTATAAACGCTTAAAATGCAATCTTCATAATACTTATTTACTCGTTATAAGGCCAGACTAATTTTGCCACATACGTCTTTAGCTAACTCATTAATTCGAATAGACAAAATTGTAATTGATTTTGTTGGAATGCGAGTTAAACGAGACGGTGTTTGGCACAAAGTTGAAAGTAAACAACTTAGATTACTTGAGTTGTTAATCAGCTACCAAGGACAAGCGGTTTCACGTGATGAATTACTCGATAAGATTTGGCCAAATGTTATTGTGAGTGATAACTCTTTGAGTAAATTGGTCACAGAACTTAGAAAATCCATAGGTGATGATCGCACCGATCAAGGCATTATTCGTACTGTACCGCGTATTGGTTATCAATTAATTGCCCCCATTTCACATGATGTAAAAGTCAAAAGCCCAATACAAACAAAGAAAGCAGTGTTTTTTGGCTTTTTATGCTTAGTGTTTGGGGCACTATTTCAGTATTTTTTATCAATAGCAACAACGTCAGAGCCTTTGGCTGCACTTTACCAATCGCGCGTATTAACACAGCGTGCGGGTATTGAAGAAGGGGTGTCGTTTTCAAGTGATGGTAATTTAATGGTGTTTAACTATACACCCATTAACCAACCGCATTCAGATCTGGCCGTGATGGACTTACAGCAGCAGACCTCACACATCATTAAAGATGCAAATTATTCAGAGCAGGCAGGCGTTTTTTCACCAGATCAAAAGTGGCTTGCTTATATTCGTTCAGACGCATTGCAATGCAATATTAGAGTTGTTTCAACAGCAAGTGCCATTGAAACTTGGCGGCTATCGCTCGATAGCAAACTTGCAGATTGCCCAACAAGCTTGACCAATATCGACTTAAGTTGGCCTAAGCAAAATGTGATGATTGCGCGTTTTAATAGGCAGTTAGTCCGTTATGAACTCACCTTTGAGCCCTTTCCAAGAGCATTTGGTGAAGGCAAGGTGATCATTGATAATGTGGATGATTTTAGCGTTACAGAAAGCCAGCTCTATGTGCTCTCGAAGCAAGATAACACGATTAATAAATACGATTTAATAGGTAACATTGAGACAGCGCTGTCTATTGATGTGCCAAACATGTCATTTATTACAGCAGATAAAAATAATCTATGGGTGGGTGCAAATAGCCTAGTTTATTATCAAAATGAACAACGCTTTGGTGAATTACCTTTGCCACTAGGCAAGTTAAACGAATTAACAGTAAATCCAAAGTTAGAAACAGTAACATTAAGTATTGCAAACAATGAAATAGGATTATTTAAGCTTGAAAATAACAAGCTGCAACCAATTAGCTCATCAATGACAGCAGCTTTACTTCCAACAGTTTCAGCAAGTGGCAATAAATACGCATATCTAACGCAAAATAAACAAAATGATCAACAGCTTGTTTGGCTTAGGCATTTTAATAATGTCAGTGTTCAATATGTTACTTCAGTAAATGAGCAAACATTACCCGATGTTTTGTCATTTTCGCCCAATGGAAATTTCCTATTGATTAGCTATCTCGATAAGCAATTATTGTTAATTGACTTGGCCACAAAGCATAGTGTGATTATTGCAAAAGGGCAGTTTGATAATGTTCATTGGCAAGCACAAAGCGAAGGGATTTTTTATGTAAAACAATCAGGTGAAACAACACAGAACTGGTATTACAATTTATCTACAGGCGTAGCGGAGCCAAATGCACAAACACGAAATATTGATTTTATGTTAGCTAACGGAGAGTATCGTACGCTTTTAAATAATGGCTATCGTAATTATGCAAAAGCCATTGGGGAGTATTTAGCTGAGCGTATTTATGATCCTCTGCTTTTTGATAACGTTGTACCATCAGCCAATCTATTTTCACCAAGTGTTTATCAATTCGGTATTTATTTTGTTGTAAAAAAAGGGAAAACATTGACACTTTACAACTACGAATTTGACAGTGGGGAATATATTGAAGTCTCTTCACTTGCACTAAATGGTTTTCAAACAGACTTACCATTAACCATTACAACAGATTTAATTGGTCAGCAGGTGATTGTTAACCAAGTAAATAACTTACAATCTGATTTAGTCATTGTCGAAAAGAAGTAGATAAAATTTACTTTTAGACGAATTCTTTAGTATTGGTCGCTATCCATTAATAGTGGAAAATGCTGTTTTTTATTTTGCAAAAGAAGTATTAGTTGAGTTGGTTAAGTAAAGCTTGATAGCTACTGATATCAATATTTTGTGAATTACCTTCATTTATTGCTTTTCTAAGCCATTTTTTAGCAACATCTAACTCTTCGTTCTCTAGATAAATTAATGACTTTAGATACATGGCATCCGCATTACGGCTGTCACCTTCAAGCACTTTTGTGATGTGATTTTGTGCTAATTGACTATTTTTTTCATCCATGAAAATCTGTGCGAGCGCTAAATTTGCAAGTATATGCCCTTGTTCACTGGCTTGTTGTAACCAGAGTTTAGCTTTAGCAATATCATACTGCACAGATTGTTTTACTAATAGCTCAATACCTAAGCGATATTGTGCATGAATAAAGCCATTTTGAGCGCTCATTAAAAGCCAGTTAAGGCCTTTTTTGCGATCCTGTTGGGTTTTTTCACCTAACAATAATTGATTTGCTATACGGTATTGCGCAAATGGAAATCCATTTTTAGCTGATAATAACATTAACATCATAGCATCACTTTGTGCTGGCCAATGGTACTTGAGTAGTTTAGATGCATTGTTTTTATTTGTAGACAACCAATGTCCAATTCGATATTGCCATAATGCATTGCCATTTTCTGCTTGTTCAATTATTTCAGCAATATGCTTATGGTATGCACGTTGCTGTTTGGCAAACCCTTGTTGGTAGCGTTTACCTTTAAATGTGGTGAAATGATAAAGTAAGCTACGTCGTTTAATGGGGAGTAGGGATGATTTTTCAAAACGCCAACGTTTAACTGCTTGGGTTAGGGCGTTATCAAATGTCTTCTCAGGATAACTATCGATTATTTCGATGTTTCTAACGGCACCGATATTATCAATATCGTACTCAAGCCAAACCCAGCCTTCAATTCCTCGCTCAACAGCATGCTCTGGATAAACAGGATCAACATTGAAGGTTTTTTTGGGCTGTGTATTTGGAATATAACGCTCATTAAAATTTGGCGCGAGAGTATCTAAATAATCTTGGTAGTTATGCTGGCTAGAAAGTGCTTTGTAAGCGCTTTTTAAACTGTTTTTATTTTTGCTTTGGGACTCAATTTGAAGTGCTGCACTTTTTGCATCAGCTATTCCAAAGTCACTGGCAACAGAAAACCAGGCATATGCTTTGGTTAGGTCTTTTGCAACGCCACGCCCTTGAAGATGCATAACGGCAATATTGAACATAGCATCACTATTTCCTAGTAGTGCTAGCTGGTGGAATTCTTTATAGGCATTATCATATTCACCATTAGTGTAATTGATTGACGCATCGAGCAGATCCGCACGAAGCGTACTATGCGTAATCAATAATATAACGAATAAAAATAAGCTAAAAATGCGAGTCAAAAAATAAAACCAGAAATAATAATGCTTAGTTTAAGATGACAATGAACTTAAACGGCCAATAGACCCTAAGAATACGCAAAGTAAGTTAGAAATTAAATTGATATTTTGATTTTTTAAACCCTGACGAATAACTAAATAACATATTGAATTCAATTTAGTTTCTAAAAGAAAAACAGCGAGTATAAAACTCGCTGTTTTGGGGTTTCTGAAGTGTAAGAGCAATACAATAGGGGGCAGTCCTGTGTTAGCTGTATGCACTCGAAAGTGCAAAATTACTCTTTTTCAGAATTAAAAGTTGAAACGAACACCCGCAACATAGCGACGACCGTCGGCATAAACTCCGGTTAGCGCATGCTCAACACCTTTTTCTTGGTAACTGAAAGTATGTTCATCAGTTAAATTAATCGCTTCAAGAACAAGGGTAATATTTTCGGTCACATTGTAGTTAATGTTTGCATCGATTTGACCATAATCGGCGACATAACCTGGCCATCCTAAACCTGTGTCATAACCTGTTCGGTAGTTATAAGAAATACGGCCATTAACATATTCATTTTCATAATATGCACTTAAGTTAATTGTGTGCTCAGAGTTGCCTGGAATCGTAATATCTTCACCATTAGGGCCTTTTGCTTCACCATCTACATAAGTGTAGTTAGCCATTACACCAAGTCCTTGATAAATATCATGTTGCACTGCTAATTCAAGGCCCTGAATGGTACCACTTCGACCATTTACTGGACGATTAACGAGAATACCAACACCTTCATGCGTTTCTAATGATAATTGTGAGTCTAAGAAAGACTGAATATCTTTATGAAATACTGCTGCAGAGAATAAGCTGGCTTCATCAAAGTACCACTCAATGCTAATATCAAACTGGTTCGCTCGGTAAGGGTCGATATCTGGATTACCGCCTGTACCTGTTTTGGTTTCTAAATTATATGAAGTTGATGGTGTCATCGAATTATAATCCGGACGTGACATCACGCGCGCCGCAGCTAAACGCATAATTAAGTCATCATCTAAATCAATTGCAAGGTTTAAACTTGGTAATACATCAAAGTAATCTTTTGATTGTGTTTGCCAGCTTTCGCCTACATACGCACCTGTATCCTGGTTTGTTTGAACTAAACGTACACCTAAATTACCACGTAAGCTTTCTGCATCAATATCAGCTTTAACATAACCTGCAACGATTTTTTCGTTGACCTCAAAGGTGCTTGCTTTCAATAAGTTATAATCCCAGCCTAACGCATCACCTTCACGTCTTACTTTATCTGAATTTGTGATTGCATAGTTTCTGAGCGTACCTGATGATCCTAAACCAGATAAATAATCAGAAGGCATAGTGAGAGAATAATCAGCTAAAGACCAATTTAAATCAGTTCTTGTTGCTGTTTGGCGTTTTTCATTGTAGCGACTGTGATCACGGTACTTCGCACCAAATTTGATATTACTAAACACAGCAACATCTACAGGGCGTGTGAAATCAAGTTGTAGATAGTGTTCATCATCTTTTGCATTGTTTTGGTCATAGCGTAAGAAATCAAGCGACCATTTACTGCCATCAGCTGGGTCTTCGGCATAACTTGTTTTGATATCTTCAACACTTGATGCATCGTATGAGTGAACAACATTGCCACCCCAACCAACACTTCGGTCAGCGTGAGAGCCACCAGAGCCTTTGGTGTAACCTAAATGAACTGATGTTTGCCAAATATCACCTTGGTGGTCGGCTTTTAAGTCATATGATTGTGTTTTTAGCTCTGAGTTTCGAACTTTGGTTTCATCTAAAATATTGCTGCCATCTGGTGAAAGACCTAATGTACCAGCAATAAGCATTTTACCAACTTTGTCATGCTCGATAATGGTTACATCTTGGTATTTAGAGCCGCCGTAGCCAGGTAACCATAGGAAGTTTTGGTTTTCGTTATTTGCTTCAAGCGTTGAATTTAGGGCATTAAAGGTGATATCTAACGTATCAGTTGGACGGTATTGCAGTGATGTATTGAATCCTGTTCTGATACGCTCTTGTGAGAACATTGCTGAACCACCACCACCTGAGCTATATACATTCTTATGAATGGTGCCATCTTCCATCTCGATATCACGGTGTGTCCAACTCCATGATTCAATACCATCGCGACGTAAATTACGCTGTTGACGTATAACCGATACTAACGCACCAAAGGTTTCTTCATCGTTTTTCCAAGAATACATACCGCTGAGTTGAGGATCTGTTTTACCTGATACTTCGCTGTGTTGTGCCAAGATACTACCAGCAATTTTATTTGCTTCTAAATCAAGTGGTTTACGTGTTCTTACTATTACGGTACCACCGATAGATCCTTCATCAATATTAGCTTCTGGTGATTTGTAAACTTCCAGTCCAGAGACAATCTCTGACGGTAGCATGGTGTAGTTAAAACCGCGACTAGCAGGGGAGTTTGTCCACCAATCTACAGAACCAACGGCTTGACCATTTAGTAATGTTCTATTTTGACTTTCAGATGTACCACGGATACTCACGCGTTCACCTTCACCAAAATTACGTGAAATAGAAACACCTGTAATACGTTGCAATGACTCAGCTACGTTTTGGTCTGGGAATTTACCGATATCTTCCGCAGTAACTGCATCAACAACAGAACCTGAAAAACGTTTAGTATTAAGCGATTTTACTAAACTGCCGCGGATCCCTCTAACTTGAATAACTTCAACATCGCTTTGCTCTGCTGAATTAGATTCTTCAGCTGCATATAAATGAGAAGAAGAGATACTTGCAGCTATTAAAGCATGACTAATAGCGATGCTTAATTTTGTTTTGGTAGATAAAGCCATTGTTTCCCCTTGCTATATAATAAGTTTTATTTGTTATTTTCCTTTGTGAAAGTACCCAAGTGATCAAGCCGCTTAATGTGGTGTCATAAATTAAACAAGCGAAATCACTTGGGTGTGGTAATAGCTACATGATTAGTTGTGAATGGTATTGATTTCAGATGAATCATTGTGAAATATGCAAATGAAACGTATAACTAAATGATAAATAAGGAATTTAAATTTTAAATTTATTTAATAAGTTAATATTACTTAAAGTGTTTCTTATGCGTTTTAATTGTCATCTGCATTAATCAAGGGCTTAGGTTAACTTAATACTGTTAGGTTATTAGACAAATACAAGTTTTAGTAGTGATTTGTGAAGTCCATAATGAATTTAAACCTCTTAAAGATATTTGAATGCGTTACTCTTATCTTTATTTTAGTTGTCTATGTCTATGTCTATGTCTATGTCTATGTCTATGTCTATGTCTATGTCTATTTTGGACATCTGTAAGATCGATTCTTGTAGAAATGGTAATTAAATTTAACTGTTTAAATTACTAGATTTAAGAAGGTTTAAGTAAATAGCTTTAAATTAAGTTGTTGTGATGTATGAACGATTAAATTGAGTATAAAGAGGGTATATTCAAAGCAATTGAAAATTACATCAAGGCGACTAAATGATCGCCATGATGTAATAAAAGAGTGAATTCTTAGAGGCTTTTCTTAGGTGGCAATGCTACATTCGCGAAGATTAAACCTGCGACTAATGACATAAAAATTAAAAAAGTTTGCTGGCCAATGCCCGTACTTGCAATAAATTCTTGCCCAGAAATTAAAGAATTTAAACCAATATACGTTTTACTTCCTGGTACTAGTACAATTAAGCCTTGCATAGCAACAATACAGGCTGGGGCATTTGCGACTCGGGTAAAAAAGTTACTGTAAACACCAACTGCAAATGCACCAACAAACGTGCCTAAGGCATAATCAAGATAGAATGCACCTGCAATACTAGCGCCATATGCAACAAAGCCTGCAATGATAGACCAAGTAGCATGTTTTGCTTTAGTTCTAAAAATTATGATGAGGCTCATACATAAAATGGCAATAGCAAGCCAAGCAGTCCATTTAGGGATTTGCGGTGGAGCAACAAAATCAGCCTGACCAAACAGGGCAAAGCCTACTGCGATACCAAGGAATGCACCAAAATAAAGTTTGAACAGCAACATTAATGCATCCATAACCCGAGCTGTACCAGACACCAAATGGCGAGCGGATAGTTCAGCTAAACCAAGCGTTAATGCAAGGCCTGGAATAAATACGATGATGGCAGATAAAATAACCATTCGAATATTAATACCTGGATCGATATAAGCGCTGATAGCACACGCAAAAATTGCAGCAACAATTGCAACTACTGGTTCCAGCATATGAGCAACACGCTTTGACTTTTCGGACCACAGTACAAACAAATATACAACGGTACTAATTAAGAAAGACCACAGTACATCATTCCAACTTGTGCCCATTAGCATCGCAAACGCACCACCTGACATTGCAAATGCCAGACCGGTCGCAAAGCGATTATAAGGATTAGGCATATTCGCAATTTCATCAAGTGCTAAATCAGCTTGTTCAAGCGTTATTGTGTAATCAGCCAGTTTATCAACTAATTCATCTGTACGGGCTAACGCACCTAAATCAAGTTCTCCTGGAGAAACCCTTGCAGCATGCGTGTATTCATCTTCATGGCCTTCCGTCCAAATAACAAAGGTTAAAGCGGTGGGCGTAATGATAAAAGAGGCTTTCAAACCGAGGAATGTCGTTAGATTCTCCAAGTGAGCTTCTAAACGATACGCGGGAGTGCCGAATTTATGTAGCATCTTTCCTAGCTTTACAATAAAGCGGCGTTTTTGCGTGAAACTAGCAGTGTTCAATGTGTAAATCTATTAAATGTGTTGACCTGCAAATTTTAAGTTTTATTTACGTTTTGTCTAGTTTTGTTTATGTTTAATATCAATAAATATAATAAATTAATTATACTTAAAAAAGAGCGCACTATTTATCGGGACTTAATTTGAATTTCAGATACGGGATTTGGTTATTTTTGGTTGCGTTGCATGCACCATTTTTAATTAAAGCCAACGAATCACCAGTAATTACTATTTTTACTGAGCAATTTCCGCCTTACAACTTTCTTGAAGAAGATAATATTGTGGGTATAAACCACGATATTGTAAAACGAGCATGTGAAATTGCAGATTTACGCTGCAAGTTTAAATTATTTCCATGGCAAAGGGCGATGGCTTTAGCCCAATCAAAACGATTTGCTGGTTTAATTTCTACATCTCGCTTGCCTGAGCGTGAGGTACATTTTCAATGGGTCGGACCTTTGGTTTCAAGCCCCGCATGTTTTTATAAATTGGCAAAACGTAGTGATATTCATATTTACAATCATCAACAACTTAAAAAGTTTACTGTGGGTTTACACAAAGGGGATGTTTATGAAAACATTCTTCAAAATTGGGGATTGGAGGAGCATAAGCACTATATTAACTATTCTGAAAAATTTGCTGAAATCACAGCATTTAAACTGGGCAAGTTAGATTTGTTTATTGCATCAGCAAATACATTACAATTTCATATTGATAACAAACGCTTACAGGCAGATGAGGTAAAACCTGCTTATCATATTAACGATGATAAGTTATTGGGAAACTTTTTAGCACTAAATAATGCTTTACCAAACGTGATGGTTGTTAAGTTACAACAAGCGATTGACAGTATGAAACAAAACGGTGAGATTGATTCTATAAAAAGAAATTACTTACCCATTGCAGTAACTGATATTTCTGAGGAAGAGCTGGCTTTAGCAAAACGCTGTTTACACTAAGCAAAAAAGCGACTTTCGCCGCTTTTATAACATTTCAAAACTAATCTAGTTTAAATTGCGCGCTTAATTTATTTAAGCTGTGAGTAAGGGCTTTTAACTCTTCACTCGCCGCTGCAATTTGTTCTGCACCGGATGCATTTTCAATAGCCGCATTGTTAATAGCGATAATACTTTGATTAATTTCTTCCGAAGCAATACTTTGCTGAGATGCTGCTGTTGCGATGGTTTCAGAATTTAATGTAATCACTTCCATATCATTTAACAGATTCATCATCGTATTTTTGCTACTTTGTGCTTTAGTTAGCGTTGTATTTGCAAGCGTTGTACTTTGTTCAATGGTTAAGACTGCAGATTGTGTATCTGATTGCAGTTCTTGAATCATTTTTTCGATATTGGCAGTAGATTGTTGTGTTTTAAATGCTAGTTGTCGTACTTCATCAGCGACAACAGCAAAGCCACGACCTTGCTCTCCCGCACGTGCTGCTTCTATTGCCGCATTAAGAGCGAGTAAGTTTGTCTGTTCAGTGATGCCTTGGATCACTTCAAGTACTGAATTAATTCCTAAACTTTTTTTCTCAACTTGTTTTATTATTTCATTTGCCTCAGTCAAAGATGCTTTCAGTTCTTCTGTTGCAATTAAGGCTTGGTTTATATCTTTATTTGCTTCGGTACTTTTTAATGCCGCTAATTGGGTTTGCTCTGAAGAATCTTTTGCATTGTTCGCCACTTCTTCAATTGTCATGGTCATTTCATGCATTGCTGATGACACTGTTTCGATATTTATATGCTGTTCTTTTAGGCTTGCTTTTGCTTGCATACTTGTTGCACTTGTTTGCTCAACAGTATTCGATAATTGCGCACTTGAAGATAATATACTTGAGATAACGCGGAATAAATTTTGATTCATTTGCTTCATCGATTTAAATAAACCATGTGCATTGTCATTTTGACTAAAATCATACGTTAAATCGCCATCAGCAATTTGCATTGCAAGTTTGTGCATTGCTTTAGGTTCGCCGCCAATAGGCAATAAGATGGAACGCGTGATCAGTAATGCTGAAATGCACACAATCAGTAAACTTATAAAAGCAATAAATAAAATGGATGTTTTCATTTTAGTTGTTGCTGCAAACGCTTCAGCAACATCAATTTCAGTTATGAGAACCCAATTTAGATTTTCAAAACTAACGGGCATAAACGCAGATAGGACAGCGTTGTCATTGTAGTCTTTAATTATTTCAGTGCTACTTATACCATTTAAACCTTGTTTTACGGCTACGGTATCAACACCATTGTCAGCGATATTACCTGCAAAACTTGCTTTAACCGAGCGGCCTACAGGATCTAAATATGAATCTGAACGCAGTCGTTTATCTTCACCAACAATATAAGACTCACCTGTTTCACCCATACCATCACGTTGTTGCATTAGCTTGTTGATTTTTGTTATTGAAAGCTGAAGCGCAATTACCCCTTTAATTTCACCGTTTTGAATTAGAGGTTGTGCAATAAATGCAGCAGGCTCGTTATTACTTGGTGCGTAAGGTGTAAAATCGATGATATTAAATTTGGACTTTTCCAATGTTTGAGTAAATAACTTACCAAGGCCTGAATTTTTATAGGGGCCATGTAATAAATTAGTGTTGTAATCGGCTTCTTTTGCAACCGAATAAAAAATATCGCCGTCTGAATTTATTAAAAACAAATCGTAATACTGATTTGTGGTAATAAAGCGAGTGAAGTAATCATGTTTTTTTTCAGCTAGTTGCTGATTAGTCACATCTCCAAAGTTTTTCCATGAAGACGCTATCAATGATAAATCAGCTTTACTTTGCTCAAAGTAATTTTGAATTTCAGTTGCTTTGATATTTTTAATAGACGTAAGTTGATTAAAGGCCTGTTTTTCAAGTGCGCTATTTGAAATAGAAATTGAGATTATTGTGATAATAACAATAGGTAACAAAGCGAGAGTAATAAAAGAAAGCAATAGTTTTTGTTTTAAATTCATGCAGTTTATTGTCCAAGTTGAAGGCGTAGGCAAAGTACAATATGTTACATTGTAATAAAACTGTAATGTAATGAGAATTGTTATAGTTTGTAAACGAGAAGCGCAATCACAGTGTGCTTCTCTTTTAAACTTTGTGGAATAGGGGCACTTTTAGCGCTTTTTATTTTTTTCAGTGATCCACTGTGACATGTATTTTGTGCTTGCATGACTATGGTGTTTTAGCATGGCACCAACAAAATTATTTAACCTGTGCTCTGCAAGATTGTCTTTAATGGCGTTTACACGCTCAATTAAGGCACTTGCAAGTGATGGCATTGCAAATTTTGCTTTAATCGCCGAATGACATAAACCTGATTTTTCCTGCCAGAGTGCTTCGTCATGATAAAGCGAAATTGCATTTTCAATCAGCATTTCATCGGTATTAGCAACTAATCCTGGCCAATTACACTCATCAAACATACCTTCAATACCAATTTGGGTGGTTATTGAGGGCGTTTCACATGCCATAGCATCTAAAAACTTACCTTTAATACCTGCGCCAAAACGTAATGGGCTAAATAATACTTTGGCATTTTTAATTACTTCATAGGCGTCATCACACCAACCTTTAACAATAAAACCTTGTTTAGTGTTTGTAAGTGCTGTGGCTTTTGGAGGCGGGTAAGAGCCATAAATATGAAGTTCTGCTTGCGGCAATTGCTTACGGATTGACGGCCATAAAAATTGTAAATAAAGTACGCTATCCCAGTTAGGGGCATGTCTAAAATTACCGATTGTGACGAAATGCTGTCGTTCATTGTAATTTGGGTTTTGTTGTAACTTAGCTGTGTCCAGCATAAAGGGTAAGTGATGAAGCAAATTGCTATCTAGCTTGTAGTGCTCGATTAACAAACTCAATTCAAAATCTGAAATAATCAGAGATAAATCACAGCGCAAAATTGCTGCTATTTCCCGTTTAGCAAGATCACTTGCCCAATCTTCACTTTGTAATTCACGATTAGCTTTATGCGCTGCGTGACGCGCATTTCTAACACTTTGTAAATCTTCCGTATCAAGAATTTTTAACGCATTAGGGCAATAAGTATCAACTCGCCAACCAAATTGCTCTTCAATCATAAAGCGGTCAAACATTACAATGTCAGGGTTTAAACCTAAGATGTAATCATTAAAACTATCGCAATTTAATGTAATTTCAGATGTCGTAAAGCCCGCGCTTTCCAAATCAAACATATGCTGTGTTTTTTGTGCTGCTGATGCAAATTCAACTTGCCATCCATTACTCAAAAAGGTGTGCATAATTGATAAAATATGACTGCCAGCGGCAGATGATTTAGGTTCAGGCCAAACATAGCCAATCACAAGGACTTTCACATAACTTCCAAAAGGAGAAATAACTTTACAAATTTTATCGTATTCTTATCGCAATTGCTTGAGATGAAATGATTTTTTAAATATTGTGAAAATGATTTATCAGTAAGTCATTGAAGGTTTTGGATTAAAACTAAAAAAACAGAGTAAATAATCAGGCTCTTAAATGGTTAAAAATAACAAGGAAATAAAATGAAACTCTTTAATTGGATTGTAGTAGGGTGTTTGATTACCCTAACTCACGCCAAAGCCGAGCAACAAGAAGGCTATAAATTACCCAGTAAAGCAATTGCTGATGTAGTTGATGCTAAGCTTGCACCGTCAACACGACTATCTCCTAATAACAAATGGATGGCATTTTTTGAACGCCAACGTATTGCAACGTTAAAAGAGCTGAGTAAACCTGAGTTAAAATTAGCAGGTATTCAACTTAATCCTAAAAATTTTTCGCGTTCTAGGCCTTACTCAAAGTATTTATCTATCTCTTTTAAACATTTAAAAACGGGTAAGAAAATTAATATTACGGGTTTGCCGGATGGACGAATTTTATCGCCTTCTTGGTCACCAAATAGTGAATATTTGGCGTTTTTTATAGAGCAGGCCGAGCAAGCGAACTTATATCTCTTTAATATTGCAGCGCAAAAACTAACGCAGGTTAAGAGCGTAGCGCTTAATTCAGTGATTACTTCAATGCCATATCGCTGGTTACCAAATAGCACAGGTGTGTTGGTAAATGTTGTAGCAAACATAAATAAAGACGCACCAACAGCTGAATCTGCGCCGGTTGTGCCTGTTATTTCACAAACAAGTGGTGAAAAAGCGCCTGTACGTACTTACCAAAACTTATTACAAACACCGCTTGATAAATCGCTGTTTGAATTTTATGGCTTAAGTAGATTGGCAAAAGTATCGCTTAAAGGCGAGGTTACTTATTTAACAGGCCCTGGAATTATAAGCTCATTTAGAGCTTCACCAAACAGTGAATATATTTTGCTAGGGCAAATAGAAGCGCCATTTTCTTATTTAGTACCTTATTCGCGATTTGCTAAAGATTGGCAAGTGATAACAATGGATGGCAAAGTGATCGCAAATATAGCAAAGCAAAAATTAGCTGAAGATATTCCACAAGGATTTGATAGTGTTCGCACAGATAAACGCAGTTTTTCATGGCGTTCAGATAAGCCAGCTACGCTAGTTTGGGCACAGGCACAAGATGGTGGCTCGATGAAAGAAGACGTACCATATCATGATCATGTGTACACTTGGAAAGCACCATTTAAGAGCGAAGCTAAGTTATTCGCCAAAGTTGAACGTCGCTTTTCTGGAATCGAATGGGCTAATGATAACGTAGCCATTTTAAGTGATTGGCGTTTTAGCGATAGACAAGTGCGCATGCAGATCATTAACCCAAATGATCCAGACGGCCCGCGTGTGTTATTTAATGAACGTTCATATAATGATGCTTATAAAGATCCGGGCGATTTTGTTTATGGTTTATCTGAATATGGTACACGGATTGTAAAAGTCGTCGGTGAACGCTATATGCATCTGACTGGTATTGGTGCATCAAATAAAGGAAATATTCCATTTTTAGACAGATTTGATATCAAAACGGGCTCATCAACGCGCATTTGGCAAAGTGAATCGCCGTATTATGAACGTGTGAGAGCGGTACTTGATGGTAACGCCGAAAAACTTGTGACGTTACGTGAATCAAAAACGGAGCAGCCTAACTTTTATCTTCGTGATTTAAAGCAGAACTCGCTGGAAAAGTTTACCGACTTTGCGCATCCATACCCACAATTTAAAAACATTAAAAAAGAACAAATTAATTATACCCGTGATGACGGGGTGTCTTTAAGCGGCACCTTATACTTACCAGCTAACTATGAGGGTGGCAAAGTACCGGTGTTAATGTGGGCTTACCCATTGGAATACAAAGACAAAGACGTTGCCTCACAAGTTCGTGATTCACCTTATGAATTTACGTATATCGGTTATTGGGGACCAATGCCTTATCTTGCTAATGGCATTGCCGTATTTGATGATCCTAAAATGCCGATAGTTGGTGTTGATGGAAAGGAGCCAAATGATACTTTCAGAAAGCAATTAGTAAGTAGTGCTGAAGCCGCTGTAAATGTGCTGGTAGATAAAGGCATTGCTGATAAGTCTCGTATTGCTATTGCTGGCCATTCTTATGGCGCATTTATGGTCGCGAATTTATTGGCTCACAGTGACTTATTCAAAACTGGCATCGCAAGAAGCGGAGCTTATAACCGAACACTAACGCCGTTTGGTTTTCAGGGTGAAGAGCGTGACTTTTGGCAAGGTCAAAGTGTATACGCGTCGATGTCACCGTTTTTCCATGCTGAAAAAATCAATGAACCTATGCTGATGATTCACGGTAAGGAAGATCCAAATTCAGGTACCTATCCAATGCAATCTGAGCGTATGTATAACGCGTTAAAGGGTCTTGGGAAAGAAGCTAGGTTGGTGATGTTGCCATACGAAGGGCATGGTTATCGGGCGCGTGAAAGTATTTTACATGTGCTTTGGGAACAAGAGCAGTGGCTTAATAAAACATTATTAACTAACGATTAATCACTTTAATAGTCACTGTGTTTTAAAACGCAGTGACTTTCTCTCTTGATATTGTTTTTATTCGAATAAATACAATATCAATTTTATAAATGTCATTTTGGTCTATGCTTTTTATATCGCTTATCAAAATGATGTTTTATGAAGCTTTCAGATATCAGTATTCGCAACGCACTTATCGCAACAATAACCCTTGCGCTTGTTCTTACAACGTTATTCACAACACTTTTTAGCAGTTCACAATTTAATTCTGTGTTTGATGAATTTAACGAAAACGAATATTTCCCTGCTTTACTTGGCAAGGTTGAAGCAAGTATTCGAGCAGAATTAAATGTACCAATTGCGCTATCGCGTGCGTTAGAACAAAACGATTTTATTCGCCAGTGGGCAATAAATGGTGAGAATGAAAGTGAGTGGCCAACAATACAGCGTTATTTTTCTAATATTAAAGATAAAAACGATGCGGCGGTGGTGTTTTGGGTATCAAATCAAAGCCTCAAGTACTATCAAAACGATGGCATATTAAAAATAATGTCTGCATCAAGTGAACGCGATCAGTGGTTTTTTAATTTTATGTCTTCGCCTATTCACCAGCAAATTGCAGTTGATGTTGATCAACAGTCCAAACGTTTAACCGCATTTATTAATGTCAAAGTAAATCATAACGGGCAAGAGCTAGGTTTAACTGGTCTTGGTTATGATATTAGTAAAATAATTGAGATTGTGAGCCAGAATCAAATTGGCCAAACAGGGTATGTTTTTCTTTTAAAATCAGACGGTAATATCGCAGCACACCCTAATCAGGCACTTGTAGGCAAAAGTTATCAGTCGATTGATAAATATCAACCACTTTCAAACTTTTTGAGTAAGACACAAAATAGCAAAGAGCCACAATTAACCCAATTAGCACTTAATGGTGCTGACTCATTTGTAGCAAGTTTAGCCTTAGAAGATATTGGTTGGCATTTGGTAGCGGTAATGCCAATGAGTGAGATGAGTAATAAGATATCTTCTGCTATGTACAAAACCATTGCCGTTAATTGCATTATCGCCACTTTGTTTATTGTGATAATGGTGTGGATAGCAAACCGCATTGCAAAGAGTATTGCCAGTATCAGTCAAAAACTACTTGATATGGGCAATCAAGGCGGTGATTTAACTTTGCGATTAGATGACTCGCGGCAGGATGAACTAGGTGAACTTGCCCGAGGCTTTAATGCTGTTATTGCAAATAACCAATCAATGGTGATCAAACTAAAAGCCATCGAACTGCAAATGGGGCAAGATATTCAATCTTTGGTTGATTCGTTTGACCAAGTAACAAATCTATCAGCAAATCAAGACGCATTAAGTGAGCAAGTTGCTTCTGCCATTACAGAAATGGGCACCACGGTTTCAGAGGTATCGCATTTAGCACTTGATACTGCGAATACCAGTGAGCGTGCAGTAAGTGATACGCAACAAAGTATTGAACATATGAGCTCAAGCTCCGAAGCAATGGGACAGCTTACTGAAGTAATGGGTCAAGCATATCAGCATATCCAAGAATTAGCAGGGCAGGCAGAATCCATTAATTCAATAGTTGATGTAATTAATGCGATATCTGAGCAAACTAACTTATTGGCACTCAATGCAGCCATTGAAGCTGCTAGGGCGGGTGAGCAAGGACGTGGTTTTGCGGTTGTTGCTGACGAAGTAAGAACTTTAGCAAGTAAAACACAAAGTTCGACGCAAGAGATACGTGGTCAAATTGATCAATTTCAACGCTCTACCGAAATTGTATTAAATGCAATTGCTCAGGGTAATGAAACTACAGCCAAAGTTAGTGATAGATCTGCAAGTTCTGCACAAATATTGGCAACCATAGATTCTAGTATTACTGCTGTTAAAGATATGAACCAGCAAATCGCAACAGCGACAGAAGAGCAAAATGTTGTAATTCAACATATTAACGAATCTGCGGTGCAGATTGCTGATTTATCGAAAGAATTTAATGATATTGCTGTTGCAGATCAGCAGCAATTACAACGATTAAACAACTTGGCGATGGAATTAAATTCACTCATATCAGAATTCACGGTTTAAATAACGATTAACCATTAATCTCATACTTAAGTTTGGTTTAACCTGGTTTTGCAAGGTTAAACTGACCTTACTGCTCGAAACTTTGTACCAATTATAATAAAATCTTCAACAATTTAGCCTCTCAACATGTTGATTGGTCATAAACAATTACAATAAATAGCAGTAGTATGAAAACACGTCTAAATATTAGTATTCGTAACGCATTAATTTTAACCATAACCTGTGCATTGGTTTTAAGTACCTTACTTTCTACGCTTTTTACAAGTGTTCAGTTTAATCAAGTATTTGAAAAATTTAATGATAAAACATACTTCCCGGCATTACTTGGTAAAGTTGAAGCAAGTATTCGTGCTGAGTTGAATACACCATTAGCACTTGCTCATGCGATGGAGCAAAACACCTACCTAACAAATTGGGCTTTTGAAGGTGAAAATTCAAATCAATGGCCTGAGATCCAAGCCTATTTCCAGCATATTAAAGCTAAAAATGATGCAGCAGTGGTTTTTTGGGTGTCGAATATAACAGGCAAGTATTATCAAAACGATGGCATTTTAAAAACAATGTCGCGCAGTGATACTCGTGATAGTTGGTTTTATAGCTTTATGCAAAAGCCTCTAAAACAACAACTTGCAGTTGCTATCCATCAAGAAACAAATAAACTTATTGCCTATGTAAATGTAAAAGTAGAACAACTTGGCAAAGTCTATGGCCTAACAGGCCTTGGCTATGATATCAGTCGCATTACTGAGATTATAAAAAGTAATAAAATTGGGCAATCAGGTTATGTTTTCTTAGTTAAATCAGATAATACCATCGCAGCACACCCAAATGAAAATTTAGTGGGTGAGGCGTTTACAAATATTTCAAAATACCATGCTATTGCTAAATTAGTGGCTCAATCAGCTGTAACAAATCACGCTTTAATTGAAAAACATGATTTAGATGGTGTTGAGCATTATGTCGCAAGCCAAGAGCTTGATGGCACAGGCCTTAAACTCGTTGCGCTATTACCAAGCAGTGAAACAACAGATCAAGTCAGCAATGCTTTGTTAAAAACAATGGGAGTTAGCATTGTTATTGCTCTGGTATTTATTGTTCTAATGGTTTTTCAAGCAAATCATATTGCGCGTAGTATCGCGGCGATCTCTGATAAATTATTTGCTATGGGCAAACAAGACGGTGACTTAACCATTCGTTTAGATGAAAGCAGAAGTGACGAGCTTGGCACACTCGCCAAAGGATTTAACGCGGTTATCGAAAATAACCAAGGGATGATTTCAAACTTAAAACAAATTGAAGCACAGCTTGTTGAAGATATTAAGACACTGGTTAATTCGTTTGAAACGGTTACTAATTTATCATATCAACAAGATGGTTTAAGTGAGCAAGTC